>VGOW01000051.1 GCA_016875735.1 Chloroflexota bacterium | reverse complement strand
TTTCAAGACCGCGATTGAGACCTGCCTGCAAGAGATGCCCACCACTCATCGCGCCGCTTTACATTCATTGCTGACCTTGCGTTTTCAACTGTTTTCAAAAGCGCAGTTTGTGCCCGCGTGAAGTATAACAGCATCATCTTGCATCCCGATCGGATCACGCTATTTCGCTTGCCTATCGCCTCCCTGTGCCGCACCGAGATCGAACTGAAGGCGCAAATTCGCAAAACGCTCATTCACGAACTCGGCCACTACTTCGGATTCTCGGAGGGCGACCTCGAAGCGCGCGGCTGGGCCTAACTCCCTCCCCTATCGATGGTGTGTTCGATGGGGGAGGGCCGGGGTAGGAGTTGTTCATTGTTCATTGTTCATTGTTCATTTCTTTCATTCACCCTGCCCCATTGCGATGGCTTGTCCTCTCTGCTATCATGCCGCCAACATGAAACCCACTCGCCGGTTTGCGTTCTACTTTTACTTTAGCGACAGCCCCCCTGCCGCTGTTCCCGCTTGAGTAGAAGTAGCACGGACGAGAAGTCACCAAAGCGCGGAGGCCAGCGGCCCCGCGCTTTTTGTTTCCCTGCTCTCCCTCCCTTATCCGCGTTTTTTGCGGATGGGGGAGGGCCGGGGTGGGGGTTACTGGAGAGCACACAATGCCTGTGAGAGGAATCCGCGGCGCCACCGTCGCGGCAGACAATACGAAAGAAGATATTTTGGCGGCCACGCGCGAATTGCTGTTGGACATGATCGCCGCCAACGACATCCAACCCGAAGACATCGCCTCCGCGTGGTTCACCACCTCGCCCGACCTCAACGCCGAGTTCCCCGCGCCCGCCGCCCGCGCCCTCGGCTGGGCGGATGTGGCCATCCTGTGCGGCCACGAAATGAATGTGCCGCACGGACTCAAAAAGTGCATCCGCGTTCTCGTTCATCTCAACACCGATCGCCCCGCTCACGCCATCAAACATGTTTATCTCGGCGAGGCGGCCAATCTCCGCCCCGACCGCACACTGCCGGTGGAAATAGCGAAGTGAATCGCAGATCGCAGATCAGCGGTTGCGGATTGCGCTTCAATCTGCCATCTGCGATCTGAAATCTGAATCAACATGGTCATCGTCATGAAGTCCCACTCAACCGACAAACAACTCTCTGCCGTCGTAGCCCGCGTGCACGCCGCCGGGTACCGCACCAGCCTCATCAAAGGCGAAGAGACGACTATCATCGGCGTCATCGGCGACGACCGCCCCATTGACCGCACACAGTTCGAGATGCTCGACGGTGTGGAGAAAACCATGCCGGTGCTCAAACCGTTCAAACTGGCCTCGCGCGACATGCACCCAATGGACACACTGATTCCGCTCAACGGGCACATGGTCGGCGCTCCGAAGATCGTGGTCATCGCCGGGCCGTGCTCGGTGGAGAGCCGGCCTCAAATCATGGAAGTGGCTCAGGCGGTGAAAGAGGCCGGAGCCACCGCGCTGAGAGGCGGCGCGTTCAAACCGAGAACGTCCCCGTACAGCTTTCAAGGGTTGGGCGAGGAAGGATTGCAGTATTTGGCCGAAGCCCGCGAAGCCACCGGCCTGCCCATCGTCACCGAAGCCATGTCGCCGGAGCAAGTGCCGCTCGTGGCCCGCTACGCCGATGTGATTCAAATCGGCGCGCGCAACATGCAGAATTATGCTCTGCTCAACGCTGCCGGCGAGATCGACGCGCGAGTTCTTCTCAAACGCGGTATGATGTCCACCATCGAAGAACTGCTCATGTCTGCCGAATACATTTTGGCGAAAGGCAACGCCCAAGTGATGCTCTGCGAACGCGGCATCCGCACCTTCGAGAAGTACACCCGCAACACCACCGACATCAACGCTGTGCCCGTGCTCAAACAACTCACTCACCTGCCCGTCATCCTCGACCCCAGCCACAGCACCGGCAAGTGGGAATACGTCGCCGCCATTGCCCGCGCGGGCATCGCCGCCGGAGCCGACGGCCTCATCATCGAAGTCCATCAGAATCCGCCCGACGCCCTGTCCGACGGCGCGCAGAGCCTCAAGCCCGAAAAGTTCGCGCAGATGGTGATCGAGTGCCGCAAGATCGCCGAGGCGATGGGGAGAATGTAATGACGAATGCAAAATGACGAATGAGCCATTCGTCATTCGACATTCGTCATTTGCCAACCGCCATGATCATCGTCATGAAACCCCGCGCCAGCGAGGCGCAAGTCTCCGGCGTCATTCATCGCGTGGAGAGTCTCGGCTATCGCACACACCTCTCGCGCGGCGAAGAGACGACCATCATCGGCGTCATCGGCGACGACCGCCCCATTGACCGCACGCAGTTCGAACTGCTCGACGGAGTCGAGAAGACTGTCCCCATCCTCAAGCCATTCAAACTTGCCTCGCGCGACATGCACCCCGCCGATACGCTCATCTTCCTCAACGGCCAAAACGTCGGCGGCTTGCAGGTGATTGTCATCGCCGGGCCGTGCTCGGTGGAGAGTCGCTCGCAAATTCTCGAAGCCGCCCACGCAGTGAAAGAGGCCGGGGCCACCGCGCTGAGAGGCGGCGCGTTCAAACCGAGAACCTCACCCTACAGTTTTCAAGGCATGGGCGAAGAGGGGCTTCAACTTCTCGCCGAAGCCCGCGAAGCCACCGGCCTGCCCATCGTCACCGAAGCCATGTCGCCCGAACAGATTGTGCTGGTCGAAAAATACGGCGACGTGATTCAACTCGGCGCGCGCAACATGCAAAACTACACACTGCTCAACGCCGCCGGAGAAGCGCGCAAGCCCGTATTGCTCAAGCGCGGCATGATGTCTACCATCGAAGAACTACTCATGTCTGCCGAGTACATTTTGGCCAAAGGCAATTCGCAGGTGATGCTCTGCGAGCGCGGCATCCGCACCTTCGAGAAATACACCCGCAACACCACCGACATCAACGCCGTGCCCGTGCTCAAGCAGCTCACGCACTTGCCCGTCATCCTCGATCCGAGCCACGGCACGGGCAAATGGGAATACGTGTCGGCGGTAGCCAAAGCGGGCGTCGCCGCCGGAGCCGACGGCCTCATCGTCGAAGTGCACCCCAACCCTTCCGAAGCCATGTCCGACGGCGCGCAAAGCCTCAAGCCCGAAAAGTTCGCCCAACTGGTGAAAGACGTTCGCCGGGTGGCCGAGGCAATTGGCCGGTCCTGATTTTAGATTTCGGACTGCGGGTTTCGGAAGCGCTCTTCCAATCCGCTATCCGCAATCTGCAATCTGCAATGGACGACTCGGGGTTTACCCAACTCGCCGACGCGAGAGTCGCAATCGTCGGACTCGGACTGATGGGGGGATCGCTGGCCCTCGCATTGAAAGGACGTTGCCGCGAGATCATTGGGGTGGACTCCGACACCGCGCCGCTGACTCTGGCTCTCGAACGCGGCATCATCCACCGCCCCGCCGATTTTGACTCCGCGCTCGACTCCGCCGACCTCCTCATCCTCGCCACCCCCGCCCAAACCATCCTCGCCCAACTGACAGCGATCAGCCATTCAGATTCCGCATTCCGTATTCCGCATTCCGTATTCCCCATTGACCTCGGCTCCACCAAACGCGCCATCGTCGCCGCAATGGAAAACCTGCCCCCCGCCTTCGATCCCATCGGCGGCCACCCCATGTGCGGCAAAGAAACGAGCGGTATCGAACACGCCGACCGCGATCTCTTTCGCGGCAAGCCGTTCATCCTCTGCCCGCTCCGGCGCACCTCGTCTCGCGCCCTCGCCCTCGCGCACGAACTGGTTTCGGTCATCGGCGCGCGCCCCCTCGTTCTCGATGCCGAAACGCACGACGAGATTGCCGCCGCCGTGAGTCATCTGCCTTACGCGGTTTCTGCCGCCCTCGTGCGAACGGCAATGGCAAACAGCAACGATGCTCTGTGGCAAATGGCCTCCTCCGGTTTCCGCGACACCACCCGCCTCGCCGCCAGCGACCTCACGATGATGATCGACATTCTCCTCACCAACCGCAATGCTGTGCTCCACTCGCTCTCGCAATTCCACTCCGAGCTCGAGGCGCTCACTGCCGCCATCGAGTCCGGCGACCCGGAGCGCCTCCGCGCCGTTTTAGAATCCGCCCAACGCCAACGGCACAAAATGTTCAGAGAAAGTTAACCGCCGAGACGCGGAGAACACAGAGAGATCGCGAAGGGTGATTTGCAAAACACTCCGCGCACTCTGCGTCTCTGCGGTGAATTCAATGCAAGCCATCCCGATTGCGCCGATCCCTCATCCCCTCCGCGCCAGCGTGCGCGTGCCCGGCTCGAAGAGTCTCACCAACCGCGCCCTCGCCATCGCCGCCCTCGCCGACGGAACGACCACGCTCACCAATGCCCTCGACTCTGACGACTCGCGCTACTTTGCCGAGTCGCTTCAACAACTGGGGTTCGATGTTTCATTCCGCATTCCGCATTCCGCGCTCCGCATTCGCGGATTGGGCGGTCGCATCCCCTCCTCCCGTGCCGATCTCTTCGTCGGCAACGCCGGAACCGCCGCGCGCTTTCTCACCGCCTTCGTCGCCCTCGGCCACGGCGAATTTGTGATCGACGGCAATGAGCGAATGCGCCAGCGTCCCATCGCTGATCTGATTGAAGCATTGAAACAACTTGGAGTCGATATTGAAAGCCCCACGGGTTACCCGCCCGTGATCGTTCGGGCCGACGGATTAAAAGGCGGAGTCACCCGCGTGGCTGGAAACATCAGCAGTCAATTTCTCTCAGCCCTGCTCATCGCCGCGCCGTATGCTCAACAGCCGGTCGAGATCATCGTCACCGGCGAACTCAACTCCAAGCCGTATGTGGACATGACTGTCGCCGTGATGTCCGACTTCGGCGCGACAGTCGAGCGCGAAGGATACGAGCGTTTCCGAATCACGCCTCAACGCTACCGCGCCCGCCAAACGTACACCATCGAAAGCGACGCCTCTGCCGCCTCGTATTTTTTTGCCGCGCCCGCTGTGTGCGGCGGCGCGGTGTGCGTGGAAAACATCTCGCGCAAATCCAAACAGGGCGATGTGGCTTTTGTGAATGTGTTAGCGCAAATGGGATGCGCGGTCAATGAGGGCGAAGATTGGATCGAGGTGGTAAGGGCGATTCGCGAATCGCCCCTGCACGGCGTGGAGGTTGATCTGCGCGACATACCTGACACCGCGCAAACCCTCGCCGCCATTGCGCCCTTTGCCGATTCGCCCACCACCATTCGCGGCATCGCTTCGGCGCGGGTGAAAGAAACGGATCGCGTGGCCGCGACGTGCGCCGAACTCCGCCGACTCGGCGTCGCCGTCGAAGAATATCCCGACGGACTCAAAATCTATCCGTGCGATCACATCCGGCCCGCAGTCATCCAAACCTATGACGATCATCGCATGGCCATGGCCTTTGCCCTCGTCGGCCTCCGCGCCGAAGGCATCGCCATCGAGGACCCCGGCTGTGTGTCGAAGACGTTTCCGAACTACTTTCAAGTGTTGGCCTCTCTGCGCGAATAGAATTGTTCATTGTTCATTCTCTCATTGTTCATTGATGAAACTCGCCCTCCTCGGCTACCCCCTCTCCCACTCGCTCTCGCCCGCCATGCACAACGCGGCGCTGGCTGAAGTGGGGTTGCGCGATTGGCGATACGATGCCCTGCCCGTCGCGGCTGATCTTTTGCGCGAAGCCGTCGAATGGATTCGCGGCGACGAATACGCGGGCGCAAACGTCACCGTGCCGCACAAAGAAGCGATCATCCCGTTCCTCGACGGCCTCACGCCCGTGGCCGAAGCCATCGGCGCAGTGAACACCATTGTCAAACGCAATGGCAAATTGATCGGCCACAACACCGACGCCGCCGGATTCTTGGCCGACCTTTATGCATTCGATGTTCATGTCTCCGGCCGTCCGGCGCTCATCCTCGGGGCCGGAGGCTCGGCGCGCGCCGTCACCGCCGCCCTCGCCCCGCTCAACGTCGAAATCCGAATCGCCGCCCGCCGCCGGGAACAGGCGCAATCTCTAATCTCTAATCTCCAATTACCAATTACGGTTTACGACTTAACCATCAACCACCTCCACCGCGCATCACGTGATGTTGCCCTCATCGTCAACTGCACGCCGCTCGGTATGACGCCGAACACAAACGCCTCCCCGTGGCTCGAGGGGGCGCCGTTCCCGCGCGGCGCATTCGTGTACGATCTCGTTTACAATCCATCCGAAACATTGCTGGTCAAACAGGCCCGCGCCGCCGGACTGCGCGCCGCCACCGGGCTCGGCATGCTCATCGAACAGGGAGCGCTCGCCTTCGAGCTGTGGACGGGAAAGACCGCGCCGCGAAAGCTGATGCGCGAAGCGGCTGAACAGAAATTATTCGCCGCAGAGTCGCGGGGTTCGCAGAGCAAAGAATAGCAACACTCCGCGTTCTCTGTGTCTCAGCGGTTAAAGAGTCCATGCCCATCCGTTTCCTCACCTCCGGCGAATCGCACGGCCCCGCGCTCACCGCCATTCTCGAAGGGATGCCCGCCGGCCTGCCTCTCTCGCCCGACGACATCAACCCTGACCTCGCCCGGCGGCAGGGGTTGGGCGACCGCAAGGGTCGCCCCTACATTGGCGCCAGCCCACGCATGAAACTCGAACGCGACACGGCGGCGATCCTCGGTGGTGTGATGGCCGGAGTGACCATCGGCGGGCCGATTGCCGTGCAGATTCAGAATCTCGATCACGACACATGGAAAGGCAAAGCTATCGAACCGATGACCATCCCGCGCCCCGGCCACGCCGACCTGACCGGCGCGGTGAAGCACGGCTACAACGATCTGCGGCTGAGCCTCGAACGCGCCTCCGCGCGCGAGACATCGGCGCGAGTGGCGGTGGGCGCGATGTGCCGAAAGTTTTTGTCGCAGTTCGGAATTCGAGTCGGCAGCTATGTGATCGAGATCGGCGGCGTGAGCGCAAGCGTTGACGAGATGCCGCTCGAAGATCGGATCGCGCGCGCGTTCGACTCGGACATGTCGTGCCCCGACGAGTCGGCGTCCCATGCCATGCGCGCCCGCGTCGAAGATATTATTCGCGCCAAAGACACGCTGGGCGGCGTGTTCGAGGTTGTCGCCCTCGGCCTCCCGCCCGGACTCGGCTCGCACGTTCATTGGGATCGCCGCCTCACGGGCCGCCTCGCGCAGGCCATGCTCAGCATCCCGGCCATGAAGGGCGTGGAGATCGGCCCGGCGTTCGACAACGCAAAAAAATCAGGGACGCAGGTGCATGATGAGATTGTGTTGCATGACGGGGCATTGGCGCGAAAGACGAATCGCGCCGGCGGACTCGAAGGCGGCATCACCACCGGCGGGCCGATCCTGCTGCGCGTGGCGATGAAACCGATCAGCACTACACTCACTCCGTTGAAGTCGGTTGACCTGGCCGCCGGGCGGGAAGCCGCCACTCAATACGAGCGCTCCGATTTTTGCGCCGTGCCGCGCGCCGGAGTGATCGGCGAGGCGATGACGTGCTTCGTGCTGGCCGATGCGCTCATCGAAAAACTCGGCGGCGACTCGCTGGCCGAGATGAAACCGCGCTTCGACTCTCTGCGCCAATCGCGGCTCGACGATCTGCCGATGCTCGACGAGCCAACAGTGTTTTGGGAGTAATTATGCAAATCTCAAACTCCAAATCTCAAACTCCAAACTTAAAATTTGGGAGTTTGAAGTTTGGAATTTGGAGTTTGTAACTTCTTTTCCTTGAACTTTATCCTCCTTTACGGCCCGCCGGGTGTTGGCAAAAGCACGGTGGGCAAAGAATTAGCGGCGCGGCTCGAGCGTGAGTTTTTCGACAGCGATCCGATGATCGAGAATCTCGCCGGGCGAAGCATCCCGCACATCTTCTCGCAGTTGGGCGAAGCCGAGTTCCGCCGATTGGAAGCCAAAGTGTGCGCCGGCCTCTCCGCACGGCGGGGCGCCGTCATCGCGCTCGGCGGCGGCGCGTTGCTCAACGCGAACGTGCGCGCCGCGTTCGAGCGCAATGGACTGATCGTCTGCCTGCGCGCCGACGCCGACGAGCTCCTGCGGCGAACATCGGGCAACAGCCGCCCCCTGCTCGCGGGCGATAACCCCGCCGAGCGACTCAATGCATTGCTCGCCACGCGCCGCGCATTTTATGACTCATTCTCAATTCAAGTGGACACGAAGGGCAAAAGCATCGAACAAGTTGTGGATGAAATCGAATCGATGGTCGTCCCGCGATCCCTGCCGGTGAATGCGCCCGGGCTCCGGCACGAGATTCTGCTGGGATACGGATTGCTCGACTCACTCCCCGATCTCCTCGACGAGCGCGGCCTCACCGGCCCGGCCATTGTCGTCACCGATGAAAACATTGCAACGGCGCTCCCGATCACCAATTACCAATTACCGATTACCATCTTGCCTGCGGGTGAGCAACACAAGACTCTCGATACCGTTCGCGCGCTGTACGATGCGCTCCTTCAGCACGGGCTGGATCGCAGTGGCATTGTGATCGCCATCGGCGGCGGGGTGATCGGCGACCTGGCCGGGTTCGCGGCGGCCACCTTTATGCGCGGCGTTCGCTGGGTGAACGCGCCCACCACTCTGCTGGCGATGGTGGACGCGAGTCTCGGCGGCAAAACCGGAGTCGATCTGCCGCAGGGCAAGAATTTGGCGGGGGCGTTTCACCCGCCGTCGCTCGTCGTCGCCGATCCGTTCGCGCTCACCACGCTTCCGCAGGCCGAGCGCGCGGCGGGCATGGCTGAAGTGATCAAGCACGGCGTCATCGGCGATGCAGGATTGTTCGAGATGATCGAATCGGGCGCGGCGTTTGGGGGCGCGGATCAGATCGCGCGGGCGATGGCGGTGAAGATTCGCGTGGTGGAGGCCGACCCGTTCGAGAAGGGTGAGCGGGCGACTCTGAATCTGGGGCACACCATTGGTCACGGAGTGGAGGCCGCCTCGGAATACAGTTTGCGGCACGGCGAAGCGGTGGCCGTTGGGATGGTGGCGGAGTCCCGGCTGGCCGAACGGTTGGGATTGGCCGAAAGGGGATTGGCGCAAAGAATCGCCCGGGCGTGCGCGATGGCCGGGCTGCCGGTGAAATGCTCGGGCTTGAATCCGGATCGAATCCGCGAAGCGATGAGCAGTGATAAAAAGAAATCGGGCGGCAGGTTGAAGTTTGCATTGCCAAAAAAGATTGGCGAGGTGGTTTGGGGCGTGGAGGCCGACGAGGCCGAAGTGATGAGCGCGGTGCGCGCCGCGTGCGATGCGGAGGAGTGACGATGAAAGCAGTGTTGGTTTTGCACGGGCCGAACTTGAATTTGCTGGGAACGCGCGAGCCGCAGGTGTATGGCACGACGACGCTGGCCGACATTGACGCGGCGCTGAAAGCCGAAGGCGAACGGCTTGGAATCGAAGTGCGGGCGTTTCAGTCGAACCACGAGGGCGCGTTGATTGACGCACTGCACGACGCGCGAGCGTGGGCAAATGGAGTCATTATCAATCCCGGCGGCTTCACGCATACTTCGGTGGCACTGCGCGATGCTATTTCGGCCATCGGCATTCCGGCAGTGGAATGCCATCTCTCGAACACAGAGGCGCGGGAAGAGTTCCGCCACAAGTCGCTCATCGCGCCGGTGTGCATCGGTTCGATCAAAGGCTTCGGGTGGAGATCGTATTTGCTGGCTTTGCAGGCATTGGCGTATCTTTTGGAGAAGTGAGAGTCATGCCTCGCGGCGCGCAATTTGGAATCGTCGTCATTGCTTTTTTCATGGTTGCTTGCTCCTCACCGGCCTATGCCGGAATCCCGGCAACCACAGCAGTGACAGCCACCGTTCCCCCGCCGCCCACCCTCACCTCAACCCCTACCCTCACCCCAACTCCAACTCAAACCCCAACCCAAACTCCAACTTCGACCCTATCCCCCACCCCCGCCTGCCATGACTTTCGCGGAAAGGTGGCGAGCGATGAGATCGACTCGCTCACTCTCGGCAAAGCGATCCCGTTTCGCATTTATCTTCCGCCGTGTTATCACGCGCAAACGCAATCGTACCCCGTGCTGTATTTGATTCACGGACTCAACATGGATGAAAGCGCGTGGGATGAATTGGGGATCGATGAAGTGGCCGACGCGCTCATTGCCAGCGACGACCTCCCCCCGTTCATCATCGTCATGCCCCGCGCCCCCGACGACTCCCGATTCGCCGACTCCGTCGCTCTCGAACTCCTCCCCTTCATTGACTCTCACTATCGCACCCTGCCCGACCGCGACCACCGCGCCGTCGGCGGAATGTCGCGCGGCGGCGGCTGGGCGGTGCGCATCGGCTTTCAACATCCCGAACCGTTCGGGGCGATGGGGCTGCACAGTGTGGCCGTGTTTTACGCCGACGAAAACAAAGTGCATCGCTGGATCGCCGACGTGCCCGACGAACTGGCCCCGCGCATCTACATTGACATCGGCGAGAGCGACCCGCTGATCGACAATTCGGCCCGCTGGCTCGACGAAACGCTCACCGCGCGCGGCTTCGCTCACGAATTTCATGTGCGCCCCGGCGGGCACACCTCCGGCTACTGGGCCAAACATCTGCCCGAATACCTGCGGTGGTATACTGGCGCGTGGCAACCTTAGGCGTTGTCCAAACTTGTTGGGGCAGGGCTCGCCCCTGCCCCATCACGGGCGACCGCAGGGGTCGCCCCTACGTTTACGGATGGACCCATTAGTTGCAGGCCAACCCCGTGCCGAGTGTCTTCATCGTTGACGACGATCACGAAATGGCGAGAGCAGTGAAGATGCTCTTCAGACTGCTCCGCTTCGACGGCTCCGTTTTCCACAGCGCGCGCGAACTCGCCAGCCACATGCTAGCCGCCCCCAGCCTGCCCGATCTGCTGGTGGTGGATATGAGCATGCCCGAAGTCAATGGCATGGACGTAGTAAAATGGATCCGCAGCTCCAAGCGATTCAAGAATTTGCCCATCATCGTGCTCTCGGCAGAAATCCACCCCGAACTGGTGAACGACGCCATCGCCGCCGGGGCCAATGCCTATTTGTTCAAACCCGTGCTCCTCGAAGATCTTGAAGCCGCAGTGAAACGCGCTCTCGGAAAAACATTACACTGACGAAAGACGATAGGCGAATGACGGAACGCCCCCTTCGTCATTCGTCATTCGTCATCCGTCATTCTCCAACCACCATGACCGAACCCACTTTCTTCGACAAACTCCGCTATCGTTTCGACAACTTCATGTCCAAAGGCACCATCGCCCTCATCGGCGGGCTGGGCGTGATTGCGCTCGTCATCATTCTTCTCGCCTCCACCATCATCACCATCGGGCGCATCCGGCAGGAGGGCGCCGAAGAGATCAACTTCGGCGAGGCGGCGTGGGAAAGCCTCATGCGCACGCTGGACGCCGGAACCATGGGCGGCGACACCGGCGCCGGTTTCCGTGTCATCATGCTCGCCGTCACCTTCGGCGGCATCTTCATCGTCAGCGCTCTCATCGGCGTCATCAACAACGGCATCGAAGGCAAAATCGAAGAGATGCGTAAAGGCCGCTCGCGAGTCATCGAGCGCGGCCACACCGTCGTTCTCGGCTGGTCGAATCAAATTTTCCCCATCATCTCCGAGCTGGTGCTGGCCAACGCCAACCAAAAGAATCCGCGCATTGTGATTCTCGGCGATAAAGACAAAGTGGAAATGGAGGACGAGATCCGCGACCGGGTGGGCGACACCAAAAACACCGCCGTCGTCTGCCGCACTGGCAGTCCCATCGATCCCGGCGATCTCGATATGGTGAGCGTGCAGACCTCCCGCTCGATCGTCATCCTCGCCCCCGACGACGACGATGACCCGGATTCCAACGTCATCAAAACCATGCTGGCCATCACCAACGGCCCCAATCGCCGCAAAGAGCCATACCACATCGTGGCCGAGATCCGCGACTCGCGCAACATGGAAGTGGCGCGCATGGTGGGCCGCGACGAGGCCGAACTGGTGCTGGTGGGCGACCTCATCTCGCGCATCACCGTGCAGACCTGCCGCCAGAGCGGTCTCTCGGTGGTGTACACCGAACTGCTCGACTTCGGCGGCGACGAAATCTATTTCAAGCATGAGGCGGGCCTCGCCGGAAAAACGTTCGGCGAAGCGTTGTTGGCTTACGAAGACTCGACGGTGATCGGCTTGCGACAAGCCAAAGAGGGTGTGCGGCTCAACCCGCCGATGGATACTCGCATCGGCCCCGACGACAAGATCATCGCCATCTCGCAAGACGATGACACCATCCGCCTCTCCGGCCTCGCCGATCTGAAGATCAATGAAAAGGCCATTCATGGCGACGCCGCGCCCGACCAGCGCCCGGAGCGCACACTCATTCTCGGTTGGAATTGGCGGCTGCCCACCATCGTGCGCGAGTTGGATCACTACGTGTCGCCCGGCTCGGTCGTCACCATCGCCGCCAACAAAGCCGACGGCGAAGAGCAGATCAAGGAAGAGTGCGCGGGCGTCAAAAACCAGGCCATCGAGTTTCGGGAAGCCGACACCACTCACCGCCGCGTGCTGGATGAACTCAACCTCTCCTCTTACGATCACGTAATCATCCTTTGCTCCGACGAACTCGATCAACAGCGGGCCGACGCGCACACCCTGATCACATTGCTCCACCTGCGCGACATCGCCGACAAGAGCGGCGCCGATGTTTCCGTCGTCAGCGAGATGCTCGACATCCGCAACCGCAATTTGGCCGAAGTGACTCGCGCCGACGATTTCATCGTCAGCGAGAAGCTGATCAGTCTCATGCTTTCGCAGGTCTCGGAGAACAAAGAGCTCAATGCGGTGTTTGCCGATCTGTTCGACCCCGAAGGCTCGGAGGTGTATCTCAAACCGGCCAGCACCTATGTGGATTTGGGACAGCCGATCAATTTTTACACGGTGATCGAAGCGGCGCGGCGGCGCGGCGGCGTAGCCATCGGTTATCGGCTCAAGTCGTTGGAGAACGACGCCGACAAAGCCTACGGCGTGAAAGTGAACCCGAAGAAATCGGAGACGGTGGCCTTCTCCGAGGGCGACCGCATCATCGTCATCGCCGAGAGCTGAGAGCAGAGGATCGTATTATGGCGACTGACCTCACCGGGCAAACCTTCGGGTCGTATCGACTCATCGAATTGCTGGGGCGAGGGGGAATGGCTTCGGTCTATCGCGGCTATCAAGAGTCGATTGACCGCTCGGTGGCCATCAAAGTTCTGCCGCACGAGTTTTTGCACGACCCGAACTTTTCGCAGAGGTTCGTTGCCGAAGCGCGCACGTTAGCCAAAATGACTCACCCGGCCATCCTGCCGCTGTACGATTTCGGCACGGCCAACGAGGTGCCTTACATTGTCATGCCGCTGATGACCGGCGGCACGCTCGCCGATCGAATGGCGAGCGGCGCTCTGCCCTTTGCCGAAGTGGCGCGCCTCTTCACCCCCATCGCCGACGCGCTCGATTACGCTCACTCGCTCAACGTCGTCCACCGCGACATCAAACCGAGCAACATTCTCTTCGATCATCGCGGTCAGCCCTTCCTGGCCGACTTTGGCATCGCCAAAGCCCTTGAAGCCTCCACCCAACTCACGGGCACGGCCATTGTGGGCACGCCCGATTACATGAGCCCCGAGCAGGCGCGCGGCGAGCCGCTCGATGGCCGCTCCGATATTTATTCGTTCGGAGTGATGGCCTACCAATGCCTCACCGGCGACACGCTGTTCAAAGCCACCACGCCCATCGCCGTCATGCTCAAGCACGCCACCGAAACCCCGCCGCCCATTCGGCAGGCGCGGCGCGATGTGCCGCAAGCCGCTGTACATTTATGGCACGTCGATCACGCCCACACCCCTGCCCATGCCCACCGCCGAGCCGACCGTCTCGCCCTTCCTCTTCTCCGACGATTTCTTCGATCCCAATTCCGGTTGGGAAATTTCAACCGGCGATGTGAGCGTGCTCGGTTACACCGATGGCGAATACTTCATTCGAGTAGTGGAGACGGGCTGGTTCGTGTGGAGCAACGGGCCGAGCGCTGTTTATCGCGATGCACAGATCAGCGTCAGCGCCCGCCAACTCAGCGCCGATTACAGTGATATTCTGTTCGGCATCATGTGCAACTTCCAAGACAACCAGCACTATTATTACATGGGCATCGACACGCAAGGCTATTACGGCATCGGCAAGCGCGACGGAGAAAACGACACCCTCCTCAGCAGCAATGGGCAGATCAGTTACAGCGACAAACTGGCGCAGGGCGGCAACTGGTATAACCTCACCGCCGCGTGCGCCGGGGGCGCGCTCACCCTGTATGTTGACGGCGTGCTGATCGACTCGGCCGCCGACTCCGAATACACCGAGGGCAACATTGGCCTCTTCGCCGACGTGTATCCGCCCTCCAGCGGCGACCCGAACCAGCCCATGTTCCTCGAGATGCGATACGACAATCTCGTCGTCGCCGCGCCGCCGTAGCCCGTGCCGCTCCTCGCACTGCCGCAAGCCCTCGCCCTGCGCGACTCTCTGCGCGCGCAGAGTCGCCGAGTCGTGTTCACCAACGGCGTCTTCGATCTCTTGCACATCGGCCACGTGGACTATCTCGAACAAGCCCGCGCACTCGGCGAAGCGTTGATCGTGGGCGTGAATGGCGACGACTCCGCGCGGCGACTCAAAGGCGAGGGGCGGCCTTTTGTTCCGGCGGCGGAGCGAGCGCGATTGGTGGCCGCCCTCGCTTGCGTGGAGGCCGCCGTTCTCTTCGACGACCTCACCGCCGATCGATTGATTCTGACTCTGCGCCCGGACGTGTACGCCAAAGGCGGCGACTACTCGGCGAAGCCCTTGCCCGAACGCCCCACCGCCGACTCGGTGGGCGCCGCCGTCGTTCTCCTCCCGCTCCTGCCCGATCATTCCACCACCGCCCTCATCGCTCGCATCCGCGCAAAAGAAGATTAACCGCAGAGATCGCAAAGAGCGCAGAGAAACAGAAGTCTCTCTGCGTGCTCTGCGCGCTCTTCGGTGAGTAAATGAACTCGCCCGCCGACGCACAGCCGCAACCCGTATCCGAACTCCCCTCCATCGCGCGGGCGGCGTCGGTCATCGCATTGGGCAACATTGCCAGCCGCGCGCTCGGCCTCGTGCGCGAAACGCTCAAAGCGCATCTCTTCGGCGCGAGCGGCCAAGTGGATGCGCTCAACATCGCCCTCATCCTGCCCATGCAAATCTACGAACTGGTCACTGGCGGCATCGTGAACTCGGCGCTGGTGCCGGTGTTCAGCGAATACTCCGCGCCGGAGCGCCGCGCCGAGTTGTGGCAGTTGGCTTCGGCGGTGCTCACACTGCTGGCAGTAGCATTAACTCTGCCACTGGCCGCGCTGGAACTTCTCGCGCCATTGCTGGCGCGCATCGTGGGCGGCGGCATGGACGCGCCCACCCTCGCGCTCACCGCCTCGCTGCTGCGGCTCACTTTGCCCGCTGTGTTGTTTCTGAGTCTTTCGGGCGTGCTCTCCGGTTTGCTCTATTCGCTCAAGCGGTTCACCGCTCCGGCCTTCACCGCCTCGGTGTTCAACGCCGGAATGGTTGTGTGCGCGCTGGTGTTCTCGCAACGGTGGGGCGTGGCGGCGATGGCCGCCGGTTTGCTGGCGGGCGCGGTTCTGCAAATGCTCATTCAACTCCCGGCCCTGCGCGATGCGCTCCCTCACTTGCGCCCCGCACTGCAACTCGCTCATCCCGGCTTGCGCCGAATCGCCAACCTCTACCTGCCCATCATCTTCAGCCAACTCGTCGCGCAGGCCTCCATTTACATCGGCCTCAACCTCGCCAGCCGCACTGGCGCGGGCGGCATCGCCTGGATGGGATACGCCACCTACATTTATCAGTTTCCCATCGGCCTCGTGTCCACCGCGCTCTCGTTCGCCATCCTGCCCACGCTCTCCCGCCAAGCCGCCGACGGCGAATTCAAAGCCACGCTCGTGCAGGGACTCAATCTCGTGGTGATGCTCATCCTTCCGGCCACCGTGGGGCTGTTCGTATTGGCTCAGCCCATTGTGGCTTTGCTGTACGAGCGCGGCCAGTTCACCCCCGCCGACACACTGCAAACCGCGCGCGTGCTTCAACTTTTTCTCATCGGCCTCAGTTTCGCCGGAGTCGATCAAATGCTCATCTTCGCTTTTTACGCGCGCAAAGATACGCTCACCCCCTCCGCCGTCGGCGTGGCCAGCGTCGGCGTGTATCTCGTCACCGCGCTCGTTCTCATTCGCCCGCTGGGGCTGTACAGTTTGATGATCGCCGACGCGCTCAAGCAAATGAGTCACGCGCTGATCACCGGCTGGTTGCTCTCGCGGCGCATCGGCGGATTCGGCGGCACGTCGCTCGCGCCCACGTTGATCAAGTGCGCCGCCGCCTCGATCCTCATCGGCCTCCTCGCCGGGGCCGCCGTGATGTTGTTCGAGTCGGCTTCCCTGCCGCCGTCGTTTTACGTCCGCGCCCTTTACGTCGTCGCGCCCGCCTCCCTCGCCGTCGCCGCGTATGCCCTCCTCCTCGCCCGCCTGCGCGTCCCCGAATTTCAATTGCTCACCGCCTCCGTCACCCGCCGCCTCCGCTCCAACTCCAACTCAAACTCTCACGTATAATCCTGCTATGGCAAATCGCCCTTCGCTCCCGCCCTCGCTGTACACCGAAGAATACTTTCGCACGGCGTGCGAGGGCTTCGACGAATTCAACGAAACTCAGGGCGAGCGGCTCTCGCGGCGGCTCACTGCCGCTTTCGAGGTGGCCGCCGTGTCGCCGGGAATGACGGTGCTCGACGTGGGCTGTGGGCGCGGCGAGATCGTGCGCCACTGTGCGCGATTGGGGGCCGACGCTTACGGCATCGATTATGCGCCGGTAGCGGTGTCGATGAGTCAAAAGGCGGTGTCCCACGAGACGCAGGCGATGGGCAAAACGGGAGTGGCGCAGGCCGACGCGAAGGTGCTGCCGTTCCCCAGCGATTATTTCGATCGGGTGTTGATGTTCGACGTGGTGGAGCATTTGTATCCGTGGGAACTGCACACGGCGATGATCGAAGTGAAGCGGGTGCTCCGAAGTCCCGACCCTGTGTCGGGAAAGCCGGGCGGTCTGTTCGTCATTCACACTGCGCCCAACGTGTGGTACGACCGATACGCATATCCGTTTGTGCGACTGGCACGCACGCTGATGGGCGAGGGCAAAAAGTATCCGGCCAACCCGCGATTGCTGAACGTGGCCGTGAACGCCGACGTGCACGTGAACGAGCAGAGCGGGCTGAGCCTGTGGCGGGCGTGCCGCGCCGCCGGGTTTGCGGTGAAAAAAGTTTGGCTCGACAGCCCGCCGCAGAATCGATCCGAAAACAGAATGCTGGCCGCGGCGCGGGTGGCGCTCTTCGAGTGGCCGCCGTTCCGCTGGTTCTTCGAGAGAGAAGTGTTTGCAGTGGCCGAAAAGCCGTAGGGGCGATTCGCGAATCGCCCCCGCCCTGCCATGAAAGATCGCCGTTCGGTTGACGACCTCACCATCGAGGAACTCGAACAAATCCTCGCCATCAAAAAGCGCGAGGCGCGCGAGGCGCGTTTGCGGAAGATGCGCGCCAGCGGGCGCGCCGGCCGCGCCGAAGTGATCGAGGCGGCGGCCTCCCCCGCGAGTCCGACTCTCAAACCCAAACCGACTCTCGCGGCGCGGGCGATGAATTTCCTTTTGCTCGTCGTCGAAATCGGCGCGGTGATCGGGCTGTTGTATATCCTCGTCAACTCGGCGCAGTTGTGGCAGACGCTCAACCGCGAAGTGTCGCAGGCCATCGCGCAGACTCCACTGCCCAGCCCTTCGCCCACGCCGCTCATCAGCGCAGTGGTTCTGCCCTCCGGCCACACGCCGCCCACCTCGCCCGGCGGCGCGCAATTCAACCTCGCCGAGATTCCCGAAAACCTGCGCCCGCTCGTTCAGTCGTTGCCCGCTATCGTCATCCCCACGCCCAGCCCGAGGCAAGCGGTGCGCATGGTCATCCCGGCCATCAACGTGGATCATCCGGTGGTGCAGGGCGACGGTTGGGAGCAGTTGAAGCGCGGCATCGCCCAGCACCTCGGCACCGCCGACCCCGGCCAGCCGGGCAACCTCGTGGTGTCGGCGCACAACGACATCTTCGGCGAGATTTTCCGCGACCTCGATCAACTGCAACCCGGCGATGAGATCACGGTGTTCACGCAGGCCGAGAAGTTCGTGTACATCATCACCGCTACGCGCATCGTCGAGCCAACCGAAGTGTCGGTGATGGATGCCACCGCCAGCCCCACCGTCACTCTCATCTCGTGCTATCCGTATCTCGTGGACACGCAGAGGATTGTGGTGTTTGCGGAGTTAAAGAAGTAGCGGATAGCGATCAGCCTGTACGAAATCTCGCTCTCGCGGTATCATCCGGCCATCAACGGCTGACGGCTGATCGCTGTCGGCTGAACGCTACAGGAGCAAATGCAGTGAGCAAGAAATCGAAACGAGATCGAAAACCCAATGTGCCGATGTACACCGGCCCGGTGACTCCGGCGGCGACCGGCGGCGGCGGAACACCCTCGACGACTACCGCCATAGCCGCCTCGCCTCGCCCCGTTGGTCGCGCCGAAAGCATCAGCGCCGATTACACCCACGTCGTCTCCGACCTCAGGCGCATCGGCCTGCTCGCCGGAAGCCTGATCGTGATTTTGGTGGCGCTGTCGTTCTTCATCAAGTAACGCGCGCCGTTCCTATGGGGATATATCAACGCTCTGCGGACTCATCACTGGCCAACCTGTGAGATCGCAGGGCGTTTTGGTTGAGCGGTGAGGGTGGCGGGGGAGGGGAGCAATGTGTCTTGAGTGGCTTAACTTTTCATAAACCACAAATCTGCGAGCAAGAGAAAGAACAAAATTCCTAGTGAATCTCGATATTAAACTGGCTATAATAGTTTTGTCGAGAAAGTTGCACTTTGCGATTTGTTTAGAGCCTATCCGATCGGTCAACAAGCTGCGTTTCGCCCCTTTTTTCCCCGGTCAGTGGGGTTCGCACCAGTGTCCTCACCGCCCAGGAGTGCTTTGGTCATCGCACCGTCCCTACTCAACCAGTCCCAATCAATGCCTTTCAACTCGTCGAAACGCTCAACACCGACTTCAAAAATACACCGGCTTCTACCCATTCCTGAAATCGGTCAGGTGCAGTCGAATGAGAAACCAAATCGGTCTGATCCAATGCTCCCCATTGACAGCCTGTACGCATCACATAGAAGATAGCATCGGCGCAATCACGATCAGGCACACGAGGGCGCCCACCGCCAAAGCGATGGGTATTCTTACGCACCGGCAGAGCAGGCTGCAACTCGGCCCATAACTCATCCGAGATGCGGAAGCCGGTTGTGGTTTTGTTGTTGGGCGTCCTCGCCCGGGTTCGTTGGGTGTGGGTTGTCTCTGTTTGTGTGTTCATGACACAAGTTTACCAGTTATTCGGATAGGCTCTTACCTTCAACACGGCGATTCAATATGCCCAGCCCCTCACCGCCGATCACGACGCGTTGAAGAGCGCGATTGACCGATTGAAAGCCGAACATGACACGGCGATGTACAACGCGCTGGCGCAGGCCGCCAATGTTTTCGCCGACGTGACCGGGCGCAAAGCGATCATCCTTTTGGCCGACGGGCTGGACAATCGAAGCACGATTACAGCGGACGAAGTGATCCAGCAGATCGACCCGAGCGGCCTCTCTATCTCCACCATTGGACTCGGCGACCCGTCGCAACTGGGCGTCTCGAACGCCGCGCTCGACGAGCAGGCCCTGCGCTCGCTGGCCGACCGCGCCGGAGGCGCCTTCGGCTACGCCAACGATGTCGAGTCACTGCGCGGATTGTATGAGCAGTACGGGCGAGCCTTGCAGAGCGAATATGTGATCACGTACACCTCGCCCTCGGCCTTGCGCGACGGACTCAACCGATCGCTGAGCGTGAGCCTGAGCGGAACGACCGGGCAGGCCGCCGCCGAATACAACCCCGGCGGCCTCATCCCCGAAGTGGCCCGGCGCAACACCCTGCCGCTGTTTGTCGGAGCGCTGGCTGTGCTGGCGGCTCTGCTGTTTGCCCCCACGCTCGTCGCCCGCGGCGCAGATTTGATCAGCAAACTGCCGAAGGGCAAACTGTTGAAGAAGGGGGCGAGAGTGCGCTTGCAAGAGGAATCACAGCCGCGCATACGTTTGCGGTGAAGCGGAACACTGCCCCTCGAAACGGCGTCTTTCTCACAGACGCCGTTTTTGATTCCCGGAGGCCGCCATGTTCTCACGTTCCACACCCCACGCTGCACGCTTCACCCCTTTTGCTTTCACGCTTCTCGCCCTTCTCGCCGCTCCCCTCGCCGCCTTCGCCGACGGCATCATCATCGTCGATCCGCCGATCTGCGAGAACGGCCCGTGCCCCACGCCGCCGCCTTGCGAGCCGTTGCTGGGCGGGTGCCCGCCTCCGCCGTGCGACGTTTTCCCCTGCCCGTGGCCGCCTCCGTTCCCCATTGGCGATCAACTCGAAATCAAATACCACCGGGTGACGGTGTCCATCGAGAATCAGATCGCCGTCACCGAAGTCGATCAGCTTTTCTACAATCCCAACGATTGGGAAGCCGAAGGCATGTACGTGTTCCCCATCCCGAAGGATGCGACGGTGAATGATTTTGTGATGTGGGTGGACGGCAAAAAGATCGAGGCCAAGATTCTCGACGCCGACGAAGCGAAGAAAATTTACACCGACATCGTCGCCCAGCGGCGCGACCCGGCTCTGCTGGAATACATCGGGCAGGGTGCGGTGCAGGCCAGCATCTTCCCCATCCCGCCCGACGGTGAGCGCCGCATCGAAATCGAATACTCGCAAGTGCTCACCGCCGAGAGCGGACTCATTCACTACGTGTACCCGCTCAGCACCGAAAAGTTTTCGGCCCGCCCGCTGGACTCGGTGAGCGTGACGGTGAAGGTCGAATCGAAAGAGGCGGTGCGGGCGGTGTATTCGCCCACGCACAAGATCGCCGTTGACCGCCCGGACAAATACAACTTCACCGCCAGTTACGAAGAAAACGACGTGACGCCCGACACCGACTTCGAACTGTTTTACAGCGTGTCGCCGGAAGACATCGGCCTCAACCTACTCACCTACCGCGACCCCTCCGAAGGCGACGGCTTCTTCGTTTTGCTGGCCGCGCCGGGCATCGACGCCGATACGGAAGTGATCGCCAAAGATGTGATCCTCGTGCTCGATCAATCGGGCAGTATGGATGGCAGCAAGATCGAGCAGGCCAAAGCCGCGCTGACTTACGTGCTCGAGCATCTCAACGAAGAGGATCGATTCAACGTCGTTGCCTTCAGCACCGGCGTTCAGCAATACGCCCGCGAACTGCAACCCGCCTCGCGCGCCCGCGATGCCGCCGATTGGGTGAGCGGCTTGCGCGCCGAGGGCGGCACGAACATCGAGCGCGCATTGCTCGAAGCGATGGACACGGCGGATCGTGAGCGCCCGGCCATCCTCATCTTCCTCACCGACGGCCTGCCCACCGACGGCGTGACCGACCCCGAACGGATCCTCGCCGACGTGAACACTGCCACGCCGTCCAACGTGCGCCTCTTCACCTTCGGCGTGGGCGACGACGTGGACACGATTCTGCTCGACAGTTTGGCCGAAGCCAATCACGGCGCGAGCGCGTATGTGCGGCCCGGCGAGAACATCGAAGAATCGGTGTCGGCTTTTTACAACAAAGTGCAAGCGCCCGTGCTGGCCGATCTCGAACTCGACTTCGGCGAAGTGCTGGTCTCGGAAGTGTATCCCGATCCCCTGCCGGATCTGTTTGCCGGGAGTCAATTGGTAGTGGTGGGGCGGTATCGTGACGGCTCCACCGGAACGATCACGCTGAGGGGCACGGTGAACGGCGACGCGCGGTCGTTCGTGTACGACGATCAAACGTTCCGCAAATCCGGCGGCGATGAGTTCATCCCCCGCTTGTGGGCCACACGCAAGATCGGATATTTGCTGAATCAGATTCGCTTGCACGGCGAGAAAGAGGAATGGATTTCGGCGATTGTGAATTTGAGCGTGCGCTACGGAATCGTCACGCCGTACACATCGTATCTGATCACCGAAGACGATATTTTGACGACCGAAGGCCGCGAGCGAGTGACGGTGGAAGAATCGGAGCGGTTGCAGGCCGCGCCCGCCGTGGGCGTGGGCGGCGCGGCGGTGGATGCGGCGGAGGGCCAGAATGCGCTGGCCGGGGCCGAGGCCGCCGCCGCCCCTGTGGATGAATACGCCGAAGTTGTGAAAATTGTGGGGACGCGGACGTTCGTGGCTGTGGATGGCGTGTGGACGGACACGCAGTTCGACCACTCGGCGATGACCACGACGAAGGTGCAGTTTGCCAGCGGCGATTACTTTGAGTTGGCGGCGGCGCGGCCCGAACTCGGCGCGGCCTTTGCGCTGGGCGCGCGGGTGATTGTGGTGAGCGAGGGCACGGCGTATGAAGTGGTGATGGACGAGTCCGCGCCGATCACTATCCCGGCGACGGTGACGCCCGAACCGGGCTCGACCGCGCAACCGGAAGCGACGCCGACTCTGTTTGTCACCGACACCCCGCCCGATCTGTTGCCCACACGCACGCCCGCGCCATCGTCAGCGAGTGGCGGCGGGCTGTGCTCCGGCGCGTTCATTGCCGCCGGGTTGGTGCTTGCGCCGATGCTGTTGAGGCGGAAGAGGAGGGGGTGAACTGCCTCAGTGGTTTTCGTTAGCGGGCGGGTGGCGGGGCGATGAGTCAGAAGGTCGGGCGCGGAATGAAAGAGTCAAGGTCGCTGCGAGCGGGTGTTGGGCAGCATTGGTTTACGCACTTTTGTTTTCGGAAGCTGATAGGGGCCAAGCAGTGACTCGGCAGGAATACCCAACTCCCCATGAAGCCGCTGGATCATCTTGAGGGTGAGAAGCCGCTTGCGATTGAGTATCTCTGACACACGCGCCCGGCTGCCGATCTGCGGCTCTAAATCGCGCCGTGTCAGGCCGCGGCTTTCCATGTGATAAAGAATCGCTTCGATAGGGTCCGGCAGCGGCAGAGCATAGAGACGATCTTCGTAGTATTCCACAAGCGTCGTCAAGATTTCTAGGCGGTCACCCTCGGGCGTGTTTGAGGCCGCGTCAAAGAGATTTTCGATTTCCTTCAAGGCCGCTTCGTAAGCCGCTTCGGTTTTGATTGGCGAGATGTTCATGGTTAAGCCTCTTTACACTGTTTCCGCATCGACTCGGTCGTATTCCTGATGAGCGCCGACAAAGCGGATGAAAACCAATTGAAACTTGTAGTGGATCGCGACAACGACTCGATACTTATTGCCCTTGATATTGAAGACAACGCGGTTATTGCCTACAAGGCTGGCATTGCGATAGATTTTCTTGATGTCGGCGGGTGATCTCCAGCTCGCTTTCTTTACATCCACATACCAAGCTTGGAGTGATTGTCGCGCGTCGGAGTGTTTTTCCCAGAACACGCGCAATGCTTTGCGCGAGATAATCCGCATGGTGGGATCGTACCACGTTCCCGCTGCGGGAGCAAGTGCTATTCCCGGAAGTCGCCGGGCGGTTGCCTAACGTTCTACCCCCAACAGCGGCGGCCTGTGCCCTGCCGCGTTTGTGGTCGCGGGGCTGGCCTTTGCGCCGATGCTGTTGAGGCGGAAGAGGAGGGGGTGAACTATTTCAACGCCCAGTTTTCGAGCGACAAGTTCGAGATGCGTTCAAAATGCTTCGTATTATTCGTGACCAACGTCAGTCTGTAAGCGATTGCAGTCGAGGCAATCAGGATGTCAAAGTCCTCTATCAACTCGCCCTGACTGCGCAGATCGGCTTTGATGCTGCCAAATACTCGCGCCACCTCTTCGCTGATCCCCAGAATGGTTAGGCCGCTAACGAGGCCATCCAATGATTGATGGTGCCGGTCGCGATCCACGGCTGATGATGCGCCATAGCGTAATTCGGCAATAGTAATGACCGAGACCCCGGCCTCTTGTAGACCGACGATGGATAAACGCTCACGAATGCTGTCTCGCCCCCGAAGCCAAAATACGCAGGTGTCTGTATCCAGCAAATACTTCATAGATTGGGCGGCTCGCTCCGCGAGCGGCGAGACTCGCGTATCCGCCTCACGGTTTCCTCGGCAGACTCTTCGCTCACCCACGCGCCAAACGAAGCCCAAAAGCGGTCTAAATTGCGCGCGGCATTTGCCTCGCGAATCGGCTCGAGGAATGTCACGACAACTCGATAGGGCGAGTTCATCGAAACCGACTCAAGCAAGCGTATCGTTTTGCCATCATAAATGGCCGGCACTGACACTAGAGACATGATGACTCTCTCCTCGCCCAGAATTGTAGCACAGCAAACAAAGCACTTTACCCACTCCAGCGTCAACGAATGGCGGCGGCCTGTGCCCCGCCGCGTTTGTGGTCGCGGGGCTGGCCTTTGCGCCAATGTTGTTGAGGCGAAAGAGGAGAGGATGAAGGATTTATCGAAGAGGGTCGGCGTCAGCCGCGGAGCGAAACGGTATGTGTTAGGTGCAACACGCTGTGGCTAGCGTGGCGGCACTGGATTATTTCTCGTAATACAGGCCGGGCAAGTACAGAACTTGGCAGTTCTTTGCAAGTGAGAAAGCCCGTGCACTACTCCACCATCCCTATCGAATCGGCTTTCGATGCAATTGAAGTAACTTAAATCATTGGCGTTATATCGCCTGAAGACAGAATAAGCTATATGATCTGCTAGCTGTATGTTTCGAGATGGCCTGGATTCAACAAACAGCGGCGTTTCGCAAATATTCCTTAATTGGTTTCCCCATCTATTGCCTTCTGCTCTGAAGATGGCGGCTAGGTTTTGAATGTTTGACTCGTATGTACTTTTATCAAGAATAATCATTCCCCTGGTTTTGTTATCGCCGACCGAGATTCGTTGTAAGTACAAGTCGAATCTTCCGCTCAAATCTTCGAACGCTTTTTGAACAGGATCTTCAGGCTCTACCAGATTCAATGTGATATAGGGTCAAAGGCGACAAGGACATGCAAACGGAAGTTAGCGAAGTTGCGATAGCCGAAACCACGTCGATGGATCAGGTTGATCTTCAAGTTCACACCTTCGGC
>VGOW01000050.1 GCA_016875735.1 Chloroflexota bacterium | reverse complement strand
AAGACCAGGCCCCTGAAAATTTCGCCGTCCTTCGGCATATTGCTCTCAATCTTTTGAAAAAAGAAAAAACTGCCAAAGGCGGTATTCATGCTAAACAACTTCAAGCCGCTTGGAAAGAAGACTACCTCATTAGAGTCCTTTCCCCTGATATTTAGATGCGATTGCCCTACGAGCAGGTGTGAAGGCCGCGCGCCCCTCTATGGTAAAATGCGAGCGTTGGCCCCCGTAGCTCAGTGGATAGAGCGCCACCCTCCGGAGGTGGATGCCGGCGTTCGAGTCGCCGCGGGGGCGCAGCATAGAGGCCGTTCGCCAAAGCGAGCGGCCTTTTCTTTCCAACACCATCCCCAATGATCTCTCGCTTCCCCGCGCTCGCCTCGCGCGAGTTTCGCATTTTTTGGATCGGCCAATTCATTTCGTTGGTGGGCACATGGATGCAGAGCACCGTTCAGCCGTATCTGGCGTACCGACTCACCGACCAACCGATCTATCTCGGACTCGTGGGGTTCGCCGCCACCCTGCCCGCCCTGCTCCTCACCCTGCCCGGCGGCGTGTTGGTGGAGCGCCACGACAAACGCCAGGTGGTCATCGCCATGCAAATCATTATGATGGCGCAGGCCTTCGCGTTGGCCTTTCTTGCTCTCACACAACGGATCAACATTTGGCACATCGTCGGGTTGGCCGCCGTGCTGGGCGCGGCCAATGCCATCGAGATCACTGCGCGGCAGGCCATGCTCGTGGAGCTGGTGGGCAAAGAGGCCCTGCCCAACGCCATCGCCCTCAACTCCACAATCTTCAACGCCGCCCGCGTGCTCGGCCCCGCCGTCGCCGCGCCGTTTTTGCTATTGCTCGGCCCGCGCGGCGAGGGGTGGGCCTTCTTCGCCAACGGTGTGAGTTACGCGGTGGTCATCATCAGCCTGCTCACCATCAGCCGCCAGCCTCACCGCCCGCCGCAAACACAACGCAAAAAACTGTTGGCCGAATTCCGCGACGGCCAACGCTACATTTTGCGGGCGCCCACAGTGGCAATGCTCGTCGTCATGGCTTCGATACTGGGATTCTTTGCCACCCCGTTGTCAATGCAGATTCCGGCCTTGGCCCGCGACGTGCTCGGCCATCTCGGGGAGCCTCAGGCCGCCGTTGCCGCGCGCAACAGCGCCCTCGTCACCGCGCAGGGTGTGGGCGCGCTGGCCGCCGCCATTTCGCTCGCCGTGCTCAGCGCCACCGTCAAACGTAAAGGTCGTCTTCTGCTCGCCGGTCAATTGGCATTCGGCCTCGCCTTCACTGGCCTCAGTTTTTCGCGAACGCTCACACCGGCGCTGGCGCTCATCGCCATTTACGGTTGGGGGATGGTAACGCAGTTAGCCACCACCAACACGCTCATTCAACTCATCGTGCCCGACGAACTGCGCGGGCGCGTGATCAGCACTTACTTGTGGGGCTTGCAGGGAGTGGCGCCGTTCGGCAGTTTGCTGGTGGGCTGGATGGTGCAACAGTGGCAGCTGCCCACCGCCGTGTTGATCAGCGGGAGTGTGTGTTTGCTTTCAACCGTGATCATTCACACGCTCACGCCGGGCCTTCGGCGCATCGTGGCATGAGGGCAAAACTTAAACGACCGGCAGAGCGAAAATAAAACTTGAGCCTTTGCCCGGCGCGCTTTCCACCCAAATGCGCCCGCCATGCATCTCCACAAGTTCGCGCGAGATCGCCAGCCCCAATCCAGTGCCGGACTGCCGCCGTTCGAGATCATCATCCACTTGTTGGAAACGCTGAAATAACATGCCCTGCTTTTCCGATGGGATGCCGTCACCGGTGTCGGCCACCCCGATCCACACTTCGCCTCTCTCAGCCAAATGCCGTGCGCCGACAGTAACCCTGCCGCGCAGGGTGTGCTTCAACGCATTCGAGATCAGATCCGGATGCGAACCGGATCGAGCGCCACAACGGGCAAGCGCGGCGGCAGATCGAGTTCGAGAGTCACGCCATCGGGCCAGCGGAGGCCGAGCCCGATTCGGTAGATGTCGTTCAGGAACTTCGCCAGATCAACATTCTGCGGATGCAAAGTCAGCGCTCCCATATCCAACTTCGCCAAGTCGAATAGATCGTTGGTCAGATTCAGAACATGGTTCACTGCCTCCAACGACTTGCCTACCCAATCGCGCTGTTCAACCGTCAACGCGCCCAACGTGCCATCCTGCATCGCCGTCAGCGTGCCCACCACAACCGTCAACGGCGAGCGCAGATCATGCGTAACGTTACCCAGCAATTCTGTTTGCAGACGGTTGGTTTCCACTATCTTCATCCAACTGTTTTCCAAGTGTGTCATGGCTTCGCGCAGTTCGCGCGTGCGCTCGGCCACCCGCGCCTCGAGGTCGTCGTTGAGCGCCGCGTTTTCGATGGACACTGCCACTTGATTGGCAAATAGGATAAGCGGCGAAAGATCGCGCGTATTGAATCGCCCCTTGATGGAACGATTCTCCACGTATAATGCGCCGATGACATTGCCGCGCGAAACGAGCGGCGCGCACAACACCGAGCGCAGCCTGAGATTGATGATGCTGGAGGCGTTGTTGAACGCCGGATCGTTCAACGCATCGCGCAGGATAAGCGGCTGGCCGCTGCGCGCCACTTTGTCGATGATCGAGTTGCTGATCTCGTCCGCCGCTCCCGGCGGATCGGCGCCCACCCGACTGCGGCGAACACGAATTTCATGCGATCCGTCGCGGCCCATCAACACCAAAAAGCCGCGCTCGGCTCCCACCAATTTCACTGCTTCGTCCATCACGCGGCCGAGGAGCGGGTTGAGGGCGCGCGTCTCGGCCATGAGGCGGCTCACTTCCAGCACGCGCTGAAGCAGCTCACTATCCACCGCAGAGTCGGCGGGAGGAGTGTTCGGTTTCTCGTCGGGCATTAGCCCACGATTATACTTCGGCTACGGGGCGGCGATCTCTCCCACCGGCTGGCCGTTCACCCACACCTCATATTCGCCCGCCGCAAAACTGCCGAGCGGAACGTTGACCTCGAACGGTTGAAGTATTTGCGAACACACGGCATACGGATCGGCCACCGAGTACACGTCCACCGTGATCCGGCTTTGGCCGGATGCCGGAGAAACGCTCACCCGAAGCTGATGGCACGGCGAGGGAAGCGATCCGGCGACGCTCAGAAAGTATTGAGGCGGGAAACTTTCGGCGATGATGATCTGCGCCCTTTCGACAAAGGCTGTGCCGCGCGCGAGGTCGGCGTCGCCCGGCGCGGGCGCGAAGGGCAGCGGCTGCGGGTTCAGCGGCTCGGGGTCGGAGGGGCGCGGCGTGGCCGAGATGGGTTCATCGGGCGAGGGCGTGGCAGGGAGCGGTGACGGCTCCGCCGGAGTTGGTGGTTGGGGCCGAGGGGTGGGCGTCACTGCCGGGATTGAGCAGGCGGCCAGCAGAATAGCGGTGATCACGAGTGCGGCAAAATTTGTTCGGCGCATGAGATTCCTCCAAAGGAAATTGTCGTCCAAAAATAGACCGCCGCCCACTGCCGAAAGTTCCAAACTGCCTCTTGACACATAGGCAAACTTCGATGTATTATCGGCATACATAGACAGGCATCGATATGACAAAAGTCAACCCGGTTGAGTTTGCCAAAGCCATCGCCGACGAGACGCGGCAGAAGATCATGGGCCTGTGCTGTTGCGGTTGGCTGTCGGTGAGCGAGATTGTGGAGAAGACCAACGTTTCGCAGCCGACGGTGTCGCACCATCTCGCCATCCTGCGCGATGCCGGGCTAGTGAACGCGCGCAGTGAAGGCAAGCAGACTTTTTACTCGCTCAATCAAGAGCGCATCGCTTTTTGCTGTGGGCAATTGATGGTGAAGTTCGCGCCGGAAGAAGAAGCCACCGAAGCGGTGAAGAAGGCCGTTGAGGTGTGATGCGCCGGGATGCCGCTGTGCATCCCGATTATTTTGTCAATTTCCATAGACGCACGTCTATATGTTTCGACCCGCCGGGCCAGCGGGAAACAATAAACTTTCGGAGATACCCATGACAACCCTAACCCCTACCCCAACTCATGAAGCAGTGCGCGGGCATTACGCGGAGCGCGCGCGCAACTCAAGTTCGTGCTGTGGCTCGAAGAGCAATGCCCTGTACGATGAACAACTGATCTCAGAGATACCGACCGACATCTCCAACTTCACTCTCGGTTGCGGCGACCCGATCACGCTGGCGGCGCTCCGCCCCGGCGAAACCGTGCTCGATCTCGGTTCCGGCGGCGGCCTCGATTGCTTCCTCGCCGCGCGGCAAGTGGGCGCGCAGGGGCGCGTGATCGGCGTGGACATGACCCCGGAGATGCTGGCGCGCGCGCGCGCCAACGCTCAACGAGTGAACGCAACCAACGTCGAATTTCGCGAGGGCTATCTCGAAAATATGCCGGTTGAGGATTCTTCGGTGGATGTGGTGATCTCGAACTGCGTGATCAATCTCTCGCCGGACAAGCCGCAAGTATTCCGCGAAATGTGCCGCGCGCTCAAGCCCGGCGGGCGGGTGGCCGTCTCTGATATTGTGACGAACGGCCCCCTGCCCGAACTCGTGCAGAAAAGCATGGAAGCCTGGGGGGCGTGCGTGGCCGGAGCGTTGGACGTGAAAGACTACGAGCGCGGGTTGCGAGAAGCCGGCTTCACCGATGTGCGTGTTCAGCCGAAAGACGATCCGAGCAAACTTCTTTCGGCTCTGCCAGTGGGTGTGCCCTTCTCGGCAACGATCACG
Organism: Chloroflexota bacterium; assembly: GCA_016875735.1. Lineage (GTDB taxonomy): Bacteria > Chloroflexota > Anaerolineae > Anaerolineales > VGOW01 > VGOW01. The sequence continues at coordinate 21,609 of VGOW01000050.1, read as the reverse complement.
GCGCGAAAGGCGTAACCCCCTCCCGACCTCCCCCATCGGAAATGCGCCGATGGGGGAGGAGATCGAGGCAAGCGATTAGCACAATGATCTCAGAAATCACATTCCGGTCTGCCGAAGAATCGGATTGGCCGAACGTTGCCGAGTTGCTGACAATGAGTAACCTGCCGCTCGACGGCGCGCGGGAGATTCTTTCCGGCTTTGTGCTGGCCGTGCGCGGCGATGAGATTGTGGCTTGCGCGGCAATGGAGCGTTACGGCGCGGTTGGGCTGTTGCGGTCGGTGGCGGTGAAAGAGGCGGAGCGGAACACGGGACTCGGAAAAGAGGTCGTGAAGCGGGCGTTGAGCGCCGCGAAAGAATCAGGCATGGGCGAAATTGTGCTGCTCACCGAAACCGCGCGCGGCTTCTTTCCCAAGTTTGGCTTCCGAGAAATCACACGGGCCGAAGTGCCCGAGCCCGCGCTGGAGTCGGTAGAGTTCAAGTCGGCCTGCCCGCAATCGGCAGCAGTGATGCGGATGAAGTTGTGAGTCACTTGAGGAGGCGAGGCCATCTGGGGGGCGCGGGTGAACACAGATGTAGCGGATAAGCGCTGATTCCCTATTGCCCCAGCACGCCGTTGACAACGGTGACCATATTCTGTCGGGCGAGTTCGGCGTTGTTGAGGTGAGTGTCGTAAGCCGAGTCGTCTCCGGCGGCGAGGGCATCATAGGCGGCGATGCGCTCTTCGAAGAAGTGCACGGCGAACACTTTGGCTTGCAGTAAACATTCGGGAACGTCGTAATACCCCATGAGCTCGAGGCCGAGCCCGAATGCTTTCTGCCCGCTCTGCGCGATGAGCGCGGAGTCGGCGGTGGTTTGAGCGATGGCGTCCACTTCGGCGGCGGCGGCCAGCGCAAGATCGGATTGAGTCTGCGCAAGGGCGATGGCGGCTTCGGGGCCGCAATCGAGCGGCGGGTTGGTGGGGACGATGTAGGGCAGGGTGGGGAGCGGAGTGGGCGAGACTACGGGAACGGCGGGTTGGGGCAACGGAGCGGGGTCGGCGACACAAGAGGCGAGCGCGAGCCCTGCGAGCAGTATCCATCGTCGCATGAGGTCATCCTTTGCGATAGATCGTGATCAAATAAAGGCAACGTAGGGGCATCGCCCGCCCCACCTTTGGCGGGGTTGCGGTCGCCCCCATTGGGCAGGGGCAAACCCTGCCCCTACGCGGCGGCGATCATTTCACCGGCGCGGTGGCCGTTGTCGCCGACGCGAATTTCTTCCTGCCGCCGGAACTGGCTCATATACAAATCGTAATAGAAGCCGCGCTTGGCCAGCAGTTCGTCGTGCTTGCCGCGCTCGATGATCTCGCCTTGATTGAGGACGAGGATCATGTCGGCGTTGCGGATGGTGCTGAGGCGATGGGCGATGACGAACGAGGTGCGGCCCTGCAATAATTTGTCGAAGGCTTGCTGGATGAGTCGTTCGGTGCGAGTGTCCACGCTGGAGGTGGCTTCGTCGAGGATGAGCAGGCGCGGGTTGGCGAGGGCGGCGCGGGCGATGGAGATCAACTGCCGCTGTCCCTGACTCAGCCCACTGCCCCGCTCGCCGAGCGCGGTGTTGTATTTTTCGGGCAGGCGTTCGATGAAGGTGTCGGCGTGGGCGAGTTTGGCGGCGGCGGTCACTTCGTCATCAGTGGCCTCAGGGCGGCCAAAGCGGATGTTCTCCATAACGGTGTCGCTGAAAAGAAATGTGTCTTGCAGAACGATGCCGATTTGACGGCGCAGACTCTCGGCAGTCACGTCGCGCACATCGATGCCATCGATTCGCACCGCGCCGCCAGTGACATCGTAGAAACGCGGGATGAGGTTGATGATGGTGGTCTTGCCCGCGCCGGTGGGGCCGACGATGGCGATAGTTTGGCCCGGCTCGGCGCAGAATGAAACGCTGTTGAGCACGGGGACGCCTTTTTTGTACGCGGCGGCGGCGTTATCGAATTCCACCGCGCCTTTGATCTCCGGCATGCCTTTTGCGCCCGGCCTGTTTTGCACCGAGGGCTCAACGTCGAGCAGGTTGAAGATGCGCTCGCCGCCGGCGATGGCGCTCTGCACGTTCGCCCACAACACCGCAATTTGCTGGATGGGATGATTGATCCGTTGGACGTAGCCGAGAAAGGTGACGACCAGCCCGAGCGACACAGCCGTGCCGAAGAACGACTCGCCGCGCAGAAGATAAAGGCCGCCGACTCCGGTGACGATGGCTAACGCGAGAAAACTCAGCGCTTCCAGCGTGGGCGCCAAGGCGCTGGTGAAGGCAACGGCGCGCACGTTGGCGTCGCGGTTGGCGGCGTTGGTGATTTTGAATTGCTCGATGTTTTCATCGGCGCGGTTGAAGGCTTGCACTTCGCGCACGGCGGCGATGGTCTCTTGTAGTTCGGCGTTCACACTGCCCATCTCGCGCCGCGACTTGCGGAAGGCGATGCGCGCTTGATTCGAAAACCAGAACGTGGCCACGATCATGATCGGCGCGACCGAGAGGCTGAGCAGGCCAAAGGGCAAACTTTTGGCGAGCATGGTATAGCCGAACCACAGAAGCAGAAGCACGCCGCTGAAGACATTGATGAGCGCGAAGCCGAAGGCTTGCTCGACCGCGGTGGCGTCGTTGGTGATGCGGCTCATGAGGTCGCCCGCCTCGTGTTCGGCGTAATAGCCGATGGAGAGGCGATGCAGATGGCGGAAGACATCCACACGCATGGCGCGCAGAACGTGCTGGCCGGCCCACGACATGACAAAGAAGGCCGTGCCCGTGAGTAGCGAGCCGGAAACGTAAATGCCGATCAGAATCAGAATCAGGCGGCCCAGCCCGGCAATGCGCTCGTCATTCGTTTCGATTGCGGAGGGGGGAGGAAAGCCGCCAGCGGTGAGGAGCGATTGGATGAATCGCTGGGTGCGAGTCAGTTCTTCGGGCGCGTTGCCCAGCCAGCAGTTGCTCGCCGGAGCCTCGCCGCCCGACGACGCGCCGGGAAAGCCGCCGAAGGCGCTGGAGGCGGCGGGAGTGAGATAGCAATCCACCGCTTGGCCGACCAGTTCGGGCGCGATGACTTGCGCCCATGTGGAGATGATGATGAGAGTGAACGAAGCGATCACCAACGGCCAATACGCGCCGAAGTATTGTCCGAAGCGAGCCAGCGTGTCGCTCAGTTTCTTGGGTTTCATTTCTTCGCTGCTCATCAATTGGCGAAGGCGTTGGGTATCTCCAAACATAGAATGCTCTCCGGGTCAAATCTCAAACTCCAAACTTCAAACTTCCAACTTGGAAGTTTGGAGTTTGAGATTTGAAATTTCCGTATGCGTGCCGCCGACGAGTTGCGAGTTGTAGATTTCGGCGTAGATGGCGCTGTCTTCCATGAGGTCGGCATGTTTGCCGCTGGCGACGATAGCGCCTTTATCCAACACCAAAATCTGGCCGGCGTTCATCACCGTGCTGATGCGCTGGGCGATGACAAACGACGTGCGCCCTTTCATCAGCGTGTCGAGCGCCTTTTGGATCTGCGCTTCGGTGGCAACATCGACACTGCTGGTCGAGTCGTCCAGAATGAGGATGCGCGGGTCGAGGAGAAGGGCGCGGGCGATAGCCACCCGTTGTTTCTGCCCGCCGCTCAGAGTCGCGCCGCGCTCGCCGACGGGCGTGTCGTATCCCTGTGGGAAAGACATGATGAAATCGTGAGCCGCCGCCGCTTTGGCCGCCGCGATCACTTCGTCGTCGGTGGCTTCCGGTTTGCCAAAAGCGATGTTGTCGCGAATGGCGCCGCTGAAGAGCGTTGTCTCCTGCAGTACGATGCCGATCTGCGAGCGGAGCGAGTCGAGAGTCACGTCGCGCACATCATGGCCGTCGATGGTGATTCGCCCCTCGGTCGGATCGTAGAATCGAGGGAGAAGGTTGATGATGGTTGTTTTGCCGGAGCCGGTCGCCCCTAGAAGGGCAACGGTCTGACCGGAGGTGGCCTCGAAGGTCACATTCCGCAACACCGGGTCGCCGCCTCCGAAGTATCGAAAGGTCACGTTATCGAATTTGACATTGCCGCGAACGGAGGGCAACAACTGCGCGCCGGGCTTGTCGGTGACATCACTCTTGGCGTCGAGGATTTCGAAGACGCGGCCAGCGGAGGCCGCCGCCTGCCCCAACTGGGTGATGATGATCCCAAACTGCGCGATGGGCATGAAGAGATAGACGAGGTAGAGGCTGAACTCTTGCCACTCGCCGAGTGTGAGTGTGCCGCCGATGATCTGCCGCCCGCCAAAATAGAGGACAGCCGCCTGCCCAAGGTTGGCGATGAGGAACATGAGCGGGAAGAGGAACATGAACAGCCGCGAGAGGGCGATGCCTTGATTCATCACGTTGTCGGCGGCCACACGGAATTTTGCCTGCTGTTCTTTCTCACGGGTGAAGGCTTTGATCACTTTGATGCCCGCAAGATTCTCCTGCAAGAGGGTGTTGAGAATGGAAATTTTCGCCTGCACTTTGACAAACATGGGCTGGCTGAGGCTGCCGAAAACCATGAACAGCGCCAATCCAACAGGCAGGATGGGCAGCACGACAAACGCCAGTTGAACATTGGTGCTGAAGAGGATGATGAGCGTGCCGACGATGAGCACGAACGCGCCGACGACTTGCAAGAGGCCTTGCCCGATGAACAGGCGCACTTTCTCCACATCGTCGGTGGCGCGGATCATCAACTGGCCGGTTTGGTTGCGGTCGTGATACGAGAACGAGAGCCGCTGAATTTTGGCGAAGAGATCGTTGCGAAGATCGTAGGCCACGCTCTGAGAGTTGCGTTCGGCCCAATAGGCTTGCAGGAAGGCGAACACGCCGCGCAACGCGGCGAAGGCAACAATGGCGATGCCAGCCTGAAGCAAGGCGTTGGGCGCGTTGTTCTGCCGAGTCGTCAGTTCGGCCACCAACTGATCTTTTGTCCAGTCGCCGGGAAAGTTGAGGAATTCAAGAATCTTTGGCAGTGCGGCCGACATGGCAACCGAGGGAATCTTGTCGAGGTTCTCCAGCACCGTTTTTGCCAGCACGCCATCGGCCACAGCATCGATCACATTTCGCACCATTCGGGGCACGGCCAATTGCGAGAGTGTGGCAACGATGAGGAAGAGGTAGGGCAAGATGGCCTGCCGCCGGTAACGACCGAGGTATTGGATCGCGCGCCGGAGACCCTTCATGCCCGGGTTGGCGGCGCGTCGGTCACGCCAGTTCTGAGTCTGCACTTTTAAGAAGCTCCTTTGGTATTCAGGGTTTTGCCTTATCCAAATCTCTCGCCGCGGCAGTGAGGCTACCGAGCGCGTCGGCGATTTCAGTTTGCTGCTCGGCGGTGAGCACGGCTCCCAACTCATCCAACCACCGGCGGCGGGCTTCGATGCTCTTTTGAACCAGCGCCCTGCCCTTCGCCGTGAGCGTCAATTGCTTCGCCCGCCGATCATTGGGATCTTCTGCGCGCTCCAAATAGCCCAGCTGAACGAGCCGATCCACCATTTGGCTGGCGGCGGCATTCGTCACCCCGAGATGCGCGCCCACTTCCGAGACGCCGCACGCGCCGTGATGGTGAAGCCGCATCATGGCGCTGATCTGCGGCATAGAGAGCCCAGCGTCTTTCCAAAACTGCACCGTCTCGCGCATCGAACGGCGCATGAAAACCTCCACCCACTCGCGCAGGGCGTCGGCGAATTTCTGTTTCGTGGTCAGCATAGTTAAGCGTCCTGATTAGTTAAGACTGCTTAACTATATCAGGCGGGGGGAACTTTGGCAAGGAAGTTGTACTGCCCGTTTGGGGAGGCGGGGGTTAACGCTTGAAGAAGTTAGAAACGAAGAACCACAGATTGGCCGGACGCTCGGCCAAGCGGCGCATGAAGTAGGGATACCACTCGGCGCCGTAGGGGACGTACACGCGAACGTTGTAGCCCTCGGCGCGGAGGCCTTCCTGCAATTCACGACGGATGCCGAACAACATTTGGAACTCGAAATGGCTGCGCGGCACATCGTGGGAGGCCGCATACCCTTTGGCCGCCGCCACCATGGCCTCGTCGTGGGTAGCAATCGCCGGATACAAACTGGGATTCTGCTTGGCCGCCGCCAACAGCATCTCGGCCAACTTCGCGTAGTTCGCATCCACATCCTCTTTTCGCGGAAAGGCTTTGTCGGGCGGCTCTTTGTATGCGCCCTTGCACAGCCGCACACGAATTCCGTCCGCGACCAGCGACTGAACATCTTCTTCACTGCGATAGAGGTACGACTGGATCACCGTGCCGACATTCTCGTAGCCGACATCTTTCGCAGCGCGCACCAATGCCAGCGTGCGCTCGGTGTATTCCGCGCTTTCCATGTCCACGCGCACAAAAGTGTTGACGGTTTTCGCCTTCTCCAGCACTCGCCGTAAATTGGCAAAGCAAATCTCGTTGCCGAGATCGAGTCCCAACTGAGTCAATTTGACGGAGAGGTGCGAGTTGATTCCGGCGGCGGCGGTGGAGTCGAGCAGTTGAAGGCAGTCGTCAGCGGCGCGGGAGGCGTCGGCTTCGGTGGACACGTTCTCGCCGAGATGATCCGCCGTCACCCACATTCCTTTGTTGCGCAACTCGCGCATGGCTTTGATCTCGTCGGCGAGCGTTTCACCGGCCACGAAGCGCGACGACACGCGCCGGGCCACGGGAAAATGAGTGATGAATTGGCGGGCAGTTTTGGAGTGGGAGAGGTTGAGCAGCAGTTCGCGGAGCATGGTTTGAATCCTTCATCAGGATTTTAGCAGAAGAGCCCCGCCGCGAAACGCGCCGCGCGAAAAGTGATGACGAATCTCAGAGCGGAGGCGTGATGAACGGTCAGGCCGGCGGCGTATGAGCGATGCACAGCAAATGCTCACACGCGCCGTGCAGGCTGGGGTCGAAGGCGGCGCAATAGTTGAGGCTCACCCACGCATTCCACGCATCGCCCTCCAGCGCATTGAGTTTGTCGTCGATCATGCTCGCCAATCCTTCGACGCCCAACACGGCGCGCACGTCGAACCCGGCGCTTTCGATCAATGGGCGGACTTCGGTGGGCGGGATGAAGTGGGCGATGAATTCGGCGCCGTCGGTGCGCGCGGGCGGGAAACTTTCGGTCTGCCAAAAGCCGGCCACTCGTTCGGGCGAACGGATGAGGAATTCCGGATCCTCCTTCAACAGAAAGCGCAGGCCGGCATATTGGCTGATGAACGCGGCGGCCAGCATTCCGCCCGGTTTGAGAACCCGGCGTGCTTCGCGCAAGGCGGCGCCCCGATCATCGGGGTCGATGAGGTGATACAGCGGTCCCATGAAGAGGATGGCGTCGAACGAGTCATCGGCAAAGCGGCTGAGGTCGGTGGCTGTGCCGTGTTCGTATCCGGCCAGAGTGGCGTTGGCGGCGTGCGCCTGCGTGCGGGCAAATGACAAAAGGGCGCGAGAGAGATCGAAGAGAGTCACCGAGTATCCGTGCTTCGCCAGTTCAATGGCGTATCGCCCGGGGCCGCCGCCGCAATCGAGGACGCGCGCCGGAGGCGGCGGCAGGTGTTCGCGCAGGGCGCGGAGGGTGATGGCCCATTCGGTGCGATGGCGCGCAAGTCGATCCCATTCATTGGCCGAAGAGAGATCATAGTATCGCTCGATGAGATCGATCATTAGCAACTCTCAGGCTTCGGGCACGGCGGCTTTGGTTATGCTCTGCGTTTCGGCGTCGGCTTTCGGGAACTTAAACTTCACCCACATGATCGGCATAAGAATCAATGCGGCGGCAATGGGCACAAAGAACGGCGCTTGCGGCCCGAAGCGTTCCCACATCAATGCGCCAATGTACGGCGCAGGCAATGAGACGAGGCCGAGGCTGGTGGCGAAAAACCCGAAGGCCGTGCCGCGCAGTTTATGCGGAACGGCTTTGGAGATGAGCGCATTGTGCGCCGGGGTGATGAGCGCGTCGCCGAAGCCAAACATGAACCACGCGGCGGCGAAGCCGACGAAGGTGCGGCTGACGAGAAAGATGCCCATGCCAATGGCGAGGAGCAAGAAGCCGCCGACGAGTCCCACGCGCTCGCCCCATTTGTCCGAGAGCCAGCCGCCCGGCATGATGAACAGCATCATCGTCGCGGAAGAGATCGAAGCCAGCCAGCCGATCTGCGAATTGGTGAGGCTGGCAATGTTGTGCATGTACAGCGGCTGAAGTTCGAGCGCCAACCGGAAGGTGACATCGTAGGAGCCGTCGGCAATCATGATCCACGTCACGATGCCGCCGGCTGTGATGAGTCCGGCGAGGGCCACAAGCGAGTTTTTCAGCCCGGCCAGTGACGGCTTCCCACGAGAATCGGTTGTGGCCGCGGCGGCGCGGCGCGCGCTGCGGGCCATGAACAATCGGATGACGGTGGCGAACGTGTACAGCGCCCCGGCGGCGACGAACATCTCTTTGAATCCGTAATGCTCGGAAAGATAGCCGCCAACGGGTGGGCCGATGACGCCGACCACCATGAACAAACCATCGGCCAACCCGTACACTCGCCCGCGCGTTTCTTCAGTGGATTGCTCGGCGATGAAGGCCTGATAACTCGGCCCGACGAACGCGCGCGCCATTGCGCCAGTGGCCATTGCCAGCAGGAGCCACTGCCATGTTGGGGCAACGATGAACACAACATAGCCGGCCACTCCGGCAATGCTGCCAATGGCAACGGCCTGCCATCGCCCCAGCGAGTCGGAGAGCCAGCCGCCGAGAATCTGAAAGGCGAGCGGCGCAACCGCGCCGAGAGTGAAGAACAAACCCACCTGCCCGATGTTCGCGCCGAGAGATTGGATGTACAGCGGCAGCAGAGCTTCGTGCATTCGCCCGGCGATGTTCGCCAGAATCATCGTGCCCATGAAGATCAACAGCGGGCGAGTGAGCAAAGGCGGTTTGTTGTCTTTCATGCCCGCAATTCTACTCCAATGGCTTCCGATACAACGCATCTCGATTGAGCATCCGGAAGCCCACGCTTTCGTACAGCCGCAGAGCGCCGGAGAGGTTTTCGGCATCGACGCCGAGCACGGCCTCGGTCATGCCCCGCTCACGCAACAGGCACATGCTGTTGATGAGCAACGAGCGCGCGAGTCCGCGCCCCCGCCACGGGCGGCGCACCCCGAGAACGTCCACCCATCCGCGCAAAAGGTTGTAGCGTTGGTTGTCCGCTTCGGGGATCATGTTGAGGCACACACCGGCGATTTGGTTCGAGTCCGCGTCCCACGCAATCAACCACAAACCGAGATTGTTTTTCGGGTCGTCGGCCCACTGACGGTAATCGCTTTCGGTCTTCGTCGCATAGCCCCAGTGATCACGAAACGCTTCCTCTCTCGCGTTCCAAACCGCGCGCATGTGTTCGGGCAGAGCCGGGCGCAGTTCGATTCCGGCAGGCAGGGGCGCTTGGGAGAGATCGCCCAACTCCTTTCGCTGCATGATGAAGAAATAGCGAGCGGGCTTGTAGCCTGCGTTTTCGAACAGCGCGATCTTGCCGGGCGCAGTATCCTCACCCACTCCGTGAAGAAACGAGGGGCCACCGAACGGATGAGCCGCCGCATGAGCCCGAGCGCGGTTCTCGGTGAAGCGGAGCATGGCCCGCCCAATGCCTCTGCGCCGCCACTCCGGCAACACATGGCCGAACTGCCAATAGACTCGCTCGCCCGCTTCGTTGATGCGCCAACTCACGCGGTTGAAAGCGATGAGTTGGCCGCTGGCATCGTCGGCGCAAATGATGTCGGCAAAAGGATCGCAGTTCGCCAAATTGCCATACTCCACAGCGATCTCCTCTGCGCTTTTCACTTCTTCGATTCCATTGGCGGCGTAACTTTCGGTGACGATCTCGGCCATAGCGGCATAATCGCGCTCACCGCGAAAGGGACGGAAGGCGACGCCCTCCACCGCAAGAGTTTCGATAGCGCGTTGCATGAATTCAGTCATCATCATTGTCGTTTCTCCCAATCTGTGACTCCACTGCAAAGGCCCTTCTCACCGCCGAGAACGCAGAGAGCGCAGAGAAAAACAAGGGGAAAACTCAGCGCACTCCGCGCGCTCTGCGGTTGAAACGAGTCTTTTCAGTGCAGTCATCTGTGCCATCCGTGGTTGTGTTATTCTCAGTCGCGCCGCTCATCCGTTGCGATGCAGTTTGCCGGTGCGCTTCGCGTATCGCTCGGCCCAGTGGAAGATTCGGAGCCCCACCGGGATGGCGATGACGCCCATGATCAGTGTCGGCCACACGTAGGGCCACAGGCTGAGAGTCGGCGCCCCGTTCAGCAACGCCTCACGCGCGCCGTCGATCACATACGTGGCCGGAGAGAACTTGGCGAAGGCTTGCAGCCAGTCGGGCAGAACGTCCACCGGATAGTACACGCCCGACACCAGCAGCAGCATGGCAATGATCAGGTGCGTCATTTGTGAGCCGCGCTCGGGAAAGAGCAATGGCAGCACCGAACCCACAATGCTGATGCCGATGAACGACAAACTGCCGGCCACAAGCAACAGCGCGAAGCCCCACAGGTTGGCGTGGGCAAGGCTGATGTCGAAGAGGGCCATTGTTGCCACCAGCACCACCGCCGTATGAATGAGGCTGTAGACGACGGCGAAGGCTGTTTGCCCCAGCATGTGAAAGAAGCGCGTGATGGGGGCCATGAGTGTGTACTCGATGGTGCCTTCCCATCGCTCTAATCCCACGAGGTCAGTCACCCAGTAGAAGATGACCGAGAGATAGCGCCAGACGATGGTGCCGATGGCAAGATATAGCACGAGATACTTGCCATCGACTCCGCCGCCGCCCATCTTCTCCACGCCGAGCCCGATGTAGCTCACGGCCAGGCTGTTGGCCACGGTGTACACCAGCCACACCAACTCCCACGCCCAATAGCGTTTGACGATGTTGTAGTTTCGTTCGATGAAGGCGTACGACGCCTTCAGTTCGTTAACCGCAGTAGACATTGTTCATCACCTCCTGCGAGACAAGGATGCTGATGGACATCGCGCTGTTTTCGAGCGTGATGCACCATTGGCCTTCGCCGGGCAATTCGCGCCCGGCCGGTTCGCCGTCCAGCATCCACACGAATCCATCTCTCGCATTCTGCCATTCCATCTCAGTGAGCTCACTCGATGGTTGAATTCTGATACGCATCTCCGTGTCCTCCCGTAGAGGCGCTCCGCAGAACGCCTCTACGACTCCTCATCTTCTTCCGTCACCAATTGCCTGCCCGTCAACTCGAGAAACACATCCTCGAGCGTGGGCGCGTGGCCATTGGCCGAGATCAATGTCTTCAGCGCTTCCGGCGTGTCGAGAGCCACAATCCTGCCGCCGTCGATGATGGCGACGCGGTCGCACAACGCCTCAGCCTCGTGCATATCGTGCGTGGTGAGCAGAATCGTTGTGCCGTGCGCCGCGCGCAGTTCGCGCACAAAGGCTTGCACCTCCCGCTTCGAGCGCGGGTCGAGTCCGGTCGTCGGCTCATCGAGCAGCAACAGCATCGGCTTGCTCAACAGCGAGCGCGCAATCGCCACTTTCTGCTGCATCCCGCGGCTCATCTCTTCCATCGGCTTGTAGATCGAGTCGCGCTCCAAACCGAGGCGGGTGAGAATCTCCACCACCCGCTGCCGCGTTTCTGCGGCGGGCACGCCGTACAGCCGCGCCCCATACATCAAGTTCTCCATCGGCGAAAGTTTCTTGAAGAAGCTCGCTTCCACCGACACGCGGTTGATCAGCGTCTGCACCGCGCGCGAGTTCTCGATCACATCGTGGCCGAAGACGGTGATCCGGCCTCCATCGGGGATGAGCAGGGTGGCGATCAAGCGAATGAGCGTTGACTTGCCGCTGCCGTTCGGGCCGAGCACGCCAAAAATCTCGCCGCGATTGATCTCCAACGACACGCCGCCCACGGCCACCTTCCCGCCCGATGGGGCGCCGCCGTTGCCGTTGCGGCGCGAGAACATCCCGAACATCCCGCCGTTGTTTCCGCCGAATGTCTTCAGCGCATTTTCAATTTTGACTGCAACCACTTCTTCAGACATATTGCCTCCTCTATTGCTCAAAGCGCAATCGCGCCGCTTCACACACAAAAAAAGGCCGCGAGCGTTTCGCTCACGGCCTCATCTCGGTACACCGACAGACGCAGTGCCTGCCCAAAGGATGAAAAAAGCCGCGAGCGTTATTGCGCCCACGGCCATTGAGTCAGGATATAGATACTCTACAACACTCCTAAGTCAGGCAACAGACGCAATACGACAAGGCGCCCCCGGCGAAGCCGCCGGTTGCGCAAAGTCGAATTTCATACTGTACGATGCTGTGCATTGAAATTGCGCCGTTCCTTTCTTTAGGATGCTGGCAGTTTACCACAGGCCGAAAGCAAGAGTCAAGAAATTCGTTGTACAAATATCACGCCGGGCCGCAAAGCAAACGGCGATACAGTTCCGTCTGCAACAGGCCCTGCGGATCGCACTGCGCTTTCAATTCGCGGAAACGGCGCAGCGCCTCCACGCCGAGAAATAGCACCGCCATTTCTGGCCGCAGTGTGCCGTCCTTCGCAAAATAGAATCGCCCACCCGCTTGCAGCACCATTTCGCTCAACTCGTCGCACAGCGCTTGCAGTTTGGCCCGGTTGCCGGCCGTCACCCGGAAATCCATCGCCATCGACCAGCCATCCACCGCGTGCGAAAGCAGAAACTTGTCGGGCCGGTGGCGCTTGAGCACGCTGAGATAGTTGGGTAGGCCACGGCGATTGGTGAGGGCAATCATTTCGACAAACGCATCGGAGGCGGTTTCCTTCGGGATGAACGATTGGTATTGAATCAACCCGCCTCTCCCGTACGACCGCTCCCAGTTGGGCACGTAATCCAAAAGGAAATTGAAGGCGACGAGTGATTGCAGAAAGTGATGATGGTGACTCAAGAAACGCGACGACAGAAATTTTGCGATGTTCACCCACGGGACGCCGACGTTGTTCATGAACGGCCGCATGAATTGCCACAGACTCGATTTGGGCACGAGTCCGAAGAACGTGTCGGGCAATGTTTGATAGTCCACTCGCAAAGTTTGGGCGGGCGCAGAGTCGTCGCCCTCATGCAAATAGTCTGCCGCATGCACTTGCCCGCGCCCCAACGCGCGCCCGTTCGCCGTGCTGTCCACCCACCCCACGAGATAATCGGTTTCAGTTTTGAGCGGCTCCATCTCGCTCATCATCGCCCGCAGGTTGGGCGAGGCCCACGCATGAACCCACAGGTTGCCTGAATAGATTCGCTTGAGTTTCAAGGTGATCGATGTGAACACACCGAGCAAGCCCGCACCGCTGATAAGGCCGTAAAACAAATCGGGCGTCGTCTGGGGTGTACAAGTGATCGAGTCGCCGTTGGGCAACAGCGCCGTGAATCCAAGCACGTGCTCGCCAATCGTCCCGGCCACACAATTGTTTTTGCCGTGAATGTTCATGGCCAGACACCCGGCGAGGGTGGGAAACATCGTTCCGGGAACGACGGGCGGCCACCACCCATCTTCGAGGGTGTATTGCCACAATTGTTGAATGGTGACTCCCGGCTCCACTTTGATCACGCCCGTGTCGGGATTCCATTCGAGCACGCGATTCATGCGGCGGATGTCGAGCACGATGTGGCCGCCGTTGAGGGCCGCGTCGCTATAACTCCGGCCCGACCCGCGCAGACCGATGGTATACCCACAGCGCGAGGCAGACTCGAACAGTTCGGCGATTTGCTCGGCGCGAGTCGGGCGATATACAAAAGCGGGGCTGCCCATCGAGTGGCCGAAGTTTTCGAGGGGCGAGAGGCGGTCGAGAGAGGGGAAAGGCATGAGGCGAATAGCGAATGGCTAACGGCGGATGGCGACCAGCCAATGGCTAACGGCGAATGATCTCTAAAACGACATGCGGCGGAAGATGAACGACGGGATGTGTTGGACGATCATCATCACCACGCCCCATCGGGCAGGCGTGTAAATTGTTGGCTTGCGCGATTTGACGGCGCGGAAAATGTCGGCGGCGGCCTGTTCCGGCGAGATCACCCAAAATGCGCGCTTCGCGCCTTGGAGCATGTCGGTGTCCACAAAGCCCGGCTTCACCGTGAGCACATGCACACCCCTGCGCGTGAGCCGATTGCGCAGCGCTTCGAGATAGGTGCTGAGCGCGGCTTTGCTGGCGTTGTAGGCCGGATTGAGAATGCGCCCCCGGTCGCCCGCCACCGATGAAATGCCCACGATACTGCCCCGCCCCATTCGCTCGAAAGCCATCGCCGCCGGCCCAAGCCAAGCCATCGCCCCCAACACGTTGGCATCCATCATCGCCTTGTCCTTCTCGAAGTTGAATTCCGAGAGATCGACGGCGGGCATCACCCCGGCGGCATACACGATCACATCGAGCCGGCCGAGATCGCGCAGAATGGTTGGGAACAGAGTCGGCACATTGGCGAATTGAGTCGCGTCGTGTGGATACACATGCGCTCGCCCGCCGTTGCTTTTGATCTCATCGGCAATTTGATTCAGCAATTCAGCGCGGCGGGCCACCAGCGCCACCGCGTAACCTTCGCGAGCCAATCGGCGGGCCACTGCCGCGCCAATGCCCGACGATGCGCCGACGACGATTGCGGCGGGAGTGGGGATGAGAGCAGAGGGAGTGTTCATAAAAGGTGGATGGCAGGTGGCAGGTGGCAAGCGCCCATTACTTGCCACTTGCTGCTTGTTACTCTATCGCCGCAAGTATAACAAAATAATCACCGCCGAGCGCGCGCTGTGCTACAATCAGCATCGCCACAACACGAAAGAGATTCCAATGCCCAAAAAACGCGCAGTCAATCTGGCCGACCTGCCACAGAAAACGGAAGATTGGGGAATCGGTGTCGTTCTCCTTCGCACATGGATCGCGCCGCCGGGCGAGACGCCGTATCGCCCATGGTTGGTCATGGGACTCGATCTGACCAACCAACGTGTTGTGGCGCACGAACTCTTCCAAAGCGAGCCTCAGCCCAAAGAGATATTCAAGACCCTGGCCGGATCAATGGTCAAGCCTATTCCCGGCGGCGGGCGCGCGCGGCGCCCAAGCGCAATATATACGGCCAGCAACGAATTAGCCGATTCGCTCACCCCCATGCTCACCGAAATCGGCATCCAATGCGGCGTCGCCGATTTGCCCATGATCCCGCACATCGTTGGGGAGTTGGAAAGTCACATGCGCGGCGGCGAGCCGGAGCATCCCGGCTTGCTCTCGGTGGACGATGTGACACCAACGCTGGCTGGCGGTGTGTTTGCCGCCGCTGCGGCTTTTTACCGCGCCGCCCCGTGGGTTCAATTGGCCAACGAACATACTATCGCCGTACGTTTCCCGGCTAACGGAGGCAAGACTCGGATTGCAGTTGTGATGGGCAATGCCGGAGTCGAGTATGGATTGGCAATCTATGAAACATGGGAGGATGTCGTAAAACTGTTCACTGAGGCCGACGACCCATTTGAGTCGATTCCGGCGCAGGGGCATCTGGCGTTGTTTTACGACGACATGTCCAAGATGCCATTCGATGATCTCGACGCATTGCAGGAACACGGATGGGAAGTGGCCGACGAGCAGGCCTACCCCGTGCCGATCGTCATGTTCCGCAACGGCGACTTCCGCCGCCCCAACCCCGAAGAACTTCAATGGCTCGAAGCCGCGCTCCGCGCCGTTCCGATATTCGCGCGCGATCACCTTCGCTCCGATGGGCGCGGCGACTATCAACCCGCAGAATCCATCCTCACGGTGAGCGCTCACGTGGGCGACGCCGCCGCGCATGTCAAATATCCGGCGGGCGTCTTGCCGCGCGAACAGCGCCCGGCTGTGGATCCGGTCTGGGAGTCGTCGGATGATGAGACCGACGAAATGCCCGTCTTTGAGCGGCGGTTGATGGAAAGCACTATGGCTGACTTCGGAAGATTGATGGGCGCAGAAGAATCGCTTGCGGATCGCAAACTGCAAAAAGCGCAGGATATGATGTACAAAGCATGGGAGGAGCGCAACCCGGCCAAACGAATCGCGCTGGCGCATAAAGCCATCGCCACCTCCGACAAATGCGCCGACGCCTATGTTTTGCTGGCAGAAGAGCAGGCCGACTCGGTGGCTCGCGCGCTGGAGTATTACCAGCGTGGCATGGAGGCCGGTGAACGCGCGCTCGGAAAAGAATACTTCCGCGAAGCAGTGGGCCACTTTTGGGGCCTTCTCGAAACGCGCCCCTACATGCGCGCCCGGCAGGGTGTGGCCGATTGTTTGCTCAAACTCCACCGCACTGATGAAGCCATCGCTCATTACCGCGAGATGCTTCGCCTCAACCCCAGCGACAATCAAGGCATTCGCTATGTCTTGCTTGCGGCTTTGGTCGAATTGGATCGAAACACAGAGGCGCTCGATCTGATGAAGAAATATAAGGATGATGGCATGGCCGATTGGGCGTACACGTGGGCCCTGCTCGAATATCGCGCTAAAGGTCCCGCCAAAACAGCGGAGCGTCGGCTCAAGGAGGCCCTCCGGAGCAACACACATGTGCCGGAATATATTCTGGGGCAAAAGCGCGTGCCCAATCGCCTGCCGCCCTACATTTCGCCGGGCCGCGACGACGAAGCCGCGCACTACGCCAGCAAATTCCTTAACGAGTGGCGGCGCACTCCCGGCGCGGTGGAGTGGCTGAAAAGCAAACTCCCTTGACAGGCTCGCGATGCCCAACCGCAAAGATTTGATTCTCGCCCGGCTGGCCGACGAGGGCGCAAAGACCGCCGCCTTCTTTCGCGCATTCACGTCCGGGCAATGGGGGCAACAGGTGTACACCGTCGGCCCCGAATGGGGCGCGCGCGACATCCTCTGCCACTTCCTCTCCGCCGAAAAGACTCTCGCCTTCTATTACAACGAAATGGCAAACGGCCGGCCGGGCGTGCCCAGAGATTTCGACATTGACGCTTTCAACGCCAGAGAGGTGAAAGCCCTTCGGGACGCCGACCACTCACCCGAAACGTTGATCTCCGAATTCGAGCGACTCCGCGCCGGCACCATCGCCATCGTCCGCCAAATGGCCGAGTCCGATCTCGACCGAGTCGGCTACCATCCATGGTTCGGCGACACGCCGCTGGAGACTATGCTCAAACTCGTCTATCGGCACACCATGCTCCATCAACGCGACATCAGCAAAGCAATCGAAACCGGCCAGCCCATTCCGCACTCAACAGATCGCTGATTGTTCGTTGTTCATTGAAAGGATACTCATGTCCCGCAAAGACTCCATCCGCCAACGCATCACCGCCGACCATGCCGCCTGCATGACCATCCTCAACCGCCTCGCTCCCGAACAATGGCAACAGCCCGTGCCCTCCGACGAAGGCGCGCAGTGGACGGCCAAAGATGTGCTCGCCCACCTCGCCGTCTCCGAAGGCGGCCACCTCGGGCAGATCACCCGCTGTGTCGCAGGTGAAGAACCTGTGCCCGCCGATTTCGACCTCACGCGATTCAATCGCCGCTCGGTGCAAAAGCAAGCCGAGAAGTCGGTGGCCGACATGCTCAAAGAGATCGAGACCGCCCACGCGCAAATCGTTGCCAAACTCGACGGCGTGGCCGAAGCCGATCTCGACAAAGCGGGCCGCCACGCCCGCGGCGACACGATCACCGTCGAGCAATTCTTCATCCGCTGCACCGAACACCGCCGCACCCACGCCGAGCAACTTCAGAAAGCAGTTGGCGGGTAGCAAATAGCGGAACGCATCCCTCTTGCTTCTGACATCTGACTTCTGACTTCTATCTTCTGACTCCTGTCTTCCGATATGCCCCCCATCCACGATGTTGTTATCAAAAAACTTGTCACCCACTCCGACGATCGGGGTTACTTCCGCGAAGTGCTGCGCGAAGATGATCATTTGCTCCGCCGCTTCGGGCAAACCGCCGTCACCAAAACTTATCCCGGAGTGATCAAAGCCTTCCACTGGCACCAAGATCAGGATGATGTGTGGTACGTTGCCAGCGGCATGGCGCGCATCGTTCTGCACGACCGCCGCCCCGACTCGCCCACGCGCGGAATCACGCAAACGATCTATGCCGGAGACGACAACCCCATCACCATCCTCATCCCTGCCGGGATCGCGCACGGCTATCAAGTCCTCGGCAACCAACCCGTCGTCCTTTTCTATCACGTCACCAAAGCCTACGACCCGAAGAGCCCCGACGAAGAGCGCATTCCGTTCGACGATCCTGAGATCGGTTACGATTGGTCAATCAAGAATCGTTGATCTCCAATTCTCCAATCCTCAACACCTGTCCACCAGCCGGGATAGAGACTAGAGGATTAAAGAATTGGAGATTGCCTCATGCCCGAATTCCTCACCGTCCTCCCGCCCGATGAGGCCCTCGCCAAACTGTTCGAGTATCTTTCCGCCCAACCTCAACCCGAACTCATCCCCGCCGCCGACTCGCTCAATCGCGTCACTTTCGAGGCCGTGCGCGCCCCCGGCCCCCTGCCCGCCTTCCCTCGCTCCACCATGGACGGCTATGCCGTGCGCGCCCGCGACACCTTCGGCGCGAGTCAATCTCTGCCCGCCTACCTCACCATCGTCGGCGAAGTGCCGATGGGCCGCGCGCCCGCGCTCGATCTCCAACCCGCGCAAGCCGCGCTCATTCACACTGGCGGCATGATTCCCGCTGGCGCGGATGCGGTCGTGCAAATCGAGTTGACTCAGCAAACTCGCGACGACGAGATCGAAGTGCTGAAGGCGGTCGCCCCCGGCGAAAACATTTTGCGCGTGGGCGACGACCTCTCTGAAGGGGAAACGATTCTCCCGGCGGGGCATTGGATTCGACCCCAAGACCTCGGCGGGTTGTCGGCGCTCGGCGTCACCCGCCTCCGCGTTGGCCGCCGCCCCCGAGTCGCACTGCTCGCCACCGGCGATGAAATCGTCCCGCCGGATTCCGAAGCCGGGCCGGGGCAAGTCCGCGATGTGAACTCCTTCGCCGCCTCCGGCCAGATCGAGCGCGCGGGCGGAATCCCGATCCGTTACGGCATCGCCCCCGACAACTTCAAGCAACTCAAACGCGCCGCCGAGTCGGCGTTGGCCGAATGCGATGCGCTCGTTCTTTCGGCGGGCAGTTCGGTGAGCGCGCGCGACATGACCGCCGAGGTGATCGCGCAGTTGGGCAAGCCCGGTGTGATCGTTCACGGCGTGGCGGTGAAACCGGGCAAGCCATCCATTCTTGCGGTGGCCAATGGCAAGCCCGTGTTCGGTTTGCCGGGCAACCCGGTGTCGGCCATGGTCATCGCCGATCTGTTCGTCGCGACGACAGTGTATCGCTTGCAGGGCTGCGCCGCGCCGCCCGCGCACCGAAGCGTGCGCGCAAAAATCACGCACAACTTGCCCTCGCAGGCCGGGCGAGTGGACTACACTCCGGCGCGGCTGGTGGCGCGCGAAGGCGAGCAATGGGCCGAGCCGATCTTCGGCAAGTCGAATCAAATCTTCACCCTCGTCTTCGCCGACGGCATGATCATCACTCCGCGAGACTCAAATGGACTGAGCGCGGGCGAAGTAGTCGAAGTCCGATTATTCTGAAACGAGATAGAATATAGGCGCATCGCGAACGAAGGGAGTAACGTAATGGAAACCCTGATTCTGAATTTTGTCTTCAAGGTTCTCCGCTGGCTGTTCGGCTGGTTGTTCAGAGCCCTGTGGCCGCTCATCCGCTTTATGCTCATCACCCTAGCCGTGATCGGCGCTATCCTCATCATCCGGCAACTGCTCATTCGTCGGCTTCACGCCTCAGCCGGTTAATAGCAAAGCGAACGGGCTTCCAATGGAAGTCAACGGCTACACCATTATTCCCGGCGCGCATCTCCAGCGCGCCATCCTCAACAACGTCAACCTTGCCGGGGTCAATTTGGCCGGTGCGCATCTCGCCGGAGCGCAGCTGCGCGGCGCGAAACTGAGCAAAGCGAATCTGCAGGATGCCGATCTCAGCGGCGCCGACTTGAGCGACGCCAACCTCATTGCCGCAAAACTGGCGCGCGCCAACCTCACCAGAGCCAACCTCAAAGACGCAAACCTGCAAGGCGTGAGCCTCGTCGAGGCCCGGCTGGTCGAAGCGACACTCACAGTGGGCGGCGGACTCTTCGGCGCCGACCTCACCCGCGCCGATTTGAGCAATGCCAACCTCAGCGGAGTCTATTTCGAAGAGGCCAAGCTCCGCGAGGCCAATCTGAGCGGCGCATTACTTGAAGGGGCTGTTTTGTTGGGAGCCGATCTCGGCTCGGCCAACCTCTCCGGCGCGAAGATCAATCGCGCCGACCTCGGCGGCGCAAAACTGACGCGCGCCGATTTACGCGAATGTGAGCTCATCGGCTCCGACCTCATCGGCGCAACTTTGGATCACGCCGACCTGCGCGGAACCAACATCGACAAAACGACGGCGCTCGATGCCAAATGGCGAACCGTGTGGGAAGTCGTCAACCTCGGCGGCGCGGGCCGCGATCTCCACAACGCCGATCTTTCCAATGCGTTGTTGAATGGCGTTGACCTAAGCCAAACCAACCTTCGCAGTGCCAACCTCAGCAACACTGATCTCGGCGGCGCCAACCTCGCCGGAGCCACACTCACCGGAGCGAGCCTCACGGCGGCCAACCTTGCCGGGTCCGCCACCCCCAAAGCCGATTTTTCGGAATGCGATCTGAGCCGCGCCAATCTCACCCGAGTCGATCTGCGCGGCGTGGATCTGTCGCTGGCCAACCTCAGCGGCGTCGCGCTCGACAAAGCCAGCAAACTCGACGACAAATGGATGCTCGTATGGGCGCTGGTCAATCAAGGCGCGGTGCGCCACATCATGCACGGCATCAATCTCAGCCGAGCCAACTTGGCCGGAGCCAAACTCAAAGGAATGCAATTGACCAAAGCGGATCTCTCCGATTGCGATCTTCGCGGGGCAGACTTGTGGGACTCCGATCTGAGTTTCGCCAACCTCTCGCGCGCCAACATGCGCCAGTGCGGCCTCCATTGGGCCAACCTATCGCACGCCAAACTCACCCGAGCCGATCTGCAAAAAGCCGATCTCTTCGGCGCCGATCTCCGCTCGGCTCACCTCGAAAACGCAGATTTGAGCGGCGCCGATTTGGAAGGCGCAAAACTCAGCGAGGCAAACTTTCACGGAGCGATCTTGCGCGAAGCGCGGCTCATCGGCGCAGACATTACCGCCGAGCAACTGGCGCAGGCCGCCGCGCTCACCGGCGCAACAATGCCCGATGGCTCGACCCACCACTGACTCATGCCCAAAAGAAAAATCTATCTCGAAGACATCCCACTCGATGAAGCGTGGGCGCGACTCATCGGCGCATTGCAAGCCGCCGATCTGTGGCAGCCTTTTCCCGGCGAAGCCGTCTCTCTGCCCAACGCATTGGGCCGCATCACCGCCGAGCCGGTGTGGGCCAAACTCTCTGCCCCGCACTATCACGCCTCGGCGATGGATGGGCACGCCGTGCGCGCGCGCGATACGGCCACCGCCTCCGACTCGACTCCCGTTCGCCTCGCCCTCGGCGATGAGGGCGAGGCCAAATACGTGGACACCGGCGATCCGATCCCGGCGTTGGCCGATGCGG
>VGOW01000049.1 GCA_016875735.1 Chloroflexota bacterium | reverse complement strand
GATCACGACAACCCGTCCGGTGCCGCGCGATTCGTCGAGGGGGAAGAAGGCCGCGCCCAAACGGTTGGCCACCGTTCGCGCCATCGAGAGCCCGTCGCCTACAACGGCGAAGTCGAGATCGTGCACAGGGCGATTCAACAGCGCGTCGCGCACCGAGCCGCCCACGAGCCAAACGCGCGCGCCGTCGGGCAGGGCTTGCCGGGCGCGATCAAAGATCGCGGGTAGCGCCAGCGGCGGAGTGGAATCGGTGGGGAAGAAGATCACTTGCGCGGGTTCTTTGAGGCGAGAGAGTTTGGCGGCGGCGCGGGCGTCGTCGGCAGTGAGGCCTTTGCCCACCGGTCCCGAGCGGGAGACCGCCACCCAACCCTCGCCGCGCTGTGGCGGGAGATCGGCTCGAGTCGGGCGTGGCATGTGGGCGATCCTCTCAATCGGTCTTGGCGACTCCGATGAATGGCAGGTTGCGCCAATACTCGTCGAGGTCAAGCCCGTAGCCGAAGACGAATTTGTTGGGGATGTCGAAGCCGCGATAATGGAGTGGCACAACCACTTCGCGCCGTTCGCTCTTGTCGAGCAGTGAGCAAACTTTGAGCGATTTGGGGCGGCGCGTTTCCAGCAGTTCGAGCACGGCGGCGATGGTGTGGCCGGTGTCCACAATATCTTCGACGAGGATCACATGCTTGTCGGTGAGCGACACGCGCAAGTCCATCTCGATGCGCACCTGCCCCGACGATTGGCGCGCGCCCGCGCCGTACGACGACACGGCCATAAAGTCGAACTCAACCGGCACGGTGATGTGGCGCACGAGATCGGTGAGAAACATCACCCCGCCTTTGAGGATGCAGATGAGCAGAAGTTCCTCGCCTGCATAATCGGCGCTGATCTCCGCGCCCAATTCGGCGATGCGGCGCTGGAGCGCATCTTCGGGAATCAGAACTTCGGCGAGGAGGCCTTTGTAATCCTGCATGGAAGAGAGGAGAAATTACAAATCTCAAACTCCAAACTCCCAACTTTGAAGTTTGGAGTTGGGCGTTTGAGTTTATTTTGGCACTTCGTGATGCTCGCGGCAACGGGCTTCGTAGGCTTCGCTGCCGCCCACTTGCACCACCGGATCGTCGTAGGCCGCCGGGCGGCCATTGATGAGTCGCTGAGTGCGCGAGGCGGGCAGGCCGCACACTTGGCAGATCGCTTGCAGTTTATCCACCTTCTCGGCTTGAGCCATGATCAGCGGCATGGGGCCGAACGGCTCGCCGCGAAAGTCCATATCCAATCCGGCGACGATGACTCGCACGCCGCGCTCGGCGAGACTCTGGCACACATCAGCGATGTGCCAATCGAAGAATTGAGCCTCGTCAATCGCCACGACCGTCGTCTCGGGGTCGAGGATCATGGAAATGGCGTCGGCGCTGGCGACGGGGAGCGCGTCGAACTCGTTGCCAGCGTGAGAGGTCACTTTTTCAACTCCGTAGCGATTGTCAATCGCCGGTTTGAAAACTTGCACTTTCTGCCGCGCAATTCGGGCGCGGCGCAAACGACGGATGAGTTCATCGGTTTTGCCGCTGAACATGGAGCCGGTGATGACTTCGATGGTGCCTGATTGATGGCGCATAGTTGAGCGTTATTTTATCCTGACTTGAAAGCGCCGCAAACAACAAAGGGCAGATGCAAAAGCCTGCACCTGCCCTTCGCCATTTTCATATCGACGGAGCCTTATGCTTCAGCCGCAGACTCGGCGGATGTTTGTTCGCCTTCGCCCGGAATGTCGATGCCGCGCGAGCGCAGGCGCTTCTTCGTGTCGGCGAGGCTCTTGCGGCCAAAGCCTTCGACGCTGAGCAGTGCTTCATCGCCGCCCTGCTGGAGTCTTTCCAAAATCTGGCCCACAGTGGTGATCTCAGCCTTCGCCAATGCGGCTTCGGCGCGCGCGCCCAGATTCAATTCGGTGATCATCACCGTCGGCGACATGCGCGCCGCTTTGCGAGTCTCTTCCTGCTGGCGCATTTGCGCGCGAGCGTCGAGCTTCTTCACGAAGCGATCCACTTGCCCTTCGGTGTCCACGATGCGTTGTTCGCCGGTGTAGAACGGGTGGCACTTGTAGCAAACGTCAGTGTGGATCACCTCGCGGGTCGAGCCGGTCGTCCAGGTGTTGCCGCACGAGCAGATCACTTTTGCGGTCGGAAAATACTTGGGGTGAATTCCTGCTTTCATTGAAAGTCTCTCTTCGTCAACGGATGAAACGGATGAAACGGATTGTCGATGGAATCCGGCTCACCTGCCCAACCCGTGTTGAAAGGCTACGCCGCCTGCGGCCGGGGAGCGGGTTCCACGTTCACCCGCCTTTGCCCGTTGGGCAACGTCTCGAACTTCACTACGCCATCCACCACCGCAAAGATCGTGTAATCGCGGCCAACCATCACGCCGAGGCCGGGCCTGATGCGCGTGCCGTGGGCGCACGATGATGTTGCCGGAGCGAACGAACTCGCCGCCGAAGCGTTTGACGCCCAATCGTTGTGAGTTGGAGTCGCGGCCATTGCGACTCGAACCGGTGCCTTTTTTGTGTGCCATGTCTTGCCCCAGCAGTCAGTAGCCAGAAGTCAGTAGCCAGTAATCGGTGATCAGTGATCACTGCTGCTGATCACCGATTACCAATCACTGATTACTAATTACCAATTACTGGCCGCTCACTCTCCATCAAACTCAGCCGACGATCTTCTCGACTTTGAGCCGCGTGTAACTCTGGCGGTGTCCGCCGCCCTTGCGCTGGCGCTCTTTGGGTTTGTATTTGAAGATGCGGATCTTTTCGCCGCGAAAGTGTTCGACAACGGTGGCCTCCACCTTTGCCCCGCTCACGGTGGGAGCGCCCACTTTCACGCGGCTGCCGTCGGCCACCAACAGCACATCGAATTCCACGCTGTCTCCGGCCTGCTTGGGCAGAAGATCGACTTCGATCAACTTGCCCACTTCGGCTCGCAACTGCTTCGAGCCGCTCTGCACGATTGCGTACTTCATCCTGTGTCTCCTTCTCTTCGCCGCTCTGCGCGCCGCGCCTGCCTGCTCCAGCGTAAGCCATTGGCTCGCGCACACACTGGCACTGGGCCGCCCAACGGGGAAGGGCAATCAATATAACGCCCCGGCAACAACGCCCGGGGCAACGGTCGGAATTATAACGGCGTCAACGCCCGTTGTCAATGAAAAGGCGGGCGCGATGCACCGCCGTTTGCCGTTCGGCCAACCCCAGCGCATCCAACACTTCCTCGGGGCGGCCGGTGGCCGCCTCCCGCGCCGCCAGCCGCATCCTCAGCACCTGGCCTTCCAGCGCCAACGATTCGATCAGCGGGCGCAGATCATATTTTTTTCCGCGCCGCTCACGCGGAAGCGACTCGGCAGAGATCAGATCGGCAACCCGCTGATCGAGTCCGACCACCTCTCCGGAGACGGTCGCCACGTAATCGGCGGATCGCACCAGCGTTTGCATCGGCGGCAGGGACTCCGCCACCTCGCGCACTTCCGTGATTCCGATCCCCGGCGACGCCGCCCGCTTCAACTCAACCACTGACTCTTCCACGTTCACCGACTCCGTCAGCCACACGTCCACCAACTCGCATTCGCTGGTGAAGCCGAGCGGCAGGGCGGCGGCCAAATGAATTTTGGGCTGTGGATGAAAGCCGTGCGAATACGCCAGCGGCAAACCGGCGCGGCGCAGAATGCGCTCCCACGTTTTATGCAAGTCCAAATGTCCGCTATACTTGGCCGGGCCGGTTTTGCTGAACGTGATGCGAACTCTCATTGCTCGACCATTATACCTTTGGGCCGCATGCATGCTCGCGCTCGCCGCGAGTTGGCTGATGAGGCCGAGCCTCGACGGCAACGGACTCTTGGCATCGCACAACCCCAGCGGCGCGCAACGGATCGAGCGCGTGGCACTGCTCACCATCAACGACGACGGCCTTTATCCCAACGAGCCGATGAGCGTGAGATGGGAGGGCTATCTCTATTTGGCGAAGCCCGGCGAGATTTATTTCCACGTGCCCGCAGAGGCGCAGGCCAAACTCACTCTCGGCGATGATGTTGTGTTCGACGCCTTTGCCGGGCCGCCATTGAGTGATCGCGCTGTCGCGTATCCGGCGGGCGGCTTCAATCACATCACCCTCGAAGTGGCCGTCACCCCAACCTTTCGCAATTACTTCGAAGCGGGGTTGCAGTGGCGAACGGCAATGGGCTGGCAGGTCGTTCCCGCAGAGCATCTTTATCCTCAGCCCATCGCCGAAGAAACTGCCGCAAGCGCCGTTGGACGAATGCAGTGGTCGTGGGCGCTCGGATGGTTGGCGGCTGCATTCAGCGCGGCGGGCATCGCGCATTGGCTGTGGAGTCGGCGCGCACTGTTCGCATCGCGCACCGCGCTTGGGCTGCTCGCAATTGTCATTCTCGCTTTCAGCCTGCGGCTGATCTTCTTGCGCGATTACGCCGCCCAACCCAACGCCGACGTTCTCGGCTACGGTTCCGACAATCGCGGCTATCAAAGCAAGGCGCTCGATTCACTGCGCGGCCTGTGGCCCGGCACGGATGCGTTTTACATGCAACCGGGGATGCCTCTGTTTCTCGGCGCGGTGTATTCGCTCTTCGGGGCGCACATTCGCGCCGCGCAGCTCATTCAAATGATTCTCGGCGCGTGCGCTTCGGCCGTCATCTTCGATGTCGCCCGCCGCGTTTTCGACGATGCAACCGGATGGGTCGCCGCGACTCTGTGGGCGATCTTTCCTCTCCCGATCTTTTACGAAGCCCAACTGCTCACACACAGCCTCGAGCCCATCGTCGGCCTTGCCCTTTTGTGGTTGTGGCTGCGGTCTCTCGATCCCGATCCCCGCCCCATCCCGCGAGTGATCGCCTTCGGACTCGCGTTGGGGGCCGCCGCCATTTTGCGCCCCACCTTTCTCATCCTCGCCCCTTTCGCCGCACTCATCCTCTTCCTCCGCCACCGCCCTCGCTGGCGGGAAATGATCGCTTGGCCTGCATTGCTCGCCGTTGCCACGCTGATCCCGATCCTGCCAATCACCTGGCACAACTATCAGTCCGACGGACGGTTTCAACTGCTCACCAGCAACAGCGACATCACCCTCTATCTCGGCAACAACCGCGACTCAACCGGGCTCGGCGAATACTCGCCTGCGTATTACGCCACGCACACGCTCGTCAATCAAGGCAAGACAACATTCTTCGGCCAAACCCTTGCCGACGTTCGCAACGACCCGAAGCGTTGGGCGCAGCTCATGATTCGCAAAGTCGCGTTATACCTCGGCGACCCGGAGCGGCCCAACAACGTGGACTTTTACACAGAGGGGATCAGCATCTCACCCTTGCTTGCCGCCCTGCCCTTACACTTCGGCGCGATGATGGCGCTCGCCATCGTCGGCGCGGCCCTTGCTGTACGAAAGGGACATTACTACTTACTAATTACTTACCTTATCTCCCAAATCGCCGTCACCGTTGTCTACCACGTCTTCTCGCGCTTCCGCGCGCCGATCTATTCCTCTCTCGCCATCCTTGCCGCCTACCCCATCACGTTTATCATTTTAGCGTTGCGCCGAAAGCAATGGAAGGGCGCGAGCCTCGCGCTCGCCCTCTCCGCCGTTGTCGGACTCTTCATTGCCGCCATGCCCGCCATCGCCGAGTCGGTGATGAGCCGCCCCATCGTTCGCGCACTGCCGCCCGCCGCCAAACCGCTCAACATTCCCATCGGCGAGTCGCTCACGCTGGTGGGGCACGAGCCTCTGCCCGTCGTGGCCCCCGGCGATCCGTTTTTCATCACGCTCTATTGGCAAACGGATGAACGAGTGAACATTGATTACTTCGACACCGTCCAGCTTTTCAGCGGTGATCTCAAAGTGACTCAGGCTGATCAAGCGATTGGCACGGGAAGTTTTCCCGATTACCCGGCAAGCCAATGGAAGCCGGGTGAGATTGTGCGCGACACGGTGTTCCTGCAAATGCCCGAGGACGCTCCCTCTCCGGTTGCCCTCACCCTGCTCGTCGCCGCGTATGATCGTGGCACCGGAGTCCGAGTCGGCGAGATAATGTTTGGAGTTGTTCCTCTTACCCGCATTGAGCCGCTGACTCTTCCATCGGATGTCATCCCCGTTCGCGCCGAGTTTGGAATCTCAAAGTTATTCTTAACTGCCTACGCGATCCGTGAGCGCGCGCTCACACTGTATTGGCAAGCCGATAACGCCTCAACCGAAGACGCGATCATCTTCGTCCATCTCTTCGACTCGAATGGCAACTTCGCCGCTGGAGCCGACAGCCGCCCGCGCAATGGCTTGTATCCGACTCTCGCATGGCAAGCGGGAGAGGGAATCGTGGATGATCACCCACTGCCGGATGCGCCGCCCGGAACGTACACGATCAAAATCGGCATGTACGATGCCGCGACTCAGAATCGATTGACGGTTGTGAACGCCAATGGGGAGGCGATACCCGACGGGGTGTTGGTGCTGGGAGCGGTCACACTCCCGTAGAGTGTGCGGTTCGAGGGTTACGGCTGGACAAGAGTCAACGGAATGATGTTCGCTTCGAGCAGTTGGCCGCGCCGCGCAATCGGCGTCACCACCGGGCACTCCCACGCTTCGTCGGGAGTCTCGCGGCGTAAGTCTTTGAACTTCGGCAGAATGCCGCAAGCGAAGCAGTGATCGCGGCAATCTACGCGGGTCTGCCCACGCTTGCTCCACCGCCAATCGTCGAGCAAAAATTTTTTCTTCACCGCCGCGTCGATGTGATCCCAGGGGAAGATTTCATCTTCGGCTCGCTCGCGCCCGTTGTAGAACTCAAGGTCCAATCCGGCGGCGGCAAATGATTCTCGCCACACTTTCATATCGAACATATCCATCCACGCATCGAACTTCGCGCCGCGATAGTGGGCTTCGAGCAATACTTTGCCCAGCCGCCGGTCGCCGCGCGAGAACCACGCTTCGAGTTGAGTCTCTTCGGGGTTGTTCCAATTGAGTTTGAGTCCGGGCCCGCGCAGTTCGCGTTTGAGGATGGCTTGCTTCTCGCGGATGGTGTGCACGTCGGCAACCTTCGCCCACTGGAACGGCGTGTGCGGTTTGGGCACGAAAGTGCTCACTCCGGCGTTCACCTGCGCCCGCTTGCCCAAAACTTTTTTGCCTTCGGCCAGCACGGCTTTGCACAACTCGGCAATGGCGCGCACGTCGTCGAGCGTTTCCATCGGGTGGCCGATCATGAAATAGAGTTTGATGGTGTGCCAGCCGCGCGAATAGATTTCGCGCGCGGTGGTGAGCACTTGTTCGGTGGAGATCGGTTTGTTGATGATCTCGCGCATCCGCTCGGTGGCGGCCTCCGGCGCGAGGGTGAAGCCGCTGCGCCGCGCGTCTTTCAGCGCGTCCATCAAATCTACCGAAAACGATTCGATGCGCAGCGAGGGCAGTGAGATGTCGAGATTCTCGTTCGCGTATTTCTCGCCGATGGCTTTGACCAGTTCGCCGATGCGGGTGTAGTCGGATGAGGAGAGGGAGAGGAGAGCGATCTGCTCGAAGCCCGTCTCGCGGATCATTCTCCCGACGGCCTCCACCACTTCTTCCACCGGCCTCTCGCGCACCGGGCGTGTGACCATGCCCGCGTGGCAGAAGCGGCAACCCCGCGTGCATCCGCGCATGATCTCGATGGGGGCGCGGTTGTGGGTGATGTCCACGAAAGGGACGATGAAGCGGGTGACCGGAGGCGGCAGCATAGGGACGATCCGCTTCAGCACCGGGAAGCGGGCCGAGGCGCGGGCCGGTGTCACTCGCGCGATCGTTCCATCGGAGTGATAATCCACGCTGTAAAACGAGGGCACATAGAATCCATCAATGGCCGCCACCCGATTGAGAAGTTCCTCTTTGCCGCCCGGTTTGCCTTCGCGCTTCCACTGTTGGATGCAGCGGGCCACATCCACAATGGCCTCTTCGCCCTCGCCGATGAGGAAGGCGTCGATGAAGTCGGCCATCGGTTCGGGGTTGTAGCAGGCATGCCCCCCGGCGATGACGAGCGGATGAGTCTCGTCGCGGTCGGCGGCGCGCAGAGGCAGCTGCGCGAGTTCGAGGAAGTTGAGGACGTTGGAGTGCAACTGCTCGTACGGGAGGGTGAGGCCGATGAGGTCGAAGTCGGCCAGCGCGTGTTTGGTTTCGAGCGAGTAGAGGGGAATGCCCTCGCGGCGCATGGCGGCTTCCATATCGAGCCATGGGCAATACGCGCGCTCGGCCAACATGTCGGGTTGATCGTTGATGGCTTTGTAGAGAATGGCGAGGCCGAGATTCGACATGCCGAGATCGTAGATGTCGGGGAAGCCGAGGGCAACGCGCAGATCGATCCGCGCCCAGTCTTTGGCAATCTGGTTGTGTTCGCCGCCGGAGTAGCGGCCCGGTTTGAGCACCGAGAGCAGGACGCGATCCAGCGCCTGCTCGATTTGGTGAGGAGTCATCATAGAGAAATTATAACAACCGAATGATGGATTTCACGGATTGGCCTGTTTTGGTATCATGGCCCCCGTAATGATCAATTGGAAACGATCTCTCCCTTTCGCCCTCCTCCTCGCCGCCTTCGCTCTGCGCGCGTGGCAGCTCACCGAAGTTCCGCCCGGCCTCACCCACGACGAAGCCGGGCAGACACACGACGCCATTCACATCCTCAAAGGCGTACTGTTGATCTACTTCCC
This sequence comes from Chloroflexota bacterium, assembly GCA_016875735.1. GTDB lineage: Bacteria > Chloroflexota > Anaerolineae > Anaerolineales > VGOW01 > VGOW01. The sequence goes on along the minus strand of VGOW01000049.1, from coordinate 18,079 downwards.
GATCAGCTACGGCTGCGAGCCGCTTTTCGCATACACTAATTCGGGGTTCGTCGCGGCGCTGGGGCCGAGCCTGTTCACATTCCGGTTCGCGGCTGTGGCGTGGGGAACGCTCACCCTCGCCATCACTCATCGCCTCGCGCGCCACCTCTTCGGATCGCGCGTGGCGTTGCTGGCCCTCGCGTTCATGGCCGTCTCGTTCTGGCAGTTGGCGACGAGCCGGCAGATTCTGCGCTCGGCGATTCTGCCCGGCGCGATCACGCTCTCAGTATATTTCTATTTGAGACTCACCGCCGACTCGACTCGCCGCCGATGGCTATGGGCGGCGGGCTTGGCGCTGGCGATTGGCGCGAGCCTCTACACCTACATCCCTTCGCGCGCCCTGTGGCTAATGTTTCCGCTGGCCGTCGCCACCGACTATGCCGCCCGTCGGCTCCGCGGAACACAGACCATCGCCCGCAACCCCGCTCTGGCCATTGCCGCCGTCATTGCCGGGCTGACCCTCTCGGCCCCAATGTTCATCTATCTGTATCTCAACCCCGGGCTCGATCAACGGCTCGGCCAACTCTCCGGCCCGTTGACCCAAATTCGGGCGGGCGATTATTCGCCGCTCCTCGCCAACGCGCGTGAGTTTTTGCTCGCCTTCTTCCTTCCCGGGCACGGCGATCATTTTCTCGCCTATACGATTCCCGGCAGGCCCATCTTCGATCCGATCACATTCCTTCTCTTCCTCATCGGGCTGGCCGTCATCCTTCGTTCCGCCATCCGTGCGCCGCATTCCGCGTTACTCCTCTACTGGCTGATCATCGGCGTTGCTCCTTCCATCGTCACCGGCCCCGATGCGCTCACCACGCGCATGATCGGCGCGCAGTCGCTCCTCTACATTTTGCCCGCGCTGGGGTTGACAGCGGTTAGCGATTGGCTATTGGCGATTAGCCGCCCGTCATTTTTCATTCGCCACGCGCAGCGGTCATTCGTCATTGCCTCGTTGCTCATTGCCTCCACTCTCGTTTCCTCCGCCCGCGATTACTTCATTACGTGGGGCCAATCGCCCGACGTTCGCGCCGCGTATCAATCCACACTCACTGCTATGGCTACATCGGTTCGCGGCCCCACCGTCATCTCCACTGTTTATCCCTCTGCGCCGCACGATCCGTATATCAGCGAACTGTTCACCGACGAGGAGACTCGCTGGGTGGATGCGCGATACGCCACTATCCTCCGCGCTGACGGCAACGCGCGCCCGCCGCTCCAACTGCTCGCCCCCGCCTCCACCCCGCTCCATCCGTTCATCGCCAAGTTCTATCAGCAACAAGTGAAAGTCCATACCCTGCCGAACGACCTCGATCCGTTTTTCATTCTGTATCAACAATTTACTTTTGAGTCGACGACTGCCACCGCCCCGGAAACGATTCTCAATGGCGCCGTCGGGTTGCAGGGGAGCCGGTGGCTGAATGAGGCATATCGCCCCGGCGATGCCGCCGAACTCTTCACCGCGTGGCGCGTGATCGATCCCGCCCGGCTCGGCGCACTGCACCCGCCCGCCTTCGCCACCGACCTCAACCTCTTCACTCACATCATCAGCCCCGATGGCTCCATCTTCCTGCAACAAGATCGACTCGATGCGCCCTCGTGGGATTGGCAGGCGGGCGATACGATCATCCAAATCCACCCATTCGCCATCCCGCCCGACGCCGCCCCCGGCGACTACCGAGTCGAAGTCGGCCTCTACGACCGCATCACAAACCAACGCCTTCTCACCTCCGATGGAATCGATTACCTCATCGTCTCCCCCCTCGTCATCAAATAATCAGCGTTCATCCGCCCCATCCGCGTTCCCCTTTCGACCCCGCCTTTCGAGATTCCGTGAACCGCATCGCTCCTCGCTTCTCGCCATTCGCCATTCTCCTCCTCGCCTTCGCCCTCCGCGTCACCGCCCTCGATTCCATTCCCCCCGGCTGGCGCGACGACGAAGTGATCGAGACGACCGTTCACGCCCAACTCGTGCTCGATGGGGGCCGCCCGCTGTATTTCGTTCAAGCCGAAGGGCACGAGCCGCTCTATCACTACCTCTCCGCCGGATGGATCGCGCTCGTCGGGCGCAGTCTGCTTTCGGTGCGGCTCATCTCCGTCTTTTTCGGACTCCTCGCCGTCGCCGCCGCGCACCGCCTCACCCGCCAACTCTTCGGCGCACGCCCGGCGCTGCTCGTCGCCCTGCTTCTCGCCGTCTCCTTTTGGACGCTCATGTACAGCCGCGTCAAAATTCGCCACATCGCCGAACTGCCCTTCGCCCTGCTCGCGTTCTCTCACTTGTTCCGAGCCATCAACTATCAGCGGTCAGCGATCAGCCATCAGCCATCAGCTATTAGCCATCAGCCATTAGCCATTAGCCCATTGTTCACGGCGAAGCCGTCCTTTAGGATTCTTCATTGTTCATTGTTCATTTCCCTCGCCCTCTACACCTACCTCGCCGCCCTCTCTCTCTTCATCATCATCGCCGCCTTTGCCCTCTATTTACTATTTACCACTTACGTTTTACACCTCTCGACTCGGCCTCGCATTTGGCCCCTCTTCCTTTCACTCGCCCTCGCCGCCATTCTTTATCTTCCCCTCGCCAACGCCATCCGCAATAACGCCGCGCGCCTCAACATCGTGGGCGGCCCGCTGGCCGCCTTGCGCGAAGGCAACCCCCAGCCGCTGATTGAAAACATGATCGGCACATTGGCAATGTTCGGCGGCGCCGGCGATAACGAAGCGCTGTACAACATCCCCGGTCGGCCGGTGTTCAACCTCGTTGGCTTCTACTTTTTTCTCGGCGGTGTGATCATCGCCGCCGCGCGCTGGCGCGATCCACGATACGCATTCCTCCTCATCTGGCTGGTGAGCGGACTCGCGCCCGGCTTTGCCAGCAGCCCGCCCGCGAGTCTCGGCCACACCATCACCGCCTTGCCAGCGGCGTACATCCTCGCCGCCTTGCCCGTCCATGCGCTCAGCGGTCAGCCATCAGCCATCAGCCATCAGCCATCAGCCATTAGCCCTTACGTCACTCGTCATTTTTCATTGCTCATTCTTCATTGTTCATTGTTCATCGCCATCGCCCTCCACGACCTCCCCGACTACTTCTTCCGCTGGCCCGCCCTGTCCGAAGTGCGCTACCTCTACAAAGCCGATCTTCACGCAATGGCGAAGACTCTGCGTAACGAGCCGCCCGCCACCTACGTTCTCGCCGGCGTGCTATCCAAATGGGATCGGGTTGCCTTCACGCTCGAAGGCGTGCAAACGGAGTCGGCGCCCCGATGGGTGAATGCCGAATGGGCCATCGTCTTCCCATCGCAATCCGCCCGTTTTCTTTTCACGCCCGCCGATTGGCAGATCGACGCGCCCCCACAAAATGCAATAACGATTCACTTCGATAACGATCTCATCTTCGATGGATGGACTCAGCGCGGGCGCGATGTGATCGCTCATTGGCGTATGGACCCGGCGTATGCCGCCGCAGAGCCCGACATGGGCGCGAGTGTGGCTTCGCCATCGTTCCCGGCCTTTGCCTTTTTGCATTTGCTCGACGCCAACGGAAACTTTATGGCCGGCTCGGATCGATTCGACGCCGATGCCTTCACCCTTCAGCCGGGCGACCGATTCTTGCAGAGGCATTCCTTCGACGCCCCGCCCGGCACATACACACTCGAAGTCGGACTCTACGATCCGATCACCGGCGAACGCTACCTCGCCGACGATGGTCGCGATGCGATTACGTTGGCGACCATCACCCTACCCTAACGTTTTGGAGTTTGAGATTTGAGATTTGAGATTTGAGATTTGAGATTTGAGATTTCGTTTCGCGATTCTTTCGTGGTAGAATTTGCGTCGCCCGCCCCCATCGTCTAGAGGCCTAGGACGGAGCCCTCTCAAGGCTCAAACTGGGGTTCGAATCCCCATGGGGGCATCTGCCAAACCTCACAGATATCAAAGACCTGTGAGGTTTTTTGTTCATGACCCTTTGACGTGATCATTGAAGAACTGGATCGTCCTCTGCATAGCCGAGCCGAAACTTTGCGACAGGTTGTGATCGGCGCCGTCGTAAACGTATAACTCGACAGGCTGGCCCGCGGCGATCATTTGCTCTTCCAGGATCGTCGAGAGCACCAACGGCACAGACTCGTCGGCGGTGCCGTGATGGAGTTGGATCGGGCCGGAGAGATCGGCCAGATACGAATTGGCCGAGATCGAATTCCAGAATTCTGGATTCTCGTCGGGCGTGCCGTACAACTCCACCAAACCCGAACGCCACAATCGTCCGGGCGAGGGCGTGGCGGCGAGATTGGGAGTGGGCGCGGGGCCGCGCCGCCAGCGGGTGAGCAGATCGGTGTACGAGCCGACGACTCCCGCCCAGATCACTCCGGCTTTGATGTCGTCGGTGATCACCATCGACCGCAAAGTGATGTAACCACCCATGGAGTGCCCCACATGCCAATGCGATTCGGATCGGCATCGGGGTAACGTTTCATCGAGGCGGTGGCGTTGAGCACATCAATCACATAATCGGGCGAGCCGTATGCGCCGCGCGCATCGCCATCCGAACTGCCATGCCCGCGATAGTCGGAGCGAAAGACGATGTAGCCGCTCCGCGCTAACCAATCCACGTAGGCGACGTATCGCTCGGTGGTGCGATACTGCGTCGGCGGAATGAAGCCGTGGTTGAAGATGATGACCGGCCAGCCGGTGGGAGGCCGTTCGCCGTCGGGCACTGTGAGCAGTGCGTATATCTTCAAGCCTTCGGAAAGATATGAGACGATGTAACGCTGATAGTTGACTCCCGGCTCCAACACTTGCTCGATGATCACATCACTGCCGGGATACTCGCGCTGGCGCATCGACTCGATGGTGAGCGGGTGCAGAGTGAGCGTGGGAGTGGGCGTTTCGGTGGGGGTGAAAGTGGGTGTGGGTGTGTGGGTGAGAGTCGCCGTCGCCGAAGGCGATGGAGTGTGCGTTGCCGTCGACGAGGAGGTGGGCAGGCTGGCAACGTCTTGAGGGGCGTCGTCGCAGGCGGCCAGCATCCACATCAGGATTACGATCCCCCAACGCAATCTTTTCATCGATCTCATCATACGGTTTCCTTTCGTCATAGACTCAAGTGTATCGCCAACTTCGAGGCCGTGCCCGGAGGCCGTCCCCTTCCGATTGGCGAAGGGGATCGCTGGTATAATCCGCGCCAGCGAGGAGGTGGTCTCTCGCCCAATTCTATTATTTTGGAGGAAACAAACGTGACCCAAAGGAATTTCATTCGCGGGCTGGCGGTGATTGTCACAGCCGTTGTTGTCATTGCCGCCGCGCTGCCGCTGTGGGCCGCCCCTGCCGATGCGCCCGCCGCCGCCGAGCCCACACAAGCCGTGCCGGGCAACTTGCTAGTCAATCCCGGCTTCGAGAGTCCGTATGGAAAGCAATGCTGTCAAACCGATCTCTCAGTCTATTTGCCGAATACGCCCATTGACGAAGTGCAAGTGGCGCAGGGATGGAGTGGGTGGTGGCGGGACAATAGTTTGCCCGATTATCCGGCGCGATGTGACATTCAATATCCGCCGCCCAACTGCAAAGCCTGGCATCGCCCCGAATGGCGCGAGGCCGCGCCCTATGCCAACCGCATTCACAGCGGCCTCAACGCCCAGAAGTATTTTACCTTTTGGTCGGTGCACGAGGCGGGCATGTATCAGCGCGTGAGCGGGTTGAAGCCCGGCCAGCGGTTGCAGTTCAGCGCCTACATGTCGGCCTGGTCAACCGACGCGGCTGAGTCGCTCGTTTCGTCGGGACAGCAAACCATGAATCTCAAAGTGGGCATCGATCCCTACGGCGGAACGGATGCCTTCAGCCCGAATGTGGTGTGGGGCAAGCCCGGAGATTCTTACGATGTGTTCGGCCAATTCACGGTGGAAGCCGTCGCCCAGAGTTCGGCGGTCACCGTGTTCACCTATTCGATGCCGATCTATGCCATACAGCACAACGATGTGTATGTGGACGATGCGGCGCTGGTGGTGGTGGGCGCGGGCGCGGTGGCATCGCCCAAATCGGCCAGCAGTGCGGGCGGTGGAACGACAACGACCACTGAGGCAACGGGGCCGTATCCGGGAACCACGCTCGACAAAGCAACGGGCAACATTTTGTACGTGGTGCAGGCCGACGACACGACCTTTTCTATTGCTCGCCGTTTCAACGTCACTGTGAATCAGATTGTGGCGTGGAACAATTTGGCCGACGCAAACATCTTGCGGCTCGGCAAGACGATCATCGTGGGCAAGACGAAACGGTGACATCACGACCGACAAAAAAACCGGCTCTCTTGCAGAGCCGGTTTTTTTATTGACTCACCTTACGCAGTGTCATTGCGAAGGCGGTGGTTTTCGCCCGAAGCAATCTCGGTTTGCGCGCGGGATTGCTTCGCACAAGTCGCTCGCAATGACATCGAGTGCGCAAGGTGAGTTATTGACTCGCCTTGCGCGCGGCGGAGGGCGCATTGGGCGAGTCACCGAGTCTGAAGGATTGTTTGCAACTCCCGGCGGGCCATTTCGAATTCGGCTTCGGCGGCGGCAAGTGTGGCGGCGGCCCGCTCATCCAGCGCCGACTCGGCGCCCATGGATTCGAGTTCACGGCACAGCGCCGAAAGCGCAGTCGCGCCCATCACTGCGCTATTCGATTTGAGGGTGTGCGCCGCGCGCTGAAACTCTTTGGCGCCGCCGCCCGCCAGCGATTGGCGCATTGAGTCGAGCAGCCGCGCCGCCTCGCCGAAGAAATCGCCCATCAGTTCCGATACAAATGCGGCATCGGTGGTGGCTTGCATTCGTTCCAGCACCGCGCGGTCAATGTGCGCGGCGGGCTTGTCATCGGCTGGCGGCGCAGATTCTGATTCAGGTGATGGAGCATCGGCAGGCGGGAGAGTGGGTTGTGCCGAATCGGGTTCGGGCGCGGGGGCGGCGTCCCGTGACTGGCAACGCTTGAGCGCGTCCACCAGCACGTCCGGGCGGATCGGTTTGCTCATGTAGTCATCCATGCCCGCTTCGAAGCACGCCTGCCGATCGCTTTCCATTGCGTTAGCGGTGAGGGCAATGAGGCGGGGCCGCTGACCCGCGGGCCATCGCTGGCAAATGGAGCGCGTGGCCTCCAAGCCATCCATCTCCGGCATTTGCACATCCATCAGAATCACATCGTACTCTTGCCGCTCCACCGCCTCGATCACTTCGAGGCCGTTGGCGGCGATGTCGGCGCGACAGCCGAGTTTGCTGAGGAGGGTGAGGGCAAGTTTTTGATTGACGGTGTTATCTTCGGCCAATCGGTGAATTTGACGGCGTTGCCCAACAGATTCATGAGAATCTGCCGCAAGCGAGCGGCGTCGCCGCGAATGGCAACAGGGACGGAAAGATCGATGATGTAAGCCAGTTCGATTTTCTTCTCGGCCGCTTTCACGGCGATGAGATCGAGCGTGGCTTCGATACATTCGCGCACCTCGAAGGCCTGCTGTTCGAGGTCGAGTTTCCCGGCTTCGATCTTGGAGAAGTCCAAAATGTCGTTGATGATGGTGAGCAGAGATTCGGCGCTGGAGCGAATGGTGTCGGCGAAATCGTGCTGTTGGGCAGTGAGCGGCGTGTCGAGCAGCAGGCTGGTCATGCCGATCACGGCGTTCATCGGCGTGCGGATTTCGTGGCTCATCGTCGCCAGAAAATCGGATTTGGCGCGGGGGGCCGACTCGGCATCCTCTTTGGCTTTTTGCATTTCGTCGAACAGCCGAGCATTGTCGATGGCTCCGGCGATGTGGCTGGCGATGGTTTCGGCCAGCGCCACTTCGGCAGGCGAGAACACCCGCCTCTCCTCGTCGGTGTCCACCCCGATCGTGCCAATCACCGCGCCGCGCGCCAGCAGGGGCACGATCATCAAACAGCGGGTGTCGAGGCGGCGCATCAGCGAATGAACCGACTCGGTGAGCGGGCTGGTTTGCGGATCGGCGATGACCAGCGGTCTCTGGCTTTCAATCACTTGAAGCGACGAGGCGTTGCCCTCCAGCGGCAGGACGATGCCTGTTGTGGAGGGATAGTCGGGCCGAGGCGAATGATCGGCGACGACGACCAGCGCGGTGCGCTCGGGGTTGAGCAGGGTGATACCAATGTTGCGCGCGCCGAATATCTGCGTCAGTTCGATGGCGATGTCTTTGAGCGTGGCGGGCAAGTCGCGCACGGAAGCCGCTCGCTGCGAGATGCGGTTGAGAGTGGCGAGTTGTTCGGCGCGGGCCTCGGCGGCCTCCTTCGCCTGCCGAAGTTCCTCTTCCGCGCGCCGGATGTCGGTGAGGTCGTGATAGATCGCCATCGCGCCCACACGCTGGCCCCCCACCGACACCGGGAAGCCCAACACTTCCACATCCACGAGCGTCCCATCTTTCCGCTTGCGTTTGGCAAAGGCTCGCAGCGATCCGCCCATGGCCTGCTGTGTGTAATCTGCGGCTTCGCCCCTCAGCGAGTCGGGGGCGATCAAATTGTCCAGCCCATGCTCCCACACTTCGGCCAGTGTGTAGCCAAACAAACGCTCGAACGCCGGGTTGCACATGGATACCGCCATGGTCCCCTGCGCGTCGAGTTGGAGGCTCACAATGGCGGCCGGGCTGTTGACGACCAGCGACTCGAAAAACTGTTTTTGCTTTCGCGCCGAGTCAAATTGGCGGGTGCGCTCGAGGGCAACGCCCACGTTGGAGGCGACGGTGGCGAGAAGCCGCACATCGGTTTCGGTGAAGGCGTTTTCGCGAGCCAGACTTTGCAGTGAAAGGACGCCGACACAGTCCTCGCCGGACACGATGGGCACCGTGAGCGAGCTTTTGGCCGGGAGGCCGTCACTGTACACCGCCCCCAACTCGGCGGCTCGCCGCTCCCAATCGGCGTTGATGAGCAGCGGCTCGCGCGACTCGATCACCCGCGAGGTGAGCCCCTCGCCCAACTTGATCACGTCATTATCGATGATCCGCTCGCCAAGATTCCAATAGTAGGGGAAGCGAATCAAACCGGTGTCGGCGTCATACAGGGCGATGTAGCCTGTCTCGGCTGAGAACACCTCGCGCAATTTGTCGCCGACGATCTCAAGGATGTCGTCGGTTTCCATCTTCGAGGCCAGCGCGTGGCTGATGCCGTCGATGGTGGACAACTCGATGGCATACTGCTTCATGCCCTCGAACAGTCGAGCGTTCTCAATGGCAATGCGGCTTGATCGGCCAACAGCCGCAGCACACGCAGATCGTCATCGGCAAACGAGCGCGGCTCGGCGTACACAAAATTCATCACGCCCCCCACGCGATTGCCGATCTTGAGCGGCACGCCGACAACCGCGCCGTGCCACGGATTATCGGCGAACATTGGGTCGGCCTCAACATCCGGCACAACAATCACCGCCGCCGCGCGGGCAACTCGATATGTCAGTCCGTCGGGGCGCGGATTGCGCCAGATTTTTTCTTGTCGCTGGCCTGCCCATGTCGCCGAGCCGAAGACCAATCGGTCGTTCTCGTGCAAGAAAAGGTGCACGTCGCGCGGGCCCTGCATGAGTTTGAGGGCGCTTTCCACAATCGAGTCGAGCACCGGGCGCAGTTCGACACTGGCGGTGAGGCTGAGGCTGGCTTGAATGACCGCGTCCAATTCGGCGGCGCGGCGGCGTTCGGCGGCGAGGTGGCGCGCGCGGCCAATGGCGAGGCTGGTCTGCCCGGCCACGACGGTGAGGGCCTCGAAATCATCTCGGTTGAAGGCGTTCGGCGATCGGCTCTCTACGAGCAATACACCGATCACTTTGCCGTCGATGATCAGCGGCACATCCACTTCGGAGCCGCTGCTGAGGCCGGGAACGTAGGCCGGGTCGCGGCTGACATCGGGGGTGTAACTCAACTTCCCGCTGGTGATGGCTCGCTCGCTGACGCCGCGTCCGGGGGCGATGCGCTGTTCGAGCGAGCGGATGGCGGAGTCGGAGTCGGCAACCAGCACACGCTCATGGGTCGCTTCGTCAATCAAATATATCCCCACGAGCTCGTAATCCAACAATTCGTCGCGCAAACCGCGCGCCACACGCCGACACACTTCGGTCTCGTCGAGGGTGGCGGCAATATCGGAGCCGAGGCGCAGTAGCCCGGCCTGCCGCCGGGCGCGGGCGCGTTCGGCTTCCAGCAGTCGCGTATTTTCTTCCGACCGTTCGGCCACGCGCTGTTCGAGCGACTCGATGGACTCGCGCAGCCGCGCGGTCATCGTGTTGAGAACATCGGCCAACAGCGCAAACTCGCGCGGGACACTGCCCACCAACAACAGCCGCTCTTCGACATCACCGCGGCCAATGCGTTCGGCGGCGCGGGTGAGTTGGCTGAGGGGCACAATGACTCGGCGGGTGAGAGCGAACGTTGCGCCTCCGGCCAGCGCCAACGCAAACAGCAGTGCAGTTCCCAGCGCGGCGAGGCTCTGTTGTTGCGTGGCAAACAACGCCGCGTGCGCGCGCTCTTCGCCGACATGAGCCTCGACGCTGATGTCGCTGATGATTTCATCGATCTCACCAGCGATGCGGCGGAAAATGCCTTGACCAATCCTGATCTCTTCGTCGAGCGCGGAGCGTTCGGGCGCGCGGCTGTATTCTTCGATTCGGGAGGCGACGGCGGTGAAGGCCGATTCGTAATCGGCCAGCAAGACGCGCAAGCGATCGGTTGGGCCGAGAAGAGCGCGCAGGCCGGGGTCATCCGCGCCGCGCAGAAGCGTTTCCATTTCATCCAGCCGCTGGCGGGCCGAGGCGAGGTGTCGTTGGTTTTGCGGAAGGAATTCGGCGGCGGCGGAGGCGTAGCCCACAACCGGCCAACTGCTGAAAAATCCGGCTTCGCTCTCGCGGGCCAGCAGAAATTCGTTTTGCGCTTCGAGGCTCAGTTCGCGCGCGCGGCCCGCCTTTTCCAGCGTGCGCTCCACGCCGATCTGATATTCGCGCAGGCTGAGATAGCCGATGGCGCCTGTGGCGATGTTGAGGGCGATGAAAAAAGCAAAGCCCAATAGCAGTTCGGTGCGGATTGAAATGCGGCGGCTGAAGGGGGAAGATTGATTCGATGAGGCCATAAAGATTGAGGAAAGGTTTCGAGGGTGAGGGCGATTGTAGCGCAATTCGCCCGCCACTGCCGAACACAAACAAACCCGCCAGTGGAGTTGTCTCACACTGGCGGGTTGATTCGCATTGCGGCCATTATGCTTGGGAAGGCGGCGGCTCCTCGGGCGCAGGCGGGGCCGCGCTTTCATCGGGTGTGTGGGTGATCACGGTTGCGCCGGGCGGAGTGTCGGCAACCACCGGCGCGGCCGGCGGGGTCGGGGCGGCGGGTTGCGCCGCCGGTTCGACGATCGGTGCGCCGGTCAAATAGGGCCGGGTGCCGAATCGAGTGAGCACGACTGCGCCCACGCCAATCGAGGCGAACAGCATTTGCACCACCGCGCCGAAGAACGGCACAATGCCGATGAACAACATCACCAGCGAGAGCAGCAATGTGCCGACGGCTGTGGCCATAGCCGGGCTGGCGTTGCGCCAATTGATGGCTGTTGCCAGCCGCGCGCCGACGACACTGCCGAGCGCCAGCCAGCCGAAGAGAATCACCATTCCGTAGAGGAGTGCGCCGATCCCGCTGAGGGGGAGAAGGCAAAGGGTGATGGCGGTGAGCACGATCAATACGGGCCCGGCGAATAGGGTGAGCAGGCCCAGCCCGGCGGAGAGCGCGGGCGTGCCGGTGATGGTGGCGCTGACGCGATGGGTTTGCGTGGGCCACATGGCGACGACGAGCAGAGCAATGAGGCCGAGGGCCAGCGCCATACCCATCGATTCGATCCCATGGCGGAACATCGTGAAGATGGGGTCGATGATTCGGAAGGCGACGGACGGACCGGGGGCATCGGGAATGGAGGGTATGTCGGGGATCGATCCATCGAGTCCGTTGGATTCGCCGCCGCTCACGACCGCGCCTTCTTCGCGGTTCACCGATCCGCCCGAGGTGACGAGGCGGCCATCCACTTGGGCCGTGCTGAGCAAATTCACGTTGCCGCCAAACGTCACCACATCTTCCTTCACATGGCCGCCCACTTCCACATTGCCGCCGAACACCACCACGCTTTCAGCGACGGTCGCGCCGTCCTCAATGGTAACGTTGCCGCCAAACACGATCAAGTTGCCGTCAACAGTTTCGCCGCTGGCGAGGGTTACGTTGTCGCCAAAGACGATCCGGTCGTCGTAGAAGTCGCTGGCCAGCGCCGTGCCCGCCAGCATCGGCAGGGCAATGGCCGCCAAGAATAGAGCAAGGAATAGTTTTCTCATACGAGTCGTACCTCCGGTTTCAATTTGCCAACAAGAAACAGCCACACAGCCACAACCGCCAATGCGAAGGGCGCCGCCGCGACCCACATGAGGGGCTGCGCCAATCCCCATTCGCCCAGTGCGCGCCCGGTGATCGAGAGCGCTTTGGCGATGGATTGATAATCGGCGAGGCGGTTGGCCGCATCGACGACGAAAGGAGTCAGGGAGGCCGTCGGCTGATCGGCGAACCGCGCCCCAGCAAACACCAACCCCGCGCCGAGCGCCATGAGCGACGCCGTCGCGCCCAAGCCGCCCAAACCGAGCGCCAAGATTCCGAAAACGGTTTTCGAACGTGAGCGTTCGGCGGCCAGCCGGACGCGGAAGCGGTTGCTGAAGCCGGGGCGCGGCGAGGCCATCGGCGCGGCGCGCAACAACCGATCCACTTCCATCAGCGACTCCCATTCGGCCATCGCTTCACGAGAGTCGGCCAAGAGGGCGTCGAGTTCGGCGCGCGCTTCGGGCGAGAGTTGGCCGTCGAGCCCGGCGTGCATTTTTTCGAGTTGAGATTTCGACATCATCTCTTAGTCACTCATCCTTCCAACGCCAGCGCAGTCCGCGCGGGGCGGCGGGCGGGCTGAGGCGTGGGCTGTTGTTTGATCATTCCGGCCAGCATCACTCGCGCGCGGTGCAAGCGGCTCTTCACGGCGCTCACCGATGTATTGTTGGCATCGGCGATCTCTTCATAAGAAAGATCATGCCAATAACGCATCACCACCACGCCGCGATCTTCGGGAGAGAGCCGCGCCAGCAGAGCGGCAATGGCCGCGCTCTGCTCGCGTTGAACCGAAGCCTCTTCCGGCCCGGCCGATTGCTCGCGCAGGGCCGGGTGCGGCTCTAGCGGCTCGTCCTCAATCGAAAGCCAAGTGAGCCGCCGCCTGCGAAGCCGATCGATGCAGTGATGGCTGGCTACGGAAAAAAGCCACGTTTTGAAAGAGCGGGATACGTCGTAGCGGGCGAGTTGGGCAAAGGCGCGCAGGAAAGTCTCCTGAGCCGCATCTTCGGCCTCGGCCGGGTCGCCCAACATGCGATAGCACAAGTTGAAGATAGGCGTTTGGTAGATTTCCACAAGCCGGGTAAAAGCCGCTTCGTCGCCAGCCCGCGCATGGGCAATTATTTCGGATTCGTTCACTCTAGGCCTTGAGCATCAACCTATTTTGGTTGGCTGATGATTAATACGGACGATACGCCAAAACGGTTGCAAAACAAAAACGCCGCAGGCAGATACCCGCGGCGTTCGCATTTTGGCGGCCAGTCGGAGGCTACCCGCCGCCGACGCCGTAGTATTCGGTGTACCAGTTGATAAAGCGGCGCACGCCCTCTTCGATGGGGGTGTGGGGCCGGAAACCGGCGTCGCGGGCCAGATCGTCTGTGTTGGCATAGGTGTCGGGCACATCGCCGGGCTGGATGGGCAGAAGGTTCATGCGCGCCTTGCGGCCAATGATGCTCTCGAGCAAATGGATGAGGTAGAGCAACTCGACGGGCTGATGGTTGCCGAGGTTGTACAGCCGATAGGGGGCGCTGCTGGTGGCCGGGTTCGGGTGATCGCCCGACCATTGAAGATCGGGTTGGGCCACGAAATCGATGAGACGGACGATGCCTTCGATCACATCGTCAACGTAGGTGAAATCGCGCTTGTGGTAGCCGTAATGATAGACGTCGATGGGGCGGCCTTCGATGATGGCTTTAGTGAAAGAGAACATAGCCATATCGGGGCGGCCCCACGGGCCATAAACGGTGAAAAGCCGCACGCCGGTGCACGGCAGGCCGTAGAGATGAGCATAGGCGTGAGCCATCAACTCGTTCGATTTTTTGGTGGCCGCGTAGAGCGATACCGGATGATCGACATTGTCCTTCTCGCGGAATGGCAGTCGCGTGTTGGCTCCGTACACCGAGCTGCTGGAAGCGAACACCAAATGCCCCACATTCGAGTGGCGGCACCCTTCGAGCACGTTGAGGAAGCCGAGTATATTGGAATCGGTGTAGGCGTGAGGGTTGGTCAGCGAGTAACGCACCCCGGCTTGCGCGGCAAGGTTAACCACCCGGTCGAATTTGTAGGCTTTGAAGAGGGCTTCCATCCCGGGGCGGTCGGCCAGATCGAGCTTCACAAAGTCGAAGCCCTGCCGCCCCATCAGCCGCGCCAGCCGCGCTTCCTTGAGTCTGACTTCGTAATAACTGTTGAGGTTGTCGAGGCCAACCACCTCATGTTCGTCGGCCAATAGCCGCTGGGTGAGATGATAGCCGATGAATCCCGCCGCGCCCGTCACAAGAATTGTGGACACAATAATTCAACTCAAATGTGAGATGATGGCGAATTCTAACACAGTCCCTTCACAAGGCGCGCCTCAAGCGCGTCGCGATTTGGTGGATAATGCGTTCGGTTGCCCCGCCCTGCCCTTGCGTGATATAGTGACGAGTGGCGCAGGCGCTTTCTTGCCGCGCCGCCAACATGTCTGTGCGCCCATGAGCAAACACTAGAAAGAAGGTTCGCATGGCTCGACTCATCGTCGTCGACAGCAAACAACTCCAAAACAGCCTCGCGCGCTTCGAGCAGCTGTTGGCCAAAGACGCCGCCGAACAAGACCGGCTGAAACAACTCCAACAGAGAGCCGCCGCCCAGCCCGACTCGTCGATGATCGCAACGCGCCCGGTGAACCAGCCGACGGTCAGCGAGGAGGAGAAGCGATGACTCTCGAAAGTTTCTTCACTCTCACCCCGCAAGCGCCGTGGCAAAGTTTCGAGCCGTCGGAAGATGGCACGCCCGGCGCGCGCGCCTTCGTCAACTTTTGGAACATCGCCGCGCTGGCGTGGGGCGGCTCCGGCGGAACCAAACCGACCCTCGAAACTCAATTAAAAGAGGGCTGGGTGTACATGAGCGGCGGCACCGCCGCGCCGTTCGACGAAGACGCCGACGGCGTGATCTGCAATCGCGAACGCTCGCAAATTGCCGAGATCGGTTTTCAAGGGATCAACGTCACCGAGCACCGCTAGTTTCTGCTCGTGATCGGACTGCGGGCATTGGGCGAGCACGCCATGCTCCGCGTCGCGCTGTACCGCGACATCCTGCGCACCGAACACCTCGCGCCCGGCGACAACACCATCGCTCTGCTCATTGATTGCCCGCACGACCGGGCATGGATTTACGTCGATCTCAAACACATCAAAATGCCCGATGGAAAAGCGTCGGCCTACGTCTTCAAAGGCGTGACCTGCTATTTGCTATGAGCAGGTGGCCGAAGCTATTCTCCATCGTCCTCCTCGCGCTGATCACACTCGGCGCGGGCGTCATTCTGCAAATCTCAAGCCAGAATGCTGATTTGTTGATCCATCGCATCCCCCCGCCCGAGGGATTGAAGGACGCCGCCGCGACTGTCGGACTCGATTACGAAGACGTGGCGCTGACAACGGGCGACGGACTCCGACTCGCCGCGTGGTACATCCCCTCGCAGAACGGCGCGGCCATCATTGCCCAGCACGGCTATCACGCCAGCCGCGACGAAATGATCAACGAAGCGCAGATGCTCGCCCGTCACGGATACGGCGTGCTCATGTTCGATGCCCGCGCGCACGGATACAGCGACGGCGATCTCATCACCTTCGGACTCAAAGAAATCGCCGACACCCGCGCCGCCATCGACTACCTCCTCACCCGCCCCGATGTGGACGCCGGCCGCATTGGGGCGTTGGGAAACAGTCAGGGCGCAGTGACTCTGATTCTGGCAACGGCGCAGTATCCCGAAATCAAAGCCCTCGTCGGCGACAGCCCCTACGCCGCCCTGCAAGATGAAATCGCCACCGGCGTGAAAGCCTTCACCGGCCTCAGCCCATTCCCGTTTGCGCCGCTCATCCAATTCTTCGCCGAGCGCAAGGCCGGGTTCACCGCCGACTCGGTCGCCCCCATCCATCACATCGCCCAAATCGCGCCGCGCCCCGTCTTTCTCATGCAAGGGGGCGCCGACTCTCTCATCCCCATCGACTCGGGCCGGCGGCTGTACGACGCCGCAGGCGAGCCAAAAGCGCTGTGGTTCGATCCGGCGCTGGGCCACGTTCAATTCGACACCGCCCGCGCCGACGAATACGAGCGGCGAGTCGTCGAATTCTTCAATGCGTATCTTCTGGGTGAAGGCGAGTGAGGGTGAGGCACTGTCGTTTTGTTGAAGAGCCGAGCAACTTCACTCAGCCCAGGATAGTGCGAATCACATCACACGAATATGACAGATAAAAGTCTAGCCGCAAAAAAAGCGTGGGCCACGCGCAATAGCCCGAAATACAAAGCACGGAGAAGCGAAACAGCGAGCAAGCAAGCCCTCGCAAATTGGTGTAAATCAAACGGCTGGAAAATTCTCTTCTTTGAAGGCGAAAGCGGCGCACCACGCACAGGCATTGTTGATGCAATGATTGCTCGAATAGCGTCGAATGATGCCGATACTTTGGATATACGTTTGATTCAAATCAAATCGGGCACAGCAGGATTAACCGCCGCCGAGATTTCTCGCCTAAAGCAGGCGCTCGACAAGGCTTCGGTGAACTGGCTATTGGCAGCATTTGACGGGGAAGCTATACATTTTCTCCCTGAGATGCGCAGAAAAAAATGATCCTCGCCATCCTTCTCCTCTCCATCGTCATGGGCATCGCGCCGATGATCGTGTACGCCTCGTTCCTGTGGTGGCTCGACCGCTGGGAGAAAGAGCCTCTGCATTTGCTGGCTGCCGCCTTTCTGTGGGGCTTCATCCCTTCGGCCATCGGGGCGCTCATCGCCCAAATCATCCTCGAAATCCCGGCCTCGGCGCTGATGTACTTCGGCGAAGCGGGCGCGTTCGCTCACGATCTACTCAGCGCCGCCGTCATCGCCCCCATCACCGAAGAAACAATCAAAGCCGCCGCCGTGTTGCTCATCTTCATCTTTTTCTACCGCGAGTTCGATTCAATGCTCGATGGAATCCTCTACGGCTCGCTGGCCGGATTCGGCTTCGCGGCCATCGAGAACATCCTCTATTTCGTCAGCGTTGGCAGTGAAGATCCGTCGGGGCTGGGATGCCTGATCTTCATGCGCGCTTTTCTTTTCGGCCTCAACCACGCCTTCTTCACCAGCCTCACCGGCATCGGCTTTGCGATGGCCCGTTATCAAAAGAACATCGCGCTCAAGTTCATCTTCCCACTGCTGGGATTGGCCGGCGCCATGTTCGCGCACGGGTTGCACAACGGGCTGGTCACACTCGGCATCGTCGGCTTCCCCATCGCCATCGCCGCCGATTGGATGGGCGCGCTGGGTGTGCTCGTCGTCGCCCTCGTGTCGTTGTATCACGAAGCGAACTGGATCAAAAAATACTTGGCTGAAGAGGTGAGCATGGGCACGCTGTCGGCGGCGCAGGCCGCCACCGCGTGGTCGTTCGTTGGGCGCATCGGTGTCGGCTTCGAGGCGATGAGGAGCGGCCCCGGCAAGTGGTGGCGCACGCGGCAGTTCTATCAGCAGTGCGCCGAGTTGGCTTATAAAAAACATCAACTGTCGAAGATGGGCAATGAGGAGAGCAATCGGGCCATCATCGAAAAACTGCGCGGCGAAGTGCGCCGCCTCAGCGAGCAGGTGTAGGGCAATCGCATCAAAAGTGGGGTAAAACAAGGCTATCTAGGAAAAGAGGAGATAGCCATGGACAACAAGAAGCCGATAGAAATGATTGAAGAATATTTTGGCAAGGTGAAGGACCCTCGC
>VGOW01000048.1 GCA_016875735.1 Chloroflexota bacterium | reverse complement strand
GAGAGCGGCCCCTGCTTCATGCGATCCAGCAGTGAGCCGCCGGGCATGTAGCGCATGACGATGAACGACTGCCCGTCGTGTTCGTCGAAGTCGTACACCGGCACAATGGCCGGGTGCTCCAGCGTGGCGATCACCCGCGCCTCGCGCCGGAAGCGGGCGCGGAATTCGTCGTTGTTGCTGAACTCGCGCTTGACCACTTTGACCACCACCTGCCGCTCGGTGTTCGGGTCGCGGGCCAAATACACATCGGCCATGCCCCCGCCGGGCAGGCCGCGCTCGATTTCGTAGCGTCCAATTTTTTGTGGTGACATCGGGTCTCCCCTGCCATTTCGCCGCCAACGGATTCTACGGCAGTATATTTCAGAACTGCGAAGTGGGCAATGCTATAATCCTCCTCACTCCTCATTCATCCTTCATCGTTCATCCTTCATCCTTCCCCATGCGCACCTTCGTCGCCCTCGACCTCGAAACCACCGGCCTCGACTCTGATCGTGACGCGATCCTCGAAATCGGCGCGGTGCGATTCAAAGGCAACCGCGTCGAGGGCGAGTATTCCACCCTCGTCAATCCGGGCCGCCCCATCTCACCCTTCATCACCCAACTCACCGGCATCACTGATTCGATGGTGGCCAACGCCCCGCCCCTTCGCCAAGCGCTGCCCGCGCTCGACGACTTCGTGGGCGACGCCATCATCGTCGGCCACAACATCAAATTCGATCTCGGCTTCCTTCGCAAGCAGCGGCTCTTCAAAGATCACGATCAACTCGACACCTACGATCTGGCCGCCGTGCTCATCCCCGCCGCCGGGCGCTACAGTCTCGGCGCGTTGGGCCACGCGCTCGGCGTCATTTTGCCCGCCACTCACCGCGCCCTCGACGACGCGAAAGTGACTCACGCCCTCTTCCGCAAACTGTTCGATCTCGCCCTCGCCCTGCCCCTCGATGTGCTGGCCGAGATCGTCCACATCGGCCAAGATATTTCGTGGGGCGGCGACATCTTCTTCGAAGATGCCCTCGCCGCGCGGAGCAAAGAAAAAATGAGCGGCCCGCTCAAAGTCTCGCGTGAGCGCGTGGCCGGCCCGCTCTTCGCCGACCGGGGCGAACCCCCCAAAGCCATCAAACCCGCCGATACCAAAAAGCCGCTCGACATCCCGGCCCTCGCCTCCCTCATCTCTCCGGCGGGCGCGTTCGCGTCGAAGTTCCCCTCGTTCGAGAATCGGCCTCAGCAAGTGCAGATGCTCGAGTCCGTCGCCAAAGCATTCAACGACGGACAGCACCTCATGGTGGAGGCCGGAACCGGAACGGGCAAATCCATCGCCTATCTTCTTCCGGCCATTCACTGGGCCGCGCAGAACAACGAGCGCATCGTCGTTTCCACCAACACCATCAACTTGCAGGATCAACTGATCAACAAAGACATCCCCGCGTTGCGCGACGTGCTCGGCTTCGACTTCCGCGCCGCCCTGCTCAAAGGCCGAAGCAACTACATTTGCCCGCGCCGATTCGAATCGATCCGCCACCGCGGCCCGCGCAACGCCGACGAAGTTCGCCTGCTCGCCAAGCTGCTCGTGTGGCTGCCCGACTCCGACTCCGGTGACGTGGCCGGGATCACTCTCTCCGGGCCGGGCGAACGCGGCGCGTGGACTCGCCTGAGCGCCGAGGACGAAGCCTGCACCAGCGAAACTTGCTCGGCGCGCATGGGCGGCATCTGTCCTTTCTATCGCGCCAAGCGAGCCGCCGAAGCCGCGCACGTGGTCATCGTCAATCACGCGCTGTTGTTGGCCGATGTGGCCTCCGGCAGTAAAGTGTTGCCCGAATACAAACGGCTGATCATTGACGAAGGCCATCATCTCGAATCGGCGACGACCGACGGGCTCAGCTACGAAGCCACTCAAGCCGATGTGGAGCGCGCGTTGAAAGAATTGGGCGGACTCAACGCCGGGCTGCTCGGCGAAACGCTCAAAGCCTGCCGCGACGCCGTCCCGCCCGAAGCCTACCCGCTTCTGCAAACCCAAACCGAGAAAACGTACAACGCCATCACCGCCGCTCTCGTTCATGTCGGGCACTTCTTTCAGATCGTGGGCGACTTTGTCCGCGCCCAACGCGACGCGGAGCGCGCGCGCGGCAACGACTACGCCTATCAACTGCGGCTCCTGCCCGGCATCCGCGCCCAATCCGATTGGCAAGAGGTGGAGTTGGCATGGGGCAATTTGGAGTCGGCCTCCAAGCCGGTGATCGATCACTTGGCGAAACTGGCCGGGGGCCTGAGCGATCTGTCCGAATACGAGATCGAGGATCGGGAGGAGCTGCAGGGCGCGTTGTTGTCGTCGGCCCGCCTGCTCGACGAATTCGTCACCCAAACGAACGCGCTGGTCTCCAAGCCCGATCCGAAAAGCATTTATTGGATCGAAGTCTCCGGCGACAAAGAGAATCTTTCACTGCACGCCGCGCCGCTCAACGTGGGGCCGCTCATCGAACAGCATGTTTGGAACGCGAAGGATTCGGTGATCCTCACCTCGGCCACCCTCACCACCGCGCATGAGTTCGATTACCTCAAACATCGCCTCAACGCCGACTCGGCGAGTGAACTGGCGGTGGGCTCGCCGTTCGATTACCAGCAATCCACTCTGCTGTACGTCGTCAACGACATCCCCGAACCGACCGACAAACACGGCCACCAGCGCGCGCTGGAGAACGGGCTGATCAATTTGTGCAAAGCCACGCGCGGGCGGGCCATGGCGCTGTTCACCTCGCACGCGCAGATGAAGCAGACAGCGCAGGCCATTCGCGGGCCGCTCGAGCGCGCGGGCGTCATCGTGTACGATCAGTCCGATGGATCGTCGCGCCATCAACTGCTCGAAAGTTTTCGCGGCGCGGAGCAAGCGGTGCTGTTGGGCACGCGCAGTTTTTGGGAGGGCGTGGATGTGCAGGGCGAGGCGCTGTCGGCGCTGGTCATCGTCAAACTGCCGTTCGACGTGCCGAGCGATCCGGTTGTGGCCGCGCGCAGTGAGACGTTCGAGAATCCGTTTTACGATTACTCGGTGCCCGAAGCCATCCTGCGATTCCGGCAGGGCTTTGGCCGCCTCATCCGCTCCAAGACCGATCGCGGCGTTGTCGCCATTTTTGATCGGCGGGTGATCAGCAAAGCCTATGGCCGCCAGTTTTTGGAGTCGCTTCCGCAGTGCACGCGCCGAGACGGCAAACTGGCCGACCTGCCCGCAATGGCGGCGAAGTGGATTGATGGAAAGTAAATTGACGCTGTTTCCCGATACGCATACAATGTGATTATGCGCTCGCCATTTCCGGGAATGGATCCGTATCTTGAGCATCCGTCTCTCTGGCCGGATGTTCACAATCGGCTGATCGCCGCCATTGCCGACTCGCTGTCCCCCGCTGTCGCGCCGAATTATTACGTGGCGCTGGAGCGCCGCGCCTATCTGCTCATGCCCAACGACCTCGAAGTGTTGGTGGGGCGGCCCGATCTCGCCGTGATGCAGCGGCATCCACCCGAACGGCTCAGCCCACTTCCGTTGGCCGAAGCCGGAGTGGTCGAAGTGGAAGTGCTCATTCACGACGAAGTCGGCGACAACTACCTCGAAGTGCGCGACGCGGTCACCAAACAAATCGTCACCGTGCTGGAACTGCTCTCACCGGCCAACAAACTTTTCGGGCAGGGGCGCAAAGATTACGAGGTCAAGCGTGAACACATTTTGCAGAGCCAAACGAACTTTGTGGAAATCGATCTGCTGAGGGCCGGGCCGCCGATGGCCACCAATCCCGCCGTCCCCGGCGACTACCGCATTCTCGTTTCGCGGGGCGCGCAGAGGCCGCGCGGGCATCTCTACCACTTCAACCTCCGCCAGCCCATCCCCTCCTTTACCCTGCCCCTCCTTCCCGGCGACACGGAGCCGAGCGTGGATGTCAACACCATCCTTCACGCGCTGTACGAGCGAGCGCGATTCGATCTTATCATCGACTACACCCAGCCGCCCGTTCCGCCGCTACGGGACGCCGACGCCGAGTGGGCGCGCGCCCTCATCGGCTCATAGAATCGACTGCATCGAGCGACGGCATATGATGAATACCGGCTTCAGCCCCAAAGGCGTCCTCACCATCGACATCGTCAACTTCTCGCTGATGAAGAATCAGGAACAGCTCGAAGCCATTCAATCGCTGATCCTCATGCTGCAGGGCGCCGTGCCCGAGTCCGAAAACACATCGGATCGGCGGGTGTGGAGCCCGGGGGGCGACGGCGGCTCGCTCACCTTCGAGGATTTGTTCGCCGCGCTGGAGACCGCCAAGACCATCGCCCGCCTCATCAACGATTTCAACGCCAGCCGCATGGGCAAGCCGCCGCTGGAACTGCGCATCGGCCTCCACTGCGGCACGGTGACGAAGCGCGAAGACTTCGACAAACGAGTCAACGTCTGGGGCGAAGGCATCAACATCTCGGCCCGCGTAGCCGGGCTGGCGAAGCCGGGGCAAATTTTGGCCACGCAAGAATTTTGCGAGCGCACCGATCTGCTCGCGGTGGGAGAGCCGCACGTGGCTTACATGGGCAAGTGGTGGGTGAAGCACGACAAGTTCCTGCCCATCTACAACCTTCACCTCGACGGCACGGGCATCCCGCCTTCCGAAGTGGACACGTGGTTCGAGCCGTTCGCCCATCCCCTCCGCCAAGCCATCGAAACCTACGAAGCGATGATGGAAGAGGAGCGGAAAGACGCGCGCAAAACTTTCCGCGTCGCCGTGCTGTGCAAGCGGCTCATGGATCTGAGCCCCGGCCACGCCCGCGCCAAGCAAGTGCTCGAATCGTTCTCGCTCATCCGCCACGCCAAAAGCTCCGGCGCATTGAACTTATACGATCCGTTCTTCTCGCCCATGTCGCCGCGCGCCATTCGCTACTTTTTCGAGAACGCCGTCTTCCAAGATTTCGGCGAGGGGGCGACGATTGTAGAAGAGGGCCAGCCCGCCGACTCGATGATGATGGTCGTCTCCGGAGAAGTCGTGCCCTACATTCACGGGAACACCATCCCGGCCACAGCGGAGGATCGATCCGAGTCACAGCCCGAACGAAAAGAGGTCGCCTTCCGCGAGGGAGCCATCGTCGGCGAGATGGGCCTCTTCACCGAAGGCCAGCGGCGCACGGCCACCCTCAAGGCGACCAAGAACGCCACCACCCTCACGCTCAAATACGAATACCTTCGGATGATGGCCGCCGACGCCACCTCGTCCACCACCTTCGCCACCGACGATTACACGCGGCGGGAGATTCGAGATCAGATTTGGGGACTGCACTGCAAACGCACCATTCAGAATCAAATCAACACTCACCCGCTCCTGCAAAAACTGCCGGGCGCGGCGCAGCTCACCCTCACCGATTACGGCGAATTCTTGCCCGCCAAACACGGTCAACGCATCGAGTTGTCCCCCAAAGATGCTCACGCCTTTTGGACGTTGGTGGTGTCGGGAAGCGTCACCGCGCACACGGCCAACGATAGAATCCTCACCTGCACTCCCGGCGATTGCCTCGGCCCCCTGCGCCTGATCGTCAAAGAGAATCCGTTCTCGAAGATCGAGGCCGCGCCCGGCGCGCAGATCGTGCGCTTCCCGTGGAGTCTCATCAAAGAGTTGATCAACGACGAAAACCCGCCGGAAGAATTCATCCACGCGGCCAAAGCGCTGGGCGAAAAGGATCAAGCCGCGCTGGGATGACCACGCCCTCAATTCGTTGACGAACTCGCCGACCACCCGTTATAATTCCCCCCGTAACCCGTGCGACGCCGCAGTGTGCGCGTCGCATTTTGTTGAAAGGAAACAGCCTCACCCATGATCGACGTAAACGACCTCCGCAAAGGCGTCACCTTTGAATACGACGGCAGTCTCTATAAAGTACTCGACTACTCGCACAACAAACCCGGACGGGGCAACGCCACCATCCGCACCAAAATCCGCAATCTGCGAACCGGTGCGCTCATCGAAAAGACTTTCCAGTCCGGCGACCGCGTGCAAGACATCCGCCTCGATCACCATCAAGCCCAATACCTCTACCACGACGGCGACCTGTTTTATTTCATGGACACCGAAACGTACGATCAACCCGCCATCAGCGAGTCTCTGCTCGGCGAGTCGGCGCAGTATCTCAAAGACGGCATGGAAGTGAAACTGACTTTTTACAACGGCGAAGCGATCGATGTGGAACTGCCCGTTACCGTTGACTTGAAAGTGGTGGAAGCCGAAGTGGCGGTGCGCGGCGACACGGCCAACGCGGTGAACAAATGGGTGACCACCGAAACCGGCCTGCGCGTGCAAGCCCCGCAGTTCGTCAAAGTGGACGATGTCATCCGCGTCAAAACCGAATCGGGCGAATACCTCACGAGAGTCTAACGATGAACGATGAATGCGGAACGATGAGACCGTTCATCCTTCTGCCTTCATCCTTCTTCCTTCCCCATGCGCACCCCCTACGGTGCCGAGTGCAAACACTATTACGCCGACTTCAACCGAGGCCGGAACACGCAAGAGTGCCGCCTGCCCCGAAGCGCCAGCGGCAAGTGGACTCCCGATTTGTGCAAAGCCTGCCCCATCCCGCGCATCCAGCTCGCCAACGCCTGCCCGCATCTGGTCCTCAATGGCAGAATTGAGCGAGGGTTTCTCGGCCTCACCCGCCGAATGAGCATGGCCGCAACGTGCAGTAAAGCCTCCGGCCCCGTGGCCGAACCGGCCATCGGCTGCGGCCACTGCCACGAAGACTCCCCCGCCCTCCAATTCTCTCTGGAATAGAAGCCACCACTTCGCCATTCATCCTTCATCCTTCACCGTTCATCCTTCTGCCTTTGCTTTATGCCCATCACCACCCTCCTCTTCGATCTCGACGACACCCTGCTGGGCAACGACATCCACAAATTCGTCCCGGCTTACCTGCGGCAGTTCTCGGCCCACGCCGCCGGGCTCGTCCCCCCGCAAACATTCATGGACAGCGTGCTGGCCGGCGCGCAGGCCATGCTCAAAAACGGCGACCCGCGCTGCACACTCGAAGAGGTCTTCGAAGACGTTTTTTACAGCCGCGTGAAAGCGCCGCGCAACGAACTGCGATCACTGATCGACTCGTACTACGAGCAGAGCTTCCCCGCGCTCCGAAGCGAAACTGCCCTCATCGCCGCCGCGCGCGAGATCATGCAGTGGGCGTTCGGCTCCGGCCTACGAGTCGCCATCGCCACCAACGCCATGTTCCCGCGCGCGGCCATCCTTCATCGCCTCGAATGGGCGGGCATCAGCGCCAGCGAGTTCCCCTATTCACTCGTCGCCGCGCTCGACTTCATGCACTTCGCCAAACCGCGCCCCGAATTTTTCGCCGAAGTGCTCACCCGCCTCGACTGCCGCCCCGAAGAGGCGCTGATGATCGGCAACGAGTGGCCCAACGACATTGCCCCCGCCGCGACGATGGGCATTCACACCTTTTGGATCGCGCCGGCCGGCTCGCCCCCGCCCCAAAACCACGCGCGCCCCATCGGCTCCGGCACGCTCGCCGATTTTCTCGGCTGGGCGCAGGAGTCGGGCAACATGAATTCGCTCAGCCCTCTGCCGGCCACCCCGCGCTCGGTTCGCGCGCAGCAAGCCGCCTCCACCGCCACCATCTTGGAAGTGGCGAAAAACGTCCCGCTCGAAAAGTGGAGTCGGCGCCCCGACGGGGATGAATGGTCGCTCACCGAAATCGCCTGTCATTTGCGCGATGTCGAAATCGAAGTGAACCTGCCGCGTCTGCAAAAAATTTTGGATGAGTCGAACCCGTTCATCTCGGCAGTGGAGAGCGACCCGTGGGCCGTGGCCCGCGATTACCGATCCCAATCGGGCCCGGCCGCGCTGGCCGCCTTTGCCGACGCGCGATGCGAGACGATTGCCCTGCTCGACCGCCTCTCGCCCGACGAATGGCAACGATCCGCGCGGCACGCCATCTTCGGCCCCACCCATTTGCGGGAACTCGTCGCCCTCACCAACGAGCACGACCGCGCGCACCTGAGGCAGATGAGGGAGTATTTACTTCTGGGCTATAATTCGGATGGCTGAGGCATCTCACATGGCTAAAGGTAGGGAACGCTATACAAGAGCCATGCTCGAAGACGCGGCCCGCAACAGCCGGAGCGTGGCGGAGGCCATGCGAAACCTGGCCATAAAGCCAGCGGGTGGCAGTCGCGCATATATTCGTCGGCGACTGAAAGAACTTGCAATCGACACATCACACTTTTTGGGAAGGAGATGGAATACCGGCGGAAAACAAACGGGCGGACCAGAGAAGAGATCAGCGGCACAAATATTGATTCTGCGCAACCCTACTTATCCGCCCGAGCGCACCCGGTTCTTGCGCAGGGCACTGATTGAGATCGGACGCAAGTATGTGTGCGCTGAGTGTGGAATGGATGCGATGTGGAATGGCCGCTCACTCGTTTTACAGATCGATCATATCAGCGGTGACCGGCATGATAACCGCGCAGAGAATTTGCGCTTTCTGTGCCCGAATTGCCATTCGCAAACTCCGAACTTTAGTCGACGCAAATGACGGGGAAGTGCTGGAAATGGCAGACAGAACGGACTTAGGATCCGTCGGGGCAACCCGTGAGGGTTCGAATCCCTCCTTCCCCACCTTGACAGCCTGCAACCCGGCTAATATAATGCCCGTCGTTGCCTGCCGCATCAGCGCAGGCTTTTTTACGCGCAACCCACGAGGAGTTTTCCATGCCCCCACATCCAAAACGCAAACACACCAAAGGCCGCCGCAACCGCCGCCGCTCGCACGATGCGCTCACTGCGCCGCAATTGATCGCCTGCTCCAACTGCGGCGAAATGTGCCGGCCCCACGTGGTGTGCCCCAACTGCGGCCGTTACGATGGCCGCGAAGTGGTCGCCAAAAAAGAGAAGCCCAAGAAAGAATAGCCCGCGCTCTCCTCAAAGGCCGTGACTTGTCACGGCCTTTTTGATTGCTTACCTCCTATGTTCAATCCAAAGACAACCGCTTTCGTTTTTCCCGGACAGGGCTCGCAATTCGTGGGCATGGGCAAGGCATTGGCCGACGCCTCGCCCACCGCCCGCGCGCTCTTCGCCGAAGCCGACGACCGATTGGGCATGAAACTCTCCGATCTGTGCTGGAGCGGCCCCGACTCTGATCTCAACGACACCATCAACACTCAACCGGCGCTCTACGTTTGCTCGATGGCCGGGCTCGCGGCGCTACGCGAAAAGATCGGAGACGTTCAACCCGCGTTCGTGGCCGGGCACTCGCTCGGCGAAATCACCGCCCTCGCCGCCGCTGGCGGACTCACCTTCGCCGATGGACTCGGACTCGTGCGCGAGCGCGGACGGTTGATGAAACGGGCGGGAGAACTTTCGCCCGGCGGCATGGCGGCCATCCTCAATTTGGATGCCGACGTGTTGGCCGACGTGTGCGCCGAAGCGTCGGCGGCCACCGGCAAGATCGCGCAAGTGGCGAACGACAACTGCCCCGGCCAAGTCGTGATCTCTGGCGACAACGCCGCCTTGGAAAAAGCAATGGAACTCGCCAAAGCCAAAGGCGCGAAGCGCGCGCTCAAACTGCCGGTGTCCATCGCCGCGCATTCGCCGCTCATGCAAACCATCGCGCCCGATTACGCAAAATACGTTGGCGGCCTGCCCATCGTTTCGCCTGCCATCCCCCTCATCGGCAACGCCACCGCCCAACCATTGAGCGATGTGAGCGCCATCCGCGCCGAGTTGATCGGCCAGCTGACCACGCGCGTGCGTTGGACTGAAACCATTCGGTATCTCGCCGCACAGGGCGTCACCACTTTCGTCGAACTCGGATCGAAGGATGTGCTCACTGGCCTGCTCAAACGCATCGCGCCCGAAGCCGCGGGGCGCGCAGTGGGCGATCCCGAAGCGGTTGCCGCAATAGGGGTATAATCACGCCGTCACACACACACTCACCGGAGCGAATCGTTCATGACTCTTCAAGGCAAAGTCGCCATCGTCACTGGCGCATCGCGCGGCATCGGCAAAGCCATCGCCTTCGAGTTGGGCAAGCGCGGCGCCAAGGTCGTCGTCAATTACGCCAAGAGCGCCGATGGCGCGAATGAAGCAGTGGAGGCGATCAAAGCCGCGAGCAGTGAGGCGGTTGCCGTGCAGGCCGATGTGACCGACGCTAAAGCCGCCGCCGCGCTGATCAAAGCCGCCACCGAAGCCTTTGGCCGGATCGACATTTTGGTGAACAACGCCGGCACCACCCGCGATCAAGTGATCATGATGATGCCCGAAGAGGATTGGGACACGGTGATCACCACCAACCTCAAGAGCGCCTTCAACTGCTCGAAAGCCGCCGTCAAAGTGATGATGCGCCAACGCTATGGCCGGATCATCAACATCACTTCGGTGTCCGGCGTGTTGGGCAACGCCGGCCAGACCAACTATTCGGCCTCCAAAGCCGGACTCATCGGCTTCACCCGATCCCTCGCCCGTGAAGTCGCGCCGCGCAATGTCACCGTGAACGCCGTCGCCCCCGGTTTCATCCCCACCGATCTCACCGCCACGATGCCGGAGACTCTCAAAGGCGAAACGGTCAAAATGATTCCGCTCAACCGCTGGGGAACGGTGGACGAAGTGGCCTATGCCGTCGCTTTCCTCGCTTCCGATGAGGCGGCCTACATCACCGGGCAGACTCTGAACGTGGACGGCGGGATGGCGATGAGCTAAAAGTTGGAGTTGGGAGTATAGCGGTATGAATACAGATGCGCCGGGAAAAATTGTTATCGCCCCCGAAGTGCTGATCACGATTGCCAAGTTGTCCACGCTGTCGGTGCCGGGCGTGGCGCGCATGGCCGCCGTGCCGGGCGGCATCGACCGTTACATCAAACGCGGTTACGCCGACGGCGTCCGCATTCAAGTGATCGAACATTCCATTCGGGCCGATCTGCACATCGTCGTCAAAGGCGACGTGAATGTTCACGCCGTGAGTCGGGCCGTGCAAGACGAGGTGAGCCGGGCAATGGCCGAGATGGTGGGCATGGAAGCCAAAGTCGTGAACGTGCACGTTGAAGATATCATCTTCACCGAATCCTAGCCGCTCTCGTTGTTCATCGTCTCACTGTTCATTGCTCATTGTTCAATAAAACATGAAAGCCCGCCGCAAGGCCCGCAGTGTTGCACTGCAAGTTCTTTACGAAACCGACTGCACTACCCATCCCGTCGAAGACGTGTTCCGCAATCGTTTGGACGACACGCCGCTCGATCCGGAGATCGAATTGTTTGCGCGCACCCTCGTCGCGGGAGTGATGCGCCGCGCTGGCGAACTCGACGCGCTCATCCAAAAGCACGCCCCCGAATGGCCGATGGATCAAATGGCTATCATCGACCGCAACATTCTGCGCATGGCGATTTGGGAATTTGCCATCGACCGCTCCACCCCGCTCAAAGTCGCCATCAACGAAGCCATCGAACTGGCAAAACTCTTCGGCAGTGATTCGGCGGCGCGGTTTGTCAACGGCGTGCTGGGCAGCCTCGCCGCCAAGCAAGATGAGCTGACCCGCGAACTGGCCCGCTAACGCATGGACAACTTCTTCGGCATCGGCACATGGGAACTCATGGTGATCGGGCTGATCGCCCTCGTCGTCCTCGGCCCGCGGCAAATGATCCTGCTCGCCCGCAAAGCCGGAGAATACATGCGCATGTTCCAAAAATTGTGGGCCGAAGCCTCGAGAACCATCGACAAAGAGATCAAAGCCATCGAAGAGGAGGCTGGCGGGCTCGGCAACATCGGCGAGGAGATTCAATCGCTGGAGAAAGAATTGAAATCGGCAGTCAACCTCAACATCCCAGCCAACGGAAACACGAAACCATCGGCGGCCACAGCCAACAGCATCCAACCGCCAACGAAGCCCGCGCCCGCCGCCCCTGTCCCGTCCCAACCCTCAGCCTCCGAACCGGCTGACGCGACTCACCCAATCACCGAACCACCCAACCACCTAACTACCGAACCACCCAACCGCCCGGCCACCCAACCACCCATCCCCACCCAACCCGAAACCCGTTACCCTGCGTGGACAGACAAACCTCAAAACTAACCGGCAAACGCGCCGCCCGCAACCCCGATAAGACCGCCTCTTTCCTCGAGCATATTGAAGAACTTGGCCTGCGTCTGCGCAATGCGGCCATTATTCTGCTCGTTGGCTCGGCCATCGGGCTGATCTTTGCCGAGCCCCTCCTGGCCTTCCTCATCGCCCCTTACGGCGACAGACTCAAAGTGCTCGGCCCCACCGAAGGCGTTTCCATCCTTATCCGAGTCGGCCTCACCATCGGCGCGGCCATCACCTCGCCCTTCATCATTTACCAAATCGTCGCCTTCATCGCCCCCGGTCTCAACTCCAACGAAAAGCGCCCGCTGTATTTCATCATCCCCGCCGCGCTCCTCCTGTTCATCATCGGCGCGGCGTTCGCCTGGTTCGTCATGATCCCCTCGGCGATCAACTTCCTCGCCACCTTTGGCCTTAACCTGTTCAGCGTCGAGTGGACCGCCGACAAATACATTCCCTTCGTGCTCTCGCTCACCCTGTGGGTCGGCGTCTCATTCGAGATGCCTCTGGTGTTCATGTTCCTCGGACGGCTGGGCATCGTCTCCCCGCGCCTGCTTCTGCGCGGTTGGCGCATCGCCTTCGTCGCCATCGCCGTCATCGCCGCCGCCATCACCCCCACCGTGGACCCCTTCAACATGATGCTGGTGATGGGGCCGCTCATCGGCCTCTACTTCCTCAGCATCGTGCTCACCGCCGTCGTTTATCGCAAGAAGCCAGAAAACTCGTGAGGCAGGTTGTCAACCTGCCCGAAAACACCAAGAGGAAAAATGCCCAAAACCCGAGTCCTGATCATGGGCGCCGCCGGGCGCGACTTCCACAACTTCAACACCTTTTACAAAAACAACGAACAAATTCAAGTGGTGGCCTTCACCGCCACTCAAATCCCCGACATCGCCGGGCGCGTGTACCCGCCCGAACTCGCCGGGTCCCTTTACCCCAACGGCATCCCCATCCACCCCGAAGACGATTTGCTCAAACTGATCCGCGAATTGAGCGTGGATGAAGTCGTCTTCAGTTACAGCGACGTCTCCCACACCTACGTGATGCATAAAGCCTCGCAAGTGCTCGCCGCCGGAGCCGATTACAAATTGCTCGGCACGCGGCACACGCAAGTCAAATCGGTCAAACCGGTCGTGTCGGTGTGCGCCGTGCGCACGGGCGCGGGCAAAAGCCAAACGTCGCGGCGCGTCGCCAGCATCCTGCGCTCGCTCGGCTTCAACATCGCCGCCATCCGTCACCCCATGCCCTACGGCAATCTTGTCGCCCAAAACGTCCAGCGCTTCGCCGAATACGACGACCTCGACGAATACAACTGCACCATCGAAGAGCGCGAAGAATACGAGCCGCACATCGAGCGCGGCGTCGTCGTGTTTGCCGGAGTCGATTACGAAAAGATTCTGCGCGAGGCCGAGAAAGAAGCCGACATCATTTTGTGGGACGGCGGCAACAACGACCTTCCCTTTTACGCCAGCAACTATCATATCGTCGTCGCCGACCCGCACCGCGCCGGGCACGAGTCGGCCTATCATCCCGGCGAGGCCAACGCGCGGCTGGCCGATGCCATTGTCATCAACAAAGTGGACACCGCCGACCCGAACGCCGTCCTCTCCGTCCGCGAAAACCTGCGCGCACTCAACCCCAACGCCGTCTTGGTGGAAGCCGCCTCGCCGATCTTCGTGGATGATCCCGACTCGATTCGCGGCAAGCGCGTGCTGGTGATCGAAGACGGCCCCACGCTCACTCACGGCGAAATGGCTTACGGCGCAGGCGTGGTGGCGGCCAAACGTTTCGGCGCAAAAGAAATCATCGACCCGCGCCCCTACGCAGTGGGCAGTATCATCGACACCTACAACAAATACCCCAGCACTGGCAACGTTCTTCCGGCGATGGGCTATGGGCAAAAGCAAACCGAAGAACTGCGGCAGACGATCAACAACACGCCCGCCGATGTAGTCATCGTCGCCACGCCCATCGATCTCACCCGGCTGATCAAAATCGACAAGCCGGCCCAGCGCGTGCGCTATGAACTGCAAGAGATCGGCCAGCCCACGTTGGCCGAATTGTTGGCCGCCAAGTTCGGAAAGAAATCTTGAGCCTTCAGCGATCAGCGGTCAGCGCTGCGCTAACCGCTGATCGCTGACTGCTGATCGTTTCTCATGCCCGGCAAATACTTCGACGATTTCAACATCGGCGACCGCTTCCGCCACTCGTTGGGCCGCACCGTCACCGAGTCCGACAACACCCTCTTCTGCGCGCTGACGCTGAACACTCAACCCCTGCACATCAACGAAGACTTCGCCTCGAAGACTCAGTTCGGGCAACGCATCGTCAACGGCCTCTACACCCTCAGCCTCGTCATCGGCATCACCGTGCCCGAACTCTCCGAAGGCACCATCGTCGCCAATCTTGGCTACGAGCGAGTCGTCCACCCCAACCCCGTCTTTCACGGCGACACGATCTACGTCGAAACCGAAGTGATCGAAAAACGCGAGTCGGCTTCCAAACCGGATCGCGGCATCGTGCGCTTGAAGCACACCGGGCGCAAGCCAGATGGCACAATCGTGTGCGAAGTCGAACGCACCACCCTCTTCCTCAAACGCCCAACCACCTAACCACCTAACCACCTAACCACCCATGCATTCCCGCCGCTGTCTGCTCTTCATGCCCGGCGATGACCGCCGCAAAATCGAAAAGGGCATCGCCGCCAAACCCGATTGCGTGATCATGGATTTGGAGGACGGCGTCGCCGCGAACCGCAAAGCCGAAGCCCAAGCCACGATTGTGGCGGCGCTGAATGAACTCGCCTTCAACGGAGTCGAAAAGATCGTCCGCCTCAATGCGCTGGACTCCGGCCTCGCCGAATCCGAACTCGAAGCCGTCATCCCGGCCCGGCCCGACGCGCTGCTCGCGCCGAAGATCGAGTCGCCCGAACAGATCGAGTGGCTGCGCCGCCGCCTCCCCGAAAGCCTGCCATTGCTGATCATGATCGAAACCGCGAAAGCGATTGTCAATCTCAAAGAGATCGCCTCTGCGCCGGGCCTCTCGGCGCTGATCTTCGGCGCGGAGGATTTCGTCGCCAGCGTGGGCGGCATTCGCACGCGGAGCAACCATGAAGTGCAATATGCGCGCAGTGCGGTTGCCATTCACGCCGCCGCCAACGGCCTGCAGGCGCTCGATCAGGTGTGCGTTGATTTCGGCGATGAAGCGGGGTTGCGCGCAGAGTCGCGCGCCGCGCTCGAAATGGGATACAGCGGGAAGACGGCCATTCACCCCAAGCAGATCATTCCCATCACCGAGACCTTCACCTCGTCGGCGGAGGAAGTGGATCGGGCGCGGAAGATCGTCGAGGCGTTTCGCCAGAGTCAATCGAACGGCGCCGGTGCGTTCGCTCTCGACGGCAAAATGGTGGATATGCCCATCGTCCGCGCGGCAGAGGCGGTGCTGGTTCGCGCCGGAGTCCGAAAATAAAACGACCCCTCATCGGGGTCGTTCGTTTTTACTCATCGAAGGAGCGGCGCTTGCGGCGCAAGCGGCGAATGGCCTTCTTTTTGTCCATCCGGCGCACTTCGCTTTTCGACACAAACCAGCGTTTGTTGCGGAGAACGGTCAGCAGCCCGCTTTTCACAACCTTCTTTTTGAAGCGCCTAAAGAGTTGCTCCTGCGTTTCGTTGGGGCGCAAATTCACAACAGTCATAGTTTTCACCTCCTCCGCTAGTGGTTTAGAGCGGCGGGATGATACCCCAACCCACGCATTCGGTCAACCTCCCAATTCGAAAAGCGTTTGGCCGCGCTGCACCACTTGTCCGGCGGCGATCAGCACTTTGGCTACCCGGCCCGCGTGGGGCGCCGCCACTTTGATCTCCATCTTCATCGCTTCGAGCAGGGCCAGCGTTTGCCCCTTCTCCACCGAGTCGCCTTCCTGCACCAGCACCGCCCTCACTTGGCCCGGCATCGCCGCCTCCAACGAGTCGCGGCCATGCCCGGCCCACGCCGACTGCCGTCTCGTGTTTGTTTGCCTTTCCCTCCCCGCCGCCGTTCCGCTCCCCACCATTCCAACCCCCACCCGGAATCCGTCCGCGCGCGTCCACGGATTTGCATCCTCCACCCTCCGACTTCCAACTTCCGACTTCTGACTTCCAACTTCTGACTCCTGCCCCCCCTCCTCCTCCCACTCGCTCAAATACTGCTCGATAAAATGCGTCGTCGTTTCGCCGCGCGCAAAAGCCGGGTGGTTGATCACGGCGCGCAAAAACGGAATGTTGGTGGTCAGGCCGCGCAGGGTGTATTCGGCCAGCGCCGCATCCATTTTGCGAATCGCTCCGGCGCGCGACTCGGCGTGAGCGATCACTTTGGCGATCATCGGGTCGTAGTGGATGGTCACTTCATCGCCGGTTGCCACGCCCGCATCCACGCGCACGCCGGGCCGCGCCGGTTCAACAGCCTGCTCCACCACGCCCACCGACGGTAGAAAATCGTTGGCGGGGTCTTCGGCATACACGCGGCACTCGATGGCGTGGCCGCGCTGAGTCACATCGCTCTGCCCGAACCACAACCGCTCGCCGGCCGCGATTCGGATCTGCGCCGCCGCCAAATCGATCCCGGTCACTGCTTCGGTGATCGCGTGCTCAACTTGCAGGCGCGTGTTCATCTCCAAAAAATAGAACGCGCCCGACTCGTCGGCGATGAACTCCACCGTTCCCGCGTTCACGTACCCCACGGCGCGGGCCGCAACCACCGCCGCCGCCGCCATCTGCTCGCGCAGAACCGGAGTCATAAACGGTGACGGCGCCTCTTCGACGATCTTTTGGTGCCGCCGTTGGATGGAGCACTCGCGCTCGAACAGATGGATCGTGTTCCCGAACGAATCGGCCAGCACTTGAAACTCGATGTGTCGCGGATTCTCGATGTACTTTTCGAGGAAGACGCTGTCATCGCCGAAGGCGTGAGCCGCCTCCCGGCGCGAGGCCGCCACTGCCTCGCTTAACTCCGCGCTCGACCGCGTGACTCGCATCCCTTTGCCGCCCCCGCCCGCCGAGGCCTTCACCAGCACCGGGTAGCCGAGCCTCTCAGCCGCATCCCTCACCCCTTCACCCGCGAAGGGGTGAGGGTGATAACCCGGAACGACGGGGACGCCCGCCTCTTGCATGATCGCTCGCGCTTCCGTTTTGCTCCCCATCTTTCGGATGGCATCGGGCGGCGGGCCGATAAAAACTATTCCGGCTTTCATCACTGCTTCGGCAAAGTCGGCATTCTCGGAGAGGAAGCCGTATCCGGGATGAATGGCGTCGGCGTTCGACTTCCGCGCCGCCTCGATGATGCGCTCGATGTTGAGATACGACTCGCGCGGGGGCGGCGGCCCGAGTCGCACCGCCTCATCAGCGAGACGTGTGTGCATGGCTTGCGCGTCGGCGTCGGAATACACGGCCACTGCGCGAATGCTCATCTCTTTACAGGCGCGAATGATGCGAGCGGCGATCTCGCCTCGATTGGCGATGAGGATTTTGCGGAAAGGCGGCATAGTGGTCGAGTATAACCGGAGGGTTGCGATGCCGGCAAGCAAGGATGACTCTCCGGCGTTTCAATGGCATTTGGTACTGGCGAGTCGGCCTGCCCCCGGAATACGTTGGGGCATCTTGGGCAGTCACAGGAGAGGAGATTCCCCATGCCACCTGTCGTTTACGCCGTGTCCGGCGGCGTCTCCAAATTTGCAAAAGCCCGCCCCGACAAAACGTTTCAGGCCATCGTCAAAGAAGCATACGATTACGCTATCCGCGACATCGGGCTGACTTTCGAGCAGTTCACCGAACTCGTGGATGGATCGGTCGCCTCCTATTTCTCCGATCACTTCCAGCGGCAGTTGATGTCGGGCATCATGGCGCAAGATTATCTCGGCTTGTGCCCCAAGCCGGGCCATCGAGTGGAAGGCGGCGGCGCAACCGGCGGACTCTGTTTTCAGGAAGCGTGGAAGTCGGTGGCCTCCGGCCACATGGATATTTGCGTGGCCTACGGCTTCGAGACGATGTCCCACGTGGAAACGTGGAAGGGCAACGAATTCATCGCGCTCGCTTCGGATGTGAGTTTCGATTACCCCGTCGGCGGCTTCTATTCTGGCTACTATGCGATGATGGTCACCCGCCACATGAAAGAGTTCGGCACGACGGTCGAGCAGATGGCTCATGTGTCGGTGAAGAATCACCTCAACGCCTATCACAACCCTTACGCGCAGAAGCGCAACCGATACAGCATTCAAGACATTCGCAACGCGCCGATGGTGGCCTGGCCGCTCACCCGGCTCGATATTTGTGTGATGTCCGATGGCGCGGCGGCGACGATCCTGTGTTCCGAAGACGGCCTGCGAAAACTGGAACGGGCCGGGGCAACGATCTCCCGCCCGCTGGTGAGAGTCACCGGCATCGGGCGGGGCACCGACGCCATGCGCATGGCCGACCGCCCCCACGTGGATTACGATTATTTCATGCGCCACTACGCCACCGGGCATGAGCAGTCGTCCGAGGACACGCGAACGTATTATCGCGGGTTGTGGGATAACGGCTTTCGCTATCCGGGCGTGCATTCCTTCCGCGCCGGGCGCGCGGCGGGCAACATGGCTTATAAACATGCTGGCCTCACCGACCCGTTGACCGAGCTCGATTTCATCGAACTGCACGACGCATACACATCGAGCGAGATTCAAACATACGAAGACCTCGGCCTGTGCCGATACGGCGAAGGCGGGCCGTTTGCGGCGTCGGGCAAAGCGTTCATGCCCGGCATTGATTATGGGTTGAATTTGCCGGAGAAGCCGATCTGCCCGGTGAACCCATCGGGCGGACTCATCGCCTGCGGCCACCCGGTGGGCGCGACCGGATTGATGCAAGCCGTGTTCGCCATTTGGCAGTTGCAGGGAACGATTGGCAAACACTTCGGCGACGCGGCCCTGCAAGTGAAGAACGCCAAGCGCGGCGCGATTCATTCTCATGCCGGAACCGGGACTTACGTGACGGTTTCGGTGTTGGAGCGAGAGTAAAGAAGTTGGAGGATTGGAGAATTCTCCGATTCTCCAATCCTCTTTTTTATCTGGAGGCCATCATGCTCAACCTGCCCACCCGCCGCCCGGAAACGATGGGCGGCTACATCGTCCACAACATCCCCTTCCCCACAGCGCTCAACGAGCAAACGCTGGCCCTGCTCAAGCACATGTCGCCGATCCAGATCGAGCAGGTGTACCAGATCAATTACCTGCATTCGTACGGGCAGGACTCGCCGTTCTTCGCCGGGCTGACCAACGAAGTCTTCCTCGGCTGCCGCGATCCGAAGACCGGATACACTTACGCCAACCCGCGCGGGCACGACATGTACACCGGCGATGAAACGCAGTGGGTCGTTCTGCCGAACGAAGGCGCGGTGCACGCCTTCACGGTGTGCCATTTCGGCTCGGAAGAATTTCTGCCGGAGTGCCCGTACATCCTCGCGCTGATCGAATTCGAAGGCGTGAACACGCTCTTCCTCACCCGACTCATGGGCGTGGCTCCAAATAGGGCGTCGCTCGATTGGATCGGGATGAAAGTGAAGGCAGAATATCTGCGGAACAGCAAACTGAGGCCAACCGATGTGTATTTTGTTCCGGCATAGATACGCGATGACCAGCAATCTCCGCGCCTTGCACAGGCGCAGGCACAACCACCGCGCGCCTTGCTATAATGGCGTCCAGCAGGCACACCGGCTATGGAGAATAGCGCTCGGCACACGACTCAATGAGCAACAACGTTTATGGCGCCAGACTACTACGCTATTCTTGAGATCGGCCCCGAGGCCAGCATAGAGGACATCAAAAAGCAATATCGTTTTTTGGCGCACGCCTTTCACCCCGACAAATTCTCCACCCCCGAACACAAGAAACGCGCCGAAGACAGACTCAAAGAAATCAACACGGCCTATGCCGTATTGACCGACCCCGAACAACGCAGCCGATACGATTCGATCCGCCACAGTGAGGCGCACGCCGAGCAGGCCCGGCGCGATGCCCAAGCACGCCGCCACCGCGAACAAGCCGAGCGCGAAGCCGAACAACGCCGCCACCGCGAACAGGCTGAGCGCGAAGCCGAACAACGCCGCCACCGCGAACACGCCGAGCGCGAAGCCGAACAGCGCCGCCGCCGCGAACACGCCGAGCATGAAGCTGAACAGCGCCGCCGCCGCGAACACGCCGAGCGCGAAGCCAAAGAACGCCTGAAGGCCATCGGGATCGAAACGGTCATCACGTTGGCCGTGTTAACTTGCGGGCTGATTCTTTTGGCCGCGCCATCCGCGTTTCCTTCCAACAGCTCCGCCACAAAAATCACTGGCGCCCAAACCACAGCCACTCGCACCGCGCGACCCGCCACACCCACACAAACGATCATTGCGGCGCAGGCCAACACGCCCACCGCGCCGGCCGCCACGCAAACGGCAGAGGAATGCCGAGCGCGGGTGACGGCTTCCATCGCCCAAGGCGATTACAACGACTTTCATCCGGGAACGAATCTGGCCGGATGTGATTTGAGCGGACTCGATTTAGTGGGGCTGGATTTAAGCGAAGCAGATTTGCGCAAGGCCGATCTGCGCGGCGCGGACCTGCGCAACACGAGACTCGCCCGCGCCGATTTGCGCGGCGCATTGCTCGTGGGAGTCAATGTGCTGGGCACCGACTTTACCCAAGCGCGCATGGCCGACGCGGTGATGGACACCAACCCCGCATCCAAGCCGCGCTCAGCCCCACACAACGCGCCGAAATCTCTGTGGACTCGATCTTGCGCGGCCACACCGACCCGGTGCTATCAGTCGCTTGGTCGCCCGACGGCGCGCACTTTGCCAGCGCCGGAGCAGACGGCGCCGTGGCGATCTGGGATGCCGCCAATGCGCAAATCCTCGCCGCATTCGAAGGATGCGCCGGCGCAATCTTCTCTTTGGCTTGGTCCCCCGATAGCGCACAGCTCGCCGGTGGCTGCGCCGACGGCGTGGTGCGCGTGTGGGTGGTGGCGGCGCACTTGCCGTGAGGCGTGTTCACATCCTAAACACCCCAAACCTCGTCTCTTCCACAGGCGCATTCAGACTCGCCGCAATCGCCAGCCCCAGCACGCGGCGCGTTTCGATGGGATCGAGAATGCCATCATCCCACAATCGCGCCGTTGAATGATAGGGGTTGCCCTCGTCTTCGTATTTATCGAGCGTGGGTTGTTGGAAGGCGGCCACCTCTTCGGGAGTCATCGGCGGCGACCCTTCGCGCGCCAGTTGATCCTGCTTCACCGTCAGCAGAACATTGGCCGCCTGCTCCGCCCCCATCACGCTGATGCGCGCGTTCGGCCACATCCACAAAAAGCGCGGCCCATACGCCCGCCCGCACATGCCGTAGTTGCCCGCGCCGAAACTGCCGCCGATGATGATCGTAAACTTGGGCACGCGCGCATTCGACACCGCGTTCACCATCTTTGCCCCGTCTTTGGCAATGCCGCCCGTCTCATACTCTTTGCCCACCATAAAGCCGGTGACGTTTTGCAGAAACAACAGCGGGGTGTTTCGCGCCGCGCACAACTCGACGAAGTGCGCGCCCTTCAACGCGCTCTCGCTGAACAGCACCCCGTTGTTGGCGACGATGCCGATGGAGCAACCCTCGATCCGCGCCAAGCCCGTCACCAGCGTCGTTCCGTAATTGGCTTTGAACTCGCGCAGTTCACTTCCGTCCACGATCCGCGCAATGGCCTCGCGCACATCATAAGCCTCACGGAACGACTTGGGGATGACCCCATACAACTCTTCCGACGGATACAGCGGCTCTTCTATTTTGAGATTTGATATTTGAGGTTTGATGTTTGGGTTTAGCGTCCCCACAATGTCCCGCACGATCTCCAACGCATGATCATCGTCCTCGGCGAAATGATCGGCCACACCCGATTTGTGCGTATGCACCCACGCGCCGCCCAACTCTTCGGCAGTGACATCGACTCCGGTGGCGGCTTTCACCAACGGCGGCCCGCCGAGAAAGATCGTGCCCGTGCCTCTCACGATCACCGTTTCATCGCTCATCGCCGGAACGTACGCACCGCCCGCCGTGCAGCTGCCCATCACCGCCGCAATCTGCGGAATGCCTTTCGCGCTCATGCGCGCCTGATTGTAAAAGATGCGCCCGAAGTGATCGCGGTCGGGAAAGACATCGGCCTGCAACGGCAGGAACGCGCCGCCGGAGTCCACGAGGTAAATGCACGGGAGATAATTCTCTTCGGCGATCTCCTGCGCGCGCAAATGTTTCTTCACCGTCATCGGCAAATACGATCCGCCCTTCACCGTCGCGTCGTTGGCGATGATCATGCACGCGCGCCCGCTCACCCGCCCGATGCCGGCCACCACACCCGCGCCCGGCGCTTCGCCGTCGTACATCTCCCATGCCGCCAAAGGTGAGAGCTCGAGGAATGGGGATTTGAGATCGAGCAGTTTATCGATCCGATCGCGCACGAACAACTTGCCCTGCGCCTCGTGCCGCCTTCGATACTTCTCGCCCCCGCCCTGCCGGGAGGCCGCCACTCGCGCCCGCAACTGCTCGGCCAGCGCGCGGTTATGCGCCTCGTTCTCTCGGAAACTTTCATCCTGCGTGTTGATATGCGATTCGATTATGGGCATAGGCTCATCGTCTCTTTTGCGGCGCAAACCGCTCTCGCGCAAAGCCCGCCGCAGTGGCCGCTTGCGAGACAATCATCAACATCACTCCCGCCGCCGCTTCTCGTGAGGCGCGAGAGTGAGCGAGCGGATAGCGGATCAGATTCAGATAAAACGAGAGCGGCTCGAACGACTCGGGCCGCCGCCCCCGCGAGCGGCGATAGTGAAACGCGCCGCGCCCGTAATTGTAATGCTGCCGCCAAAACGATCGGAAGTTGAGCGCGTGCGCGTGATGCGCCACCGCTTCCGGCGCATAGCTCATTCGATAGCCGCGCGACCGCCAGCGATCACAAAAATCGCGATCCTCCGCGCCCGCAAACGGCAGAAACTTGCCGAAGCCGCCCATCGCCCGAAACGACTCGGCGGGCGCGGCGAAATTGTTGGAAGCGAAAAAGCGCGCGTCGTCGGGATCCGAGTTGAAGTGCGCGCTAAAGTAAGTCACCAGATTCTGGCTGGCGGCTGAATACGGGTTGTCGGGCAGGGCGTTCACCGTCCGCCCGCCGACGGCGTGATCGGGAGTCAGCGCGAGTCGAGTCGCCAGCGCGGTCAGCCAATCGGGCGCGGGCGCGCAATCGTCGTCGGTGAAAGCGAGGAATTCGCCGCGCGCCTGCGCCGCGCCCGCGTCGCGCGCCGCCGCCGGGCCGCCGGGCGGCTGGCGGATCAATCGCGCGCTCACGCCGCGATGCGCGGAAACAATCTCGTCGAGCGGAATGTGCCCAGCGTCGTCCACCACGATCACTTCGAATCG
Organism: Chloroflexota bacterium; assembly: GCA_016875735.1. Lineage (GTDB taxonomy): Bacteria > Chloroflexota > Anaerolineae > Anaerolineales > VGOW01 > VGOW01. The sequence goes on along the minus strand of VGOW01000048.1, from coordinate 4,655 downwards.
GTCGCGCTCAAATTGCAGTCGCTCCAGCGAGTCGAGGCAGGCGGCCAATGGATCGGGGCGGGAGCGAGTGGGGATGATTATTGAAAACTGGCAAATACTCACGGGCGAGGGGCCGATAAACGCTGAAAGAACAGATGAACGCTGATGGTTTGACAGAGTATAATCGAAAACATTATGACTCCCTCGCTCATCGTTCACGGCGGCGCGTGGAGTATTCCGCCGCACGAAGTTGAACCGCACATCAATGGCTGTCGATCTGCCGCGCAAACCGGTTGGGAGGCGCTGATCAAAGGCGGCTCGGCGCTCGACGCAGTGGAAGCCGCCGTGCGCGTTCTCGAAGACGACCCCACGTACGATGCCGGGCGCGGCTCGGTGCTCAACGCCGACGGCGACATCGAAATGGATGCGATCATCATGGATGGCGCGACGCTGAACACGGGAGCAGTGGCCGCCATTCAGCGCGTTCAGCATCCGGTGAGCGCGGCGCGATTGGTGATGCGGCACAGCGAACACAATTTGCTGGTGGGCGCGGGCGCAGAATCGTTCGCGCGGCGTATGGGCGTGCCAGTGTATCCGCAAGTCAATTTGGTCACCGAGCGCGAACTCGAAAAGTGGCGCGCGGCGCAGGCCGCCCCGCCCGACTCGGCGCGCAAGGAATTTTCGCACGACACGGTGGGCGCGGTCGCCCGCGACGCGGACGGTCATTTGGCGGTGGCGACTTCCACCGGGGGCACGTTCAACAAACTGCCGGGCCGCGTGGGCGACAGTCCGCTCATCGGCAGCGGCGCATACGCCGACGATCTCTCCGGCGCGGCTTCGGCCACCGGCTGGGGCGAATCTCTGATGAAGATCGTGATCTGCAAAACCGCATGCGATCTCATGGCAAGGGGCCATGACGCGCAGACCGCCGCCGATGCGGCAATCAAACAGTTGGGCGAACGGGTGAACGGACTCGGCGGCATCATCATCATCGATGGGCGTGGCGGCATCGGCCACGCGCACAACACGCCGGGCATGGCCTACGCCAAAGTTCTGCCCGACGGGCAGATCAGCGCAGGCTGTTAGTTAGATTGACGGAGATAGTATGCAATCCAATTCGTCTTTTGCTGGCGTGATGGGGTTGGGCAAGTTGGTGAGCGAACACAAACTCACGGCGATGAATCGTTGGAGCAATCTCATCGCCGGATGCGCGTTTGTGGCGGCGGCCCCGGCACTGTTATTGCTCGCTCTCTACATGGTTTACGACGCGTACAGCCGCTACGGATTGAATCGGGTGGATGACTCGCCGTTTTGGCTGCCGCTCCTTTGCGGGATCATCGCCGCGCCGTTGGGTTTGTATGGCCTCGTCCAATCGTGGCGCAATTGGCCGCTGGCGGTGGCGCTGTACGAAGGCGGCTTCGCCTACCATGATCGCAAAGGGCTGAGGCAGATCCGGTGGGATGAGATCGAGGCCGTGTGGCAGAGCATCACCAAGCATTACCGCTACGGGATCCACACCGGCACCACATACCTTTACACCATTCAACTCAACGACAAAACCCGACTCACTCTCGACAACAAGTTTCCAAAGATCGAAGGGTTAGGCAAGGCCATCACCAATGGCTCGGCCAACGCGCTCTTCCCGAAATACGTTGCCGCGCTCAAGTCGGGCCAACGGGTCACGTTCGGCCCGCTGTCGCTCGACCTTAATGGCCTGCGCGCCGGAAACAAATCGCTCGAATGGAAAGACATCAAGTCGGTGCGGATCCAGCAGGGCATGATTTGGATCAAAAAAGAAGGCGGCTGGCTCAACTGGGCATCATACTCCGTGCCGCAAGTGCCGAACTTTTGGATCTTCCTCGACCTCGTCAGCCGATTCACGAAAGTGGAGTAGTCAACAATCAAGGAGTCAGTAGTCAGAACCAACCACCTAACCACCTAACCACCCACCTACCATGAACCGTAACATTCGCATCTTCGGCGTCCCAATGGATCTCGGCCAACGGCGGCGCGGCGTGGATATGGGCCCCAGCGCCCTGCGATACGCCGGGCTCGATTCGCAACTGCGCGCTCTCGGCCACACCGTCAACGACAACGGCGACCTCATCGTCCCCCTGCCCGAAAACGAGCCGCCCGGCAACAGCCGCGCCCGTCATTTGGACAGCATTGCCGACGTGTGCCGCGATGTGTACACTCACGCCCTCGCCTGCCTCGAACATCACGAAACAGCCATCTTCCTCGGCGGCGATCATTCCATCAGCGTCGGCACGGTGTCGGCCATGGACACGCACGGTGAAAACGTCGGCGTGATTTGGGTGGACGCGCACGGCGATTTCAACACGCCGGAAACGACTCCATCGGGAAACGTTCACGGCATGGCGCTGGCCGCGCTGTTGGGGCGCGGCCCCGCCGAACTCACTCACATCGGGCGCCCGGGCGCAAAACTCAAACCCTCCGAAGTGGCGCTCATCGGCGCGCGCGACCTCGACCCCGAAGAGCGCGTCGCCCTGCGCGACTCGGGCATCCTCGTCATCACCATGCGCGACATCGACGAGATGGGCATGGCGGCGGCGGCGCACCAAGCGCTCGAAAAACTCGGCCATCTCAACCGACTGCACATCAGCCTCGATATGGATTCGCTCGATCCGATGGAAGCGCCCGGCGTGGGCACGCCCGTGCCCGGCGGACTCACCTACCGCGAAGCGCACCTGCTCATGGAAATTTTTTCCGACTCCGGCAAGATCGGATCGCTCGACATCGTCGAAGTCAACCCCATCCTCGATGAGCGCAACCGCACGGCGAGACTCGGAGTCGAGTTGGCGGCCTCACTTTTCGGAAGGCGCATCCTCTGACTCATGCTCGGCATCTGGCTCGAAAAGGAGCATCTCTCCCTCCGCGACGATCTGCCCATCCCCACGCCGCCCAAAGGCGAAGCGCTCATCCGCGTGCTCAAAGCCGGAGTGTGCGCCACCGATAACGCGCTCGCGCGCGGCTATTATCCGTACACCGGCATTCTCGGCCACGAGTTCGTCGGCGTGGTCGAATCGGAGGGCGAATGGAAAGGTGCGCGGGTGTGCGGCGAGATCAATGCCGTGTGCGGCCAATGCGAGCAGTGCCTCAATGGGCGACGAACCCATTGCGACAACCGCACCACACTGGGCATCATCAACCGTCACGGCGCATTCGCCGACTACCTCACCCTGCCGTTCGAGAATCTGCGCCCGGTGCCGGAGTCGATCTCCGACGACGAGGCCACCTTCACCGAGCCGCTGGCCGCCGCGCTCGAAATCCAACAGCAGATTCAAGTGAAGCCGACGGATCGAGTCATCGTCATCGGCGATGGCCGGCTCGGAATGTTGTGCGCGCAAACGCTGGCCCTCACCGGCTGCGATCTGCTCGTGCTGGGGCGCTACCCGGCCAAACTCGATCTGCTCGCTGCGCGCGGCATCCGCACCGCCCTGGCCGACGACGCCCCGCGCGCCCGCGCCGACATCGTCGTGGAATGCACCGGCAAACTCCCCTCGTTCGAACTCGCGCAAAGACTCACCCGCCCGCGCGGCACGCTCGTGCTCAAAAGTTCCTACGTGGGCCGCGTCCCCGCCGATCTCGCTTCGGCGATGGTCAACGAGATCACCATTCTCGGCTCGCGGTGCGGGCCGTTCGCGCCCGCGCTCGATCTGCTGGCGCGCAAATGGGTGGATGTTCAGCCGCTCATTCACGCCCGCTTCCCATTGAACGAGGGGCTGGCGGCCATGGCCAAAGCGCAAGAGAAGGGGATATTGAAAGTGTTGGTGGAAGTATCGCGGCTCTAGCCGAAACGCTGGCTTTGGGTACAATTCAGGATGAGAACACTGCGCTGAACGGCGCCACAAAATGAAAAGGCAGATTTCAACCCGGTTGATACTCGGAGATTGCAGAGAGGTTCTGAAAGAGCTCTCCGACAATTCAATTGACCTCATTGTTACATCGCCGCCCTACGCGGACAGCCGCAAGAGCACCTACGGCGGCGTTGGGCCCGATGACTACGTTGAGTGGTTCATGCCTATCAGCCACGAATTGCTCAGAGTCCTCAAACCCGATGGCACTTTCATATTGAACATCAAGGAGAAGGCCGTCAACGGTGAGCGTCATACCTATGTCATCGAATTGATATTGGAGATGCGAAGGCAGGGCTGGCTGTGGACGGAAGAATTTATCTGGCACAAAAAGAACTGCTATCCCGGAAAGTGGCCCAACCGCTTCCGCGACGCATGGGAGCGGCTTCTGCAATTCAACAAGACGAAGCAATTCAAGATGCACCAAGACGCAGTGATGGTTCCAATGGGAAGCTGGGCAGAAAAAAGATTGAAGAGCCTCAGCCAGACCGACTTAATAAGGGACACGTCGAAGGTGGGCAGTGGCTTCGGCAAGCGAGTGGCAAATTGGCTGGAGCGCGACAAAGTGTATCCGACCAACGTTCTGCACTTGGCGACTGAAACGAAGAATCGAAATCACAGCGCCGTTTTCCCCGATGCGCTGCCGGAGTGGTTTATCAAACTCTTCACTCAGGAAGGCGACACCGTTTTGGATCCGTTCATGGGTTCTGGCACCACCATAAGGATCGCCAAAAGCATGCGGCGCAATGGAATTGGGATAGAACTCCTGCCAGAGTATTTTGAACTTGCCGAAAGTGAAAT
>VGOW01000047.1 GCA_016875735.1 Chloroflexota bacterium | reverse complement strand
AAGCGTTGCTGACCGACCAGTTGGTAATGAGTAACGCGGACGTTCGGTAAGTCGAGCAATTGGGTGAGCAGGTCATAGTTAGCCATGGGCTTCCCTCGCACGGAAAAGATAGCCGAATGGTATCAGATATTGTGATTACATAAATGACGCCTTTTCACATCCAATCTGGTAGAGCCGGAGAATCCCAATCACGCTTTCACGCGCGGCGAACTGATTGAAAAGGCGCTGGGCTACAATTACGAAGGCCTGGATCGCACGGTGGACAGCCACATCAAAAACCTGCGCAAGAAAATCGAGGGCGATCCGTCACAGCCGGAACACATCGAGACCGTCTTCGGCGTTGGCTACCGGATGCGGGACGAGAGCGGGGAGGCCGGGTGAACCGTCTCTGGGTCCGACTCACGTTGGCGTTTGTCGCCGTCACTCTCGTGGGCGCCGGCACGGTGGCCGCGCTGGTGGACTGGCAGGCGGGCAATCAGTTTCGCCAGTATCTCGCGCGGCAGAATAGCATCGCGCAGAGCGGCCTGCTCGAAGAGTTAGCGGCCTTCTATCAACGGGAAGGCGATTGGGACGGTGTGGCCGCCGTGTTCGCCGATTTCGTCATGCCGCGTGGAAGCGGGCAGGGAGCGGGTGGCGCCGGGCGCGGGCGTCCGCCGTTTATTCTGGCCGATGCAATTGGCCTCGTGGTGTACGACGAGCGCGGCGAGCGCGTGGGCGGCGAGTTGACAAACGATGAGCGAGCCAACGCCCTGCTCGTCGCCGTGAACGGGGATACGGTTGGGTATCTGGTGCTTGGCGTGTCGGGGCAGGGGGCGGGCGCACTTGCGCCTGCCGAGCAAAGTTTTCTCGATCAACTGCGCCTGACGTTGGTGATCGCCGCGCTGGCCGCCGGCGGGCTGGGGATTCTGTTGGGCGTCATAATCAGTTGGTCGCTGGCCGCGCCGCTGGCAAGAGTAGCGCAGGCCGCGCGCGCCTTCGCCGGCCGCAAGTGGGATCAGCGGGTAAGCGTGAGCGGCGCGGCCACGCGGGAAGTCGCCGACGTGGCGAAGGCCTTCAACGATATGGCCGACTCGCTGCAACGCGCCGAGACTCTGCGCCGCAACTTGATGGCCGACATCGCCCACGAGCTGCGCACGCCGCTCACCGTGTTGCAAGGCAACTTGCGCGCCCTGCTCGACGGCGTGTATCCGCTCGAACTGAGTGAAGTTGCCACACTTTACGACGAGACCCGATTGCTCAACCGCCTCGTGGACGATCTGCGCGAACTATCGCTGGCCGAGGCCGGGCAACTGTTGCTGAACTTGCAGGCCACCGATGTCCGCGCGCTCTTGCAGACGGCGGCGGCAAGTTTTGCGCCGGTCGCCGAAACGCAAAGTGTATCGTTGGCGCTCGAAGTGAGTGACGGCCTCCCCTTAGCCAACACCGACCCGGATCGTCTCGCGCAAGTCGTTCGCAATCTTTTATCGAATGCGTTGCGCCACACGCCGGGCGGCGGAAAAGTCACGGTCTTCGCTTCGATTGAACAGAAAATGATCCGGGTGGTTGTCGCCGACACCGGCGACGGCACCCCGGCAGACGAGCTGCCGCGCGTGTTCGACCGCTTTTATCGCGGCGACAAGTCGCGGGCGCGCGCCAGCGGCGGCTCCGGGCTGGGCCTGGCCATCGCCAAGACGTGGGTGGCGGCGATGGGCGGCGAGATCGGTGTCGAGAGCGAGCCGGGGCGCGGGAGTCGATTCTGGTTCACCGCGCCGGTGGCAAAGTGATCGTTCACTACCCGCCAAAGAAGGCTGCCGCCGCGCAGACCAACCCCAACAACAAAATCCCCAAACAGCCGATGGTGAAAACTTTGATTGTCAACTTCAGCACGAGTTTCGCCGCAATCCACAAAATGCACACGACGGCAATGCCCAACAGCGGCAATAACAAATCCATCCAGTTGAATCCCTCTTGCAAAGGAAACGATCCGATCACATCGGCCTCCTTCAGTCTCTCGTTCGGCGTTTCAGAGTCGGCGCCCCGCGCGCTTGCCCTATCGTACCACTTTTCGTTCCCGCACCACCCATAGGATCAGCGGGATGCCAATCGCCGTCGCCACTCCTGCCGCCACTCCGTTCCACACGAACCCATACCGAAAGACGAAGCTGCCCAGCAGTGCGCCGAGCATCCTTCCGGCGGCGTGCGAGGCCACCGCCATGCTCACCATCGTGCTCCGCGCTTCGGGCGCGAGTTCAGTGATCAGCGGAATGTTGGCGACGATGGCAAACTCAAAGGTGAGATAGGCAAAAAAGATTCCGGCCAGCGCCCATTGAATGTTGAACGACGCCAACGGCAAAACAAAATAGGCGAGCGCGCTCATCACCAATCCCAACGCAATCGTCTGCCGCTTGCCCAACCGATCCGACAACACGGCCACCCCGCCCTCGCCGATCAACTCGGCGATGCCGATCACCGTGGTAGTGAATCCCAACTGAGTCACCGTGAGGGCAAAGTTTCTTTCCAGCCAAACGCCGTACACCACATTCAGGCTTTCGTTCGCTCCCGAACTCAACAGGTTGATCGCCATCGCCGCCATCACCGACGGCTCGCGCAGTAGTGAAAGCCACTGCCTCAAAGTGATCGCTTTGGCGTGCCTGCCGTGCGGCGCATCCGCCGGAATGATCAGCACGATCCACACGGCGGCCAATGCGCCGACGACGGCCAAAGGCAGGAACGGCGCGCGCCAGCCGCCGCGCGCGATCAGAATCCCGACCAGCGGCACGCCGATCAGCACCGCGCCCGACCACGCCAATTCGCTGAGGGCCACCGCCAGCCCGCGCTGTGAATAGGGTATGCGCTCGGCGAGGTAAGCCTGCAGGGCCGGATCGAAAACGAACTTGGCCGAGATGATCAGCATGACCACGATGAACAACGTGACAATGCCGGGAAAGGCCGCAACGAGACTCAGGCCGATGCAGAACAGCCCCATCCCAATCAGCATGGCCGTGCGCCGGCCAAGCCGATCGGCAAGGGGGCCGAACACCGGCGCCGACATGCCCAACGCGCCGCGCAGAGAAAGCATCGTCGTCAACGTTTCCACCGGCACGCCCAGCCCGCGGCTGAAGGCGGGCAGGAACGGATAGAACATCCGGTGCGCTGTGTTCATCACCATGCGCGCAAACGTTGCGGCTATCAGTTGATACCGCAATCGCGGCGGAGTATTCGGTTCGGAAGTCATCGAGGGGGAGGGAGAAGCCAGTAGTCAGTAATCAGTGATCAGTAATCAGTAATCAGTCATCGGTGATTGTTGATCGGGACGGTTGGCGCACCAACGAGGTGGTGTTGGGCTCGGTTAGGTGTTGGCCTGCCCTGCTTTGAATCAGCTTGCTTTCATTCAGTTACTTCACAACTCGCAAACTCACGCCGGGCTCGCCTTCTTTCCGAAATCTGAGAACTTCTGGATGAGCAATGGCATAGTTATCCAATCCTTTGTTGTCCCACGTGATACGGCCTCGGGAAAAAACTGCGTGCAGTCTGCTTGCCTTTATGCTCGCCCCATGATCAACCACATCTCGCCTCACTTCGGCCTCCAGCGCAGCTGCTCGCTCATTTGCGCTCGCCAGCAACGGCTCGTATTCTGCCGCCAGCGCGTCCAGTTCAGTCTTCACTGCTTTGAGTATTTCTTCGCGCTTGGCTTCATAATCGATGCGCGTCACATCTGCGGCGGCGCGCACTTCGGATAATTCTTCAAGTTTGGCGACGATGTCCCGCGCGGTGAGTGAACCCATCCCATTGGCCTCCCATTATTCTGCGACGCACTGCTACTACGGCTGATCACTGGTACTGATCACTACTTACTCAATACTGCCCTGATCTCCTGCGCCGTGCGGCGCGCGACAGTGAGGGCCAGCCCCAACTTCGCCCCTTTGCTGATCAACACGGCCAGCGTCGCATCGTCGGTGCAGGGGTACACGCCAATCGTTCCCTCCGCGCCTTCGATCATCACCCGCTCCAGCGATCCCTGCGCCAGCCGCTCCAACGTGCGCTCGGCCAAACCCATGATCAGCGCTGTGGTGGCCGCCACCGAATGCTCGCCGGTGGGATCGTGAACGTCGTCGGCATTGGCCGGGAACGACGCTACCACCAGCCCATCCACATTCACGATCACGGCGGCGCGAACATCGGGCATCGTCTCCGCAAGACTCTGCAAAGCCGAGCGGAGTGTGTCTTCACGATATTGAGCGATCATGCCAAAAGTATAACATGGGTTGTGAAAATGCCGCGCTGTTGGTATCATCGGGAATGACGAATGCCCATGACGAATGACGAATCAAGACAGCATGTCACTTCGTCCTTCCTCCATCGTCATTCGTCCTTCTCCATGAGCCACCACATTCTCATCATCGAAGACGAAGAGAAAATCACCGACTTCCTGCGGCGCGGAATGGTGTTCGAGGGTTATCGCGTGAGCGCCGCCCACGACGGCCCCTCCGGATTGGCCATCGCCCGCGAAAGCCCGCCCGACCTGGTGATCCTCGATTGGATGCTGCCCGGCATGGACGGACTCGAAGTGTGCCGCCGACTCCGCAGTGTGGGCCCGGTGCCCATCATCATCCTCACCGCCCGCGATTCGGTGGCCGACCGGGTGATGGGCCTCGACGCCGGGGCCGACGACTACATGATCAAGCCCTTCTCCTTCGACGAACTGCTGGCTCGCATCCGCGCCCTCCTGCGCCGCGCCCAGCCGCAAACCGCCGAAGTGCTCAAGTTTGCCGACCTCACCCTCGACACCGGCACCCACCAAGCCTTTCGCGGCGAGCGCCCCATCGATCTCACTGCCAAAGAATACGAACTGCTGGAATTGTTCATGCGCAACCCCCGGCAGGTGCTCACCCGCGAAGTGATCTTCGACCGCGTGTGGAATTACAACTTCGGCGGCGAGAGCAACATCATCGAAGTGTACGTGCGCTACCTGCGGCAGAAACTTGAGCAGGACACCGAGCCGCGCCTCCTGCACACCGTGCGCGGCGTGGGCTACGTTCTGCGCGAAGAATAGCGAGCAGCGGATGGCAAATAGCGGATAGCGATTGCTCATTGCTCAAGTGTAGTTCATCCTTCATCCTTCATCGTTCGGCTGTGTCCATCCGCCTCCGCCTCACCCTGTGGTACACCACCATCCTCACCGCCGTCATCACGCTGTTCGGGTTGGTCGTCTGGTCGGCGCTGGCCTTCAGCCTCACCAACCAAATCGATCAACGCTTGCGCCAGACCGCCCTGCAGCTCCTCCGCGCCAGCACCGTCGTCCCCATCCGCGATCTCTCCATCCTCAGCATCCCCAAACTCGAAACATTTCAAGCCGACGACATCTACATTCAAGTGGTGTACACCAACGGCAAAGTCAGCCTCGCCTCGGAGAATCTCGGCCAATTCAATCGCCCGCTCGATCCGAATGCGCTGGGGGGCGCCGCCACCATCACCGAAGTCTATCTCGGCGAGGCGCACATCCGCGTGCTCACCCAGCCCATCCTCTCCGAAGGGCAATTGCTCGGCTATCTGCAAGTGGGCGCGCGCCTGCGCGAGGTGGATCAAGTGAAGAACCTGCTCCTGCTCGTGCTGATCACCGTCGGCTCGATGTCGGTGGCCCTCTCGGCGGGCGTGGTCACCCTCACCGTGGGCCGCGCCCTCAAACCGCTGGACACCGTCACCAACGCCGCCCTGCAAATCACCCGCGCCGACGATCTCTCGCGCCGCGTGCCGCACACCGGCCCCACCGGCGACGAAGTGGGGCGGCTGGTGGCCGCTTTCAATGCCACCCTCGAACGGATCGAAAAACTGTTCACCGCCCAGCGGCGTTTCCTCGCCGACGTGTCGCACGAACTGCGCACGCCGCTCACTGCCATTCGCGGCAACGTCGATTTGCTCAGGCGCATGATGGGCAACGCCAACGGGTCGGAGGCGAATCGTGAATCGCTCGACGCGATTCAAAGCGAGGCCGAGCGCATGTCGCGGCTGGTGGGCGATCTGCTGATGTTGGCTCAAGCCGAGTCGGGCAACCTGCCGCTGGCCCGCGCCGAAGTGGAACTCGACACCCTTCTGCTCGAAGTGTATCAGCAGGGGCGCGTGCTGGCCGGGAGCAAAGTGTCGGTGTCGCTCGGAGAGGAGGATCAGGCCCGCGCCATCGGCGACCGCGACAAGTTGAAGCAGGTGCTGTTGAACCTCGTCACCAACGCCATCAAATACACTCCGGCGGGCGGCAAAGTCACGTTGGGGTTGGCCTGCATTAACGGTTGGGCGCGGTTCACCGTCACCGACACCGGAGTCGGCATCCCGCCCGAAGACTTGCATCAGGTGTTTGAGCGTTTTTATCGCGTGGACAAATCGCGCACGCGGGCGGCCGGCACGCCGAGCGGCGCGGGGCTGGGGCTTTCGATTGCGCGATGGATTGCGCAGGCGCACGGCGGACGGCTCGAAGTGAGCAGTCAGATCGGCTCTGGCTCGTGCTTCTCGCTTTGGCTTCCGCTGGCCGAGACGCGGCCACTGAGCAAACCGGCCATCGTGCCCGCCCGCCCGGGGTGATGCGACTCTCAAAGAGTTTGGCCGATATGCCCCCCCTTCATCCCCCCCGCGAGCGGGGGGGACAGAGGGGGGGCGAACCCCGCGTGCGGAGGGGACCGAGGGGGGGCGTTAGCCTTTGGATCATCTTTGCCCTCGCTCTTTTCCTCCGTTGGGCCGCGTTCTATCTTCTCTATTTCGTTTACAAAACACCCGGCGGCATTCATCCGTCGCCGATCGCGAGCGAAGTGTACGATTTGCTGGCGAGGGAATTATTGAGCGGGCGCGGATTCGAAACGTGGATGTTCGCCTATCGCCCGCCGCTTGCGCCCATGTTCTTCGCCACAGTGTATGCCGTCGCTCGAACCGGAGACCCGCTGATCCCCACCTTCGCGCAAACGGTGGTGTCCGCTTCCGTTTGCCTCCTCGCGTATGCCCTCGCCGCCGAGCTGGGCGCGGACGAGCGAACGCGGAAAATGATCGCTCTGCTCGTTGCGATTGACCCCGCCTCCATCGCCATCGGACTCGTGCTCGCCGGAGAGACGCTGGCTAACTTCTTCATCGCCTCATCGCTGATCTTCCTCGCGCGGTTACTGAAGGGGGGCCGACTCCGGGACGCCGCCGCGTGCGGGGGGAGCATGGTTCTGGCGGCGATGGCGCGGCCCAACGCCATTTACTTTGCCATCGTCGTCGCCGTTGTCATTGTTTGGCTCGCGCCGCGCTGGCTGCCCAAAGCCGGCCTCATGCTCGCCGTGTTCGCGCTCGGCGTGTTGCCGTGGTACGTTCGCAACTACGCCTACCATCAACTGTTCACATTCGCCACCACCGGGAATTTCAATTTGCTATTCTATAAAGCCGTCTCGGTGGAAGCATTGGCGACCGGCAAGCCCATCAACGAGATCCAAACCGAGCTCACCTACGAGCTTGAGAGTCGGCTGGGCATTGCCACCCCGCGCGACACCTACGATTACAACGCCATCTGGCGGCAAGTCGTCCCCACCTCGCCGCAAGCCGATGCCATGATGCGCGACATGGCTGTCGAGATCTACCTCGCCCACCCGGTCGAGTATTTGCTCACCATGCCCATCTATCTTGTGAAACTGCTGGCCTTCACAGATTTGTATGAATCGTTCGGGATCGCCAAATGGGTCGAGGTGGTGTTCAACGTTTTGCTGTATGGGTTGGCCGCCCTCGGCGCGTTCGCGCTCACCCGATCCAAACAGTGGAATTGGCTGGCGGCAGCCGCCGCGCCCACCGTCTATTTTATCGCCGTGCCGATGATCACCGGCGGCGTGCAAGACACGCGAGCGCGCACCAACGTCACCGTGTGCATCGCCCTCATGGCCGCGCGCGGCATCGGCGCGTTGTGGAGTCGCTGGCATGAGCGGAAGTGACGGCTTGCGCCCGGCCATCTTTCTCGACCGCGACGGTGTGATCATCGAGAATCGTTCCGGCTATGTGCGCTCGTGGGCCGATGTGTCGTTCATTCCCGGCGCGTTGAATGCGCTGGCGGGCGCCGCCGTCAGCCCCTTCGCCGTCGTCATCGTCACCAATCAAGCCGGAGTGGGGCGCGGGCTGATCTCGCTTGCCTCCGCCGAATCGATCAACAAGGGGGTGCGCGATGAGATTTTGCGCGCGGGCGGGCGCGTGGATGGACTCTATCTGTGCCCGCACACCGATGAGGATAACTGCGAGTGCCGCAAACCGCGCCCGGGCATGTTGCTCCGCGCCGCGCGCGAACTTGGCCTCGACCTTTCGCGCTCGTGGATGATTGGCGACGCCGTGACCGATGTGCAGGCGGGCGAGGCCGCCGGGGCGCGCTCACTGCTCGTGCTCACCGGGCGCGGCGCGGAACACAGAGCATTGCACAACCTCGAAGGCTTTGCCGATCTCTCCGAAGCGCTGGCGTACATACGGCAAAACTCAAACGCGGGTTCGGGATAGTAGAATTGGCCTGTGGATTCACGCCGGTCGGTGCGGATCATCGGAAGATCGGCGCAGACTCACATTACGATGCGCTGGGCGATCTGTTCAAGAATTGAGGCGAAATGAGCAAGGAAAACATTGTTGTGGTGGGAGGGTGCAACACCGATTTCGTGCTCGACGTGGCGCATTTCCCGGCGCCGGGCGAGACCGTGGTCAGCAAATCGTTCAACACCTTTGGCGGCGGCAAAGGCGCCAATCAGGGGGTGGCCGCCGCTCGCCTGGGGGCCAATGTGACTCTCATCGCGCGAGTGGGCAACGACGAGCGAGGCCGCAATTCCGTTAAGTTCTTTCAGTCCGAAGGCATACAGACGGATCACATAACCTTCGATGACGACCTTGCCACCGGGTTGGCGATGATTGCGGTCAACGAAAAAGGCGAGAATACGATTGTGGTTTCTGTGGGCGCAAACTCCCGCCTTTTGCCGCAAGACATCCACAATGCGGAAGCGGCTTTCCGCTCGGCGAAGGCGGTGTTATTGCAGTTGGAGGTTCCCCTTGAGACCGTGACGGCGGCGGTGAAAACTGCTCACAAGCATGGCGTGGCAGTGATCCTCAATCCCGCTCCGGCGATCCCCCTGTCTGCGGAACTCTTGAGCCAGGTGGATTATCTGACTCCCAACGAAACAGAGTTGATCGCTTTGATTGGCAACAGTGCCGATGCTGACGTTGACGCCGCCGCGCTCGAGTTGAAGAAAAGCGTGGGCACACAACATCTCATCGTCACTCTGGGTTCCAAAGGAGCAATGATCGCCGGTCAGCCCAAGCAGATCATTCCTGCCTTTCCGGTTGATGCGGTCGATACCACTGCGGCAGGCGACGCGTTCAACGGCGGGTTGGCCGTGTCGTTGGCGCAAGGCAAGTCGTTGGCGGACTCGGTGCGGTACGCAAATGCGGTGGGAGCGATATCCACAACCCGGCCCGGCGCGCAACCCTCTCTTCCGTCTGTTTTGGAAGTGGAGAGGTTTTTGCGCGAGCGCCCCTCGCCGTCGTAATGCAGCGGCACTAACCCGAACTAACGTTGCGTAGTCCCGACGGTTGCCAGCCGCTCGGCTTTATCTTGTTTTGATCTCGACCAAGCGCGCCGCTCCATACAATCCGGCTGTTTCTCCCAACTGGGGCGTGTCGATAATCAATCTATCTCGGGCGACCGAGCGAGCCGTAGTATTCACAGTCTCGCGCACGGTGCGCAAGCCTTCGGGCCAGCCCCCAACAATCCCTCCGCCGAGGATGACCAATCGCGGGTTGAGGATGTTCACCAGGTTTGTGATTGCCAGCCCCAGAATGAAGAATGATTTCGTCAGCGCGCCGTTGGCGTTGGGGTTGCCGGCCTTTGCCGCCTCGATGACTTTTTCGGCCAGCGCCCAGGGGCCATACGATTCATCGGAGAGCATTGCCTTCATTTCAGAATCGCCCAAGATGCCAGGCGCGTCGAATGTGAGGGCTTTCCCCGAGCAATACATTTCGTAACAGCCGCGCGCGCCGCAACTGCATAGCCTGCCGTTGGGTTCATAGATCGCGTGGCCCAGTTCTGCCGCCGCGCCGTCCGCGCCCGGGTAGAGCTGGCCGTTCAGAATTAACCCGCACCCCAAACCCGAGCCGACATAGACGCATGCCAAATCATTGATGCCCCGCCCCCGCCCGAATGAATGCTCGCCAAGGGCAATGAGATTGACATCGTTCTCGACGAAGACAGGTAGATCGATTTTTGGCGATAACATCGCTTCCAGAGGCAGCCTGTCCAGCCCCGGCAGGTTTGGACACGAGACAATTTCTTGAGTATAACTGTCGAGTACTGCGGGAACCCCAATGCCGATTCCCCGAATGCTCTCCCTCTCGTATCCGGCCATTGACACATAGTCGTCAATGAACAACCGTAGAGAATCGACGGCGTTCCCTTTTTCGCTGAGCATCTTCGCCGAAGGCACTTTGCGAAATGCGCGAAGCGCTCCGTCTGCCTCCAGCGTGGCGATCGCCGTCTTCGTTGCTCCAATGTCAATGCCGATTGTGATCATGGCCTGCGTTCCCGGCGGGCGCTCAAAGAGAATAATCAAGGCCCGGCGATACAATACCACGCCTAACCTGCCGAGCCAAGATCGTTTGCTTCGGGTTTCGTCCATCGGTTGAACAGCCGCCGCCGATGCCCTGTGATTGCGTTGATTCGTTTACAGAGTCATGTTAGTATTCTGCCTACATCCCTCCCGATCTCGAAATCAGGAATGCCTATGAACACAACTACGCCTCTGATCGAGGCGCGCGGCATCAATAAACATTTTGGCGCGGTCACCGCGTTGGAAGATGTCAACCTAAGCCTGATGCCCGGCGAGGTGCTCGGCGTGGTGGGCGATAACGGCGCCGGCAAGAGCACCCTGATGAAGATTCTGGCTGGCTTGTATCCTCCCAGCCGCGGGCAGTTGATTGTTCAGGGCCAGCCGGTGCATTTCTCCAGCCCCAAAGATGCGCGTGATCGCGGCATCGAAATGGTGTACCAAGATTTGGCCCTGGCGGGCAACCTCCGGATTGATGAGAACATCTTCTTGGGTCGTGAGCACACTCGCCGCTTGTTGGGAGTTGTCCCCATTGTTCATCATCAAGCGAACATGAAGCAGGCCCAAGAGCATCTGGAGCGATTGCGCATTCAAGTCAAGAGCGTTGGCCAGCGGGTGGAAGAGCTGTCCGGAGGCCAGCGGCAAGCGGTGGCCATTGCCCGGGCGACCGCTTTCGACGCCAAAGTGATCATTATGGATGAGCCGACGGCGGCATTGGCGATCAAAGAAGTGCGCAAAGTCCTCGATCTAATCAAAGACCTCCGAACTCACGGCATCGGCGTGATCCTCATCAGCCATCGGCTGGACGACATCTTCTACGTTTGCGATCGGGTCATGGCCTTGTTCCATGGCCGCAATTTTGCCGAAGCGCCCTTGGGGCGAACCGACCGTAATGAGGTCATTGGCTGGATTATGGGCAATCGCAGTCAAACCGCCTCTGCCCAGGAATTGGATCTCAACTGAGCGCCTGCGCGTCCTGTCGTAATCACTTCCGAGAACAAACCCATGGCCGAACAAATCACAGAACTCTCCGAGACGAAACGGGCCGAGAGCCTGCGGGTCCGACTGATCCCGTACATTGATCGCTACGGAGTGTTGCTCTTGGTGCTGGTGATGGGCATCACCTCCTACATCCTTGAGCCGGAAGTATTCCTCACTTGGCGAAACGTCAGCAACATCTTCCGCCAGATCGCTTTCAATGCCGTGTTAGCCCTGGGCGAATTCGTTGTCATCGTCACCGCCGGGATCGATCTCTCGGTAGGCTCGACGTTGGCGCTGGCCATGATGGCGACCGCCGTGCTTTCCAAGGCCGGGTACAGCGTGCCGATTCTGCTCATCGTGCCGTTTATCGTCGGGGCGACGGTGGGCATCATTAATGGGCTGGGGCTGACCAAACTCCGTTTGCCGCACCCCTTCATCATGACTCTGGGGATGCTCAATATCGCCCGCGGCGCGACGAATCTCATCTCGGGCGGTGTGCCCATCAGCGGCCTGCCCGACCCCGTGCGCTGGATGGGCGCTAGCGATATTAAGTTGGGGGAGGGCATCGAAATCCCGGCCAGCCTCCTCGTGGTTGCCATCTCTTACATCATCGTTGGATTGTTCCTGCATTATGCCCGCACCGGGCGGCACATCTATGCTATTGGCGGCAACCCGCAAGCGGCGCGGGTCAGCGGCATCAACGTTGACCGCACTTTGATTCTGGTGTATGGCTTGTGCGGCACCCTGGCTGGCCTCTCCGGGTTGTTGCTGGCTGGCCGCACCAATTCCGGATTCCCCAATGCGGGCCTGGGCCAGGAACTCGACGCCATCTCGGCCGTCATCATTGGCGGCGCGAGTTTCTTCGGCGGGCGCGGATCGGTGCTGGGTGTGTTTGCTGGAGCGTTGGTCATCGGTTTGCTTCGCAATATCCTCAATCTTCAGAACGTTCCGGTCTTCTGGCAGCAAGTGCTCATCGGCGTGGTGATCATTTCGGTGGTCTATCTCGATGTGTTGCGCCGCCGCGCCGGATCGTCGAACAGTTAACGTCTCACGCTCGTTCACAGCCATTCCAAACCGACTTCGATTGCAAAGGAGGTGATGCTCAATAGAGAAAGAATCGCCGATACCTATGCGCACCATTGCACCCATAAGTCAACTCAAGGAAACTTCCCAGGAGGAAAGATGAAAGCGTTCAAGTTTGTAAGTTTGCTCGCCGTCGTAGCGTTGGTGTTGGTCGCCTGTGGCGGCGGCGCTACCACCCAGGCGCCTCAAGCAACTTCGGCTCCTGAGCCGACAGCAGCTGGAGTGAAGGAAAACAAGGACATCAAGATTCTGGTTAACATGAAAGGCCCCGGCGGCGGCAATCCGTTTTGGGCGGCGGTGGAAGCCGGCGCCAATGAAGCCGGAGCGGCGCTCGGTGTGCAGGTAACGGTGATGGCGCCCCCGGCGGAGTCGGATGTGCCGGCGCAGATTGCCCAGATTGAAGACGCGTTGGTGAAGGGCGTGGATGGTATCGCCATTGCGCCGACCGACCCGGCGGCCCTGGCCCCGGTGATCCAGAAGGCGTTGGATCAGGGCGTGAAGGTGGTGTTCATCGACACCAAAGGCCAGAATGAAGGGGTGACCTTCATCGGCACGAACAACGAAGTGGGCGCGGCGTTGGCGGGCGACTACCTGTGCAAGACGCTGAAGGCGGGCGACAAGGTGGCGATCCTGCAAGGCATCATCACCCAGAGCACGGGGCAGGCGCGAGCCGAAGGCTCGAAAGCGGCGCTGACCGCCTGTGGCATGGACGTGGTCGCCGAAGTTCCGGCGGAGTGGGATACGGCCAAAGGCCAAGCGGCAACCGAAGACATTTTGACCAAGAACCCCGACCTGAAGGGTCTGTTTGCCAGCAACGACAACATGGCTCTCGGTGCGGTGGAAGCGATCAAGGGTGCGGGGCTGAACGGCAAGATCGTGGTGGTGGGCTTCGACGCCAACCCGAATGCCGCCGCCGCTGTGTTGATCGGCGACATGAGCGCTACCGTGGCTCAGGCTCCGTCCAACATGGGCAAGTTCGGCGTGGAGAGTCTGGTCAAACTGATCAAGGGTGAGACTATCGATCCTATCATTGACACGGGCACGGTGCTCGTGACCAAAGAGAACGCCGCCGCGTACGCCCCCGAGGGCTCGCCCACGGCCAAGGTCTACAAGATTCTCGTCAACATGAAAGGCCCCGGCGGCGGCAATCCGTTTTGGGCGGCAGTGGAAGCCGGCGCGATCGCGGCTGGCGAAGCCACGGGCATGGAAGTCACGGTGATGGCGCCCCCGGCGGAGTCGGATGTGCCGGCGCAGATCGCCCAGATTGAAGACGCGCTGGTGAAGGGCGTGGATGGTATCGCCATTGCGCCGACCGACCCGGCGGCCCTGGCCCCGGTGATCCAGAAGGCGTTGGATCAGGGCGTGAAGGTGGTGTTCATCGACACCAAAGGCCAGAATGAAGGGGTGACCTTCATCGGCACGAACAACGAAGTGGGCGCGGCGTTGGCGGGCGACTACCTGTGCAAGACGCTGAAGGCGGGCGACAAGGTGGCGATCCTGCAAGGCATCATCACCCAGAGCACGGGGCAGGCGCGAGCCGAAGGCTCGAAAGCGGCGCTGACCGCCTGTGGCATGGACGTGGTCGCCGAAGTTCCGGCGGAGTGGGATACGGCCAAGGCTCAAGCCGCGATGGAAGACATCCTGACCAAGAACCCCGACCTGAAGGGCGTGTTCGCCAGCAATGACAACATGGCTCTCGGCGCGGTGGAAGCGATCAAGGGCGCAGGGCTGAACGGCAAGATCGTGGTGGTCGGCTTCGACGCCAATCCGAACGCCGCCGCCGCTGTGCTAGCCGGCGACATGAGCGCTACCGTGGCTCAGGCTCCGTCCAACATGGGCAAGTTCGGCGTGGAGAGTCTGATCAAGCTCCTCAACGGCGAGACAATCGATCCTATCATTGACACGGGCACGGTGCTCGTGACCAAAGAGAACGCGGCGGACTACGCTAAATAGCTCGCTCGCGCTGAAGCAAAGCCGCAAGGGTATATGCGACTCTTGCGGCTTTGCCTTGTGCATGAAAAACACGGCGGCGCGTTGCGCGCCCGTGATCGATGCGGCACAACGTGGGAGGCGATGATGGAGTACAACGGCCCACTGCACGAAATGGTCTCCACGACTCCGACCCGCTACTGGAATGACTCGTGCTCGGTGGCGGAGTTGCAGTATGCCATTGAGCGCGGGGCGACGGGCGCCACCAGCAACCCGGTGATCGTGCTCAATGTGCTGAACAAAGAGAAGCACTTGTGGCGCGAGCGCATTCAAGAAGCAGTCGCCCGGAATCCCCTTTGGGACGAGACGCGGCTCAGTTGGCAAATCTATCAGGAATTGGCGGTTCATGGCTCGCGCTTGCTGTTGCCCGTCCACGAGCGCGAGGGGCGAAAATATGGCCGCCTCTCCATCCAAACTGATCCGGCGCTCTATCGCAACGGCCCGGCCCTCCTCGCCCAAGCGGAACACTTCCACAGTCTCGCGCCCAACATGCAAGTTAAACTGCCCGCCAACACGGCTGGCATCGGTGTGGTCGAGGAAGCCATCTATCGCGGCGTCAACCTCAACGTCACTGTCAGTTTTACCGTGCCGCAGGTCATCGCCGCCGCCCAAGCCATCGAGCGCGGCCTCAAGCGGCGCGAGGCCGAAGGCAAAGACCTTTCTACTATGTCGCCCGTGGTCACGATGATGGTCGGGCGCAACGATGACTGGATGAAACTGCTGGCCCAGCGCGATGGCCTTGATGTGCCTGCCGACTATCTGGAATGGTGCGGCGTGGCCTGTTTCAAAAAGGCCTATGAGTTGTATCAACAACGCGGCTACCGCGCCCGGCTGTTGTCCGCCGCCTATCGCAACTTCTATCACTGGACGGAATTCGTCGGCGGCGAGGTGATGCTGACGATACCTTGGGAATGGCAAGTGAAGTTCAACGAGTCGGATGTGAAACCCGTGCCCCGTATGCATGAGCCAGTGAAGCCCGAAATTGTCGAAACGCTCTGCGAATCAATCCCCGACTTTCGCCGCGCCTACGACGAAGACGGCTTGACCCTCGCCGAGTTCGACACCTTCGGCCCCACCGTGCGCACGCTCCGCTCGTTCATTGCCGCGTGGCACGACTTCGTGGCCGTCATCCGCGATTTCATGTTGCCGAACCCGGACGTGAAAGCCTGAGCGCAGGAGATCGACTATGCCCACTGTTCGCCTTACGATGGCGCAGGCGGTCATCCGCTTTCTCAAAAATCAATGGGTCGAGCGCGACGGCGCGCAACAGCCGTTCTTTGGCGGATGTTGGGGCATCTTCGGCCACGGCAACGTCGCCGGAATCGGACAGGCGCTGTTGCAGTATCCCGACTTTCGTTACTACCAAACGCGCAACGAGCAGGCGATGGTGCACATCGCCGCCGCTTACGCCAAAATGAAGAACCGCCTGCAGACCTTTGCCTGCACCACTTCCATCGGCCCCGGCGCGACCAACATGATCACCGCCGCGGCCGGCGCGACAATCAACCGCCTGCCCGTTCTGCTTTTGCCCGGCGACATCTTTGCTCGCCGCAACGTAGGCCCGGTGTTGCAGCAATTGGAAATGCCCCACTCGCAGGACCTCTCGGTCAACGATTGCTTCAAACCGATCTCGCGCTATTGGGATCGACTCAATCGGCCCGATCAGGCAATCTATGCTTTGCCCGAAGCGATGCGAGTTCTGACTTCGCCCGCCGACACCGGCGCGGTGACCTTGGCCTTGCCGCAGGACGTGCAAGCCGAAGCCTGCGACTATCCGGCAGAGTTGTTCGAGCCGCGTGTGTGGTTCATCCCGCGGCCCAAAGCAGATTCGGCTTTGCTCCAACGCGCGGTAGAGAGGATCAGAGCCAGCCGTCGCCCGTTGATCATTGCCGGAGGCGGCGTCATCTATAGTGAGGCCGCCGACTCGTTGCGCGCCTTCGCCGAGCAAACCGGAATTCCCGTGGCTGAGACACAGGCGGGCAAGGGCGCACTGCCCTACAACCATCCGTTGGCCTTGGGGGCTATGGGCGTGACCGGCACGCTGGGGGCAAACATCATGGCCCGCGAGGCCGACCTCGTTATCGGAGTCGGCACCCGGTACAGCGATTTCACCTCGGCCTCCAACACCGCCTTTCAGAATCCCGATCTGCGATTCATCAATATCAACGTCGCCGAGTTCGACGCTCACAAACGCGCCGCCCTGCCGTTGGTAGCCGACGCGCAGGCGACCCTCGACGAGTTGAGGGCGATGCTCGACGGCTTCGACACCGGTGCCGAGTATCGCGCCCGCGCGGGGAACTTCAATCACCAGTGGGATGTCGAAGTGAACCGCGTTTACACGCTGGAGCACGGCCCTCTGCCGAGTCAGGGTGAAGTGATCGGTGTGGTCAACGAGTTCGCCCGCCCGACGGATGTTGTGCTGTGCGCGGCGGGCAGTCTGCCCGGCGATCTGCATAAACTCTGGCGCGCCCGCGATCCTAAGGGTTACCATCTCGAATACGGCTACTCCTGCATGGGCTACGAAATCGCGGGCGGCCTCGGCGCGAAGATGGCCGACCCGGGCCGCGAAGTGTATGTAATGGTCGGCGACGGCTCGTACTTGATGATGAACACCGAGATCGTCACCGCCGTGCAAGAGGGATTGAAGATCACCGTTGTGCTGATCGACAATCACGGCTTCGCCAGCATTGGCGGATTGTCGGGCGCGGTGGGCGGCCAGGAATTCGGCACGCGCTATCGCTATCGCGCCGCCAGCGGCCAACTCGACGGCCCGCCTCTGCTGGTGGATTTCGCCGCCAACGCGCGCAGTTTGGGCGCGCATGTCATTCAAGCCAAAGACATCGTTTCGCTTCAAGCCGCGCTGGCCGAAGCCCGCCAGCAAACGCAAACCACTGTCATCGTCATCGAGACCGACCGCGAACAGCGCGTGGGCGGCTACGAATCGTGGTGGGATGTGCCGGTTGCCGAAGTGTCGGAACTGGCCTCCACTCAGGCGGCGCGAGCGCAATACGTTGAACACAAAAAGAAAGAGCGGCATTTCTTCCCATGACTGAAAAAATTCGCATTGGGCTGATCGGCGCGGGGCGCATGGGCGCCACCTTCGCTCATCATCTCGCCTTCACTGTTACCGAATGTGACTTCGCGGCTGTGGCCGACCCGAACCCCGACGCGGCGGGGCAAGTGGCCGCGCGTTACGGGGCCTCCGCGCACTATGCCGACTATCGCGCGTTGCTCGACCGCGCCGACATTCAAGCCGTCGTCATCGCCTCGCCCACTCACACCCACTCCGAAGTGATCCAAGCGGCGGCGGCGGCCGGCAAACACATCTTCAGCGAGAAGCCGCTGGCGCTCACCCTGGCCGCGTGCGACACGGCCATTGCGGCGGCGGAGCGCGCCAACGTAAAACTGCAATTGGGCTTCATGCGCCGCTTCGACTCGGCCTATGTGGCCGCCAAACAGCAAATCGACTCCGGCGAGATCGGAACAGTGGCGATGCTCAAATTTGTTGGCCGCGACCCGAGCCGCCCCGCTCTGGAGTTTGCGCGCCGGGCCAACAGCGGCGGATTGATCATGGATCTGGCCATCCACGATTTCGATCTGGCCCGCTGGCTCACCGGCAGTGAAGTGGAGCGCGTGTATTCGGAAGGCGCATGCCTCGTCTTCCCTGAATTGAAGGAGGTGGGTGATATTGACAATGCCGTAGTGACCCTCAAATTTGCCAACGGCGCGGTGGGCAGTGTGGACGCCAGCCGCAATGCGGTGTACGGCTACGATGTGCGCGCCGAGATCATCGGCTCCAAAGGCTCGCTGATGATCGGCAAATTCCAGCAAACGCCGTTGTGGGTGATGACCCCGAATCGCGTCGCCCACGACACCGTCCCGTTTTTCATGGAGCGATTCGCCGACGCCTATGCCGCCGAGATCCGCGACTTCATTCGATGCATCGTCGAAGACAAGCCGCCCAGCGTTAGCGGCCTCGACGGGCGCGCCGCCACCGTTATCGGGTTGGCGGCCACGCGCTCGCTGGATGAGTCGCGCCCGGTGGCGCTCAGTGAAATTACCTCAAAACCTTGAAAGGAACTGCTCACTCGTTATGATAAAAATTGCGAATGCTCCCTGTTCATGGGGAGTGCTGGAGTTTGGATTGGAGGGCCAGACTGCCGGTTACGCGCAAGTGCTGGAGGAGATGCGCGAGACCGGCTACGCTGGCACCGAACTGGGCGATTGGGGATTCATGCCGACCGACCCGGAACACCTGAAGCGCGAATTGCGGGCGCGTGATCTGGAGATGTTGGCCGCTTTTGTGCCGGTGAATTTTTCCGACTCCGCCGCCCATGCCGAGGGCGAAGCGACCGCCCTGCGCATCGCCCATTTGCTTGCCGCTGTCGGCGGCGACCGCCCGTTCATCGTGCTCGCCGACGACAATGGCAAGAATCCCGTTCGGACTCAAAACGCCGGGCGCATCCAACCGGCACAGGGCCTCGACCCGGCGCAGTGGCACGTATTTGCCAAGAGGGTCAATCGTGTTGCTCAAAGTGTGCACGCTCAAACGGGACTCCGCTGTGTGTTTCACCATCACTGCGCCGGGTACGTTGAAACACCCGCCGAGATCGAGACATTGCTCTCGCTCACCGATCCGAAATTGGTCGGTCTGTGTTTGGATATGGGGCACTATCGTTTCGGCGGAGGCGATCCGATGGCCGGTTTGCAAAAGCACGCCGCCCGCATCTGGCACGTGCATTTCAAAGACTGCCATCCGGCAGTGGCGCAACGCTCGCGCGCCGAGGGTTGGGATTACTTCAAGTCGGTGCGCGAAGGCATCTTCTGCGAACTGGGCCGGGGCGAAGTGTCGTTTGGGGCAGTCAAAGCGGAATTGGATCGACTTGGCTATAGCGGTTGGGTTGTGGTGGAACAGGACGTTCTGCCCGGCATGGGCACGCCCAAAGACTCCGCGCAACGCAACCGGAATTTCTTGAAGAGCATCGGCTTATGACTCAAAATACTCTCAACATTGGCGTCATCGGCGCGGGCCGCATTGGCCGCGTACACAGCGAGCATTTGGCCACGCGAATCCCCGGCGTGCGGCTGGCGGCTATCGCCGACGTGAATCTGGCCGCCGCCGAATCGTTGGCCGGGCAATTCCATGCCGCGCCGCATCAGGATTATCGCCGCCTTCTGGACGACCCGGCCATTCAGGCCGTCGCTATCTGCTCGGCCACCGACACGCATTCGCGTTTCATCGTGGAGGCCGCCCAGGCGGGCAAGCATATCTTCTGCGAAAAACCGATTGACTACGATCTGCAAAAGATCGATACCGCGCTGGCGGCGGCGGAGCGAGCCGGTGTGAAATTGATGATCGGCTTCAACCGCCGTTTCGACTCGAACTTCCGCAAAGTGCGCGAGCTGGTGCGCGAAGGCAAAGTGGGCGATGTTCACCTGCTCCGCATTACCAGCCGCGATCCTGCCCCGCCGCCCGTCGAATACGTGCGCGTCTCGGGCGGAATGTTCCTCGATATGACCATTCACGATTTCGATATGGCCTGTTACCTCACCGGCAGTGACGTGGTTGAGGTGTTCGCTGCTGGCGGTGTGCTGGTCGATCCGGCCATCGGCGCGGCGGGCGACATCGACACCGCTCTGGTCACCTTGAAGTTTGCCAACGGCGCGCTGGGCGCCATCGATAACAGCCGCAAGGCGGCGTATGGCTATGACCAGCGCGTGGAGGTGTTCGGCTCGGCGGGCATGGCCTCGGTGAGCAACGACACGCCCGACAGGCATGTATTGAGCGACGCGCAAGGTGTGCATTCTGCCCTGCCGCTCTATTTCTTCATGCAGCGCTACACCGAGTCGTTCATTACCGAGATGACCGAGTTTGTGCAGTGCGTGCAGAAGGACGCAACGCCGCCCGTCACCGGCCGCGAAGGCCGCCGACCGGTGGTCATCGGCTTGGCCGCGCAGAAGTCTCTGCGCGAGAACCGCCCCGTGCGCGTGAGCGAGATCGAGTGACGAGCCACCATCTTCACCCCAACTTCGCCGCCGAAGTTCGGATCGAGGTGACGCCGGAGTCGGCGGGTTGGCGCTATTTGAGTTTCCGTGAGTTGGCGCTCAAGGCCGGAAGCGCGCATATCCACCACACCCATGACACGGAAGTAGCCATCGTGCCGTTGAGCGGTGAAGGGGTGGTCAGAGTGGGGGGGGAGTCGCTCACGTTGGCGCGCGAGAGCGTGTTCGCCGGAAAGCCTCATGTGCTGTACGTGCCGCCATGGCAGGAGATTGCCGTCGAAGCCGCCAGCGATTTTGAGTTCACAGTGGGCGGCGCTCCGGCCAAAGGCAAGTATCCGGTGCGCCTGTTCGCGCCCGGCGAGATGAAATCGGAAATGCGTGGAGGCGGCGCGGCCTTAAGGCAAGTTAATCACATTTTGGCCGCGCCCCTTCCGGCTGAACGGTTGATTCTTTTTGAGGTGTACGTCCCCGGCGGGACGTGGAGCGGTTGGCCGCCGCACTGTCACGACGGCTACGGCGGATCGCCGCGCCTGGAGGAGGTTTATTATTATCGTTTCGCGCCCGCCTACGGTTTCGGTATCCATCGCAACTACCGGCGTGATAATGATTTCGATGAGGTGTTTGCGGTGCGCCATAACGAGGCCGTGTTGGTGACTCAGGGCTTTCATCCCACCGCCGCCGCCCCCGGTTCTAACATGTACTTCCTCAATTATCTGGCGGGCGATTTGCTCGACGAGTCCCGCGCCACTCCTCCGCTGGATGATGTAGACTTTGCCTGGATGAAGCAGGATTGGGAAGGGAAGCGAATGCGACTCCCGATTGAAGTCGTTGGTGAATAGCATGAAGAACCGGGTGTCCATCGGGGCTTCATTGGCGTGCGCGAACTACAGAAATCTAGAAAAGGATATTCGGGAGCTTGAGCAGGCCGGAGTGGATTCCATTCATTTTGATGTGATGGATGGACACTTCGTCCCCAACTTTGCCCTCAACCCCGACATCCTCCGGATGACACGGGAACTGACCGCCCTGCCCGTCGACGTTCATTTGATGGTCGCCAACCCCGAAACCTACATTCCTGTCTTTGCGAAGGAAGGTTGCAACACTATCACCTTTCATCAGGAGGCCACTCCGCACTCGCAACGCGAACTGACGCGGATACGGGACCTGGGCCTGAAATCCGGTTTGGCCCTCAATCCGGCGACGCCCCTCGGTGTGTTGGCGCATGTTCTTGCGGATGTGGACGTAGTTCTGATCATGACGGTGAATCCCGGTTTCGCCGGGCAGTCGCTTGTCCCCGCCACCATCAACAAGATAAGCAGTTTGCGAAACGAATTGGATCGGCAAGGATGCAGGGCGGAGATTCAAGTGGATGGCAATGTGAGTTTCGAGAACATCCCCCGCTTGGTTGGCGCTGGCGCTACCATGTTGGTCGGCGGCACTTCGTCGATCTTTAGAAAAGGGCTGGGGATCGCTGAAGCGGTGCGGAAGACCTATGATGTGATCCCCGCCTGAACATTGCCGCTGTGCGAATGAGAAGGCCATGAAAATTGCAATTGGATGTGATCACGTTGGGCTTGAACTCAAAAAGGATCTCATGGAATTCCTCGATGAGCTCCAAATGGGGCATCATGATTTTGGAACTCACGACTCGCTGAGAACCGATTATCCGTTGTTCGCGGAGAAAGTGGCTCATGCAATCACGGATGAGGGCTTTGATCTCGGAATATTGATCTGCGGCACCGGGCTTGGGATGTCCATCGCCGCCAACAAGATCCCCGGTATACGGGCGGCGGCGTGCAGCGACACCTACTCTGCCCGCATGGCAAGACTCCACAACAATGCCAACATCCTTGCTCTGGGCGCTCAGGTCGTGGGCAAGGGTTTAGCCAGAAGCATCGTGAAAGAGTGGCTGTTTGCCGAGTTCGAAGGCGGCCGGCACCAGAAAAGAATCGATATGATCGCCTCGCTCGAACAAAGAGTTTCCCCATGAAAAAAACTACGCTCATCAACCCCGCGCTCTCTGAAGCCATTGCCAGCCTGGGCCATATGGATCGGCTGGTTATCGCCGACGCCGGTTTGCCCATTCCGCCGGAAACCCGGCGCATCGACCTCGCCTTGACCAAAGGCATCCCGACCTTCGCCGATACGTTGCGCGTCGTGCTATCCGAAATGCACGTTGAGAGCGCGATGATCGCTGAGGAGATGCTCACCGTCAGCCCTCATGTTTATGAGTTGCTCCGAACTGCCTTGCGGGATATTCCCATTGAGACGATGCCGCACACGGCCTTCAAGGAGCAAACGCGCTCGGCGCGGGCGGTGGTGCGCACGGGCGAGTATACGCCGTATGCAAATGTCATTCTTGTGTCGGGGGTGTGGGGTTTTGGATCCTAGCCCGAACCTGTGTTGCTCGCTGCGTTAACCTCAGTGCGGGATAAGAACGTCATTGCCAGGCGCGGTTTTCGCGCCGAAGCAATCTCATCGCAAAACAATGCGCCGCCGCTCATCGTGTCACTTCGATGGTGAAGAGGGCGATGTGATCGAGGATGGTGGTGCCGCTGGAGTCCTGCACTTGCAGGCGGGCGCCGTCGGCGGCGGAATACATCAGCGTCCACACTTCGTAAAAGCCGGGCGGCATATCATGAGGGAGGGCGAAGGCAATGTTGTGCCGGATGATCTCTCCGGCTCCCCACGAGATCGTGGGCCAGAATCCGTTGACGGGAAAGCTATCGTCCTGCGCGGCCACTGCGCCATCGGGCGTGATGAGGTAGGCGCCGATTTTGTAATCGGCGCCCGGCGCGGTGACGGCCTGCCATTGAGTGGAAATGTTCAACACACTGCCGGGGCGCACCCGGCCTTCGGGCGAGGCATCCCAGCCGATCAGCGCGATCGTGTCGCCGAGCCGGTAGTTGGCGGGATGCGCGGCGGGCGCTGAAAAGGCAGGCGCGGCGCTGGCGGTGGAGAATCGAACGAGGCGCACCGCCGGGCCGAACTCCTGCACGCCCGCGTAATAGAACTCGCGGGTCATCCACCATTCCATCGGGCGCGGCGATTCGGGCGTGAAGGGGCCGTGCTCCATGATGAGCAGTGTGGTTTGATGCAGGCGGGCGAAGTTGCTGGCCACGCTGTGGGCGTCGTTGTTGAGCAGGGTGAGTGGGTCGGTGGAGGGCGGCGGCGGCGGCTGATCGGGGGCGAGCAGCTCGTTAGGATTGAGTTCGAGTGTGTACCACAAGGTGTGGCCTTTGTAGTAATTGAGCATGAACTCGAAATAGGCGCGATTGTTGAGGAGGATGATCGGGTCGGGGGAGGTGTCGGCCTTGAGCGCGGCGTTGAGTTGATGCAGTTCTTCGTTGTTGCCCTTGTATCGTTGATCGTAATAGATCGCGCGCAGACTGAACCATGTCACCGCGCCGGCAGCGATGAACCCGCCCAGCGCCGCGCCGAGCATCGCCCGGCGTTTGATCGTTTCGCGGGTGAGGGCCAAGCCCATCGCGCCCACAAACACTGCTGACAATCCCAACGTGAGGATGGGAACCGTCCACGCCGGGCCGCCGGGCAAGGCCAGTACCCACGCAAAGTCGGGCGGCTTCACGCCCATCAATCGCCAA
Organism: Chloroflexota bacterium; assembly: GCA_016875735.1. Lineage (GTDB taxonomy): Bacteria > Chloroflexota > Anaerolineae > Anaerolineales > VGOW01 > VGOW01. Next base: position 4,022 of record VGOW01000047.1, on the reverse strand, counting down.
TGGCCCAGCACTGCCGAGTAATACGGATCCCACAACCCAATCGTCCACGGACCGTCGGGCCTCACCGAGCCGAGCACGTCGTAAAAATCTTGCGGGCGGATTGCCACCGCGCCGATCTGCACGGCGACGCCGAGCGCGAACAATGCGGCCAGCGCGATCTTGAGCAGCCAGCCTTTGCGGTGAAGCGCGGCTTCGATGAGTGGGGCACAGGCAACGATGAGGAACGGCGTGACGGGCACCATATATCGCGGCCCCCAGTTTGTGCCGCCCCACCACATGATTCCGCGCACGAAAGCGTAGATGATGATGAAGGCGGCGAGGAGGATCAGCGGCCACGCCGTATCGAGCCGTTGGCGCCGGTCGCCGATGAACGGAGCCGCCAACGCCAACACGAGCATCGGCGAAAAGATAAACAGACTCTTGCCGGGGCTGATCACGAATCCCATCAAGCCATCTCGCGCCAATCCGGCGTGGCGGATCATCGCCGATAAACGCTCGGCTATGTCGAAGCGGCCGCCTAAAGACCCATACACGCGAAAGAAAAGCCAGAAGGCTATCGCCACAGCGGCAATCGTCGCGATCAGCGCGAAGGCAATGCGCAGCCAATCCATTCCGTTGCGGCGAATATCCGGCAACTGCGGCAATAGTATGAGCAACAGCAACGGCACGCCGAACAACGCAATCTCTTTGGTGAGGATACTGATCAGAGTCAGCACGGCGGCGGCGGCCAACCACCCGGAGGCGGCGAGCCCTTTTTCGGCGAAGGCGTCGCGCCAGCGCAAAAGGGCGTAGGCAGTGGCAAAGAGGGTGAGAGTCGCTAACGGTTCGCGGAAGAAAGTTTTGGCGTACGGCCAAGCGATGGTGCTGAGGCCGAAGGCCAGCCCGCCGGCCAGCGCAGTGGCGCGGCTGAAGCTCAATTGCCGAATGCACAAAAACACAAGCGAGCCGGTGAGCGCCGTGACGAGAGGGTTGAACAGCAATGTGGCGTGAACATTGCCCACGCCGTCGAACGAGTTCGCCAGCCAATAGACTCCGGCAGCCAGCAGCGGCTGTATCGGCTCGGCTTGAGAGGCGCCCGGCCACACGAGATCGGCCGTTTCGCTCAACTCGATACTGCCGTGCCGGGCGATGCTTTCGGTGGCGTCGAACAAAAACATCTCATCGTCGCTCACAAAAGTAAGCGAGGCGGTGAGGAGATAAACGCAGAACAACAGCCCGGTGAGCGCGGCCAGCGCCAAGCCGTCGGCGGCGGTCAGCGCGCGGCGCAATGCGCGTTCATCCATGGGCATTCCCGGAAATGGGTTGAGGCGCTCCGCGCACGCGCGTGCGCGTGAGCCATATGCGGCTGAGGGCGTCGGCCACTTGGCGGCTCTGTTTGAGATCGACGGCGGCGTGCCACAAGTCTTTCGCTCCCTCCGCCGTTTCAGCGGCGATCACATGCGTGATGAGTCCCGGCCCGGCGGCGCGTTCGATCTCGGCCAGCGCCGCCGCCGGATCGGGGTGGGCCAGCACCCGCGCGCGTTTGGATCGGCGGAGGGCGCGATTGATTTCTTCCAACGTCAACGTGGGCAAGACGTTTTCACTCATGTCGCCGCCGATGACGATCAGATCAGTTTGCTGAATGGCGGTGAGCGCGTGCTCGTTGACATCACCGTTCGGTTCGGTCGTCGCCACCACTCGACCGCGCATTTGCAACGCCGCTGAAGCCACATTGATTTGTTCAGCGATTGAGCCATTGGCGGAAAAGGCGGACGACCCGGCGATGACGGCGCGAGTTGCATCGGGGTGTTCGGCTAACACGGCGAAGCAGGCGTGCAATCGCTGGAGTGGCATTTGTCCTCCCGCCGGAGTCGGAGTCACCAGCATGAACACGGTGCGGCTCACGGCTATTGCGCCTTCGAGCAATGGCAGCATCGTTTCGCCGCCGCCGATGAAGGTGATTCGCAAGTCAGGTCGGAAGCGCGAGCCGGCAGGCTGGCGATAGATTTCTTCGAGCGTCCACAACGTGAATGCGCCCAGCAAAAGGAGGCCGACGAAAATTGTGTTGGCGATCTCCGGTGTGGCTTGAGTGATGAGCACGGTGAGCACGCCGAGCGCCGCGCCCACCGTGTATAGCGCGATCACCACGCGGCGGTGGCTGAGGCCCAGCCGCGCCAAACGATGGGAGGTGTGATCGGCGCCCCCTTGAGTGACGGATACCCGCCGCCGGAGTCGTGAAAGGGTGACGAGGGTGGTGTCGAAGATCGGCAGGCCGAGAACGACGATCGGCGCCATCCACGTCGAATAGGGGTTGATGCCTGGAAAGTTCAATTTGATTCCGAGCACGGCCAGCATGAATCCGAGAAGCAGGGATCCGGTGTCGCCCATGAAGGTGAGAGCGGGTTGGAAATTGTAAACGAGGAAGCCGACGCACGCGCCCAACAGCGCCGCCGCCAAACTGGATACGAGCGCCTGCCCGTTGAGCGCGGCCAGCATCAAAAACGATCCCGCCGCCACTGCCGCCACTCCCGCCGCCAGCCCATCCATGTTGTCCATGAAGTTGAGGGCGTTGCAGATGCCGATGATCCAGAAAAGGGTGAGGGCAAGATCGAGCCAAGCGTTGTGAAACAAACGGGCCTCGACTCCGCCCGCCACCAGAATGAGCGCGGCCAGCACTTGCCCCAACAGTTTTGCGGCGGGGCCGAGTCCCACGCGATCGTCGATCAGCCCAACGGCGGAGATGACGGTGCCGCCGATGATGATGGCCGCCAGTTCGCGGAACTCACTGCCGCGCCCGAAGACCAGCAGGCTCACCACAAACGCCAGCCAGATCGCCACGCCGCCCATGAGCGGAATGGGGACGATGTGTGTTTTGCGCGAGCTGGGCGCGGAGACGAAGCCGATGCGCCGGGCCATCACCAGCGTGAGCGGCGTGCCAATGAAGGCAATGAGCCCGGCGGCAATGGCGACGAAAACGAATTGAGACATCCGAAAACTCAAATCTCAAACTCCAAACTTCAAAACCCCGCTTTGAACTTTGGAGTTTGAAGTTTGGAGTTTGAAGTTTCTTCCATCAAAGAGTCGTACACCTTCTCCATCTCCTTGAACAATCGCTGTTGCGAGAACCGTTCCAACGCTTCGGTTCGAGCGCGGGCGGCGATTGGCTCGCCAGCGCGGAGGGCGGCTTTAACTGACTCGGCCAGCGCGGCGGCGTCGCCGCTCGGCGCGAGCCAACCCGTCTCGCTGTGGCGCACCACATCGGACACGCCGCCCACATCGGTAGCCACCACCGGCACGCCCGCCGCCATGGCCTCGATGAGCGCAACCGGTGTGCCTTCGTTGAGCGAGGTGTTCACCACCACCGAAAGTTGCAAATAGACTTCCGGCAGATCGCGCCGCCAGCCGGTGAAAGTGATTCGGTCGCCCAAGTCGGCGGCGGACTTTTCGAGTTCGCCGCGCAGTTCGCCATCGCCCACCACCATGAATCTGCCGGGAAAGCCGTCGGCGATCATGCGCCGGGCCGTCTCCAAAAAGAGAGCGTGATTCTTAATGGGCGCCAGCCGCCCGACGATGCCAACGACCGGCGCCCCGCCCGGAGTCCGCTTCACTTGCGCGAACGGCGCGAGATCGAGTCCCAACGGAATCGATATGATTTTTTCCGGCGGCGCAATGCCGAACTCAATCAGCTCATCGCGCACGCGCGCGCTCACTGCGATCAATCTATCGGCCAAATGAGCCAGTGCGCGCTCCGTAACCACTGCCATGCGCGAGCCGAAGGCGCCCCAATACCCGCGAAAGGTGTGGCCGTGAAAAGTGTGCAACACCACCGGCACACCGGCCAGCCGCGCGGCCACGCGCCCCACCGCGCCCGCTTTGGCCGTGTGCGTGTGAACGATGTGCGGGCGATAGCGGCGCATTAAGCCCCACAATTTTATCAGGGTTACGGCGTCGGCCAGAGGAGAGATCTCGCGCCCCATTTCGGGAATCACTTGCCAGTTGAGATCGCGGGCGAGATCGCTCATGTCGCCCTCGCCGGGGCCAAT
>VGOW01000046.1 GCA_016875735.1 Chloroflexota bacterium | reverse complement strand
GAGTGCTTCGGCTGTGTCTGCGCTTCGGAGTCGAGCCGGTCTTGATTCCGCCCGCTCAACCCTATCGCAACGGGCGAGTGGAAAACTTCAATGGCTGGTTCCAACCGCGTCTCTTCCAACGACACTATTCTCGCCGGAGCGTGTTGAAGCGCGAACTGCAACGCCTGGAAGTAACCGTCAATACGCAGCATGTCCAACAACGTTTGGGGGGCTTGACCCCAGCTCAACATCGGCGGCGCTGCAAACTCCAGAAGTTGCCACCGCACTACGTGATCCCCACCGAACCGCTGCCGATTGCGGCGGGGCGGGTGAGCTTCATCCGGCAGGTAACGCCCAATGGCAATGTCCATTTGCTCAGCCAGACTTTCAAAGTCGGCAAACGCCTGAAGGGTGAATATGTCAAAGTCGTCTTGGATACCCAGCGCCGACAACTCACCATCTATCGGCAAGGCCGGATATTCAAGCGCTGGCCCTATCCTTTCCTGAAGAAGTAACCGCCATTCCTGTCACTATTACTGGCGGTTGCCACACACTGAAATCTCTACAGGTAACTGGCGGTTCTTTCAATATTCCCATGACTCTCACTTTGACTGGCGGTTCGCAGTAAGGCAAGGCGCAGCAACATATCTCTGAGCTTCAGCAGGAATCTTCTAACACTCAAACAGATATCGACAGGTTGGAGAAGGATCTCGAGAACGTAATGACTGAGCGTCAATGGGTGATTACCCAGGCGCGTAAGGGGCGAATCACAGAAGCTGATTTAGATTCGCAGTTGGCTGCACTCTCAATACAGGAATCAGGTCTCAAACGAGAACTGGCTTCTTGTCAGCAAACGTTTGATTTTGAAAGCGATAGAGGGGTGGGAGGAAAAGGTCGCCGAGTACCTTGCGGATCTCAAGGCCGGCCTGGAGTGGTTGAATGCGCCTCCCCAAGATGATGAGGAGGCGCATCGACAATTAGAGGAAAAGCAACGGACTGTGCAAACTTTGATCGAGCGAGTCAATATCGTCGATAAAGAACGACATCTAGAGGTCGTATTCCGGCTGGATGTCTTGTCCGCGATCAACCAACTCGCAGGTTTTCGTCAGACCAAGATGGACGAAACTTATACCCATACACCAACACACCGCGCTCACCGTCTTCGCGCAGTTTGCGGGTAACCATTTCGACCTGTTGCCCAATCTCAACTTTGCCGTTGTCCACGTCGGTCAGCTGCGCCGTCACCAGCGGGCCTTCTTCGAGCTTTACAATGGCCACCGTGTACGGAGCCTGCTCCTCATAACCGTCCGGCGCATCATATACAGTGGTGTACGAATAGATTTCGCCTTTGCCCGAAAACTGGTAGAGGGTCTTCGCTTCCTCGGCGCAAGCGGGGCACACATCGCGGGGCGGGAAGATTTTGGAGCCGCAATGCTCGCACACTTCGCCCACCAGCCCGTACCGTTGTTTTTGTAATCGCCAATTTCGTGAGATTTCCATAATGATTGCCTCCGATAGCCGCCACACGTTTCGCCTGCGGCCAGCACGTGTGAAATTTAGCAGAGGCGAACTGTCACAAACTATCAGGGTTTGCCGCTTCGCTATTTCTCGGCGTTTTTCAATTTCTCGGCCAGCGCATTGGCTAGCAATTGCGCCAAATGTTCGTTGGACGCCCTCGCCTCGAGGCTTTTCGGTTGAATGACGGGAGAGGTCTGAATGCGGATGGAGCCGATGTATGTTCCCACGCGGAAAGTGATCTCGGTGGCGGCTACCACTCCGGAACCTGCCGATGTTCCTTGTGACTGATATTCCTGAGTCCACCCTTTGGCCGACTCTCCAATCGTCGGCGCGTTCGTCCACAAGCCACCTTCCAGCCCCACCATCTTCGCCAATGTTTGCTCCGCATTCTCCGCCGAAGTGAACGCAGTGGCCTGCTGAAACAGCCCGGTCGAAAACTCCGATTTCAATTCGTCGTCGGTGAGGGGCTTCACCAAATAAACCTGATACCCCATCACGCGGCCCAACTTCGCCATGCCATCGGGGTCGGGGAAACCGGAATTCGGAGTCCACGACGGGAGGAGCGAACTGTTGAACACCCATCGATCACCAAAGTTCGGATCGGCCTGCGCGAGATCATTTTGCGAAAGAACGAGGCCGCGCAGATCGGGATGGCGCGCATTGCTCAACACATCCAATGCATCGGGGCGCGCGAGTTCGCGCATCTTCGCCCACACCTTGCCCGCATACACCAGCACCGGGCCGTCGTCTTTCACCGCGCCGACCGTGCCCGTCATCGCCACCGACACCACGCCGTTGAGATAGCGGAAGTCTGCGCGATACGAAACTTGCTCCGGCGCGTCGGCCACGGGCTTGAGCCGCCACACCACCGTTTCATCGCCCACCGTGCGCGAGCCTTCAATCTTCTCCCACTCCTCGCTCGCCGCCTCGGCGGCCATAGCCGCCTTTGCCGCCTCCGCCGAATCGAACAACACCACTTGCGAGGTGAGATAGAACACATCGCCCGCCGTCGGCTCGGCGAACTCGATGAAGTGTGAGGCGCGCATATCCGCCATCGCCGACAAAGCGCCTTCTCTGGCAACATCGTAAGCCGTTTGCAAATCGGCGCTGCTCACCGACCACCCCTCCGGCAAATCGCTCTCCATGATGTTGTAATCCCACGGGTCACCGTCGAGCGATGACGGCGGGCGATTGCTGATCACGATAGCGCCAATCACGACTCCCGCCACGATCAGCGCCGTGATGATCCACACGATTCTCTGGTTCATGAGTCGCGCCCCACTCTCTCAAGAATATGCGTCACGGCGGTGGAGCCCGACCCGCCCAAACATTGGGCCATCCCCCAGCGGGGCGCCGCCACTTGATTCGCTCCCGCCTCGCCTCGCAATTGCAGAGCCGCCTCCACAATTTGATAAATGCCCGTTGCTCCCGCCGGGTTGCCTCGCGCCTTCAATCCGCCAAAAGTGGAGAGTGGCATTTTGCCTCGAAGCGAGATGCCGCCCTCGCCCGCCATACGCCAGCCCAAGCCGCGCGGCGCAAAGCCGCACGCTTCGAGCGACAGCGCGGCGTACACGGTGTACGCATCGTGTAGTTCGAGCACGTTCATATCGCCCGGCTCGATGCCTGCTTGCTTGTATGCGCGCCCCGCCGAAAGATTGGCGGCGCGGAAGAACAGCGGATCGGGGCGATCATGCAGGGCCAAGGAATCGGTGGCCACGGCAGAGGCGGCGATGCGAATCATCGGGCGTTGGGACGCATCGCGATGCGCCCATACGAAATCGTCAGCCGCCACGATCACCGCCGCCGCGCCGTCGGCGTCGGGCGCGGTGTCGAACATGTTCACCGGATCGGCCACCATCGGCGCTTTGGCAAAGGCTTCGGCGGTGATGGTGTTGCGGAACATGGCATACGGATTCGTTTTGGCGTTGGCGTGCGCGTTCACCGAGAACCCGGCGAAGTCGGCCACCGCGCAATCGAACTCGTGCATGTACCGGCGCATGATGAGCGCGGCCAGCGCGGCGGGCGTTGCGCCCTGCGCCGCTTCCCAATCGCTGTCGGTGGCCGAAGTGAGCGCGGCGGTGGCGCGGCTGCCAACGGTGTCGGTAAACTTTTCCACTCCGGCGGCAATGGCCGTGTTCACCATTCCGCTGGCTACGGCGAGATAGGCTTGCCGCAGAGCCATGCCGCCGCTCGCCCCGGCGGCTTCCACCGAAGCGGCCTCGATGCCGCGCAGTCCGCAAAAATCGGCGACGAGCACGCCGAGATGCTCTTGTTTCGAGAGTTGCCCGGCCAACACGTTGCCCACAAACAACGCATCGGGCTGTTTGAGGCGCGCATCTTTCAGCGCGGCGTCAATCGCCTCCCACGCCAGATGCCGCAGTGAGGTTTCCCAATGCTCGCCCACTTCCGTTTGGCCGAGACCGATGATGTAAACGTCTTTCATAGATAGCGGTTAGCGATTGGCAATTAGCGATTAGCGGCTGAGGGCTAACCGCTAAATGCTAATCGCTATTTCATGATCAATTTTCCTCGATACCGCGTGTACGTCGCGTAATCGATCTGTGTTCGGCGGGCGATGTATTGTTGGGTGGTGGGAGCCAGCGACGGCTTCCCCACGATTCGATCGGTGGCGCGGAGGTGAAAGGCGTCCGACCCCGCGCCCGAACCGAACGAGACGACGAGGATGTTGTCGCCCGGTTTCGCCTCGTCGAGCACGGCGGTCAGCCCGATCATCGCCGCCCCCGCGTACGTGTTGCCGATCACTCCCACGAGCAATCCGGTTTTCACTTGCTCATCGGCGAAGCCCATCATCTTCGCCGCGCGTTGAGGAAATTTGACGTTGGGCTGGTGCGGCACGATGTATTTGTAATCGCCCGGCTTCGTGCCCATCATTTGCATGAGCGTCTCGCCCGCGGTGGTCACGTGTTTGAAGTACGCCGGTTCGCCGGTGAAACGCTGGCCGTGTTCGGGATACTTTTCGTATTGCCGCCGCCAAAAGTCGGGCGTGTCGGTGACGAACGAATACGAGCCCTCGATGGCCGCCAGAGACTCTTCGGCGGGGCCGATGAGGTAGGCCGCGCCGCCCGCGCCCGCCGTGTATTCGAGCGCGTCGCCGGGGCGGCCCTGTGCCGTGTCCATGCCGATGCTGAGGGCGTACTTTGCCATGCCGCTGCCCACGAATCCCATTGCCGCTTGCATGGCTTCGGTCCCGGCTTTGCAAGCGAACTGCCAATCGGCGGCTTGGGTGTTGGGCACTGCGCCGATGGCTTCGGCCACGACGGTGGATGTCGGCTTCACGGCGTAGGGATGCGATTCAGAGCCGACCCACACCGCGCGGATGTCTTGCGGATCGATCTGCGCGCGGGCCAGCGCATTGCGCGCGGCTTCGATGCTCATCGTCGCCACATCTTCGTCGAGGCCGGGCACGGCCTTTTCTTTGATGGGCAGGGCGCTGGTGCCCTCCGTCCAAATGCGCGAGACTTCGCTGGCGGGCAGGCGGTAACGCGGCACGTATGCGCCGTAGCCCACGATGCCGACGGGTTTGGCTGGCCGGAGAGGTTGAGAGACAGAATTGGGTTGAGTCATAGGTTACAAGAGGACGCCTTTCCTTCTTTGGAATTCCATGCCGACGAAAATGATCACGAGGGCGCAAGGGAGGGCGATGAGAAAGATCATGCCGACGATGTTTGCGCGCCCGGAAGACAAATACGAGATGAACAGCGAAACGTGATTCAGGGTTTGGACAATCACGGCGACTGCGTAAACATAGTGCCCCCGCTTTTTAAGCAGCCAATAACCGACCGCCCCGATGAGCGACGCCAACCCGACGATCAAACTTGGCACAGCCGCGGCGGCATCGGCGGAGTTGCCGCGGCCCGCAAAACCGATGAGGGCCGAGAGCAGGCTGACCAACCCGATGAGAAACGCTATGAGCGCCGCCAAACTAACGATGAGTGGCCGTTTCACAGTCGCCATTTGACTGGGTCTCGCACGACGCCAGTCCGTGCTTGAACAGATACTGCTGATGTTTCTCATCGGCCACGTGGAACTCGGAGGCTGGCGCGATTTCAGTGGCGATGGGCGCGGCAAACTTGCCCTGCGCGCCTCGCTTGCTTTTCTCGGCGGCGGCGCGTTGTTCGCCATCGTGATAAAAGAGGGCCGAGCGTTCGAGGCCGCCGGGGTTGGGGATCGTCGGGTCGTGCGTTATCCAAAACACGTCGAGCAATTGCTCGTATGAAATTTGCGCCGGATCGAAGGTGACCTCGACGACTTCGGCGAATCCGCCGTGATGCAAGTCGTGATCGGTGGGGTCGAGCGCGCGCCCGCCCATGTAGCCCACACGAGTGGAGATAACGCCTTTCAGCGTGCGATACGATTCCTCCGCACCCCAGAAACATCCGGCGGCGAAAGTGGCTAAACAAGTGTTCATAAGTTGTGCAGACAGCGGGAGTGAACTCGGTACTCGGATTACGCTGATCCCTTCGGATGAACGCTGATTCTTTCTTTCTGATTATCCGCGTTTATCCTTTTCATCTGCCTCATCCGCGTTCACCATTTCCACGCTACCCGGCGCGTATTCCTCTCAAAATCTCCTCTGCCCGATCCACCCTCACCTTTTTCTCTGCCACCATTTTGCCAGCGACAATCTCAACTTCATTGCCGACTGCACCGGCGGCGATGGCGACTTGCCGGGCATGCAAACCCATGTGCCCGCGCTGAATGCCTTCGGTGGCGAGGGCGCGAAGGGCGGCGAGGTTTTGGGCGAGGCCCACGCTCACAATGATCTCGGCCAGTTCGCGGGCAGTGGTCACGCCCATAAGTTTGAGCGCGGCTTGCGCGGTGGGATGCACTTTCGTCGCGCCGCCCACGATGCCCACCGCCATCGGCATTTCGAGCGTGCCCGCCAAATTGCCGTCGGCGTCTTTGCCCCACGCGCTGAGCGAGGTGTATTTGCCGCCGCGCGCGGCATAGGCGTGCGCGCCCGCCTCAATTGCGCGCCAATCGTTGCCGGTTGCGATCACCACCGCGTCCACCCCGTTCATGATGCCTTTGTTGTGCGTGGCGGCGCGATACGAGTCCGCCGCCGCAAAGGCATAGGCTTCGATGATGCCGTCGCGCACGCGCTCGCCCGTAAAATCGCCAAAAGCCAATGAGGCCGTCGGCGCAACGCATCGCGCGCGTGCGAGTCGGCGGTCGGCGAGGTTGGAAAGGATTCGCAAATGGACTCGGCCTCCCGTGATCTGCTCGATGGTGGGAGCCAGAGTCTCGCAGGCAGTGTTCACAGCGTTCGCGCCCATCGCGTCGCGGGTGTCGTAAATCAAATGGGCAACGAGGAACGGGCCGATGGGCGAGTCGTCGATGAGACGCACGTCGAGATCGCGCGCGCCGCCCCCGGCTTTGATGAGCACCGGATCGATTTGATTCGCCAGATCGAGAATGCGCGTTTTGTTTTCGAGCAATGCGAATCGCGCGGCGCGCAGATCGGGCGAGCCGATGATTTGCATTTGGCCGATCATGTGCGGCTCGGTGGTGTGGGCATGAAAGCCGCCGCCCTCGCGGATCAACTTCGCCATGAAACTGGCGCCCGCCACCACGCTCGGCTCTTCGATAGCCATTGGCACGAGCACCTCGCGGCCATTGATCAAAAAGTTGGCGGCGACTCCGAGCGGCAGGCTGTGGAGGCCGACGACGTTTTCGATCATGTGATCGGCCTGCTCGGCGGTGAGGCCGCCACTGCCGTCGAGCGCGGCGGCATCCTTTGGACTCAGCCCGGCCCATTCGATCACGGTGGCGGCGCGTTCGGGTTGGGGTTTGTCATAAAAGCCGGAGAGGCGGGAGGAGCGTTTTTCGTTCATGGGCAGTGTGTGGTGGAATCTACAGTGAGTGGGCTGGCAAAAGCTATCAGACTTCAGTAGACAGTAGCCGGTAGTCAGTAGTCAGTAATCAGAATAGAGGCTCGTTGGGAATCTGACTTCTGACCTCTGGCATCTGGCTACTGTCCTGTCACGGATACTCCTCACCCAATGTGTTGGCGAAATCTTGCATGACATACCGCCCGCCGACGCGGACGCGGCCCCACGTGTACGCATTGGAAAGGCGATGATACCATCCGCTGTCGGTGGTGACGGCGCCCCAGTAGCCAACTTCTTTCAATATGGCGATGGCATTGTCATTGTAATTGCCAGCGGGGTAGGCGAAGAAGCGCGGCTGGTAGCCGAGATGGTAGCGCAGGGTTTCCATCGAGCCATAGATTTCGTATATGAGGAAGTCGCGCCCGCGCCCATCCACTTCGGTGTGGGTTTTGGTGTGCGGCTCCAGCCGCCAACCGGCGTCGCGCAACTCCATGAGTTGATCCCAAGTCATGTAGCCTTCGCGGCCTTCGTCGATGAACTGTGTGGGCACGAACACGGTGCCGGTGTACCCATAGGCTCGCATGATGGGCAGGGCGTAATCGTAAATGTCGGCGTAGGCGTCGTCGAAGGTGAACACGACCGGCTTCTTCGGCAAAGCCCAGCCGAGAGTGATGGCGTAATATAGTTGATAAAAATCTATCGACTCATAGCCGCGCTGTTTGAGGAATTTGAGCTGCGCGCCGAAGTTGGCGGGGAGGACAGTGAGGCCGATTCGAATCTGATCCGGCTCGTCGGGCAGGGGCCCCACGTGGTGATACATGAGAATGGGGGCTTTGATTTCGCGCGCGCGAGCCTTAGAGTCGGGAGTGGGCCACGGGGTGGGAGAAGGTGGTTGGGTGGTTCCCACTCCGCTTTCGCTACGGGGCGCTGTCGCGGAGTGGTTGGGTGGTTGGGTAGATGTTGGGGTGAGAGTGAGGGTGGCGGTGGGAGTGCGAGTAACAGTTGCTGTGAGTGTGGGAGTGGGCGTGAGGGTGATTGTGTGCGATGGGGTGAGGGAGACGAGGGCGGCGGCTTCGACGGCGCGAATGAGTCGGAGGCGGGCGTCGGCGGCGGTGGAGCCGAGGAAGAGTGAGGCGATGACCGCGCCGAGTAGAATCAAGATGACGCGAGTGTTCTGCGAAGCCATGACGATGGAAGGATACCATAAAGGATGAAGGCGGAAGGATGAAGGATGAAAGGGATCGGCAAATCCCGATGGGGGTGTGGCGATCGGTGCGATGGGGATTCGCGGCGTTGGCGGTTGCAATCATTGCGCTGGCGATCGCGGTGGCGATGGGTGTGGCCGATCCGAATCCGGTGGGCCGGCTGGTGTGGGAGGAGAGGTGGCAAGGGGCAAGCGGCAAGTGGCAAACGTTTGGAGAAGGAAGAATGGAGATTGGAGGGGGAGGATTGGAGATTGAGGTAGGGCGGGATGAGATCGGTGGCGGAGTCACGCGGGGCGAGGGGGGCGAGTTCACGTTCGAGGTCGCGGGCGGTCAATCGAGTGGAGAGGTGGGGACGGCGTACGGGATCGTGTTCAACTTTCAGACTCCGGAATCGTTCACTGCGGTGATGATCAACGGCAACGGCTACGTTGAAGTGATCTCCGCCGATGGCCGCGAGTGGATGGCGTGGCAGCAGTGGCCGAACATTCTGCTGGGCTACGAGGCCAATCGGTTGAGGGTGGATGCGCGGGGCGGCGAGGGGCTGATACGAATCAATGACGAGGCGTTGTTGCGCGTGCCGGTGAGCGAGGGCGCGGTGGGCGTGATTGCGCGCGGGAGCGCGGCGGGCCAGCGGGTGCGGTTTGGGTGGGCGAAGTATTGGGCGAAATGAAAAGCCCCCTTGCGGGGGCTGTCGTTATTTCGGAAGCATATCGGTGGCGAGGAAATAGTCGAGCCAGATCCACGAGAGGCCGAAGAGGGCCGCGGCTTGGAACGCGGCGAGGTCGCCGTCGAACCAAATGCGGTATTTGCTGAGGTCGGTGTGAAAGACGAGGAAGACGATGGCGAGTGAAAGGCCGATGCCGATGAGAATTGAAAGTGTCCACACAACAACGCGTCTGGCTTGCATGTGCAATCTCCTAAAGATGAAGTGCTGCGAATTTTAGCGTGAAGCCGAAAGCGCGTCAACGCCGATTTTTTTGTGGGCCGCGCCTGTGCTAGAATTTGCCCGATGGCCGACGCATTTCCCCTTCTGCGGCGTTCTCACCTCTTTATCGCCTTGCAAGACGCCGAGTTGAAAGAGCTGGCCGCCCTCTTCGAATCGCTCGATGAGATGGGCGCAGATCAGTTTGTCTTTCGGCAGGGCGATGCCGCCGACGGCTTTTACATGATTCAAAGCGGGCAAGTGGCTGTGGAGGTGACCAACGCCCTCACTGGCGCAACGCGGCGGCTGGCAACGCTGGTGGAAGGCGATTACTTTGGCGAGATGGCCCTGGTGCGGGGCGGAGCCCGCTCGGCATCGGTGAAAGCGTTGAGGCCGCTCAAACTCATCCGGCTCGCGCAAACGGCCTTCGATTCCTACCTGCTCAAGAATCCAAAGGTCAAACCGAATCTCGAAGTGGCGCTGGCGTCACGCAAGTATGCGCGGCAGGCCAACTTCAAGTGGCTGACGCAGGACGAAGTGGTTTATCTCGTGACACTGCGCCACTGGGTTTTTCTGATCGAAATGATCTGGAAGCCGACACTGGTGATGCTGGCCGGACTCGCGGTGGGGGCGCTGTTGTGGGGGATGAAACTGCCGCTCGTGTGGCAGGCCGCCACCGCCGCCATCCTGCTCGGCGGAGGGGTGTGGCTGTTCTGGAATTGGGGGGACTTCCATAATGACTGGTACGTGGTGACGAATCGGCGCGTGGTGGATATTGACAAAGTGGTGCTGTTTTACGACAGCCGCGCCGAAGCGCCCCTGCCCACCGTGCAGAACACGACGATCAAAACCACCGAATGGGGCCGCCAGCTCAATTACGGCGATGTCATCGTCAACACCTTCTCCGGCCCCATCACCTTTCACAACGTCCCGCACCCGCAAGCCACCGCCGATATGATCCTCGAACAAGTCAATCGCTCGCGCGTGCAAATGAAATCCGCCGAGCGCGCCGCGCTAAAGAACACTCTCCGTTTGGCCGTCGGCCTCGACAAGCCGCCCCAGAAGCCGCCTGCCCCGCCCGCGCCTCCGACGACGAAAGGCTCACTGCTCCGACCCATCACCGGCTTCTTCAGAGATTTCAGCCTGCGCGTCCGCGAACAGCGTGGCGATGCCATCGTCTATCACAAGCATCCCTTTTTGCTCGGCGTGGAACTTGCGCCCGAACTGGGCGGCATCCTTTTGGCCATCATCTTCGTCGCCGTGCGTTTGACGGGCGTACTGCCCATGATCAACCTGTGGGTAGCTCTGGCGATAGCGGCGATCTTGATTATATTCTTATTGGGCAGAGTCATTTACGAATACATGGACTGGAAGAACGATGTGTATATGGTGACCGCCACTCAGATCATGGACGTGGAGCGGAAACCGTTTGGCAACGAACAGCGCAAGGCGGCCAATCTCGACGCGGTGATGAACATCTCGTTCGTGCGGCCCGGCATCGTGGCAACATTGTTGAATTACGGCACGGTGACCATCAACGCCGGGCCGGGCGGCGAAATGAAATTCTTCAACGTCTTCGATCCGCTCGGCGTTCAGCAAGACATTTACCGCCGCAAAGAATCGCGCGAGCAGGCCAGAGCCGCCGCCGCCGCCAAGCAACGCGCCGAAGAAATGGGCCAATACCTCTCGGTGTTTTACGAAATCATGGAAGACGAACGAAAGAAACGAGGGTCGAACTGAAGGCAATGCCAGTGCGAACGATCATCACTCCAGCGAATCCCATCCTGCGGCAGAAGGCCAAGAAGGTGACGACCTTCGGCCCGGCGCTCAAAACCCTTGTGGATGATATGGTGGACACGATGCGCGAAGCGCCCGGCGTGGGGCTGGCCGCGCCGCAAGTGGCCGTGAGCCAGCGAGTCATCGTTATCGAGTTCGCGCCGGAGCCGGAAGAGGGCCAAGAGCCCGAGCCGCCCAAGCTGTATCGCGTGATCAATCCCGAGATCGTCAAGGCCAGCGACGAAATGGTGATGGGAGTCGAAGGCTGTCTTTCCATTCCCGGCTACGCGGGCGATGTGGAACGCCACGCCGCAGTGTCGGTGAAGGGATTCAATTTGCAGGGCAAGCCGATCAAAATCAAAGCCGAAGGCTGGCTGGCGCGAATCTTCCAACATGAAATCGATCACCTCGACGGTGTTCTGCTCATTGATCGCGCGGCCAAAGTGTGGAAGATGGAAGGGGAAGCGCCGCGCAACACCCCCTAACCGGCGGGCGGCCGCCATTCGTCGTTCGTCAAAATTCACTGCAAAAGGATCATCATGAAAATCTTGCTCATCGGCGTTGGCGGCGTGGGAGAGTCCATCGCCATCATCGCCCAAAAAAGAAACTGGCTGACGCAAATGGTGTTGGCCGATTACAACCTCGCCCGCGCCCGCGAAGTGCAGAGCCGACTCGGCGACCCGGCGCGATTCCCGGCCGTGAAAGTGGATGCGTCACGCAAAGAGGAGATCGTCGCCCTCGCCCGCAAGCACGGCGTCGATCTGATCATGAACGCTTGCGATCCCCGATTCAACATCCCGATCTTCGACGCCGCGTTCGAAGCCGGTTGCCATTACATGGATATGGCGATGACTCTTTCGGAGCCTCATCCCACCGAGCCATTTTCTAAACCCGGACTCAAATTGGGCGACTACCAATTCGAGCGCGACAGGCAGTGGCGCGAAAAAGGTTTGCTGGCGTTGGTGGGCAGCGGCGTGGAGCCGGGTCTGGCCGATGTGTTTGCCAAGTATGCCGAGAAGCATCTCTTCGACGAGATTGACGAAGTGGGCGTCCGCGATGGATCAAATATCGAAGTGGAGGGCTACGAGTTCGCGCCCAACTTTTCGATTTGGACGACGATTGAAGAGTGCCTCAACCCGCCAGTGATTTGGGAAGCGGGCAAGGGCTGGCACACCACGCCGCCGTTCTCCGAGCCGGAAGTGTTCGACTTCCCCGAAGGCATTGGCCCGGTGGAGTGTGTGAACGTGGAGCACGAGGAGGTTTTGCTCGTGCCGCGCTGGGTGAAATGCAAGCGCGTCACATTCAAATACGGGCTCGGCGATCAGTTTATCGGCTACCTCAAGATGCTGCGCACGCTGAGCCTCGACAACAAGAACAAAATCAAAGTGGGCAGCGTGGAAGTAGCTCCGCGCGATGTGGTGGCCGCTTGCCTGCCCGACCCGGCGCATCTCGGCCACAAAATGAAAGGCAAGACCTGCGCCGGAACGATGGTGAGCGGCGTGAAAGACGGTAAGCCGCGAAAAGTCTATCTCTATCAAGTGGCCGACAACGAATGGACGATGAAACACTACGGCGTGCAGGCGGTGGTGTGGCAGACGGCGGTCAGCCCGGTGATCATGATGGAGTTGATCGCCAACGGCGTGTGGAAAGACTCCGGCGTGCGCGGCCCTGAAGCCTTCGACCCTGATCCGTTCATGATCTTGATGCCGGAGTATGAGTTTCCGCACGGAATGAAAGAACTGTAAAACGTCCAACCTCAAACTCCCAAAACCAGCGAGGCGTTTGAGATTTGAAGTTTGAGATTTGAGATTCGATCTATGTTTCCCACCATCGGCTTCGGGCCGGTTGTGTTTTCCACCTATACCCTGCTCATCGACCTCGGCGTCATCGCCTCGCTGGCGTGGCTGTGGGCGCGCGCGCCCGCGCATGGCCGCGAGCCTCTACGCTGGCTCGACGCCGGGCTGTTCACTGCCGCGGGCGCGTTCATCGGTGGGCGGCTAGCGTTCGCGTTTGGCAACTGGGCTTACTTTCAGAATCATTTCTTCGAGATGCTCAACCTGTGGGAAGGCGGATACGCCTGGCCGGGCGCAGTGTTCGGCGGGCTGATCGGTTTGCTGATCTATTGCGCGCCGCGAAGGGAGCCAACTCTGCCCATCCTCGACGAACTGGCTCTGCCCGCCACCCTTCTCTCCGCGCTCGGCTGGATCGGGTGCGCCGCCGTTTCGTGCGCTTCGGGCAAAGACGTCCCGCCCGGAACCCTGCCCTTCGCCGTTAACTGGCCCGATCTGTACGGAGTCGTCCTCCCGCGCTGGCCGACACATTTGATCGGACTCGGACTGAGCCTCCTCGCCGCCGCCTACTTTTTTTCTCAGCGCGAACGAACGTGGCCGAGCGGATTCCGATTCGCCCTCGCGATCACACTGATCGCCGCCGTCACGTACCTCGTCAGCACGGTGCGCGGCGACGACATGCCCCTTGTTTCCGGTTGGCGGCTCGACACCGTTGCCGATGCAGTGATGATCATCATCGGTGGAGTCGCGCTCGTGGCCGCGTGGGCCTTGGAAAAAAGGATGAATGAAAAAGGATGAATGCGGAAGACAAGCCGTTTTCATCCTTCATCCTTCATCCTTCATCCTTACCATGACTACTCTTACGCTCGGCCTCGCTCAAATCAAAACCAAACTCGGCGACGTGCGCGCCAACCTCGACAAGCACTTGGCCTACATCGAACAGGCCGCCGCGCAGGGCGTGCAGTTGCTCATCTTCCCCGAACTCTCGCTCACCGGATACGTTCTGCAAGACCTCGTGCCCGTCGTCGCCCTGCGGCCCACTGCCGATGATCCGGCATTCGCCAAATTGCTCGACGCCAGCCGCCGCATAGATCTGATGATCGGCTTCGCTCACGAAGACACGCGCCACCGCTTTTTCATCGCCGCCGCGTATCTCTCGCAGGGGCGAGTCCTGCATGTCCATCACAAAGTATATTTGCCCACCTACGGCATGTTCGACGAAGGCCGTTTCTTCGCGCCCGGCGATTCCATCCGCGCCTTCGACACGCCGTGGGGCCGCGCCGGGATGCTCATCTGCGAAGATTTTTGGCATGCCAGCCCGCCGTATCTTCTCTGGCTCGACGGCGCCGATATTCTGCTCATGCAATCGGCCAGCCCCGGGCGCGGCCTCGACGACCGCGAGCAGCTCGACTCGTCGCGCTGGGTGGAGCACGTCAATCAAGCCTATGCGAGTCTGTTCACCAATTTTGTGGCGCACACCAACAAGGTGGGATTCGAAGACGGCCTCAACTTTTGGGGCGGCTCCACTGTGTTCGATCCCAACGGCGAACTGATCGCGCGCGCGCCTCACTTCGAAGAGTCGCTCACCCTCGCCGCCATCGATCTGGATCAACTGCACCGCACCCGCGCCCGTTTGCCCATCCTGCGCGACGAGCGCACCGCGCTGACCCTGCGCGAACTCTCGCGTATAGCCCAAAAAGATTGAACCGCAAAGACGCGAAGAACGCAAAGAAGATTCATAAGCCTTCGCGCCCTTTGCGCCTTTGCGGTGAAACCTCATGACTAACCTTTCCGACAGACTCCGCATCAACGCCGATCTCGCTCGCAAGATTCTCGTGTCGTTCCTGCGCGACGAGATCACCCGCGCCGGCCTCTCGCGCGCGGTCATCGGCCTCTCCGGCGGAATCGACTCGGCGTTGTCGTGCGCGCTGGCCGTCGAAGCCCTCGGCGCGCAAAACGTGCTGGCCGTGCGGATGCCCTACAAAACCTCCTCACCGCAAAGCATGGCCGACGCGCAGCTGGTCATTGAAAAATTCAATGTGCCGAATCTTGTCGTCGAGATCACGCCGATGGTCGATCCGCTGTTCGATCACTTCCCCGACGCCGACGGCAAACGGCGCGGCAACGCCATGGCGCGCGCCCGCATGATCGTGCTCTACGATCAGTCGTCGGCCTTCAATGGATTGGTGATCGGAACCGGCAACAAAACGGAGATCCTGCTCGGATACAGCACCATCTTCGGCGACGCCGCCTCGGCTCTCAATCCGCTGGGCGACCTGTACAAAACTCAAGTGCGCCAACTGGCCGCCGCCGTCGGCGTGCCGCAATCTATCATCGACAAACCGCCCACTGCCGATCTGTGGGCCGGGCAAACCGACGAAGGCGAACTCGGCTTCACCTATGAGCGAGTCGATCAACTGCTCTATCTCATCGTCGATCAGCGGTACAGCCGCGATGAGGCAGTGGCCGCCGGGTTCGAGCCGTCGTTCGTGGATCGCGTGCTCGCCGCCGTGCGCCGCAACCAATTCAAGCGCATGCCGCCCATCGTCGCCAAACTGAGCAACCGCACCGTGGGCTACGACTTTTTGTATTTGAGGGATTGGGGCACATAGAAACGATGAATGCGGAATGATGAATGCGGAATGAAATGCCGGTTCGTCATTCATCGTTCATCCTTCATCCTTTCCATGCTTCCTCCTTCTCTCCGCCACCGCGACTTCCGCCTTTTGTGGATCGGCCAACTCATCTCCATCTCCGGCTCGATGATGCAGAACGCGGCCATCCTTTGGCACGTGAGCGAAGTGCATCACAACCCCATCGCCCTTGGCGGAGTCGGCCTCGTGCGTGTGGTGCCGGTCATCGCCCTGTCGTTCGTCAGCGGCATCATCGCCGATCGCTTTGATCGCCGCAAAGTGATTCTCATCGCTCAAACTGGAATGGCTCTGTGTGCGCTGGCTCTCGGTGGGCTGGCCTTCGGCAAGACGCAGAGCCTGTGGCCCATTTACGCGCTGGCCGCCCTTTCTGCCGCCTTCGGCGCGTTCGATCTTCCGGCGCGGCAAGCGCTCATCCCCTCCATTGTTCCCCGCGACGATCTGCCCAATGCCTTCAGTGTCAATGCCACGATGTGGCAAGCCGCCGCCATTGTGGGCCCGGCCCTCTCCGGTTTCATCATCGAGGGCTACGGATTGCACGCGGCCTATTGGCTCAACGCGTTGTCGTTCATCGCCGTGTTGATTGCGGTCGGCCTCATGCGCGTGAACGCTCGCGTGGCTGAGGAGCATCAGCCGCCAGCGAGCATCGCCGCCGCGCTCGAAGGGCTGCGCTTCGTCCGCAATACGCCCATCGTCCTCTCGTCGATGCTGTTGGATTTCTTCGCCACGTTTTTTTCATCGGCCACTGCGCTGTTGCCCATTTACGCCAAAGATATTTTGCACGTCGGCGCGCGCGGCTATGGCATCCTCGCCTCTGCCGAAGCCAGCGGCGCGCTCATCGCCGGAGTCATCCTCACCTTCATTCCACGTATCCCCCGGCAGGGGCGCACCCTGCTCATCTCGGTGGTGTGCTACGGACTCTCGACGATCCTTTTCGGATTCTCCACGACGTTTCTCATTGCCTTCATCGGCCTGGCCGGAGTGGGCGCGTCGGACACGGTGAGCATGGTTATTCGCAACACGGTGCGCCAACTGCACACGCCCGATCACATTCGCGGGCGGATGGTGTCGGTGAACATGATCTTTTTCATGGGCGGCCCGCAGTTGGGCGAGCTGGAAGCGGGCCTCGTGGCCGGGTGGCTTGGCGCTCCGTTCTCGGTCATCTCCGGCGGCGTCGGTTGCCTCATCGCCGTGCTGTGGGTGGCCAAGCAGTGGCCGATGCTGTGGGGGTACGATCTGCCGCGTGGTGCCGCGGCTCAGCATGCGGCGGCGGACTGAGCGGCAGATTGCATTGGCTCACAATGCGTGGTAGATTACTTCACAGACAGATAACATGAGAGGGGTCGCATGGCTAAATTTTCCCGAATCGTTCCGCAAAATTACCCACGAATTCAAGATGCGGATAGCCCATACTATGGGTGCCTCGACGAAGCAACGTTAGCGCCACATAAGCATAAAATACCTCCCGAGCAACTGAAGTCATTGATCCTTTCGGCCATCAACAACGCCAACAAGAAATCGAGCCGCGAAATCTTGAAAATCCCTGCTGGCGCATCGCCGAACGAAGTGGATCATATTTATGAGCGAGAAGGCCGAAAGTTGTTCGCCTACTTCAAGAAATACGTTGGCGATCCGGCCTCAACCGCTCATCAGATTCACGGCAAACACTATTCCGAAGTGGGCGTAGAGCAATTTCGCAACCGCACTCTGCAAAAAGAAAGAATGAACTCCGGCTGGCGCTATCAATTCTTGGCGTTGGATTCCGCCCAACAGTCCAAACGATTCAAGAGCGTGTCGGATATTGGCGCGGCGGAGGGCGATTTCAACGCTGTTGTCGAGTTTGTTGATCGGAAACGAGAACCGCTGTCGCTGTATGTTTCGGTGAAGATATCGAAGCAATACGATGGGCGGGCAGGATTGGCCCAAAGCCATTCAGGCATTGGAAATCGTCGCTCACAACGACAAGAATCGAACCGGCTCATACTGTTGCGTGTTTGGCATTGCAATGGATCGCGGCACTCGATATATCAAACGCGAACAGAAGACCAGAAGAGCGCACTCCGTGAATACGGAAGTGTGGCTCTCCGATTTCTTTTGGCCTTTCTTTGCCAATTATTCCTACGAAGAGATCATGGCGGCTGTGCTTGACGCGCTTATCGAGTCCTATGCGTCCGATAAACTCTCCGCTCAAATCGAAGTGCCACAAAGATTACTGGATGCGTTTGGAGAGGCTTGTGCGCGGGCAAGGCTGATCGATCAGGATGGAAAGTTTCACGATCCTTATACGCTGGTTCGCTTCTTCTGTCAGAAATGAAATCACGAAACGGTTCCCGTCCGCCTGTAAAGCGGAAATCGAAAGAAGCAAAGAGGGGCGTATCGTCCACCAAAACGACGCTGGCGAGGGCAGGCGCAACTTGCACCGTCGTTCACGGTGATAGCCGCGTTGAATTGGGAGCGCTGAAAGGAGAAGTTGATCTCATCGTAACCTCCCCTCCCTATGCCGATGCGCGACACCATCATTACGACAGCATCCATCCTGACAAGTTCGTAGATTGGTTTCTCACCTTCCACGAGCCTTTTTATGCGGCGCTCAAACCCACAGGCAGTCTTGTCATCAACATCAAAGATAAAGTGGTGGACGGCGTAAGGCATCGCTACGTTTGGCGCACCATCGAGGCGCTGTGCGAGCGCGGCTGGTTTGCCGTTGACGACTACTTGTGGCACAAGCCCAACGCGATGCCGGGCTATTGGCCGACGCGGCTCCGCGACGGCTGGGAGTATTGTTTTCATCTCGCCAAATCGAAGCGGCCATTTTTCAACCCGGATGCGGTGAGGAAACCGATTGGCGATTGGGTTGAGTCGCGATTGCGCAATTTGGGAAAGAATGACAACAGCCGCCACAACTCGGTGAACGCCAGCGGTTTTGGCCGTGACATTTCCAAATGGGTGGGCAAGCAAACCGTGTTGCCTTCCAATGTGCTCACCATTGCGTTGGTGGGAAAAAACAAAGGCCATCCTGCCGTCTTCCCGGTGGATTTGCCCCTCTTTTTCATCAAATTGCTTTGCCCTTCGGATGGGTTAGTGGTTGATCCGTTTGCGGGCAGTGGCACAACGGGCATCGCCGCTCTATCGGTCGGCAGGTCGTGCGTGCTCATCGACAACAACGCCGAGTATTGCGAAGAGGCCATTCGGAGACTGC
The DNA here is from genome assembly GCA_016875735.1 of Chloroflexota bacterium. GTDB lineage: Bacteria > Chloroflexota > Anaerolineae > Anaerolineales > VGOW01 > VGOW01. Next base: position 9,885 of record VGOW01000046.1, on the reverse strand, counting down.
AAATCGAAGCGGCGGCGGGGTGGTGTTCGGCGCGGCCATCGCTCAACGCATGATGCGTTACTTCATCGGCCTCAAACCGATGGAGCCGGCCCCCTCTTCCCCGAGCTCACCGAGCGCGAGTTGGACGATCTTCATAGGCCGATCTCTGCTCGCAGTTCTCGAAGCCCCCGCTCAGCCGCGTAGAGATCGCCAATCAAGTATGTGGGGACATGCTTATACCGCGACAGATAATCTGAGAAAGTGCCGATAACCTTGTCATATTTCTGTGCATCATCGGAAATCACATAAAGGCGCGCGTTGGCATAGTCGAGAAGTGTTGCCAACCGACCAACGCCTGACCAAGTCCCAGTTGAAAGTTCCACCTCAAATGCGCATTCGGGGATGAAGTTTTGCCCTTTCTCACGAAACCACAAAACGTCTATCTGACGCAGTAAATCGTGATTTGAGAACTGAAGCGGAGGGCATGTATCAAGCGTAGCCAAATCAGCCAATGGTTTGCCGTTGAATCTCTTTGACTTGTTTGGCGAGAATGTTCTAAAGCCGCGGATATTCCCAATTTCCAACAGCCGACCTTGCAAGACCGAATGATAACTTTCTTCGGCAGTTGTTTTTTCTCTCAGTTCTTTCGGCGGGCTTGATAGGAGCTGCCATGCGTTGGCATATTCAGAACAGTCAAGTCGATTGTTGCGCCCGTTGAGAATGAGCATCAGGTCAGGATTGATGTTAATCTTGTACTCGCCGTTTCGGTCGTGGCTGATTGACGGCAGGCAATCGATCAATACTTGTGCTGGAATGATGACGGATTGATCAAGTGATCCGCAGATGAAAACGAAGAAGGGGTTGTCGAGGTTTGCTACTTCCTCGGCATGAATGTAATTCAACCCAAAGAAATATCTGCCGCTTTTCCCCAGAGTCGCCGCGCGAACTAGTAAATTTGCGTGAAGGACTTTGTACGCTCGCGCTCGCAGAACTCGTATCGGCTCAACCTCCGGGCTAAAATCTCGAAGGCGTTGGAGAAAGTCTTCTGCTAGATTTTCTGTCAGACTCTTTTGTCTCAGTGTGCGCATCTGTTTCCTGTCCACGTCGTCCACAAGGGCATTCTCCTTACCGAACTTTCTCCACGACACCATTCACTTCTATAGCATCGTTCACCGTCATTTCGATCTCAGTTATCTGAAATCGGATCGCCTTCCTATCCGACTCGGTCGATAAGTCGGCTTCGCCACCGACAAAGAATTCCGCTACATGCGCCGCCATCTCTTTCGTTTCTGCTTCAACTGTGACCAAATATGATCGCGATAGAGACACAATATATGCAGGCATATCACATGCTCCTCGATATGGTCTCGACATCATCCGTCGTCAGCAGTTCAGGAAACAAGCATTCAGAGCGGAGGCCCGCGAAGCGGGCCGAAGTCGAAGAATGCGGGTGCTACGGCGAATCCGCGCCCTTCGACTTCGCAGCGAATTGCGCGCCGCTTCGCTCAGGGCGCTTTCGTGATCTGATGATCGTCACTTCGACCATTCATGAAAAGATTCTGTTGCCTTCAGAATTATAGCGGATGGGGTTGACACCTCGCAAACTCGTAGTAAAGTTCGCCCCAATGCGCCCCGACACTCTCGCCCGCCTCGACGCGCACTGGGCCGCCCGCCTGCACTGCCAACCCTCCCTGCTCCGCTCTCAATCCACTCACATCATCGCCGACCCGGCGCGACCCGGCGCCGAAGTTTGGCTCTTCGACAAAACCTGCGTGATGATCGCCGCGCCGCCGCTGGCGCGCGCGCTCACCGCCTCGGTGGGCAAGCGCGCGCCCGGGCAGGCCTTCGAGCCCAGCCGTCTCCGCGAGGCCGTCGGCGAATCCGGATTGGAATTGCGCGGTCCCGAAGCCATCCTTGCTCTGGCGCCAACGCGCGCGCGCGCAAAAAAGATTCAGTGGATCACGGCCAGTGAAACCGAATCGGAAATGACGGCCTCCCTTCGCGCGATCGCCCCGGCCAGAATCCCGATGGTCACCATCCCGCTCAAGTGCCGCCCGGCCCGCCGCGCCGCCGAATCCTGCGGCTTCGAACTGTACGCCACCGTCATCTTCATCGGAGATCGACCGACCCAATTGTAGGGGCGACTCCGTAGGAGCGACTCTTGCAGTCGTCCCGCTCTCGCAGTCTCCCCACCGAAGGGAACATGCCATGAAACGCGCAGTCAGCATCAGCATCGGATCGTCGAAACGTGATAAAGCCGTGGAATTGAATTTGCTCGGCGAAACCGTGCGTATCGAACGCATTGGCACCGACGGCGATATGGAAAAGGCCGCGCAGCTGTACGCCGAACTCGACGGCAAAGTGGAGGCCTTCGGCGTGGGCGGCGCAGACCTCGGCGTGCTGGTGGCCGGAAAGTGGTATCGCCTCTACGGAGCCGAGCCGCTCATTCGCCATGTCAAAAAGACTCCGGTGGCCGACGGCGTGGGCGTGAAGAACACGCTCGAATGCAGAGTCGCTTCGTTCATCGAGGAGCGCATCGGCGGCGAAGTGAGCCCGAAGCGCGTGCTGTTCACCGCCGGAGCAGATCGCTGGGGCATGAGCAAATCGTTCCTCGACGCCGGATATGAGTGCGTGTTCGGCGATCTCATGTTCGCCCTCGATATTCCGATCCCGATTCGATCCGAAGCCGCGCTCAAACGCACGGCGGCTCTGCTCATGCCCATCGTCGGGCGCCTGCCGTTCAAAATGCTTTACCCCACCGGCGAAGAGCAGGAAAAGAACACGCCCAAACACGGCCAGTGGTATGCGTGGGCCAAAGTGATCGCCGGAGACTGCCTCTACATCAAACGGTACATGCCCGCGCGGCTCGATGGCAAGATCATCTGCACCAACACCACCACCCCCGCCGATGTCGAAGCCTTTCGCGGCGCGGGCGTGAGTTACCTCGTGACGACGACTCCGGTGATGGAGGGCCGCTCGTTCGGCACGAACATGATCGAAGCCGCGCTCATCGCCGTGAGCGGCAAAGGCCGCAAACTCTCCAACGACGAACTGACCGAGTGGATCGACAAACTGGGCTTCGCGCCGCAATTGCAAAAGTTAAACTAGTGGAGGGTGAAGCGATCACTCGCTCCACGCTCCATGCTTCACGCTCCACGATGCAACTCCACACCCTCGACCTCAACTTCCTCAACACCCCGCGCGCCATCGCCTCCTACGTTCTCGTCGGGCCGGAGTCGGCGGCGCTCATCGAAACCGGGCCCGGCTCCTGCCTGCAAACCGCGCTCGCCGGTCTGCGCCATCTCGGCATTGCCCCCGCCGACGTGCGCGATGTGCTGGTCACGCACATTCACCTCGATCACGCCGGAGCGGCGGGATGGTGGGCGCGGCAGGGCGCGACGATTCACGTACACCCGCTCGGAGCGCCGCACCTCATCGATCCCTCCAAACTGCTCACCAGCGCCCAACGCATCTACGGCGATCAAATGGATTATTTGTGGGGCGAGTTTTTATCGGCGCCCGTCGAGCGCGTTCACATCGTGAATGACGGCGACACGATCACGGCGGCGGGGGTGGAGATCAGCGCCATCGAAACGACCGGGCACGCGCGGCATCATCACACCTATCGCATTGGCGATATTGCCTTCACAGGGGACTCCGCCGGTATCCGCCTGCCCGGCTCCGAATACGCCGTTGTTCCCGCGCCGCCGCCCGAATTCGATCTCGAAGCGTGGGAGGCCACCGTGAGCCGACTCGCCGCGCTCGATCTCAAAACAATTTATCCCACCCACTTCGGCGCGGTGAACGATCCCGCCGAACACTTTCGGCGGTACGCGCCGCTGGTGCGCGAGTGCGCCGAATTCATCCGCGCGCGAATGGAGCAGGGCCTCACTCGCGATCCGATCGTGGAGCAATACGGCGCGTGGCACGAAGAGCGAGCCGAAGCCGCCGGGCTGAACGCCGCGATGCGCGAACACTACAATCGCGTGTTCAACCCCGATATGGGCGTGGATGGAATTATGAGATATTGGGGAAAGCGAAAAGGATGAACAAACACGAAGCGCATCAAAAGGCGCTTCGTGTTTTGGAGAGGCTAATTGGCGTCGGCGTCGGAGTCAATATCGAAGTCGCTGTCGTCAATCGCCGCTTCGGGCAGGGCTTCCAACTGAATCCACAATTGCAAAACGTGGCCTTCGGGCGCTTCGCCGTGCCGCGCGGCGAGAATGAGCGCCTCTTTGCGCAGGCCGTCGCGCTCGCGATAGTCGAGGTACACATCGCGCGCATCCTTCCACGCATTGCGGCAGCGCTCCACCAGCGAGGGGCCGTTGAACGTGCGCAGAACGCATCGCGCCGTCTGCCGCAGAAGAGGGCCTTCGGTGAGGCCGTACACCCACGGGTCGCCCGCTGGCTCGAACGTGGGCGGCGGCCCTTCGACAATGGTGATCTTTTCGGGTTCAGTGGTCATAGGCATCCGAATGAATATGAGGATGCGCGAATCATACATGCGGATGGGCGATGCGTCAATTTCGATTTTGCTAAAATTTGATCGGGAGTAAAATCACTCCGCTTCAGTCACATCACTCTCTCGCACAGGAGGCTCGCCATGCAAGGACAAATGATGGATTATCAATTGACCCTCACGCCGATGCTGGAACGGGCGCGGCGGCTGTTCTACAAAAAGGAGATCGCCACCAAAGCCGGGCCGGCGATGGAACGGCGCACCTACGGAGAGATGGCCGAGCGCGCGGGGCGGCTGGCTAACACGCTGGAAAAATTGGGCGTGCGGCGCGGCGACCGAGTGGCCACCTTTGCCTGGAACAACGCCCGCCACCTCGAACTCTATTTTGCCGTGCCGTGCATGGGCGCGGTCCTGCATCCCATCAACCTGCGTTTGCCCGGCGAGCAAATTGCCTACATCGTCAATCACGCCGACGATAAAGTGCTGTTCGTCGATCCGACTCTCCTCCCTGCGGTGGAGAAACTCGCGCCGCACCTCAAAGCCGTGAAGCATTTTGTGGTGATGGGCGACAAGATTCCCGAAACGACTCTCAACCCGATTCATGCTTACGAAGAACTGCTGAAGGACGCCGCCTCCGATTACGCATGGCCGCGCCTCCACGAAAACGACGCGGCGGCCATGTGCTACACCTCCGGCACCACCGGCAACCCCAAAGGCGTGGCCTATTCGCATCGCGCCATCTACCTTCACAGCTTCGGCCTCAGCATGGCCGACTCGTTCGGCATCTGCGAGCGCGACACGGTGATGCCCGTCGTGCCCATGTTCCACGTTCTTGCGTGGGGCACGCCGTTCGTGTCCACGATGGTCGGCGCGAAGATCGTCTTTCCCGGCCCCCACCTTCAGCCGCGCGATCTGGCTGAACTGATTCAGAATGAGCGCGTGACTCTCACCGCCGGGGTGCCGACTCTGTGGATGGGCATGTTGGCGCTGATGGAAAAAGAGCGCTTCGATCTCAGCAGTCTGCGCGAGATGATCGTGGGCGGGGCCGCCGCGCCGCAATCCATGATCGAGACCTACGAAAAGAAGCACGGCCTCAAAGTGACGCACGCGTGGGGCATGACCGAGATGACTCCGCTGGGCACGGTGAGCAAACTCAAGAGTTACCAAATCGATCTGCCGGAGGCCGAGCGATTCGCCATCCGCGCCAAGCAGGGCACCCCGGCCATGGGCGTGGAGATTCGGGCGGTGGACGAAAACGGCGGCGAAGCGCCGTGGGACGGCAAAACCTTTGGCGAGCTGCAAGTGCGCGGCCCGTGGATCATCAGCAGCTACTACAACGACGACCGCTCACCGCAGTCGTTCATGGATGGCTGGTTCCGAACCGGCGACGTGGTGACGATTGACCCCGAAGGCTATGTGCAGATTGTGGATCGCACCAAAGATGTGATCAAAAGCGGCGGTGAGTGGATCTCGAGTCAGGATTTGGAGAACGCAATCATGGCTCATCCCAAAGTATTGGAAGCCGCCGTCATCGCCGTGGCTCACCCCAAGTGGCAGGAGCGCCCGCTGGCCTGCGTGGTGCCCAAGCCCGACTTCAAAGACAGCATCACCAAAGAAGAGATCATCGAGCATTTGCGCGGGCGGTTCGACAAAATGTATTTGCCCGATGATGTGGTATTCATTGAGGCCGTGCCGAAGACCAGCGTGGGCAAGTTCGACAAGAAAGTTTTGCGCCAATCCTATCGCGAGTACGTTCTCCCCAGCGTAAGCGGCGGATAGTGAATGGCGAATAGCGGATGGCAAATGGCGAATAGCCGCGCTCCATCGGCTATCTGCTAATCGCCATCCGCTACAGGCTCGCTGTCTCGTGCAGGTTTGGGTAATACACTTCGGGGATGCCGCCTTCGCGGAGTTTGGCGGCGAGGGCTTCGGCTGGCGCAGGCTCGCCGTGAACGAGGAACACTTTTTTGAGTCGGCCTTTGAGCGAGAGCGCCCAATCCACCAGCCCGGTTTGATCGGCGTGAGCCGAGTAGCCGTTGATCACTTGCACGTTCGCCTTCACGTCGAACGACTCGCCGAAGATTTTGACTCGCGGGGCCTTTTCCACGAGACGGCGGCCCAGCGTGTCGGGCGCTTGCCACGAAACGAAGAGGATGGTGTTGCGCGGGTTCTCGATGTTGTTGCGCAAGTGGTGAAGGATGCGCCCCGTTTCGCACATGCCCGAGGCGCTGATGATCACCATCGGGCCTTTTTTGTCGTTGAGTGTTTTTGATTCGTCGGCGCTTCCCACGTAGGTGAGTTCGGGGAAATTGAAAACGTCGTGCTGGATGTCTTCGGCGAAATCCTGCGCCGCTTGATCGTAGAGCTCGCCGTAGGCGCGGAAGACGCGGCTCACGTTCACCGCCAGCGGGCTGTCCACGTACACGGGGAAGCGTGGAAGCGCGCCGCTTTCCATCATGAAATTCAAACTGAAGACGAGCTCCTGCGCCCGGCCCACCGCAAATGAGGGGATGATGATTTTGCCGCCGCGCTCCACTGCTTCTTCGACGACGCGGCGCAACTGGTCTTGCGCTTCGTCGCGCGACTTGTGGGTGCGGTCGCCGTACGTGCTTTCCATGATGAGGTAGTCCACATCGGAGACGATGGTGGGATCGCGGAGGATAGGTGTGTTGTTGCGGCCAATGTCGCCGGAGAAGGCGAGGCGAATTTTGCGGCCGGCTTTGGCGTCATCGATGTCGAGCAGGGTGATGGCCGAGCCGAGAATGTGCCCGGCGTCGAAGTATTCGGCGGTGACGCCGGGGACGACTTCGAAGGGCGTATTGTACGGGACGTTGGCGAAAAGTTTGAGCGCCTCCTCGGCGTCCTTCGAGTCGTACAGCGGCTCAATGGGCGGGTCGCCGCGCTTGGCGTTTTTTTTGTTCACGTATTCGGCGTCGTTCTCTTGAATGCGCGCCGAGTCGAGCAGCATGTAGTTGGCGAGGTCGCGCGAGGCGGGCGTGGTTTTGATCGGGCCGCTGAATCCTTTTTTGACGAGGTTGGGGATGTTGCCGGCATGATCGGTGTGGGCGTGCGAGAGGAGAAGGGTATCGACGGTGCGCGGGTCGTACACAAAATACTGGTTGCGGTAGTACGTCTCCTGCCGCGAGCCTTGAAAGAGGCCGCAATCGAGGAGGAATTTAGAGCCGTTGGCTTGGACGAGATGTTGGCTGCCGGTGACGGTGCGAGCCGCCCCATGAAAGGTGATTTCCATATATGCTCCTGTGTTGTTCCCTATGGCCGTTCCTTCAGCGCTTCGATGATCTCGCGCCCGTATTTTTCGCGCCGCGTGGGGCCGAAGCCGGAGATCTGTTCGAGTTCGGCGTGCGTTTGGGGGGCGCGGCGGGCGATTTCCCACAGCACATCGCGCGGCACGATCACGTCGGACTCCACACCGCGTTCCCGCGCCCGTTCTTTGCGCCAGCGTCGAAGGGTTTCGTATCTTTCCAGCACCTCTTCATCTTCGTGTTCGATGCGAGGCTGGTGAGGCGGCGGGGCTTTCTGTCCGCGCGCGACGGCCTGCAAAATGTTTGCGCCGTGCCGGCCGATTTGCCCGCTGGTCATGCCAGAGATGGATTTGAGATCGTCGAGGGCGCGCGGCTGAGTTTTGGCGATAGCCAGCAGTGTGGCTTCGGAAAAGACTTTGAACGGCGGGCGATTGAAACGCTGCGCGGTGTGCTCGCGGTAAAGGTACAGTTCGCGGAGGATGGCCGCCTCGCGCGGCGAAAGATCACGCGCGCCGGAGATGTGCCAAAAGTTTTGCGGGTTGAAGGGCGGCGGGCCGGAGCGGCCATTGACGTGCGTGAGCCGCTCGAACTCTTCGTGGGCTTCGGCCCAGCGGCCGGCTGTGTTTAATTCGGCGGCGAGTTTTTCACGCAGGGGGATGAGGAAGTGCGTGTCGAGGCGGGCGTAGGCAAGTTGATCGGCGGCGAGGGGCCGCGCGGCCCAGTTGGCGCGTTGGTGCCGCTTGTTGAGTTTGACTCCGAATTGACTCTCCAGCACAAAGGCCAGCCCGTTCTGCGCCCAGCCCAGCGTGCGCACAGCGATCATGGTGTCGAACAGGTTGCAGAGCTGCCAGCCGAAATCGCGCTTGAGGCAGATGAGATCGTATTCGGCGGCATGAAAGACTTTTTCGATGGAGGGGTTGGCGAAGATGGGAGCGAGGGGCGAAAGGTTGGAGAGGGCGAGCGGGTCGAGGAGGTAATCGGTGTTGGGCGTGGAAAACTGGATGAGGCAGACTTGCTCGCGATAGGCGTGGAGAGAATTCGATTCGGTGTCAACAGCGATGACCGATTGGGAGGCGAGATTGGCGGCGAGGGCCGCGAGGCCGCTGGCAGTGTCCACCCACACGGGGGGCGGCAGGTCGGCGTCGGTCATGCCGCGATTATAACCCTGTTCAGTTTTATGTTACACTTTTGGCACGCCCTCGTAGCTCAATCGGACAGAGCATCTGCCTTCTAAGCAGGTGGTTGTGGGTTCGAGTCCCGCCTCTCGAAACGCCCGCAAAACAAGGATAATTCCAACAGTTGCCACAGCATAAACTAAAAAAGCAGTTGCTCTAAACCGCCTCTTTCGCTTTAACGTTCGTCAAACTTTAGCGGCCTCACCCATTGCAAGCCGCGCCTGCCCGTCCTCACCCATCACCACATGACACCCGGCAACGTGAATTGCCACGCCCGCCGCGCCGTCACTCAGCGATAACTTCATCTTCGCTTGCTGGCAGTAGTGCAACGCGCTCTGCAATATCTGTAGCGCGTCCTCTGCCGTGATAGGCGACTCTTTGCGTTTGCGCGGTGACGGCTTGCGCCGCCTTGCGCCTGTGCCTTCCGTGTGTTCGCTTGTTTCGCGCATACGCCTTTCTCCTTGCTTCGGGTAGCGTCTCAAACTTGCCGCCATACCTGCATTGACGATTGCCAGCGCTACCGCGCCGCCATGTCCAATACCGCCCGCGCCGCGTGACTTCGATGCGCCACTCTCCCGGCGATATGGCTGTGGCTTCGGCGGTTGCCGTCACCCTTTTGGGCTGTGCTTGCCGTTCCCGTTGCGTGACGGCGCTCGCACGGGTTGAAACTCTCCGGTGTCCGAGTCATCCCCGTACACTGGCGCGGCAGTGGCGTTGTAGGCGATTGTTTCCGGCACGCGATTGACCGGAAAGTGTGATGCGCTCCTCTTCGGCGCGGCCCCCAACGTCTCACCCACGAGCGCCCGCGCCGCTTCATTGGCCGCCGCTTCAACGCTGGCCGTGATGTCGGCATTGCCTACCGCCTCAGCGATGCGCGATAGCAACGCCTCATGCGTGGCCGCCTTCACCGACTCGCGCATGTCCCTCTCGCGGGATGAAGCATCGAGTAGCCAAATGAGACTCCATCCGGCCATGCAGAATAACGGCAATGCTGGCACGCCGTACACGC
>VGOW01000045.1 GCA_016875735.1 Chloroflexota bacterium | reverse complement strand
ACCAACATCATCCCCAAGTCGTACACCACGCGCACGGTGATGACCACCGAAGCCTTCCGCAAAGCGTGCAAAGCCGCCGACATCTTTGCCCGCGAGAACGCGCACACGGCTCGCTTCAAAGTGATGTCGGGCGGCGAACTGCAACCGGGCACGGTGGAAATCACCGCCCAAGCCGCCGAGACCGGATCGAACGAAGCCAAACTCGACGCGACCATTGAGGGTAACGGACTTGAGATCGCTTTCAACGTCAAATATATGGTGGATGTGCTCAACGTGATGCACACGCCCAACGTTGCGCTGGAAACGACGGCGGCCACCAGTCCCGGAGTCGTGCGCCCCGTTGGCGAAGACGATTTTCTCTACGTCGTCATGCCGATGAGGATCGGAAAGTAAAGAAGAAGCCAGTAATCGGAAGTCAGTTCAGTGGGCAGAAGAGCGCGGCCAACGCCGCGCTTTTCTTCGTTTATAATGGCAAAACATTGCCTTCGGCTGATTGACTTCTAGCTCCTTTCATGTCCCTCTCCCCTCTCCCCATTCACCAACTCCGGCGTGTGTGCGATCCCGAGTCGTTCAACTTCGAAACGACCGCCGGGCTCACCCCCGCCGCCGACATCATCGGCCAGCCGCGCGGCACGCGCGCCATCGAGTTCGGCATCGACATCGACAGCCCCGGCTACAACATTTTCGTGCTCGGCGAAGAAGGCACGGGCCGCACCACCGCCATCGGCCGCTTCCTTCGTGAACGCGCCGCGCAACGCCCCACGCCGCAAGATTGGATGTACGTCAACAATTTTGTCGAGCCGCATAAGCCGCGCGCCCTCAACCTCCCCGCTGGAATGGGCGCCGTCTTGCGCGACGACATGGCCGCGCTCGTCAAGGACCTTCAGCGCAGTCTGCCGCAAGCCTTCGAGCAAGAAGCGTATCTCAACGCCCGCGCGCAAATTCGCGCCAACTACGAATCTCAGCGCGACGCGATTTACACCGCACTGCAAACCCGCGCCGCCGCCGCCAGACTCACCATCATGCGCGCCCCCAACGGCTGGGTCATCGCCCCCCTCAGCGACGGCAAGCCCATGCCCTCCGAAGCCTTCGACGCTCTGCCCGATGAAGCGAAACAGCAGTTCGAGTCGGCGCGGCGCGCGATCGAAGGCGAACTCGAAGATGCGCTTCGCGCCGCCCGTTCGCTGGAGAAGAGCGCCAAAGAATCACAACGCGCGCTCGATCAACAAGTGGCCGCCTCCGTCGTCGATCACCGCATTGATGAACTGAAAGCGAAATTTGCGGCGCACGAGGAAACGACTCTTTATCTCGATGAGGTTCGGCGGGATGTCGTCGATCATGTGGACGACTTCCTCCCTTCGGAAGGGGAGCCGACTCAAACCGATCCCGATCCCGCCCTCAAATTCCGAAAGTACACCGTCAACCTTGTTGTCGATCACGGCAAGACGCAGGGCGCTCCGGTCGTCGTCGAGCTCAACCCCATTTACAGCAAACTGCTCGGGCGCATCGAGCACGAGTCTCGCTTCGGCAACCTCGTCACCGACTTCACGTTGATCAAAACCGGCGCACTGCACGCGGCCAACGGCGGCTACCTCGTCTTGCGCGCGCAGGATATGTTCATGGAATTTCTGGCATGGGACGCGCTCAAGCGCTCACTGCTTTCCGGATACGTGCGCACCGAAGACATCGTTACTCGAATGGGAGTCGCCACCACCAAAACGCTCGATCCCGAACCCATCCCGCTCGATCTCAAAGTGGTGCTCGTCGGCCCGGCCGGGGCCTATTATTACCTCTTCGAGCACGACGACGGTTTTAGCACGCTGTTCAAAGTGAAAGCCGACTTTGCCAGCGATATGCCGCGCACCCCGGACAACGAGCGGCTATACGCGCTGTTCATCGCCGCGCGCTGCGCCGAAGAAAAACTGCGCCCGTTCGACCGCGCCGCGGTGGCAAAAGTCGTGGAATACGGCTCGCGCATCGAGGAGGATCAACGCAAACTCAGCGCGCGCTTCGGCGACATCGCCGACCTTCTGCGCGAGGCGCACTATTGGGCCGAGAAGTCGGGCCGCGACGTGGTGACAGCGAATGATGTGATCAAGGCGCTCGACGAAAAGATCTATCGCGCCAACAAAGTCGAAGAAATGTTCCGCGAGCGCATTCTCGAAGGATCGGTGCTCATCGACACCAGCGGCGAAGCGGTCGGCCAGATCAACGCGCTTAGTGTGTCGAACCCCGGCGATTATGCTTTTGCCCTGCCGTCGCGAGTCACGGCGCGGACGTTTGCCGGTCACGGCGGCATCAGCCACCTCGACCGCGACACAAGCATGGCCGGCCCCATTCATAACAAAGGCCTGCTCACCCTCAGCAGTTTCTTCAACGCCACGTATGCCGTGCATCGCTCGCTGGCTTTCTCGGCGCAGATCACCTTTGAGCAAAACTACAGCAACATCGAGGGCGACAGCGCTTCGGCGGCGGAGTTGTGCGCGCTGTTGTCGAGCCTGTCGGGCTACCCCATCAAACAGTCGCTGGCGATCACCGGCTCCATCAATCAAAAAGGCGACATTCAACCGATCGGCGCGGTGAACGAAAAGATCGAGGGCTTCTTGGCCCTGTGCGAAGCGCGCGGCCTCACCGGCGATCAGGGCGTCGTTGTCCCGGCTCGCAACGTGCGCGATCTGATGCTCAACGAAAAAGTGGTGGCCGCCGTCGAGTCGGGCAAGTTCAGCATTTGGGCAGTGAGCACGGTGGACGAAGCCATCGAGCTGCTCACCGGCGTGCGAGCGGGCGAACGCAAAGATGGCCGGTTCTCCGACAAGACAGTGCATCACGCGGTGCAGAAGCGTTTGCGCGACTTGGCGAAAGGCCACGACCGCGAACGCGATCCCGATGAAGATGAGAAGAAGCCGCCGAAGAAGAAACAGCGCGCCCCAAAGAAACGCCCGACACGGAGATTGAGCCAATGAAAACATCCCGAAGGTTTGTGGCCTTCGGGATGTTTTTTTTGTAGGGGCGGAGCTTGCCTCCGCCCCTACGTGGGCAGGGCGGCGAAGTTACGATACGGCTCGGCCATCACCGTGTTGCTCACCGGCATGAGGACAACGGTGGACGGCAGATTGGCGGCGAGCGTGTCGCTTCGTTCGAGCGGCGCGGCGGTGAGCGTCTGCAATCCGATGCGCCGGAAGAGATCGAGAGTCGGCGCGATTTGAGCCGCCTCCATTTGAGCGAAGGCCAGGCCGAATGGCGCGAGCCGGATACACGGGCGGCCGACACGGTCGCCGCGAATGCGATACACCTGCGCGAACGATGCGGCGATGATCATGTAAAACGCGATCTGCGCCTCGTCGTCGGCGTGGGCGAGGCGGGCGACCGTTCCATCCGAGCCATGCGCTTCGATGCGATACTCGAGGTAGCGGCGATAGTCGGTGAGGCGCTCCACCGAGTCGGGGTGAGTGGTGATGATTTCGTAGAAGCGGCCAAGCGTTTGAGCTTGAGTTGGGGTTTGAGTTTGATCGGTGATCAATGAATAGAAATCTTTGGTGTCGAGCGCCGGCTCGGCCACGAGGCGATACGCCGCGCCCAACTCGGCCAGCGCATCATTGATCCCCTCCAGCGTGCGGCGGGCATTGGCCAACCGTTCGCGCAAAGGGCGCGCGATGTGATCGCGCAGTTCTTCCGCCGTCTCTTCTTCGGCGGCGGCGATCTGCGCTTTCAACCGCGGCAGATCGATTTCGTTCAACCTCTGATTCGCTTGGGCGTAAATTGTATCGGTTGGCTCGCCGGGCCACTTCGACAATTGATAAACCGCATTGAAGGCGCTGATGGCTTCGATCAGCCTCAGCCGCTCGTCCCTCGCCTTTTTGTCGAACTCCCTTTCCCTCGCTTCGACAGATCGAATCGACTCGGCCAAATCGTCGGCGTTGAGAAATTGCGCTGACATCTCGTCGGCGGCGGCCGAGGCCGATGGGAACTGAGTCTGCGTGGAGGCCGCCTCCGCGTTCCGTCGATCGAGCGCGATTCGCGCGGCGGACAGTTCGTTGCGCCCGGCGCGCAGTTCGAATTCCAGCGCCACCGCCCTGCGGCTGATCTCATCCTTCACCCGGCTCTGCGCGGCGACGCTTTCGCGCAGTTGCGCGGCGCGCGCGCTTCGTTCGTTCAGTGAGGCGAGGTCGAGGCCGCGCAGTTCGGCTTCGAAAGCGGCGGCCTCGCCGCGCGCCGGCCGTTCGTCGAGCGGTTCACTCAGCCATCGCCGCAGAGCGGCGAGCGCGTGCCCGCGCGAGAGGCGCGCGAGGATCGCATCGAGATCGTTGAGCGCCGATTGCTGATTGCCGATTGCCGATTGCTGATTGCCGATCTGGGATTCGATCTGATGGATTTGCCGCTGGCGTGCTTCGGCTTGCAGTCGGGCGGCGTGCTTGCCGATGACGATGGGCTGATACTCGGCGGGGGGAATGGAGCGCAGCTGCCACTCGCTGTGGAGAGTCACTTCGGGGGTGACGGCGCGGGGGTGGAAGCGCAATTCGTCGGCCATGTTGCAGGTGATGATGCCGCCGAGAAGGTGATCGAGATAGGCGCGCAGATCGGGATAAATGGTTTCGACTTTTTTAGCGAGCGAGCGCTCGTGCGCCGGGCGGTTGTATTGCTGAGTGGGGTCGTGCACATCGGCGTCGCCCAAGTCTTCGGTGGCGCGGGCGGCGAGCAGAGCCGATTTGGCCGTGCCATGCCACGTGGCCGAGACGATGGCGTGGAAGCGGCACGGGCCGAGCATGGCTTCCACTGCGTTCTGCCAGCGCGCATCGGGCACGTCAATGAATTCGTAGAGGAGCGGCGGTTTCTTCCCGAGAACCGGGGTGAGGATTTCTTGCATCCGCGCGATATGAGGAGGGGTGGTTGGAGGGTTGGGGGGTTCGGTGGTTAGGGGATCGAGTTGGAGTTTGAGTTGTTGGATCTGCTGAGTGGCGTTGGCGATCTGATCGGCGAGGCGGGTGCGCTCGGCGGCGATGCGGTTGTGGGCGGCGAGGAGGGCCGGGGTGGCGGAATCGATGGCGGCGGCGAGGGTGGGGGGCGGCGGCTCGTTTTGAGAGGCGAGGCCGGGCGTGGTGTCGGCGTCAATCTCGTCCAGCAATTTTTTCAGCGCGGCCAGTTCGTCCAATTCGAGCGCCGATGTTTTCAACAGCGGGCGCAAGCCATCGGCTTCGGTTTTGATTTGCCTCTGCAGGGCCAGCCATCGCTCGCGGATGTTGTCGGCGGTTTGCGCGGCGTATCGGTTTTGCCATTGGAGGATGGAGCGGCGGTGGGCGAGGCCGTGCTCGAATTCGACTCGCTCGGCTTCGCGCAGTTGGCGCTCGAGGTCGGTGTGAGCCGTTTGGGCGGAGGCGTACTGCGCTTGCTCGGCGGAGAGCTGAGATTGGAGGGCGGCGAGTTGAGACTCGAGGGCGGCGATGCGGCGCGCGGCGGCGGCGGCGTGCAGGGTGGAGAGGAGCACGGTGTGCGCGTCGCGCTGTTCGAGGTGATGGCTCAGATCGGTTTGGCCTTTGATGATGGGTTGCAGGGCGGCGATTTGCCGCTCGATGCGTTCGTGTTCGGCGCGCAGTTCGGCGAGGCGCTCGCGCAAGCGGCGCAGAAGGGAAACGTCGAGCGGGTGGGCGTCGAAGAACCACGCGGCGGCGAATTCGTCGGCGCGGCGCGCGGGCGTGAAGCGGAGCGCGCGCTGAATGAGCTCGACGAATTTTTCATCGAGGCCGCCGAGCCGTTTGAGCAATTCGGTTTGATAGTCGAGGGGCGTGTCGAAGTGTTGCGCGCCGCGCCAGTTTCGCAGAAGCGGTTTGAGTTCGATGCGCGGAAGCGGGCGGCCATTGGTGACGAAGGTGGCCGGGCTGAGCGGCTCGGGCAAAATGAAGTGCGTGATTTCGGGCGCGAGGCGCGAGGCGGTTTCGATGCACTGGCCGACGGCGAGGCGTTGATTGCCGAGCGTGTTGGAGAATTCGAGGATGACGTAGGCGATGACACTGCCGGAGCGGAGCCATTTGTCTTCGGCGAGGCGGCCCCGGGTGTACGTGTCGAGATCGTGAGTGAAGCCGTATCGCGTTGAAGTGAAGCGGACTCGCGCAGGGTCGCCGATGAGGGCGAATTGGAGGGCGTCGAGGACGGCGGCGGAGTCGGAGTCGTCGGGGCCGGTGAGGCACAGGCCGCCGTCAACGTCGATGACGGTGGCGTAGAAGCGATGCCAGTGGTGGAGGAAGATGCGGGTGAGGGAGAGCATGGGGGTGGCCAGAAGTCAGTAATCAGTAATCAGTAATTGGTAATTGGCGATCCGTGATCGGTGATGAGGGAGGAGTGGAGTTGTTCGATGGCGGGGTCGGGGAGGGCGAGGGTGAGGGTGGGCAGGAGTTCGATGAGTTGATCGCTGTCGGTGGGGCGCAGGGTTTTGCCGCCCGCGGCGCGGATGAGTTTGAGCGATTGCAGAACGGGGAGCGCATCGTTGAGGTTGATGGGTTTGTCTTCGGGCAAGAGGGCGGCGCACCGTTGGGCGATGCCATGAACGGCGATGATGGGGTGGGGATGAAAAGACGGCGGGACTTCCGAATACAGCAATCGGAGGACGAGCAGGCCGAGGGTTGTGTTGCGATCCAATTTGCGGCGGTGTTTGCCTTTGGAGTGGATCAAGTGAAAGGCTTGCAGTGAATCGTGATGATGAAGTTCCCAGCCCTTGCGGCTCAATTGCCCGGCGGCCAGTTCGCGCCAACGGGTGAGGGTGTTGTAGGCGCGGCGGTCGGGTTCGTGTTCGCGCCAAATCAACCCATCGGCGAGAAGGCGCTGGAGCGCCTCGTCGAAGAGAGTCTTTTCATCGGGCGAGAGGTCGGCGAGGGTGAGCATGGGCTAAGAAGTTTGAGTTGGAGTTTGGATGTCGGGGTCTTCTGCCGGGATGGGAGGGAGATCGACGGGCGGCGGCGTGTAATTCAGATTCGTCATCACGAAGTCGCGGAAGCCGAGTCCGTTCAGTTCGATCCATGCGCCGTCTTCGATGCGATAGCCGAGCGAGCCGTCGCCGTGAATTCGCAATTGCGCGAGCAGGGGCAAGTCGGCGACATCGGCGGCGATGAGATCGGCGGCGCGGGCTTCGGGGCGGCGGCGCAGAATGGAGTCGGCGGCGCGGCGGACTCGGTCGCGGGTGATGGGGCGGCGAAGTTGGCGGGCGATCTCGCGGCGGGCCGATTCGATTTCGGAATCGGAGGGTGGTTGGGCAGTTGAGTGGTTGGGTAGTTGGGTGGTTAGGTGGTTGGGCGCTTGGATATTTGGAGTTTGGAGTTTGAAGTTTGGAGTTTGTGTTGAAGTTTGGCAATAGAGGTGGATGAGCGGCTCGGCGTGTTTGGCGAAAGTCTTTTTGTCGGAGGCGGCGAGGCGGGTGATGATGGCGGCGAGTTGGGTGGCAGAGGCGGGTGGGTGATCGGTTGCGGCGGCGAGGCGGGTTTGCCTCGCGGTGATGTCGTCGAGGAGGCGGTCGAGGGATTGGATCGTTTCGCGGATGTATCGGGCCGGGGGGTGGCCGCGCGTTTCTAATTTGGCGGCGGCGTCTATCACGGCAGAGCGGAGTCGGGTCGTGTCTTCAATCGCTGAGAGGGTCGCGCTGTTGTGTTGCAGTTCTTTCAGCCGGTTGTGAAGTTGAAAGGCCAGCCGCGCCGCTTCGCGGAGCCGGTGGTCGTTGTCAACGTCGAGCAGCGCGGCTTTGAGCAGATCGTGAATGGCGATGAGCAGTTCGAGTATCGAAGGCGAGTCGAGGCTGAGCGATTGCAGGATTTGGAAGGCATGCGGGGTGAGCAGGCAGGCGGTGGTGAAGTCGGGCTGGGTTTCGGTTCTCAGCCAGCCGCACGTTTCGAGGTATCGCAAAGTCTCGCGCGCTTGCGGCAGGGGGGCGTCGGCGGTGTGCGGGGCGATGGTGTGGCTGATGATGATGTCGAGGGCGATGTCGAGCGTGAGCGGGTGCGGGCAACGCCGCGACTCGGCGTAGAGGTCAGAGAGGATGCGGGCGTGCGCCTGCGCCTCCGGCGCGGCGAGCGGGGCGAAGAGGGAGGCGGGGAGGTTGTCGAAGAGGGTGGGCGCGGGCACACGAAGATTATAGCCATTCTTGCGAAACGGGCGAGTGAGATATGCGCCCAAAACTTATGACCCGGCGTATGACCTCCCGCACTATCGCACATGACCCGGAGGCTGGTATTGTGCGCGCAACACTTTCATTGCGGAGGTCACTATGAACGCTTCACCGTCTTTCACTGTTACTGATCGCCTCTCTTGGCTCTGGCTGATTCTGGGCGCGGCGCTGCTGCCTTTCACGCAGTTGCAAACGGCGATGCCGTTGGCGGCGTGGCTGGCGCCGGTCTTCCTTCTGCGCTTCGCCCGCCGAAACTCCGCTGGCCTCATAAGTTTCGCTTGGCGCGAAGCCTGCGATTAGCAGTACAATGCTCACGATGATCACTGTGCGCTCCTCGCGCGGAATGGAAGCGGCGACGCACGTGGCGGCCACCGTCATGTGCGTCGTCGGCGCATTGGGCTTGCCCCATTGGGGCTTGCGGCTGGCCGCCGCCTTGTGTGCGGCCTTCTGCCTGCTCCACGCCTTTTTCTTCAACCGCCTCCACGCCGAACGGCGCGCGATCTTCTATTTTGCCATTCAAGCCGCCCTGCTTGTGACTCTGTTGACCTTGGGCTTCTGCAAAAAATCGGCGCGCGCGATCGCACGCAGGCTGCTCTGCGCGGGCGTGAGCTGGGGCTGATTTGATACTCTTCTACTTCACTTCGCGCAATTGCAGATCGGAAAAGGCGGCGGTGAGCTCGGTGGTGGGCGAGGGGGAGAGCACGAGGCGGATGAAGCCGGCGCGGAAACGAGAGTCGTGGATGGAGGCGCAGAGGAAGCCGTTGAGGTAGAGACGCACTTGATCGCCGCGCATGATCACGCGGACGCGATTAGGCTCGCCCATTCTTTTTCGCAGTGAGGGGTGATCCGTCCAGTTGACGATGAAGCCGCCCCATTCCGTTTTGGTGTGCCAGCCAATACTATATGTCCCTTGCGCCGAAATGCGCACGACGTAATCGCCTTCGTCTCCGGCGCGCAGTTCGAATCCGGCGCTCACATGCTCGTACGATCCTTTGATGAAACGGATGGTGGCGGAGATGTCGAAGTCGTCGAAGGGGCCGGGCGTGCGCAGAAGGGGATGAATGCGATTGGAGAGAGGGAAGGTGGCCCACAGTTCGGCGGGAGCGCCGGGGCGGAATTCGATTTGGTTGCGTTGGAGAAGCACCCAGCCGGGAATGTCCGGGTCGCGGAAGTCGGCGCCGAGGAGCAGATCGCCGAGATCGGGTTCCGGAGTCGGCGTCACCGGGATGCGAAAGGAGGCGTGGCAGATGTCGCAGGTCACCATCGATCCGCGCATCGCCATCACCCGAATGGGCGCGCCGCAGTTGGCGCAGCTGAGTTCGTGAAGAAGATTCATGAGGCTCGGGTTGGGGGTAAGTATAGATCAGGTTGCCGCCGCTGACAAAATGCGCTCAACAGCGAGGGAGTGTATACTTCTCTCGCAAAGGCCGCTCCATGATCTATCTCGGAATCGATCCCACTGCGGGACGCCGCCCACTCAACTATGCTCTCCTCGACGGAAAACTGAACATCATCGCCGAAGGGTGCGGCCACGCCGATGATTTGCTCGAGGCCATTGCGCCGCACGCCGATATTGTGTGCGCGGTGGATGCGCCGCTGATGCCCAACAAAGGGTTGTTGAGCGATCCGGCCAAACGCGCCGAACTCGGACTCCCGCCGAACAAAACCACGTATGCGCAATACCGGGTGTGCGAATACGAATTGAAATCGCGCGGCATCAACCTTTACCGCACGCCCACCGAAACACTGGTCGCCCCAAAATGGATGCAGGCCGGGTGGGCGCTCTACGATCAACTGCGCGAGGCCGGGTTCACTGCCTTCCCCTCCGACTCGCCGCGCCAGTTCTTCGAAGTGCATCCGCACGCCACGTTCACCGTGCGGCTTGGCCGCGTGCCGTATCGCAAAGACACGCTCGAAGGCCGCCTTCAGCGGCAGCTGCTTTTGCGCGATGAAGGCGTGAATATCGTGGACGCCGTCGAAGTGCTCGAAGAGATCACGCGCCATCATCTGTTGCAGGGCACACTGCAATTGCGCGGCCTGCGCACCCACGATGAGCTCGACGCTCTCGCTTCGGCCCTCACCGCCTATTTTGCTCACACCCGGCCCAGCGAAATCACGCTCGTGGGCGATCCCGCCGACGGCCAAATTGTGGTGCCCAGCGCAGAACTCAAAGAAAAATATGAATGAAACTCCCAAACTCAAACTTCAAACTCCCAAAGTTTGAAGTTTGAGATTTGGAGTTTGGAGTTTATGAAACTGCACTACTCTCTCCACTCCCCCGAAAAATCTGAAACCGTTTTGCTTCTGCACGGCATGGGGTCGTGCGGCGACGATTGGGGATTGCAGTTCCCGGCGCTTGCGCCCCACTACCGAGTCCTCGCCCCCGATGCGCGGGGGCACGGCCTCAGCCCCAAGCCGCCCGGCCCGTACTCCATTCCGCAAATGACCGATGAAGTCGTCGCCCTGCTCGACGATTTGCGCATCGAGTCGGCGCATGTGGTTGGCCTCTCGATGGGCGGATGCATGGCCCAGCAAATGGCGCTCGCTCATCCGGCGCGCGCGCTCTCACTGACCCTCGTCAACACCTTCGCCAAAATTCGGCCCGCGGGAGTGGGCGGCATTTGGCGTTTGCTCCAGCGGCTGTGGGCCTTGCGGTTCGGCGCGATGAAAGATGTCGTCACGCCGATTGTCGCCAGCATGTTCCCCAAAGCAGAACAAGCCGAGCTGCGCCGCGTTGCCACCGCGCGCTTCATCGCCAACAACCCCGACAAACAGACGTATCGCGCCGTGTTGGGAGCCGTCGCCCAATTCAACACGATCCGCGAACTCAGCCGAATTGCTTGCCCCACCCTCATCGTCGCCGGTGATCGAGATCGCACGGTGCCGATGTCGTGCAAACGCGATCTGCACCGCG
Source organism: Chloroflexota bacterium (assembly GCA_016875735.1). Classification (GTDB taxonomy): domain Bacteria; phylum Chloroflexota; class Anaerolineae; order Anaerolineales; family VGOW01; genus VGOW01. Next base: position 19,009 of record VGOW01000045.1, on the reverse strand, counting down.
GCATCCCCAACGCCGAACTCGCCATCGTCGAAGACTCCGGGCACGGCACGCCGATAGACCAGCCGGAGCGATTCAACACACTGCTCGTCGAGTTCCTCCAAAAGCAAGCGAGTCAACCGTCAGCGGATTTAGCGAATTGAACGTATTTTGAATCGGATTCCAGAATCCGCTGAATCCGTTCAACCCGTTGACGAAAAAGCGGCCAGCCTTTCGACTGACCGCTAATCGCTGAGTGCTGAGCGCTAATCACTTCCTCTACGGCACATAATTCTGCTTCACCAACTTCGCCGCGTCGTTGACGATGTTCAACGTTTCGTCGATCACCGAGTCGGTGTGGGCGTCGCTCATAAACCACGGCTCGCGGAAGTCGCCCTCCACATCCACCCCCATATCGCGCAGATAGCTGCCGAACAAATCGAACATGCGGAAGTTGCCTTTGATCACATCGCGGAACTCTTTGGGCTTCTCGGTCTTCGGCTCGAACATCAGGCCGAACATGTTGGGGTGGCCGCTCATGAAATGCGGCAGGCCGTGTTCGGTGAGGATGTCGTCGATGCCCTTCATCAACCGTTTGCCTCGCCCGGCCATGTTCGCCAGCACGTTTTCCTTTTCCAACGCTTCGAGCACCGCCACTGCCGCCGCCGTGCCCACCGCGTTGCCGCAGTACGTGCCGCCGTGCACCACCTGCCCGAAGGCGATGGTGTCCATCACCTCTTTCCGCCCGCCGATGGCCGCCACCGGGTAACCGTTCCCCAACGCTTTGGCGAAGGTGTATAGATCGGCCTTCACTCCAAAGTGCTCGGTCGCGCCGCCGTTGGCGATTCGGAATCCCGTTTTCACTTCGTCGAAGACGAGCAGGATACCGAAGTCGTCGCACAACTTGCGGAGGTACTCGAGGTATCCGGGTTCGGGCATCAGGCAGGCGGCGTTGCCCATCATCGGCTCGATGACCATCGCCGCCGCTTCGCCGCCTTTGTCTTTCACCAATCGCTCCATCCCCTCGAAATCGTTGAAGCGGGCGACGTATACCATTCCCCGAATCTCGTATGGGATGCCCGACGATTGGGCCACCGCCACCGGACTGCGCGGCGAGCCGCCCGACCCGATGGGCATGTTGGCCGTTGACCACAACACGTAATCGTGGTTGCCGTGATACGCGCCCTCGAATTTGATGATGGCATCGCGGTTGGTGTAAGCGCGGGCGAGTCGCGCCGCGTGCATGGTGGCCTCGGTGCCCGAATTGGAGAGGCGCACTTTATCCACGCCGGGGCACAGGCGCACGATGCGCTCGGCCACTTCGATCTCCAGCGGATGGGTGTGCGCGTACAAATTGCCGCGCCCCAATTGTTGAATGATCCGGTCGCTCACCCGTTTGTCGCCGTGGCCGAGAATGACCGGGCCATAGGCGAGGCGATAGTCAATGTAGCGGTTGCCGTCCATGTCCCACACGTACGGCCCTTCGCCGCGCTCGATCACCATCGTGTCTTCACCGGCGTAGCGAAAGTTGGAATTGACTCCGAGCGGCGTGACTTCGTTGGCGTGCTTGAAAGCGGCCCGGGTCTTGGAGTAAGTTCTATTCATGATTGCGCTCCTTGTTTCATGGCTGAACACGGAGACACAGAGTCGGGGGATGACTCTGCGCCCTTCGCGCTCTTTGCGGTTTGATGCCTGCGTTATTGGATTGAACCGATCAAGAGACGAGCGAAAGGGGAGGCCGCCTTGTGAATGGCGGCGCGCGGAAACTCAAGCATCGCCGGTAGTCCACTTTTTGCGCGCGAAGTCGCGGTGCACAAAAGGGCTGCCAAAGAGGGTCAATCTCAAGATGTCATGCTCGGTTGAAGGCGGGCTGTTGCGCGGCGCCGCCCGATTCACGGATGCGGAGATTCTACTCGCAAGCGGCAATAATGCCAAACGGGGTCAGCCCAGAGACCAACGCGGTTTCCCAAACCGCGTCGGTCTAGCCTTGAAACATTTGACCGCGCCATCATTCGGTTTTATGATGCTTGACGCGCCGCTCCGTCCTGCCATGCTCACCCGCCTTCATCTGTCTTCCGGCCTGTTCTATGCCTCGGCCATTGTCGCCATCGCCGTCACCACCGGCGTATTGCATTTGCTCCGCGATTCTCTGGGCACGCCGATCATCGCCCTCTTCTATCTTTTGCCTGTTGGCGTCAGCGCCATGTGGGGGCTGGGTCCCGGGTTGGCCGCCGCCATTTTCGCCTTTCTCTCTTTCAACTTTTTTTTCATTTCCCCTTTCTATACTTTCGGCGTCCATCGCACTCAAGATGTCCTTGTGCTCATCGTCTTCTTCGTCATGGCCCTCGCCATCAGCCAACTCGTGGGGCGCGCGCAATCGAGCCGCGCCCTTGCCGAAGCGCGCGAGCGCGAAGCAACTTACCTCTACACCCTCACCACCTCGCTGGCCGGCCTGCGCACCGAAACCGACATCGCTCACGCGCTGGCCGATCATCTGCACGATATTCTGCGCCCGGCCTCGGTCGAAATTGTGATCCAATCGGACTCGGGCACCCCGCCCGCTATTCGCCGCGCCCCCGCCGAGTTGCCCCCCTCCGCCGGCCCGGATCACGTGGTGCCGTTGGCGACTCCGCGCGGGCCAATGGGCGAAATCCGTTTGTGGCAGACTCGCCCATTAACCCCGCCCGACGAGCGTCTGTTGCGCACGGCGGCCAATCAAGCCGCGTTGGCGGCAGAGCGTGTGGCGCTGGCGCAGGCCGAAACGCGCGCCGAAGTTTTGGGAGAAAGTGATCGATTGAAAACGGCGCTGTTGTCGTCGGTGTCTCACGAACTGCGCACGCCGCTGGCGACGATCAAAGCCGCCGCCACGAGTTTGCGCAGCGGCGATGTCTCGTGGGAATCGAAAGCGCGGGATGAGTTGCTGGCCGCCGTCGATGAAGAGGTCGATCTGATGAATCGGCTGGTCGGCAATCTGCTCGATATGTCGCGCATCGAATCGGGCGCGCTCAAACCGAATCGCGAATGGAACATCCTCGGCGAGATCATCAGCGGTGTGGTGGCCCGCGTGCGCGATCAGCGGCATCAGTTCGACATCGACGCGCCCGACACCCTGCCGCTCGTGCCAGCAGATTACGTGCAGATGGAGCAAGTGTTTGCCAATTTGATCAGCAACAGCCTCAAATATGCGCCGCCTGCGACCACGATTTGCATTCGCGCTCGCGCGCAAGACGAGAGCACGCTCGTGGTGCAAGTGAGCAACGAAGGGCCGCACGTCCCTCCCGAACACCTCGAACGCATCTTCGACAAATTCTATCGAGTCACAGCGGCGGATCGCGTTACCGGCACGGGGCTTGGGCTGTCGATCTGTAAAGGAATTGTGGAAGCGCACGGCGGGCGCATTTGGGCGGAAAACCTTCCCGGACGTTTTGCTTTTAACTTCACCCTTCCGCTCACACTCGATGGGGCGCCGCCTCCGGCCCTGCCGATGGAAACCGAGACTGAATGACGCCCCAGCCTCACATCCTCGTCATCGACGACGAACCGCAAATACTCCGCGCCCTGCGCGCCATCCTCGCCGAAAAACATTTCCGCGTGACGACGGCCAGCCGCGGCGAAGAGGGATTGGCGCTGGCCGCCGCCAACCCGCCCGATGTGATCATCCTCGATCTCGGTTTGCCCGATCTCGACGGCGTCGAAGTGTGCGCCCGTCTGCGCGAGTGGACACTGACTCCGATCATCATCCTCTCGGCGCGCGGCACCGAGCGCGACAAAGTGGCCGCCCTCGATCGCGGCGCCGATGATTACCTCACCAAACCTTTCGGCGCGGAGGAACTGCTGGCCCGCTTGCGAGTGGCCCTGCGGCACACCGCGCAGAGGCAGGGCAGCGCGCAAACCACCGTTGTCAAATCGGGCGACCTCGTGATCGATCTCGCCAATCACATCGTCACCCGCAAAGGCCTCGAAACAAAACTCACCGCCACTGAATTCAGATTGCTGGCCTACCTCGCCGCCAACGCCGGGCGCGTCCTCACCCATCAAACCATCCTCGCCCACGTTTGGGATCCGGCAGAGGTCGATCAAGTCGAGTACCTTCGAGTGTACATGCGCCAACTCCGCAAAAAGCTCGAAGACGATCCGCATCAGCCCCGCTGTCTCCTCACCGAGCCGGGCGTCGGCTACCGCTTCGCCGCCGACGAGTGATCCCGCTCACCCCGTCGCCCGGCCAATGACGCCCCCTTTCGGGCGTCGTTTTATTTGTCCTTTATGCGTTTGGCCTGATTCTTTCTGCCTGTTTTATTCGGAAGGCGTAGAGTTGATTCGCAAGGAGTCGACTCGTGAGCGCCCGAACCGTTTCCAAATCCGCGCCGCCATCTGCATTGGGCGCGGACTCTGCCGTTGAACGACAAGAGCCACTGCCTCTCGTCGCCAAACCCCTCTTCGCCGCCACCCGATTCGCGCCCACGGTTCGCCGCCTTGTCGTTCTCATCCCCGATGCCGACACCGATGAGTCGCGACTCGCGCGACAACTTTGGGCCATGGCTTCGAGAAACGATCTGCCGCTGTTGCTGCTGGGCGTTTGCCACAGTCCCAGCGGCGAACCGCGCGCCCGCCGGAGGCTCGCCGCCATCGCCGCGCTGGCCCGCGATGCTTGCGTGCGCGCGCAGATCAGACTCGAAGTCGGCGCGGATTGGATCACAGCCGCGCGCGCCGTGCGCCGGAACAGCGATCTCATCGTTTGCCACAGCGAACAGCAGATCGCTCGCTGGGGAGTGCGGCGCAGGCCATTGAGCCAACGGCTCATGGCCCATTTCGACGAGCCGGTGGGTGTCCTCACCGGCTTCTATCCGGGTCTGCCTCTCGGCCACAACGCCCTCACCGCGTCGGTCCCATTCATCATCTTTGCCGCCTTCACCGGGTTGCAGATTCTCATCCACAAAATAGCCGGGCCGTCTTCATACACTCTCCTCATGGCGCTCTCCGTGCTTGTGGAATATGGCCTGATCGGTTTCTGGCAATACCGATTCGGCTAGCCTCATCGTCTTCGGAAACAAAAAGGAAATCTATGGCGACCACCACCGCAAAACAACCCCTGCTCGAATCATTCAAGCAACTGCTCATCGGCCCGCGGCTGCACACCGCCGATGCGCCGCACCAAACTATCGGCAAGGCCATCGGCTTGGCCGTGTTTGCCTCCGATGCGCTCTCTTCTACCGCCTACGCCACCGACGAGATCATCATTGTGCTGTTCATGGCCGGCACAGGCGCGCTGGCCTTCTCACTGCCGGTAGCCATTGGCATTATCACCCTGTTAGCCATCGTCACCATTTCATATGAGCAGACCATTCACGCTTACCCCAACGGCGGCGGCGCGTACATCGTTGCCCGCGACAATTTGGGCGAAGCCCCCGCGCAAACGGCCGGAGCGGCCCTGCTCACCGATTACATCCTCACCGTCGCCGTGTCCATCTCCTCCGGCGTGGCGCAGATCACTTCCGCCTTCCCGGAGTTGTATCCGTGGCGCGTGTGGATCGCGCTGGGCATCATCCTGTTCATGACTCTCGTCAACCTGCGCGGCGTCAAAGAATCCGGGATGACGTTTTCCATTCCCACGTACTTCTTTTTGATCGTGACTCTGTTCACCATAGGCTTCGGCTTCTTTCGCTATTTCACCGGCACCCTCGGCGCGGTCACCGGTGTTGAGGTGATGAAATACGAAACGACTCAGGCGCTGAGTCTGTTCTTGATCCTCAGGGCGTTCTCCAGCGGATGCACCGCGCTCACTGGCGTGGAGGCCATCAGTAACGGCATCACCGCGTTCAAAGAGCCGAGCAGCCGGAACGCCGGAATCACTTTGATTTGGATGAGCACGATCCTGTCAGTGATGTTTTTCGGGATGACGTTCCTGGCGCGGCACACGGGCGCGTCGGCGTCGGAAACCGAGACCATCTTCTCGCAAATCGCGCGGACTCTGTACGGCCTCGATCATCCGATGTACTTGATTCTGCTCGGCGCGACAACCCTGATTCTGATCATGGCCGCCAACACTGCTTACGCCGACTTTCCCCGCCTCGGCGCCTTGCAGGCCGGAGACGGATTCTTGCCCAAGCAGCTGACGTATCGCGGCAGTCGGTTGGTGTTCACTTACGGTATCGTCACGCTGGCGGGCTTTGCTTCACTGCTCATCATCGTTTTCGGCGCGCGCACCACGGCCCTCATCCCGCTCTATGCCATCGGCGTATTCCTCTCCTTCACCATCTCGCAGACAGGCATGGCCGTGCGCTGGTGGAAGAGCAGCAAACTCAAGCCCGGCGAAGAAATTCAGCAGTTGGGATCGATGCTGCGCTACGACCCCAGGTGGCGGATCAAGTTGGTGATCAATAGTTTCGGCGCGGCGGCGACCTTTGTGGTGATGATCGTGTTCGCCGTCACCAAGTTTGCCCACGGCGCCTGGATCGTCGTTCTGTTGATCCCGGCTCTCGTCTTCGTTTTCTATCGCATCCACCACCATTACAAGGATTTGGCCGCCGACCTCTCACTCGACTCGTACGGCGCTCCGGCGCGCATCCGCCGCCACCGAGTCATTGTGCCGGTGAGCGGCGTGCATCGCGGCACGATGCGAGCCTTGCACTACGCCCGCTCGGTGTCCGATGATGTGACTGCTGTGCATGTGGCCATCGATCCCAATGACGAACAACGGATCCAGAACAAATGGCAGAAGTGGGGCGACGGCGTCCGTCTGCAAGTTGTTCAGTCTCCGTATCGGCTTTTGCACGAGCCTCTGCTCGAATACATTCGGTGCATTGCGGCTCAGCGCCAAACGAGCGAGGTGCTCACGGTAGTCGTGCCGGAATTTGTCCCGGCTCGCGCGTGGCACAACTTGTTGCACATGCAAACAGCGTTTCTGTTGAGGTTGGGTTTGCTGGGGTTGAAGGATGTCGTCATCACTGAAATCCCGTACCATGTCGGCGAGGATCGGTGACGGATTAAACGCAGACACGAAGTGTCTGTGCGCAATCTACTTTGGAAACGGCCCGAACTACGAATCGATTTTCTGCATGATGGCCCAAGCGAACCGCTCCGATTGGTCGAGCAGCGCCGGGTCCACGTTGTCGAAGTCGTCGTGTGCGGTGTGGAAGTGGGGCGGCATTTTCGTTTTGGGATCGAAGTTGAGCAGGCCGAGCGTCCGTTGCCCTAAGTGAGCGCAGGTGGATAGCTCCGAATCCAACCCCCGATAGACAAAAGGTTGAGCGGCGAGTTCGGCGTCTTCTTTGGCGACGGTTTCGGCGATTTGGACGAGTTTGGGGTCGGACTTGTATGGAAGGAGTATCGACTCTTCGGTGACGTAATTGAGTTGAGAGTTCTTTCCGCCGATGTTGTCGAGCACGAGATAGTCGGCGTCCCGCGCGTCGGCGGCGTGGCGTTTGATCCAATCGGCCATGCCGTAGTGATGGACTTCCTCACAGCCGGTGTTCACTAAAAATACTTCGGTGTTCGTCAGCGGCTCGCGTTTGAGTCGTTCGGCCAGCGCCAGCACTGCCGCCGCGCCGGTGGCGTTGTCGTTGCCGCCTTTGACGAACGGGGTGAAATCAGGCTGAAGGGTGAAGACCAAGCCGACGATCAGCACGAGGCCGAGATACATGGCAATGACGCGCAGGATGGGTTCGGGGCTGACGATGCCATAAATGAAGAGGCCGACGAGGGCGATGTTGATCACGCTCGAGGCTGTGGTGAGAATCTGAAAGACTTGCCACAGGGCGGGCGATTGCATGGCCAGCGCGGTGCGGTGCGTGTCCACGTGGCCGACGACGACAATGCGCCGTTTCACTTCGCCGCGCGGCTTTGCGGCGGCCCACACGTTTTGACTCTTGGCCATCGGCAGAAACCATCGCAGAGGATTCTCGCGGTGCGTGATTTGGAGGAAGAACGACACGACGGCGAACAGGCCGATGAGCGCCGCCGCCGCCGCGCCCATTTGCGCGTTGGGCGTTTGCCTCAGCGCGACGAAAAGAACGTCGGCCAGAGTCACCAGCCCCAACGCCAGCGCGAATGGATGCCAGCCGGAGACGGGCGAATAAAATTCTTCCCAGTGCGCCTCGTAACCGAGTCCTTCGAGAACTTGTTTGCAGTATTCGTGCGCCTTCTTTTCTTCGGGGGTGGCGCTGCCGCGCGGGCCGATGGTGTTGGTGAGGTGTTCGACGTGTTTGAGGGCGGTATCGGACATAGGATGTTCTTTCTTGGGTCGGCGTATTTTACCTCATCGCCGCGCTAGCGATGCGCGCTTAAGCGATCAGCGGCCAGCCTTCTTTCCGCTGACCGCTAATCGCCAATGACTGATCGCTAACCGCTACTTCTTCCGCTTCCCCGCCGCTTTCTTCTTCGGCGCCGGCTTCTTTGCCGCCTTCTTCGCTTTGGTCACAGCCTTCTTCTTGGCCGCGGGCTTCTTTTTCGGCGCGGCCTTCTTGGCTGGCGCGGGAGCGGGGGGCGCAGGAGGCGGCATGGGCTCAGGCGCTGGCACGGTGGGTGGGGGCATTGGGGTTTCGTCTTGAGTTGTCATGGCTTTTCCTCCGCAAGGATGATATGCCTGTATAGTTTACTGCCAAATCATTTCTTGCGCTTGACAATCACCTTCTTCTTTGCGGCCGCTTTCTTCACCACCACCTTTTTCTTCGGCGCGGCTTTCTTCGCAACGGCTTTCTTCTTCACCGCCGCTTTCTTCTTCGGCGCGGCCTTCTTCTTTGCCGCTGGTTTGCCAAGCACCCAGCCGAGATCGAGTCGTTTGAGTGTTGCCGGAGTCGGGTTGCCCGATTGCTTGTCCCAGCCTGACATTTCGTAATACGCATCGAGCGCGCGGCTCATCTCCTCCACCGTCAATGCAACCCCGGCGGTGGGGCCAGCGCCCTGCAGGGCTTTGTAAAACTTCGCAGGCAGAGCGTCGGCTTTGCGATTGATGCCCTCGCGCGCGTTGAAGGCGCGGAGCATGTTGAGCCGCCGTTCGCCCACGGCCATCAATTCATCGAGCGTGAAGTCCTTCCAGCCGGTCACGCTCTTCACCACTTCCACCGTCTCCGCCGGACCGTACAGAGTCCACGCCGGGCCCCACACAAACTGGCACAAGTCTGCCGAGTCGAGGAACGAATAAAAGTGTTGTGTCTTCATGGCGAAGCGCACTTTGTCGTCGTCGAGCGAGCGGGGAGCGAGGGTGTGATCGAAGCCCAGCATCTGGAGGCGGCCCAAATACAGATCGCCCGCCATGCCTTCCTCGATCATCGGGTCGTGCTCCGACGATTGGTGATCTGCGCCAAAGGGCAACACAGCGTAGATCAATCCCAAACTGCGTTTGGCCTGCGGCATGTGCGCCGGAGCCTCGGCGCCTTTGACGGTGATCAGATATTCGTGGCCCTTGCCGAGTCGATCCGCCGCTTTGCGCGACCCTTCGGCCAGCACGTCGCCGAAGCCTTCGCGTTTGGCGAGCGCCTCCGCGGCCCGCACCATCGCCTCGGCGTCGCCAAACTTGAGCGGGAAGCCGACTTCGCTCTCGGCGAGCAGCCCGTTCTCGAAACAGTCCATCGCCCACGCTATCGTCGCGCCCGCGCCGATGGTGTCGAGGCCGTATTCGTTGCAGATCTGATTCGCGTATGCCACCGCGCCCAAATTGCTCACGCCGCAGTATGAGCCGAACGTCGAGAGCGTTTCGTATTCGGGGCCGCCGGAGCGCGGCGCCACCTTGCGCCCATTGAACTCCGTCTCCACCACACGCTTGCAATTCACCGTGCAGGCATAGCACGTGTCGCGCTCTTTGAGGATCGTCTCAGTCATCACTTCGCCGGAGATCGGCTCGAAGCCCTCGAACTGGCCCTCGTTGTAATTGCGCGTCGGCAGTGTGCCCATCGAGTTTTGGAAGGAGACGACGGAGGCCGTGCCGTGCGCCTTCAGCCCGGCCACGTCGCCGTTGCCGTCGAGGCTGGCCGCGCCGTTCTTCGCCAACTCGTTCACCGCTTTGGCGTCGGCGAGCGCCAGCCGCTTCGACGATCCGCGCGCGACCACCGCTTTGAGATTCTTGCTGCCCATCACCGCGCCCATGCCGGTGCGCCCGTTGGCGCGGTTTGCCATGTTGATGATGGCCGCCAACCGCGAAAGTTTTTCGCCCGCCGGGCCACACTGGGCCACTTGAATCTTGTCGTCGCCCAATTCTTTCTTGAGCATGTCATCCACTTCGGATGTGGTCTTGCCCCACAAATGCGAGGCGTCGCGCAGTTCGGCTTTGCCGTCGTTCAGCCAGAGATACACGGGCTTGGCCGACTTGCCCGTGACCACGAGGCCGTCGAACCCGGCGAACTTCATCTCGGCGGGGAAGAAGCCGCCGCACTGCGAATCGCCGATGCCATCGACCAGCGGCGATTTGGCGTTGGCCGACATGCGGCTGTTGCCGGAGATGGGCGTGCCGGTGAGCGCCGAGAGCATCAGCGTGAGCACGTTGTCGGGGCCCAGCGGGTCAGCGCCGGGTTTCATTTCTTTGAGAATGTAGTGCATTCCCATCGCCGAGCCGCCGAGATACTTCCGATAAAACTTTTCGGACGGGCTTTCAACTTTGAGTTTGCCTTTGGTGAGATCGACGTGCAGTATTCTTCCGGCGTAACCGTTGGGCATAGAAGCCTCCTTCAGATTTTTGATTGTTGATTTCGGATTGCGGATTGCGCCAAGCGATGCGCCCGCTCGTTCAACGTGTCGCCGGTGTGTCCGGCTACTTTTTGCAATTTCAGGGTGTGCCCGCCGCGCGCAGTCGCTCGCTCGATTCGCTCGCACAGAACGCGGCACTCAGGGTCGCGTCGTTTCCAGCCCTCACTCAGCCAGCCGATGGCCAACTGGCTGTCGGTGAAGAGGGCGATGGCGCTGGACTCTTCGAGCGACTCGACGGCCCTCAACACCGCCATCAATTCCATTTGATTGTTGGTCGTCTCGGGTTGGGAACCGCTCAACTCCCACGACCGTTGGCCCCGCTTGCACACCGCCGCCCATCCGCCGGGGCCGGGGTTTGGATCACAGCCGCCGTCGGTGTAAATGGTGACGGCGGGCAATCGTTTGGGCGGCATCTGCTTTGGATTTTACTGTATCCCTCGCCGCTGAGTCAAAGTTGATCCCGCGAAGTGAGCCGGTGCGCCAGCAGGATGGGGATGGTGGTGATGGCGATGACGAAGACGGCCACCACGTTGGTGACGGGCCGGTCGCGGGGCCGCACCAATTGCGAGAAGATCCAGATCGGCAGGGTGTTTTGCTGCCCGGCGGTAAACGCCGTCACGATCACCTCGTCGAACGAAAGGGCAAAGGCCAACATGCCTCCGGCGAGCAGGGCCGTGGCCACGTTGGGCAAAACAACGTGGCGAAAAGTTTGGAAGGTGTTCGCGCCCAAATCCATCGAGGCTTCGATGAGCGAGCCGCTGGTGCGGCGCAATCGGGCGATGACGTTGTTGTACACGGTGACGATGCAGAAGGTGGCGTGGCCGATCACGATGGTCCAAAAGCTGAAAGGGATGTCCAACAGCCCCAACGTGGAGCGGAGGGCGATGCCGGTGACGATGCCCGGCAGGGCGATGGGCAGGACGACAAGAAAGGAAATGGTTTCGCGGCCAAAGAATTTGCTGCCGCTCACGGCCAGCGCGGTAAGCGTGCCCAGCACCAGCGCGATGGCGGTGGCGATGGTGGCGACGGTCAGCGAGAGCGTCAGCGCGTTCCACAGATCGGTGCGGCACTCTTCGGACAGCACACTGCTGACGATGGGCGGCGCGCACTCACCGACGAACCTCGACCACGTTTCGGGAAACCATTTTGTGGTGACGCCGGGCAGGGGGAAGGTGAAGGCCGTTTCCTCCACCGTGAGGGTATAAAGCAGAATGAGGGCCAGGGGAATGTGCAGAAAGAGCAGGGCAAAGAGGGCGGCGGCGCGGAGGCCGAGCGAGGCCGATTGTGTGTCGCGAGGTTTAGAGCGCATCGAAGGCCCCCAATCGTTTGGCAATAGAGAGGTAAACGCCCATGATGATCATCGGCACGACGGTGAAGGCGGCGGCCAGCGGCACATTGCCCGACGTGCCCTGATGCGCGAGAACGACTGCGCCGATGAGAAAACTTGAATTGCCGATGATGGAGGGAATGATGTAATCGCCGAGAGTGAGCGAGAAGGTGAAAATAGAGCCGGCCACCACGCCGGGAAAGGCCAGCGGCAGGATGACGGTGCGAAAGGTTTCGCCGGGCCGCGCGCCCAAATCCCCGGCGGCCTCGATCAGCGATTTGGGGATTCGCTCGAGCGCGGCCTGAATGGGCAGGATCATGTACGGCAGCCAGATGTACACAAAGACGAAGAACATGCCCAGCATCGAAAACGACAGCGACGGCCCGCCGATAATCGGCGTTTGCAGAATGGCGTCGAGCGCAGGGGTCAGCCCCAACTTTTCCACCACCCAACTGATGATGCCTTCCTTCGCCAGAATCAACTTCCACGAATACACGCGAACCAAGTAGCTCGACCAGAGCGGTAGCAGCACGGCGAGATACAGAAAGCCTTTGGCACGAGGCGCAGCGTAACGGGCGATGTAATAGGCGAGGGGAAAGGCGATGAGTCCGCAAGCGAGGGTGACCGCCGTTGCCATTCCGGCAGTGCGGGCGATGATGTCGATGTTGGCCCGGCTGGTGAGTTGCAAGTAATTTGTCAGCGAGAAGTCGCGCACGATTTTGCCGCTGAAGTCGTCGAGGCGGAAGAAGCTCTGCACGAGCAGGGCGAACAGTGAGCCGAGATAGATCACGCCGAGCCACAACAGCGGCGGCGCTAACAGCAGAATCAGCGACAGCGTGGGATGCAGAAAGAGGAAAGTGGACAGCCGCCGCAAAAGGCCGGGCCGAGTCGAAGAAGTCGTTGCCATGCTCTGACTACTGATCACTGACTACTGATCACTCGATTATGCTCTCTCCGCCACACGAGGCGGACACTGCGCCCCTGCGCGCCCAGCACATCCATCGAAGTGCTTTCGAGATTCTGCTGAACCACCGTGAGATCGCCGCCGCCGTTCAGCGCCACTGCGTATCGAGTGTTCACGCCGAGATACACTACTTCGCGAATACAGCCATCGGCAAAACATTCGCCGTCGCTCACTGCCGCGCCCGCCTCGCAGAGGTGAATCTTTTCGGGGCGGATGGAAAAGGTGGCGGGCGAGCCGGTGATGGCCGAAGCCGCCTCGCCGGTGATCAGATTGGACACGCCGACGAACCCGGCCACGAACGCCGTCTGTGGATGCTCGTAGATTTCCGCCGGGGAGCCGATTTGCTCGATGCGGCCATGATTGAACACGGCGATACGGTCGCTCATCGTCAGCGCTTCCTCTTGATCGTGGGTGACGAAGATGAAGGTGATGCCCACTTGCTTTTGGATGGCTTTGAGTTCGATCTGCATTTGTTGGCGCAGTTTGAGATCGAGCGCGCCCAGCGGCTCGTCGAGCAGAAGAACGCGCGGGCGGTTGATGAGGGCGCGGGCGAGGGCTACCCGTTGGCGCTGTCCCCCGGAGAGTTGGGAGGGGCGGCGTTTGGCGAATCCCGGCAGGCGCACCATCTCCAGCATGTCGTCGGCGCGTTTCTCGCGTTCGGCCTTCGGCGCATTTTTGATCATGAGACCGTAGGCAATGTTTTCGCCCACGCTCATGTGCGGGAAGAGCGCGTAATCTTGGAACACAGTGTTCACGTCGCGCTCGTAGGGCGGCAAGCCAGACACCTCCTGCCCGTGCAGTTGAATACTGCCCGAAGTGGGCATCTCGAATCCGGCGATGAGCCGCAGGCAGGTGGTTTTGCCCGACCCCGACGGCCCAAGCATGGAAAAGAATTCGCCGTCGAGAATGTCTGTGCTCACATTGTCAACGGCCTTCACGTCGCCGAAGTGTTTGCTGACGTTGGAGAAGCGAACGGCGGGGAGAGAGGTGGATGAAGTGGACACGGTGGATGAAAAGCGAATGGTGGACAGTGATCGGTGATCAGTTGCCAGTCATCAGTGGCTAACGGCGGCCACTGATGACTGACTACTGATGACTGACTACTCCTCTTACCGTCCGCCAATGACGGCAATGTAGTTGGTGACCCACTCGTGGTAGGGCACGCAATCGGTGCGGTCATCGCCGCAGTCGCTGGTGGGCGTCCGCCACCACTTGATCTGGTCGAAGCTGTTCAGGCCGTTGGCCTCGCAACCGCCCTCACCCAGCAGGGCGTTGCCTTCGCAGGCGGCGAGCACGGCCGGGATCGTCTGGAACCACGCGGCGAGGTCGCCTTGCAGTTTGGGATTGAGCGACCACTCCATCCACTTGTACGCGCAGTTGGGGTGCGGCGCATCGACATGCATCATCGTCGTGTCGGCCCAGCCGGTGGCGCCTTCTTCGGGGACGACGTACGCGATGGGCGCGCCGCCGAAAGCCAGGAGGTTGGCCTGGAACGGCCACGAGCCGGAAGCCGCCACGCCCTCATTGGTAAAGTCGTCCATCTGAATGAAGGCGTCGTGCCAGTAACGTCCCACCAACGCCCGCTGTTGGCGCAGAAGATCGAGCGCCGCATTGAACTGATCGCGGTTCAGCGCGTACGGATCTGTGATGCCCAACTCGGGCCTGGCCGAGGCCAGGTACAAGGCCGCGTCGGCCACATAGATCGGGCCGTCGTAAGCCTGCACGCGGCCTTTGTTGGATTGGCCGTCGGGCAGGGTCGTCTCCTCGAAAACCACGCTCCAGCTGGTCGGAGGCTCATCGCCGAACACTTCGGTGTTGTACATCAGCACGTTCGAACCGGATTGGTACGGCACGCCGTAGTGCTTGCCGTCCACCGTATGCCACGGCGCGTTCTGCAAGCGCTCGTCCACCGTGCCGTAGCTCGGGATCAGATCGATGTTGACCTCCTGCACACGCCCTCCGGCGATCAGCCGGTTGCTGGCGTCGCCCGAGGCGGTCACAAGATCGAAGCCGCCCTCGTTCATCAGCGCCACCATTTCATCCGATGTGGCCGCCGTCTTCACCGTCACCTTGCAGCCGGTGTCGGCCTCGAACTGAGTCACCCAGTCGTAATTCGGGTCGGTGTCGCCGCGCTCGATGTAACCGGCCCAAGCGACGATTGCCACTTCGCCTTCGCCTTCACCCACTTCGGTCATCGGCCCGCCCGTCTCCACCACCGGCTCGGGCGTGGCGGTGATGATTACGGTTTCGACGACCGGCGTGCCCTCGACGACGCGGGTCACCTCGACAGTCTGCGGGGTGGGGGTAGGCCCCGTGCCGCAGGCGGCCAACAGCAAACTCGCCAGAGTCAGCGCGGCCAAAGCATGATGCAACATCTTGGTATTCACAGAGTATCTCCTCCACGGATGGTTGTCGATTGGTGATATTGAAACTGCCCCCTCCCGGAATGAGCCACAGAGTTGAGCGGCGAGTCACCTGCCTTTCTGGTCGATTCAGTTTGCGGTGAGCGTAAGTATAGCAATAATAGGATCAGAGTCAAAGCGAGATTTGCGGGACACAGCGCACTGTTTAGATCCGTCTGCGCTGGGCGCTTTCCATCTCGCTCAGAGAGTGTTTCTTAAAGCCTCTGCGCCTGTCATTCGGAGGCGCGAAGCGCCGAAGAATCTCCGTTCTGGCATGAAAAGGACGAGAGAGATTCTTCGCTCGCCTCAAAGGGGCTCGCTCAGAATGACAAATCGAGGCGGTTAACCATTTAAGAAACAGTCTCTCAGGCGAACACGTCCGGCGCGTCAATTCTTCAGCGCAGGGAGCCGCTCCACCAAGAAGTGGCATCGCGCCAACCGCCCTTCTTCCACACGCAGGGCCGGCGATTCGGCGCGGCAGCGATCCTGCGCCCACGGACAGCGCGGATGAAAATGGCATCCGGAGGGCGGGGCAAGGAGGCTCGGCACTGAGCCTTCAAGCGCAACAGATGACTCTTTGATATCCGGGTCAGGTTCGGGCGTGGAGGCAAGCAGCGCCATCGTGTACGGATGATGCGCTCGCCGGAATAGTTTCTCCGCCTCGCCAAATTCCACGATACGCCCCAGATACATCACCGCAATGCGGTCAGCCAAATGCTGCACGACATCCAGATTGTGCGAGATGAAGAGATACGTTAGCCCGAACTCGGCGCGCAGCTTGACCAGCAAGTTCAAGACCTGCGCCTGCACCGAAACATCGAGGGCAGAGGTTGGCTCATCTAGCACGATCAACTTTGGCCGCAGGGCGAGCGCGCGCGCAATCGCCACGCGCTGAGCCTGCCCGCCCGATAACTCGCGGGCGCGCTTATTCAAATGATCGGCCGAGAGTCCAACCGCCTCCAGATTCTCCACCACGCGATCAATCAACGCGCGCCCGCGCAGGGAAGTGTGCGTGAGGAGGGGTTCGCCGATCAGATCGCGGACGGCCAGGCGCGGGCTGAGAGACAAGTACGGATTTTGGTAGACGATTGCCATGTCGCGCCGTTTCGCGCGCAGAGAGGGCTGATCCAGTCCCAATAGATCGTCGCCTTCAAAGATCACTTGGCCCGAGGTCGGCTCGATGATGCGGAGAAGGCAACGCACCAGCGTAGTTTTGCCGCACCCCGATTCGCCGACAACGCCAATCGTTTCGCCTGCGTTCACCGTGAGATCAACATGATCCACCGCTTGCGCCCACCTGCGCGAGAACAACCCCGTAGACACGGGGAATTGTTTTACGAGGGAACGCACTTCGAGCAACGGCATGGCTCAATAGAGATGGCAGGCGACGGCATGAGCGTCGGCGACGGATTTGAGGGGGAGCGGCTCCGTCTTACAGCGATTCATCACCGAAGGGCAGCGCGCCGCAAACGGGCAGCCGGCAGTGGCGCTTATGCCTGAGGGCACGCTTCCCTCTATCGCTGAGAGCAATTTGCCGCGCGAGCCGGGGCGGGGCAACGCCCCAAGCAAACCATGAGTGTATGGGTGTTTCGGCGCGCGGAATAATTGCGCGGTGAGCGCGGTCTCGGCCACACAGCCGGCATACAGAACGGCGACGCGGTCGCAGGTTTGGGCGACGACGCCGAGGTCGTGCGTGATCAGAAGAATGGTGAGGCCGTGTCTATCCCGCAGGCTTTTCAACAGGCGCAGGATTTGGGCTTGAATGGTCACATCCAGCGCAGTGGTAGGCTCGTCGGCAATGAGCAGATCCGCGCCGGAGGCAAGCGCCAGAGCGATCATCGCCCGTTGCTGCATGCCTCCCGATAACTGATGCGGATACGCCCGCAGAATGGCCTTAGGCTCCGCCAAGCCGACATCGTTCAAGAGCTCGATTGCCCGCCGACGGGTCGAAGCAGAATCCAATCGAAGGTGATGGCGAATCACGTGAGACAGTTGTTGCCCGATGGTGAAGGTCGGGTTGAGTGAGGCGGCCGGATCCTGAAAGATCATCGCCATCCGCCGCCCGCGCACTTTGCTCAGGTTGCGCGGCGACAGCAAGTCGACTCCGTCCAGCGACAAACGGGAGGCAGCCACGCGCCCCGTTGGCGGGATGAGTCCCATCAACGCCAACGCCGTCACTGTTTTGCCGCAACCCGTTTCGCCAACCAAACCAAAGATCTCGCCGCGCTCAAGAGTCAGATCGAGATCATTCACGGCGCGAAAGACGCCCGCTGGTGTTGAGAATGAAACGCGCAGGCCGCGGATTTCGAGCAGGGGTAGGGTCACGTGTTGGCGTCCTGCACGCTGTCGCCCAGAAGATTGAAGGCCAGGGTGGCGGCAAAGATCGCTAGGCCGGGGAAGGTGACATACCACCAGCGATCTGGAAAATATACGCGCCCGGTGCTCACCAGTTGCCCCCAATCGGGAGTGGGAGGTTGAACGCCCAGCCCAAGAAACGACAGGGCCGCGCCGGTGAGGATCGCCGAGCCAAGATCGAGCGTGGCTTGCACGATGACGGGCGAAAGCGCGTTCGGCAAAAGATGGCGGACGATAATGGTGAACCCGTTCACGCCCATGATGCGCGCCGACTCCACAAAGGGACGTTCGCGCAAAGTCACCACCTGGGCGCGGACGATGCGCGTGTACCAGGGCCACCAAGTCAGCGCGATGGCGATCGCGGCGTTCGTGAAGCTAGGCCCCAACGCGGCGGCGATAGTAATTGCCAGCAACAGGGGCGGAAACGCCAGGGCAATATCGGTGACACGCATAATGATTTCATCCACCCAGCCGCCGGCATAGCCGGCCACTGCGCCGAGCGGTGTGCCGATCAACACTGCCACAAAGACGACAAGAAAACCCATTGCCAGCGAGGTGCGTCCGCCGAAGAGAACGCGCGCGTACAGGTCGCGTCCGAGGTGATCTGCGCCGAAGATATGCTCCGCAGACGGCGGGGCAAATTTCTCGACGGGGTTTGGTTCACCGAGTCCTTCGGCGGCGCGGGAAGTCAGGAGCGGGGCGAAAGCGGCGGCCAGGATGAGGGTCAACACGACGAGAAAACTGAATATTGCCAGAGGGTCATGGCGCAGGCGGGCGGGAATTGAGTCGGGCGCGAAACGCGAGCCAAACCAGCGGGCAAGAATGGTCATCGCAACGCCACTCGCGGATCGAGAACGGCCTGAATGATGTCAACGATCAGGTTGATGAAAACGTAGAACACAGTCACGATCAAGGTGACGGAAACGATCACGGGAAAATCCACATTGAGGACGGCGTCGGTGACATACTTTCCCAGCCCGGGCCAGGAGAAGATCACCTCGATGAGGAAGGCACCCGTGAGCGAATAGGCGAAGGATAGCCCAAGCACGGTGAGGGTGGGGATGATGGCGTTCTTCAAGGCGTAGCGGAAGAGGACATCGTGTTCGGGCAGTCCCTGCGCGCGCGCGGCCGTGATGTATTTTTCGGAGAGCGTCTCGACCATCGCCGCGCGCGTCATGCGCAAGGTCAGGCTGATGGGGTAGGTGGCGAGGGTGAAGGCGGGCAGGAGGATATGCCAGGCGGCGTCGCGCCAGGCGACGAGGTTTCCCGCCAGCAGAGAGTCGATCAGATAGAAGCCGGTGATGGTGG
>VGOW01000044.1 GCA_016875735.1 Chloroflexota bacterium | reverse complement strand
TCCCGCTCGGGACCGGTGGGCAAAGGCCTCACTGCCGACGACGCCCGCGCCGCCGCCAAACTCTCTCGCCTCAAAGAACCCGCGCAAGTGATCTTCTTCCCCACCGATTCCACTCCGCCGCTGGCGTTGCCCGCGATCTTTGATCGCGCCCGACAAGCCCTGCCCGACGGCGCGCGCGTTTGGCTCGTGGGCGGCTCGGTGCGCGACGCGCTGTTGAATCGCCCCGTGCACGATCTCGACTTCGCCGTTGTAGGCGACGGGCTCTCGATGGCGCGAACGGTGGCCAACCGTTTGGGCGCGGCCTTCTTCCCCCTCGACGAATCGCGCGGCACCGGACGGGTTGTCGTGATCGAAAACGATCAGCGTTTCTATCTCGACTTCGCCGCACTGCGCGGCGACGACCTCAATACCGATCTGGCCGCGCGCGACTTCACCGTCAACGCCATCGCCATCGCGCTCGATGGGCGCGTGCTCGACCCGATGGGCGGGCAAGCCGATCTCAAAAGCAAGGTCCTGCGCCTGTGCGGCCCGTCCAGCATCGCCGACGATCCACTGCGCGCCCTGCGCGCCGTGCGGCTCGCCGCGCAGCTCGATTTCCGCATCGAACGCGGCACACGGGAAGCAGCGCGAGAAGCGGCCCCGCTTTTGGCGAACGTGTCGCCGGAGCGCGTGCGCGATGAATTCATGATCATGCTCGGTGGAAGAAAACCGGCGGCCTCCCTGCGCGCGTTGGACTCGCTCGGACTGCTCAGCCTCATCGTCCCTGAACTCTCGGCGCTCAAAGGAGTCGCTCAATCCGCGCCGCACATCCACGACGTTTGGCAGCACACCATCGCCGTCGTCGATTATCTCGAAGATATGCTCGCGGTGCTGGGCCGCGCGCACGACGTTGACGCCGCCTCCGAGTACGCGCTGGGCTACGCCGCCGCGCGCGTGGGGCGCTATCGCAACGAGATCGCCGATCATCTCGAAACGGAATTGAGCGTTGGGCGCTCGTCGCGCAGTTTGCTTTTTCTCGCCGCGCTGCTGCATGACATCGCCAAACCGCAAACGCGCGCCGCCGAGGCCGATGGACGCGTTCGATTCTTGCGGCACGAAAATTTGGGAGCGGCGGCGGCGAGAGATCGGGCCATCGCCTTGCGGTTGTCGAGCGATGAAGTTGAGCGAGTGGCGGCGGTCGTGGCGCATCACATGCGCCCCGCGCTTCTGTCGCAGGGGGAAGCCGTCACCCGCCGCGCCATTTACCGATTCTTCAGGGCAGTGGCCTCCGCCGGTGTGGACGTTTGCCTGTTGACGTTGGCTGATCTGCTCGGCACGCGCGGCGTCGAATTGGGGCGCGACGAGTGGGCGGCGCGAGTGGATACGGTGGTGGCTCTGCTCGATGCGTATTACAAACAACCGGAGCAAATCGTTCGCCCGCCCGCGCTCATCAGCGGCGGCGATGTGATGGCGCTCGGTGTGCCGCAGGGCCCGCGCGTGGGCGAACTGCTCGAAGCCGTGCGCGAAGCGCAGGCGGCGGGGGATGTCTCTTCACGGGAAGAGGCGATCAGTTTGGTTGCGCGACTGCGCGAGGGAGAATCGTCAACGGATTGAACGGATGAAACGGATTGCTCTGTGAATTCGTTCAATCCGCTAAATCCGTTGACGAGATAAGCGTTGAGGCGAATCGCTACGGAAAGATTACCGTCAGCATCGGCTCGTAATGGCCCTCGAAACCGCGCGGGCACGAACAGCCTTCGGGGGGCAGGGCGGGGGCGCTTTCCTTCGAGTACGTCCCGGCGATCTCTTTGCACACCGGGCAAGCGTGAGTCGGCACAATGACGCGAATATCGCGCACGCGAGGATTCTCTTTCAATTGCGCCAGCGACTTGGCAAGCTCTTCCGCGCGCTTCGCAGTTCGAGTATCGAGGGTATCAAAATTCATGGTGGGGAAAATCCTGAGTCGGGAGTTGGAGTTGAAAGTTTGAGTCCGTCGAGCGCTATTTTACTACGATTGCTCATTGCCTCCTTGTCTCCCTCTCTTCTTGCCCCATTGTCTCATTGTTCATTGAATGTCCTCTCGCTCCCCTAAACTCACCGATCTCTTCCTCTGGCTTGCCGGGCTGGCCGCGTTCGCCATCCTCCTCTGGCTGTTCTTCACCGCCGCCGGCCGCTCCGCGCCGGAGCCGACTTCGCCATCGATCGTGCTCGTCACCTCCACCCCCACGCTCGAAGCCACGCCCACTCTCGAAAGCGTGTGGCATTTCATCGTCACGCCCACACCCGGCGGCCCGTTGTACGAGCAGCCCACGCTCCCACCGCCGCCGCCCGTCATCTATCCGCCCGTGCCGCGCGCGCGGTCGGGCTTCCTCTTCGGCGGGCAAGTGCTCGACTTCAAAGCGCCCGACAAAATGCACTACGCCGGAATGGGCTGGGTAAAATGGCAAATCAACGAAGGCGACACCAACGCCGTCGAGCGAATCAATCGCGGGCATGAAAAAGGATTCAAAGTATTGTTGACGGTGATCGGCGCACCGTCGCGCGTGACCGACGACTCGTATTACGCGCAGTACGCCGCCTACGTGAGCAACCTGGCCGCCAACGGCGCGGACGCCATCGAAGTTTGGAACGAGCCGAACATCGCCCGCGATTGGCCCAGCGGGCAGATCAGCCCGACGCTGTACATCCAGATTCTCAAGCCGAGTTATGAGGCGATCAAAGCGGCCAACCCCAACACGCTCGTCATCAGCGCGGCGCAAGCGGCCACGCTCGTGGGGCAAAGCCTGCGCACCGCCAACTTTTGGACGGAGGTGGATTACACCACCGACTTCGTGATGAGCGCGGGATTGCTCTATACCGACTGCGTCGGCGTTCATTACAACGTCGGCACCACCGCGCCCGATGCGACCGATCCCAACCTGAAAGGGGACGCCGCCTTCGTTTACTTTCCGCGCCTGCTCGAATACTACGCCGTCCTCACCAAAGGCACGCGCCCCATCTGCATCACCGAACTCGGCTACCTCACCGACGACGGTTACGATCCGCTCTCAACCGTTGCGCCCGATTTCAACTGGGCGCAGAACACCACCGTGCAGGATCAAGCCAAATGGCAAGCGCACGCCGCGAGTCTCGGACTCGGCAGCCCGTTGATCGAAATGATCATCGTGTGGAATGTGGACTTCTGGGCTTACGGCGCGGACCCGCACGCAGGCTACGCCATCATTCGCAAAGACGGCGGGTGCCCCGCCTGTGATGCGTTGCACGCCCTCGGCCTGGGCGGCTGACTTTCCTTGACATCCCTGCCTGCAAAAGATAACATTCAGAAACTTCAAACTCCAAACTCCAAACTTCAAACTCCAAACTTCAAACTCCAAACTTCAAACTCCAACTCTATCCCTATCTCTCTCACCGGAAGGAACTGTCACTGTGCCCAAAAAATCCAACAAAGTCCGCGTTGCCATCGTCGGCGTTGGCAACTGCGCCTCCTCGTTCGTGCAGGGATTGATCTACTACAAAAACGCGAAAGACGCCGATGCCGTGCCGGGACTGATGCACGTCAACCTCGGCGGCTACCATATTCGCGACGTTGAAATCTCCGCCGCGTTCGATGTGGTGGATACCAAAGTGGGCAAGGATGTCGCCGAAGCGATCTTCGCCCACCCCAACAACACTTACAAGTTTGCCGACGTGCCGCGGCTCGGGGTGAAGGTGGAGCGCGGCATGACTCATGACGGCATCGGCAAGTATCTGGCCGAGAAGGTGAAGAAAGCGCCCGGCCCGACCGCCAACATCGTCAAGATTCTCAAAGACACGAAGACCGATGTCGTCGTGTCGTATCTGCCCGTCGGATCGGAAATGGCGACGAAGTGGTACGTGGAGCAAGTGCTGGAGGCGGGTTGCGCCTTCGTCAATTGCATCCCGGTGTTCATCGCCTCCCAGCCCTATTGGCGCAAACGATTCGAAGAGCGCGGCGTGCCCATCATCGGCGACGACATCAAGAGTCAGGTCGGCGCGACCATCACCCACCGCGTGCTCACCAATTTGTTTGTCGAGCGCGGCGTGCGGTTAGATCGCACCTATCAATTGAACTTCGGCGGCAACATGGATTTTTATAACATGCTGGAGCGCGACCGACTCGAGTCGAAAAAGATTTCCAAGACGGGCGCGGTCACCTCGCAACTGCCTTACGATATGGGTGAAGACAACGTCCACGTCGGCCCCTCGGATTACGTGC
This sequence comes from Chloroflexota bacterium, assembly GCA_016875735.1. Taxonomy (GTDB): domain Bacteria; phylum Chloroflexota; class Anaerolineae; order Anaerolineales; family VGOW01; genus VGOW01. The sequence continues at coordinate 26,543 of VGOW01000044.1, read as the reverse complement.
CGTGGCTCACCGACCGCAAGTGGTGCTACATTCGCATGGAAGGCACGACGTTCGGCGATGTGCCCCTGAACGCCGAAGTGAAACTCGAAGTGTGGGATTCGCCGAACAGCGCGGGCGTGGTGATCGACGCGGTGCGCTGCGCCAAACTGGCGCTGGACAACGACATCGCTGGTGCGCTCTACGAGCCGTCGTCGTATTTCATGAAGACGCCGCCACAGCAATTCACCGACGACGTTGCCCAACAGAAGACGGAAGAGTTCATCGCGCACACGGCAAAGGGTGTGTCGCCCGCCTCTCTGCACGGAGCGAACGGCAAAGCCAATGGCCACGCCCCCAAGACTCAGCCCAAAGCCACTGCCGCTGGCCGCAAGATCGCCAAGAAAAGCTGAATGGACACAATCAAGCCCGCCAAGCCTCGCTCGTTCACCGATTGGCTTCGGCTCCGCTTCAAATGGCTCACCGAGCCGATAGGCGCGCTCATCATGCGTCTCGGCGTTCACCCCAACGTCATCACCGTCACTGGATTGATCGGCAACGCGTTCGGCGCGGCGGCGCTGGCCTATGGCAACATCCCGCTCGGCGGCCTCATCATTCTGCTCATGGGCCCGGTGGATGCGCTCGACGGCGCGGCGGCGCGGGCGCGCGGAGAGAAGTCGCCCTTCGGCGCGTTCGTGGATTCGGTGACCGACCGTTATTCCGAGGCCACCATCTTTCTCGGCCTGATGATTCACTATCTGCGTTTGGACGGAGATCAATCGACCGCGTTGATACTGGCCTTTCTCGCCTTCGTCGGGTCGGTGATGGTGTCGTACACCAAAGCGCGCGGCGAAGCCCTGCACTTCGATGTCAACGTCGGCTGGCTCACCCGCGTCGAGCGTTATCTCATCCTCGCCCCGCTGTTGCTGTTCAACCAGCCGCTGGCGGCGCTGTGGATCATCGCCGTCCTCGCCAACGTCACCGCGCTCCAGCGCATCGTTCATGTGCGCGCGCAGTATTACTCGAAAAGGAATGATCAATGAGACAATGAACAATGAACAAAGCCCATTGTTCATTGTTCATTCGTCATTGTTCATTGAAATCAATGTCTATTGATTCCCTCGGCATCCACCTCGGCCCTCTCTACCTTCGCTTCTACGGACTCATTCTCGTCAGCGGCGCAATGATTGCCGGTTACCTCGCCTCCGTCGAAGCCCGCCGCAAAGGCCACGACCCCAACCACGTTTGGGACGGGCTGATCTGGGCGCTCATTGGCGGCATCGTGGGCGCGCGCCTCTATCACGTGTTCACGCCGCCGCCCAGCATGATCGCGCTTGGGATCACCACCGAAGCCTATTTCAAGGACCCGATCAAAATTCTGGAAGTGTGGAACGGCGGACTCGGCATCCCCGGCGGAATCATCGGCGGCGTCATCGGATTGTGGCTGTACACTTATCGCGCCAAACTCGACTTTCTCACTTGGGTGGACATCGCCGCTCCGGCCCTGCCGTTGGCGCAAGCCATTGGCCGCTGGGGCAACTTCGTCAATCAAGAACTCTACGGCAAGCCTTCCGATCTGCCGTGGGCTATTTACATTGCGCCGCCGTACCGCTTGCCTGCCTACACCGACGCCGAACGTTTTCATCCCACCTTCTTTTACGAGTCCGTTCTCACCTTCCTCATTTGCCTCGCGCTGTTGCATGTTGCCCGCCGATACGCCGACCGAATCAAACCGGGCGATCTGTTTTTGATCTACCTCGTGCTCTATCCGACCGTTCGCTTCTTCATCGAGTTTCTGCGGCTCGACAGCAGTGGCTTCGGCAACCTCAACATCAATCAGACTCTTTCGGCGCTGGTCGCGCTGGCCTGCGTTGTTGTGCTGGCCGTTCGCAATCGGCGGCAGAGGCGAGTGAAAGCGGCGGCTGCTTAAGGCCGCTGCCCACCCGGAAGCGCTCAACGATTCAATTACGAGACACACGATGAAAAACTCCAACTCCAACTCGAAAACCCTCCTCGCCGGGCTGGCCGGGGGACTCGCCCTCAACGTCGTCATGCTGTTGACGTTCCGTTTGATTGGCTTTGGCTGGAACGGGGGCGGCATATTGCTCGACCCTTCGCTCCAAAGCTCCAAACTCATTGCCGTGTGGACGCAGATCGAACCTCTGCCGCTGGTCGTCAATGCTCCGGCCCCCATCATCATCGGCCTCATTTTGTTCGGCGTCGGCCATGCCTTCGTGTATCGGTGGCTCGCCCCATCGTGGCCGTCGGGCATCGCGCCGAGAGCGTGGCGCATGGCCCTGCTCATCTTCTTCCTCACGTTTCTGTTCTGGGAATTCTTCACGCCCTTCAATCAATTCGGCGAGCCGATTCCGCTGATCGGGTTGGAGCTCGTCTTCTGGGCGGCCATCGCCATCACCGAGTCGTTCGCCATTGCATTCGTTATGGATCGGTGAGCGGCAACGTAACGAGACCGACGCGGTTTCTAAAACCGCGCCGGTCTATTCGCAATGATTGAAGCCCGCGCCCTCACCAAATACTTCGACGACTTTCACGCCGTGGAGACGGTGTCGCTCAGCGTTCCGGCGGGGCGGGTGCTGGCTTTGCTCGGCCCCAACGGCGCGGGCAAAACCACCACCGTGCGAATGCTCACGTCGATTCTCAAACCCACGTCGGGCACGGCAATCGTGGCGGGATACGATGTCGTCCGCCAACCCGAAGGCGTGCGGGCGAACGTGGGTATCCTCACCGAGCACCATGGCCTGTACCTGCGAAGCACCGGGCGCGAGTATCTCGACTTCTTCGGCGAGTTGTACGGCGTGGCGGCAAACGTTCGGCGCCAACGCATCGGCGAATTGCTGGATCGATTCGGAATGGCCGAGGCCGCGGGGCGCCGCACCAGCGAATACTCCAAAGGCATGAGGCAGAAACTGGCTCTCATCCGTTCGATGCTCCACGACCCGCCGGTGCTGTTGCTCGACGAGCCGACCTCGGCCATGGACCCGCAGAGCGCGAAACTGGTGCGCGATGCGATTGCCGATTTGCGAACGGACAACCGCGCCATCATTCTCTGCACCCACAACCTTCCCGAAGCCGAAGCGCTGGCCGACACCATCGCCATCATTCGCAAAGGGCGCATCATCGCCAGCGGCACCACCGACGATCTCAAAGATCAACTGCTCGGCCCGGCGCTGATGGAATTGCGATTCGCCGCGCCGGTTGACGGCGTGGCGCAGACTCTTTCCGATGTGGCGACGATTGTGGAGCAGGGGGCCGATTGGGTGCGGTATTGCGCCGCCTCTCCCGAAACCGCCAACCCCCTCATTCTCAGCCGCCTTGCCCGCGATGGCGTTTCGGTGTTCACCCTCGCCGAAGCGCCGCGCAGTTTAGAAGCGGTATACTTGAGAGCGGTGGAGGAAGACGAAAGCGCCTTGCGGAGTTAAACTCACCACCAGACTCGAAGACACAAAGCCCCAAAGATTCTTTGTGGTCTCTCGAGGCGTTGAGCCCTTGTGGTAAAAGCCCAATGATCGCCTTTCCGATAACCCGTAGCAATTTGGGAAGAGCCATCGTCATCACCCGCCGCGAAATCCGCGATGGGATGCGCGACTGGCGCATCATCGTTCCCATCCTCGTCCTCACCATATTCTTTCCCGGCCTCATGAACTTCACGGCCAGCCGCGCGGTGGCCTTCGTCACCGACTACGGCGCGCCCGTCATCGGCGAACGGCTCATCCCCTTCCTGCTGATGATCGTCGGCTTCTTCCCTATCTCCGTGTCGTTGGTCATCGCCCTCGAAAGTTTCGTCGGCGAAAAAGAGCGCTTCTCGCTCGAGCCGCTTCTCTCCTCTCCGCTCACCAATTTGCAACTCTACATCGGCAAGACACTCGCCTCCGCCATGCCGCCGCTTCTCGCCTCGTATCTCGGCATCATCGTTTACCTTGCCGGACTGTACATCAATCTGCGCTGGACGCCGCCTCTGCATCTCCTCGTCCAAATCGTCGCCCTCACCACCGTGCAAGCCACGGTGATGGTCAGCGCCGCCGTCGTCGTCTCCACCCAAACCACCAGCGTGCGCGCCGCCAATCTCATGGCCTCCTTCGTCATCATCCCTATGGCGCTGCTGGTGCAGGGCGAAAGCCTGGTGATGTTCTGGGCGCGGTACGATGTGCTGTGGGTGATCATCTTCGGCCTCATCATGGTCAACGCCGTGCTGGTGCGCATGGGCGTGCGGCTGTTCAATCGCGAAGAATTGCTGCGGCGTGAGATCGACGAGATCAACCTCAAAGCCATGTGGCGCGTGTTCAGCCGGGAATTCGTTGGCGAAGCCGGATTCTCTCCCGTTCGTTGGTATCGGATCGAAGTCGGCAAATCGCTCCGCAAGATTCGTTGGCCCATTGCCATCATGATCGCGCTTGTGAGCGTTGCCTTCTTCATTGGTTGGCAACACGCGCCCGTGTATCAACTGCCGGCCCAATGGATCACGCTCATCGGCAACAACATTCAACTGCGCGACCGCCTCGAACAGTTTGGCCTCTTCTCGGCCAGAGGCGTAGCCGTGATACTGTTCCAAAACTTGCGCGCCTCACTCCTCGCCTCGTTTTTGGGTGTGTTCAGCTTCGGCGTTCTTGCGGCCATCGTCTTCATGATCCCCACCGGCCTCGTCGGCTACTTGGCCGGGCAGGTGGCGCTCGCCGGATTCAACCCACTGCTGTTCATCGGCGCGTTCGTCCTGCCGCACGGCCTCGCCGAGATTCCGGCATCCATCCTCATCGGCGCGGCCACCATCCACCTCGGCGCCAGCTTCATCTCCCCGCCGCCCGGCAAAACTGTAATGGATGGGTGGTTGATCGCATTGGCAGATTGGACTAAAGTATTCATGGGATTGGCCGCGCCCCTGTTGGCGCTCGCGGCCCTGCTCGAAGTGTTCGTCACCCCCGCCGTGGTCGTGGCCGTGCTGGGCGGGTGACATTGGAGGCGATATGCTCGTCCGTTCATCTCAACTCTTCCGCCTCTTCCGCGCTCACTCACCCACGTGGCGGCCTCCCACCGACGTGTACGAAACCGAGCATGAAATGATCGTGCAGATCGAGATCGCCGGAATGCGCGACGGGCACTTTCACCTCTCCATTCAAGATCGGCTGATGGTCGTGTACGGCTCGCGCGACGACAACACCCATGAGCGACGCGCCTATCATCAACTCGAAATCCATTCGGGAGACTTTCGCGCTGAAGTTGAACTTTCGTCGCCGGTGGACACCGCCTCCGTGATCGCTGACTACGACGACGGCTTCTTACGAATCATTCTGCCCAAACTTGGCTAATGGTGAGAGACGGCTAATGAAAGACGAAAGGGGTGGCCGCTCATTCGTCGTTCAGCACCCGCCTTTCCTCGCGTTTCAATGACTGCTTCCAAATGGCACATTCTCGGCCACCGCGCCGATGACAACGATGAGAACGCATGGCTTGAGCTGAGTCAGCACGAGCTCATGCCCACCGTCATCCAAAAGGTTGGCGACCAGCCCGGCGACAAAACCGCGCCGCCGCCCGAAGAACGACTCCCCGCCATCCCTGACGAACTCGCCATCCTGCCTCTGCGAGGCGTGGTGGTGTTTCCGCTCACCGTGGTGCCGCTCACGGTGGGCCAGCCGCGCTCGATGCGATTGGTGGACGATGCCTCGGTGGGGCAACGCATCATCGGCCTCGTCACCAGCCGCGACGCCGAACTCGAAACCCCCGGCCCGCACGATCTCTATAACACCGGCACGGTGGCGCAGGTGCTCCGCCTCTTCCGCGCGCCCGATGGCACCATTCGCCTGCTCGTGCAAGGCCTCGCTCGTTTTGCCGTCGGCGAGTTCACCCAAACCGAGCCTTACCTCAAATCCCGAATCACTCCCGCGCCCGAACTGGCCGAAAGCGGCCTCGAGGTGGAAGCCCTCGTGCGCAGTGTGCTCGATCAATTCCAGCGCATGGCCGAACTCGTGCCCTCCATCCCCGGCGAACTGCTGGCCTCGGCTCTCAACGTCGAGGACCCTCGCCAGTTGGTGTATGCGCTCGCCACTTACATTCGCATCACCGTCCCCGACGCGCAGAAAGTTCTCGAACTGGACAGCGTCACCGAGAAACTCAAATTCCTGCTCGGCATCATCAGCAAAGAAGTGGAAGTGCTGGAACTGGGCCGCAAGATTCAGCAAGACGCGCAGGGCGAGATGGAAAAGGTTCAGCGCGATTACTATCTGCGCGAACAAATGAAGGCCATCCAGCGCGAATTGGGGGAGGCCGACGAGCAATCGGTGGAGGCCGAAGAGTTCCGCAAAAAAGTCGAGAGTGTCGGCTTGCCCGAAGAGGCGGCCAAAGAGGCCAAACGCGAACTGGAGCGAATGGCGAAACTGCCCGCCTCCTCCGCCGAGTACGGCGTTATCCGCACCTATCTCGATTGGCTCACCTCTCTGCCGTGGAATAAGTTCACGCCCGACAACCTCGACGTGGCTCATGCGCGGGGCGTGCTCGAAGAAGATCACTACGGGTTGAAAGACATCAAAGAGCGCATCCTCGAATTTTTGGCCGTGCGCAAACTCCGGTTGGAGCGCAAAGAGGAGCGCGAGAAAATGGAGTCGGCGCCCCACGATTTCATCCGCCGCGAGCGCGAGGGAGTCATTCTGTGTTTCGTCGGCCCGCCTGGCGTGGGCAAAACGTCGCTCGGCCAATCCATCGCCCGCGCCATGGGGCGCAAGTTCATCCGCATGTCGCTCGGCGGCGTGCGCGACGAGGCCGAGATCCGCGGGCACCGCCGCACGTATATTGGCGCACTGCCGGGCCGCATCATGCAGGCCCTGCGCCGCGCCGAGAGCCGCAACCCGGTGTTCATGCTCGACGAGGTGGACAAACTCGGCGCCGACTATCGCGGCGATCCATCGTCGGCGCTGCTCGAAGTGCTCGACCCCGAACAGAACCGCGAGTTCCGCGACCATTACCTCGACGTGCCGTTCGATCTCTCGCAGGTCATGTTCGTCACCACCGCCAATTGGCTCGACACCATCCCCGGCCCCTTGCGCGACCGGATGGAGATTCTCGAACTGTCGTCATATACCGAGTCGGAGAAGCTCGCCATCGCCATGGGCTATCTCATCCCGCGCCAGACTCGCGAGAATGGCCTGCGCCCGCAAGAAGTGACTTTCACCGAAAACGCCGTGCGCACCCTCATCCGCAATTACACCCGCGAGGCCGGCGTGCGCAGCCTCGAGCGCGAGATTGGCCGCGTCTGCCGCAAAGTGGTGACTCGCGTGGCGGAGGGGACGGCCAAAGAATTGAAGATCGATTCGGGCGATGTGCCGGAATATCTCGGCAAGAAGAAATTCTATTACACCGAAGAAGTGGAAGAGCGAACATCGACTCCGGGAGTGGCGACGGCGCTTGCCTGGACTCCGGTGGGCGGCGATGTGATGTTCATCGAAGCCACACAGATGCCCGGCGGGCGCGGCTTCCAACTTACCGGCCAACTCGGCGATGTGATGCAAGAGTCGGCGCGGGCGGCGCTGTCCTATGTTCGCTCCAAAGCCGATGATTTCGGGTTGCCCAACACCTTCTTCGAGAAGCACGATATTCATTTGCACATTCCGGCGGGCAGTCAGCCCAAAGACGGCCCCAGCGCGGGGGTGACAATGGCGACTGCGCTGGTATCGCTCATCTCTGGCAAGCCGGTGCGCGGCGATGTGGGGATGACCGGCGAGATCACGCTGAGGGGGCAAGTGCTGCCCATCGGCGGCGTCAAAGAGAAAGTGTTGGCCGCCCACCGCGCCGGGTTGAAAACGGTGATCCTTCCGCGCCGCAACGAGAAAGACCTCGACGATGTCCCCGAAGAAATCCGCAAGCAGATCAAGTTTGTCTTCGCCGACCGGGTGGATGAAGTGGTGAGCGCCGCGCTCGCCCAAGACGGAAAGCGCGCATCGAAAAAGGATGCTAAACTAAGGAAGGCTTCCGTTTCTCAAAAGAAAAGGTAGCCGCCACTCAAAAGGACATTGCCCGTGCCGAAAGTGATGATTGTTGATGACGACCGCAACATGGTCAAATTACTGCAAACGCTTCTGCAGCTCGACGGCTTTACAGTGGCGCATGAAGCCCGCTCCACCGAAGTGCTCAATGCCATTCGCCGCGAGAAGCCCGATGTGGTGCTGATGGACAAAAACCTGGCCGATGCCGACGGCCTGCAAATCCTCGCCCGGGTTCGCGCCGACGCTGAAATCGGCAAAACGCCGGTAGTCATCGCCTCCGGCGAAGATGTGGGTTACCAGAGCAAAACTGCGGGGGCCGACGACTTCATCCTCAAGCCGTATTCTCCCGATCAACTTTCTCAAATTCTCAAATCACTGTCGAAGAAGTAGCCGCCCCGTGACTCGAAAAAGCAAAAGTAAATCACAACCCTCGCGCTTGTGGCGGCGGATGGATTTGCACATCCACACCCCCGCTTCGAGCGACTATCAAGAGTCGGGCGTGAGTTTCCTCGACATCCTGCAGCGCTCCGAAGCGCGCGGCCTCGACCTCATCGCCTTCGCCGATCACAACACAGTGTCCGGCTACCGGCGCATGAGAGCCGAGATCGACGAACTCGAACTGCTCGAACGACTCAACCGCCTTCTGCCCGAAGAGAAGAAACGCCTCTCCGAATATCGCCGACTGCTGGCCAAGATTCTTGTCTTGCCCGGCTTCGAGTTCACTGCCACGTTCGGGTTTCACATCATCGGCCTCTTCTCGCCCGCCGCCCCCATCCGCGATATTGAGCACACCCTGCTCAACCTCAACGTGCCTTCCGATCAATTGGATCGCGGCTCGTCCACCGTGGGGGCAACCGCCGATGTGCTCACCGCCTACCGGCTCATTGCCGAAGCGGGCGGCCTCGCCATCGCCGCGCACGCCAACTCGTCCAACGGCGTCGCCATGCGCGGCTTCAGCTTCGGCGGGCAGACGAAGATCGCGTATACGCAGGACAAGCATTTGCACGCCATCGAAGTGACCGACCTCGAACAGAAGGGCCGCCGCACCACCGCCGGATTCTTCAACGGCAGCAAACCCGAATACCCGCGCCGCATGCACTGCATTCAAGGCTCCGATGCCCACCGGCTGCGCCGCGACCCGGCCAACCCCAAAAATCTCGGCGTGGGCGACCGGGCCACCGAAGCCATGCTCGACGATCTATCGTTCGAGTCCCTGCGCGATCTCTTCTTCAGCAATGACTTCTCGCGCACGCGCCCCTATCGCGGCACCGGGCGCGAAGATGAATTCGATTACGTGCAAGCCGCCCGCGAAGAGGGCGCGAACATCGTGCAAGAGTTCCACGCCGGACTCGGCGCGAAAGACAGCAAACTCGATTCCATCCTCGCCGACGTGTGCGCCTTCGCCAACACCAACGGCGGCACGCTCTATCTCGGCGTGAGCGCCGACGCGAAACAACCGCCCGTCGGTGTGCAAAGCCCGCAAGCCGTTGTCGAAAAAATCCAATCGGCCATCAGCCGCCGCATCACGCCCGATCTCGGAGTCACGGTGGATACGCAAGACACGCGCGGCAAGGCCATCGTGCGTGTGCTGGTCCCTCGCGGCGACGACCCGCCGTATGCGATTGATCAAAACAAGATCTTCCTGCGGCAGGAGGCCGACACCTCCCTCGCGGTTCGCGATGAGATCGTGAATCTTGTTCTGCGCAGCCGCCAACCTTCCCCGCCCGAATCGCCAGTGGAGGCCGCCGTGGCCGCGCTCCCCGCCGCCGCCTTCGATTCACCCACGGCCCCCGTTGCCCCGCCGCGCACCGGAGTCGAAATCGTCGCCACCGAACGGCGCAAAGGCACGCAGTATCACACCGTGCGCGATCTCCGCAACGGCAACGTCGTCAAGAACGTCACTCACACTTCGGCGCGGCACTTGTGGCATTACGCGGTGAGTCAGGTCGAAGCCAAAACCCAACCCGAAATAACATGGCACGGCGATTTGGGGCTGATGAAGAAATATCAAAAAGTCGGAGTCACTCGCTACGACCTCGCCCAGCGCGCCGCCGACGGGGTTCGCGTCTATTACGGAGTCACCGAAGATGGCATTCACGGCGAGTGGAAGCGAGTGGTGGGCGCTGAAGAAGACAACGGATGAAATGATCCGCCAGTTCAACTTCGCCCGCGACTATGACTCCGTCATCCGGCTGTGGCAGAGCGCCGCGCCGGGCGTGGCCCTCGGCCCCTCCGACACACCGCAAGAAATCCAAAAGAAAATCACTCGCGACCCCGATCTGTTTCTGGTTGCCGAAGAAGGCGGCGCAATCATCGGCGCAGTCATCGGCGCGTTCGATGGGCGGCGCGGCGCGGTGTATCATCTCGCGGTGGCGGCCTCCCATCGGTCGCGCGGGCTCGGCGCGGCCCTCATGCGCGAACTGGAATCCCGCCTCAAAGCCAAAGGCTGTCTCAAATACTATTTGCAGATCACTCCCGATAACACCGGCGTCATCGAATTCTATCGGCGGCTGGGCTGGCAAACCTCGCCGAACATCTTCATGAGCAAAACCATTGATGGGTAACTCCCAACTCCAAACTCCCAACCTCAAAACAACGACGTTTGGAAGTTTGGAGTTTGAAATTTGGAGTTTATGAACGTCGCCATTCTGACCGTCTCCGATCGCTCCTCGCGCGGCGAACGCCCCGACACCGCCGGGCCGCTCATCGCTCAGATCATCGGCGAGCGACTCGGCTGGGATTGTTCCCTCACCACTGTTGTGCCCGATGAGTTCGATCGGATTCGGGACACGCTCATCGAGTGGGCCGACTCGGATCGCGCCGCGCTCATCCTCACTACCGGCGGCACCGGCTTTTCCCCGCGCGATGTGACGCCCGAAGCCACTCGCGCCGCCATCGAACGCGAAGCGCCCGGCATCCCCGAAGCCCTGCGCGCCGCGAGCCTCGCCATCACCAAACATGCCATGCTCTCGCGGCAAGTCGCCGGAATCCGAAGGCGCTCGCTCATCGTCAACATGCCCGGCAATCCCAAAGCAGTGAAAGAGAATCTCGATGTGCTCATTCCCGTTCTGCCGCACGCGCTCGAACTTCTGCGCGGCGAGGCCCGCGCCGAAGCGGGGCACAGGGCAGTGTAGGAATTTAACACGAAGGCTCGATGAAAATTCTCTACTGGCCAAAAGTCCTCTATGCCGCCGGGTCGTTGGGCACCGCGCTCTCGTATCAAGCCTTCGGCACGTACATTCAATTTCTGTACATCGACATCTTCGGCCTCAAAGCCTCGCTGGTCGGCATCGGCTGGAGCGTGTACGGAATATGGAACGCCATCAACGATCCGTTGGCCGGATACTGGTCGGATAACACCAAGACTCGGTGGGGGCGCCGAGTTCCATGGATCGCCGGCGCGCTCATCCCCGTCGGTCTCTTCTTCTATCTGTTGTGGGTTCCGCCATCACCCGCTCTCAATGGCGGCGAGATTCCGCTCTTCGTCTATTTCATGGGCGTCGTCCTCATCTTCGATTTGCTTTGGACGATTGTGGTGATGAGTTGGACTTCGCTCTTCCCGGAAATGATCCCCGATGAAAAAGATCGGGCGACCGTCTCCGGTTGGAGGGAAGTGTTCTCGCTGATCGGCCTTCTCGTGGGCGTGGCTCTGCCGCCCATCATCGTCGGCGCGGATTGGAGCGGGCGGGGAACGATGGCCCTGTGGTTCGGGGTGATCACGCCGGCGTCATTCGCGGTGTCGTTGTTGGGCAGTCGGGAGAATCCGGCCTTTCAACGGATGCGGCAGCCCGCGTTCATTCCTGCGCTCAAAGCCACATTCGACAGCGCCTCCTTCCGTTGGTTTCTCGTCGCCAATCTCCACAAAGAATTTATCTTCAGCATCATGACGGCTTCGATTCCATTTTGGGCGAAATACGTCTTGCTCATTCAGTCGCCGGCCACCGCTTTCGGCGCGGAGCTCGGCGTCGATCTGCAAAACTCACTCCTGCTCGGATCGGCGTTCGTCATGGCCCTGCCCGGCATCCCCGTTTGGACGTGGGCGGCCAAGCGATGGGGCGGGGTCGGCCTCAGCCTCGCCGGTTTGCTCGTCCTTCCCGATCTGCTCATCTCCTCCCGAAAACCTTTACCCCGCCCAGCCCGGCTCCGCCGTCTTCGGCATCCGCTTCATGACCGCCTTCGTTCCCATTATCGCGTCGGCCATCGTCATTTGGGCGTTGCACCGCTACCCATTGCACGGCGAACGGCTGAAGACGATACGTGAGCAAATGACAGCGATGAGAGTGAATCAACCATAGCCACCGAGCATGTCCTCCCAACCACCCAACCACCGAACCACCGAATTACCCAGCCACCCAACCACCCAACTCCCCCTCGCACTCGGCCTCATCCTTCTCGCCGCTCTCGCCTTTGTGTGGCCGCCGTTCGTTCCCGGCTGGATCATTCCACAGGGCGGCGGCGATCTCGTCTCCTTCCTCTGGCCTACCTATCGCTATGCTACCCAACATCTCAACTTATCCTCACTGATCACTGATCATCGATCACTGCTCTGGAACCCCACCCTCTACTCCGGCGCTCCCTTCGCCGCCGACAACCAAACCGGCCTCTTCTACCCGCCCAACCTTTTCCTCTTCCTCCTCTTCCCCGATCTTCCCTACCCGGCCCTCGAAGCCCTCGTCGCCTTTCACCTCTTCCTCGCCGGAACAGGCATGTACCTGCTGATGCGATTTGAGATGTTTGAGATTGGAGATTGGAGATTGGAGATTGGGCTGTTCCCGGCCCTCGCCTTCATGGCCTCCGACGTGTTCATCACCCACCTTGGCAACTACAACATCGTCGCCGTCTCCGCCTGGCTGCCCCTCATCTTCCTCTTCCTTCGACAATCCCTCCACGCCCCGCGCCCCACGCCGCACGCCCCACTCCTCGCTGGCTTCGCCTTCGGCCTCGCCGCCCTCGCCGGCCACGCGCAAATGACGTTCATCCTCGCTCTCGCTTGCGCCCTCTATGGCCTCTACGAACTCACCCTCCAACGGCGCTGGCGAGTCATCGCCCTCGGCCTGCTTTCCGCGCTCATCGCTTTCGGCGTTTCGGCCATCGCCCTTCTACCCGCGCTCGAAATGCTGCGCCACACCGCCCGCGCCGCCCTCGACTATTCCGAAGCCTCGCGCTGGAGTTTGCCGCCGCTCGGCCTCGCCGGAATGATCAGCCCGCTCGTCTTTGGGCGCGGCGCGCGCAGCTTTTGGCCCGCATGGGATCGAGTCGAACTGGGCTACATAGGCTTAACGACGCTAATCGTCGTTCTCCAATTGCGAAAGGTGCGCGGTTGGCCTTTTGGAATTTGGCTTTTGGGATTTGGAGTTCTTTCCCTCTTCATCGCCTTTGGCAAATACACGCCGATTCATTTTCTCCTTTTCAAATTCGTTCCCGGCTTCGCCTCTCTCCGCGTCCCTGCCCGTTTCATTCTCCTCACCAACTTTGCCCTTGCCATTCTCGCCGGATACGCCCTCTCGACCCTCTCTCCTTCGTCAGCACTCTTCCGGTGGGGGAGAGTCGGCGCGGGTGTCTTGGCATTCGGATTCGTCCTCCTCGCCCCTCTTCCTCTCGGACATCCTCCCGCATGGGTCGCCGCCACCGTTGCGCTCACCATCTTCGTTGCGGCCATACTCCTCATCCACTTTCGGCCAGCGTTCCTTCCTCTGCTCCTCTTTGCGGAACTCGTTGCCTTCGGCGCGTTCGTCGAAGTGGATCGCGCCGACCCGAACGCCGGATACGAACGCGGCCCCGCCGTCGAATACCTCCTCGCCCAACCCGGCCCCACGCGCATCGATGTTGCCGCCTCCAAATGGCAGCCCGATGCCCCCGCCGTCTTCGGCCTCGAATCCATCACCGGCATTTCCAACCCGCTCGCCCTCGCGCATTATGATCGCTACTACTGGTCGGTGGGCTATCGCGGCTCGCCGCAATACAACTTCCTCAACGCCCAATTCGTCGTCGCCGACAAAGACTCCCCTCCCGCCGATTCCACTTTCGTCCCCATCTTCAACGAAGACCCCGATGTGGACATCTATCTCAACACCAACGCCATGCCGCGTGTCAGCCTGATCTACGATCCCATCTTTGTGGATTCCAGTGGCGCCGCCTTCGCCGCCGTTCACGCCCCAACCTTCAACCCCTCCTCGCAAGCCGTTCTCCAAATCCAACCACCTAACCACCCAACCACCCAACCACCTAACCACCCCGCGACAGCGCCCCGCAGCGATAGCGAAGTGGGAACCACCCAACCACCGCCAAACTCGCCATCGAATCTTTTCTACACCGACTATCGCCCCGGCCATTTCACCGTTGTGGCTCAAACATCCTCGCCCGCTTTCCTCGTCTTCTCCGAAGTGTGGTACCCGGGCTGGGTCGCCACGATCAACGGATCGCCTGCGCCCATCGTTCGCGCCAACAGCGCATTCATGGCCGTCGCCGTTCCCGCTGGCGAAAGCATCGTCGCTTTTGAGTTCACCGCTCCCGCGCTCGCCGTCGGCGGTATCATTACACTGATCACCCTGCTTGCCTGCGCCGCCGCATGGCTCACCTTTCGCCGCAAAACATGATCTCGCGCTCTTCGGCTCACGCCTCCCGCCTCGCGCTCCTCGCCATCCTCGCCACCGCCGCCATCCTCCGACTCGGCTGGCCGGGCATCACCGAATTCAAGGCGGATGAAGCCCGCCTCTTTTCCCTTGCCCTCGACATGGCTGAGATCCAGTCGTTCGCACTGCGGGGCATCGGCTCGTCGGTGGGCTTTCCAAATTTCCCGATGTCAGTATGGCTGTATGCGCTCCCATTGTTTGTGTGGAAGCATCCGTACTCGGCCACGCTGTTCGTCGCCGCGTTGAACACGGCGGCAGTGTGGGCCTGCCATCGCCTCACGCGGCGCTACTGGGGCGAAACCGACGCGTTGGTGGCCGCGCTGTTTTTCGCCGTCAGCCCGTGGGCGGTGATCTATTCGCGCAAAATTTGGGCGCAAGATTTACTGCCGTTGTTTGTGCTGGCTTACATCGGCTCGGCACTGGCCGCCTTTGCCGAGGGACGGCGAGGGTTCTTGCTATTGCACATCGTTGCCCTCGCCGTCATCATTCAGATTCATTTGTCGAGCATCGCCTTCGCGCCTCTCACGGCGATACTGATGATTGTCTTTTGGCGGAGAACGCGCGGAGCGTGGAAAGAGATCGTTCTCGGAGTCGGTCTCGCCGCGCTCACTGCCGCTCCCTTTGGAATCTGGGCTCTGCAAAATGCGGATGGATCGGGACTCGTATCCAATCTTCTTGCCCGCCCGGCTGTGATGGACGCGGAGTCCGTTCGGTTTGCGTGGATGGTGCTAACCGGCGGCGACATCCATTCGCTGGCCGGCCCGAAAGCGTTCGAGGCCTATCTCGCCTCCGTGCCCGATGTGACTCTGATCCGTTGGCTGTGGGGATTGTTGGCAATCGCCGGACTCATTGTTGCCGCGCGCCGCCGCCAGCCCGCCGACATCATTCTTGCGCTGTGGCTCGTTGCGCCCGTGCTATTTTTTGTTCGCCACGGCACGCCGATCTTTCCGCATTACTTCATCATCACCCTGCCTGCCGGACACATGCTGGCTGGCTTGGCGATCAGCAAAGGATCGGAATCATTGCGCTCTTCCCGCCTTCGCGGTTTGATCTTCGGACTGCCTGTGATCGGATCGGCGGTGATGCAGATGACGGCATGGCTGGCGTTGTTGTTCTTCATCGGCGCGAACGCCACGCCGGGCGGCTTCGGCGCGCCGTTGGGGTTACTGCTCAGCGCAGTGGAGGGCGCGAAGCAAATGCAAGCCTCGTTCGCGGCCCCGGAGATTCTGATCGTGGGCAGTGGCGACGCCCCCGACGTTGATGATTTCCCGGCGGTGATGGAGGCGCTGTTTCGCGGAACGCCGCATCGGTTTGTGGATGGCAATGAAGCAGCGGTGTTTCCGCAGGGCGGGGCGGTGGCATTGATCGAGCCGGGAGATTTTTGGGCGCGCGGGCGTTACGAGGATTGCGCGGCGACCGAAGCCTGCATGGTTCTGCGAGCGAGCGAATTCGGAATCGAACTGGTGGGGATTGCGCCGAACACGACGGTGGAAGCCGCCAACCTGTTTCCCGAACCGCGCGCGCTGGCGAACGGCGTCGAGTTGCTGGGTTGGGAGCCCGAGCCAGTGTGGTCTGTGTTCTGGCGCGTGGGCTACATCCCGCCCGCCGCCGATTATCATTTCTTCAATCAAGCCGCGGGCGCGCAGGCCGACGGCCCCGGCTACCCCTCGCGCTATTGGCGCGACGGCGATGTGGTGATCAGTTTTTTTGATTTGCCAGCGAGCGGCCCGGTGCGAGTGGGGATGTACGAGTATCCGTCGGTGATCAACGTGCCGGTGATGGACGCCGCCGGCCTGCCGTATTCGGATGCGGTGATGGCGGAACGGTAGTCACAACCCCAACACATTCCTCGCGATCACCAATCTTTGAATCTCGCTCGTGCCTTCGCCGATGGTCATCAGCCGCTGATCGCGGTAGATGCGCTCCACTGGAAACTCGGCCGAGTAGCCGTAGCCGCCATGCACTTGAATGGCGTTGAAGCACACCCGCTCGCAAACTTCGGTGGCAAATAGTTTTGCCATCGAGGCAGGGACGGTATACGACTGGCTCATTTCTTTCAGCCACGCGGCGCGATACACCATGAGCCGCGCCGCCTCGATTTCGGTGGCCGCGTCGGCGATCATCCACTGGATGGCTTGATGCTGGGCGATGGGCACGCCGAACGTTTGCCGCTCGTGTGAATACTGGATCGCCGCTTCGAATGCCGCTTGCGCCAACCCGACCGCCAACGCGCCAATGCTGATACGCCCGCCGTCCAAAACTCTTAGCGTTTGCGCCAGCCCTTTGCCTTCCACTCCCAACAGATTCTCTCTCGGCACGCGCACTTCATCGTACGTCACGGCGTGAGTCGGCGAGCCTTTCAGCCCCATCTTCTTTTCGGCGGGGCCGATGTGCAAGCCGGGCGTGTTGGTGGGAACGATGATGAGGCTGAGGCGGTTGCTTTCGGTGCGGCACAGGGTAATGATGATGCTAGCGATGGAGGCATTCGTCGTCCACATTTTTGCGCCGTCGATAATCCACGAATCGCCTTCGAGCACGGCTCTGGTTTTGACGCCGCCTTGCAGATCACTGCCCGCGCCCGGTTCGGTGAGGGCCAACGCGCCGAGCAATGGGCGGCCATCGCTTGCGGGCATGCCGGTTGCCAGCGGCTTCAGCCATTTTGATTTTTGATCGCGCGTGCCATAGAGAGCGAGCGGGGCGCAGCACAGACCGTTGTGCGCGGCGATAGCGAGTCCGGTGGAGCCGCATCCGCGCCCGATCTCTTCGATGGCAATGGCCGCGCTCACCGCATCCACGCCCGCGCCGCCGTATTCTTCGGGGGCGTTGAGGCCGAGCAGCCCGAGCGGCCCCATTTTGCGGGCGGCCTCCCAATTGAACCGGGCTTTCTCGTCCGTCTCTCGCGCGCGAGTCGCCAGTTCTCTATCCGAGAAGTCGCGCACCGCCTCCCGCCATGCTTTTTGTTCCTCGGTCAGTTCGAAGTTCATTGATAGCACTCAGCAGTCAGCGTTCAGCAATCAGTTATCAGTTGGCTGATAGCCGACGGCTGATCGCTGATTGCTCAGAGAGTTTCCACGAGTATGTTCCACACGTTTTTCCACAGCCGCTCGAAGTCTTCTTTGCTTTGCCATGTAAGTTCGTTTCGAGAAGCGGGATCGACAAATCCATAACCCTTTTGCGGATCGATTTCGGCCAAGGGTTTTACGTGCGCCCACGCGCCGCGCAGTTTGATCTCGCCGATGATGGGCATGGGCATGCGGCCCTCGTCCAACGCTCTTTGCAGATCGGCGGACGTGGCGTTGAGCCGCCAGCGGGCGCGGATGCCGAACTCGGCCAGCTCATCGACGATGCCCCACGGGAAGGTGGCCCAATTGGGAATCCGCCGCACGACGAGTCGGGGCAGGGGCGCCAGCCGCAGGCGCGGCCTGTTCATCTGCTTCGCCACGTTGTCGCCCTCCAGCAGAGTCTCGCCGCGATATGCATTGACGACGATGGCGATGGTGTGCGGAGCGCAGTCGTTGGTGCTGCCTTGAAATTGATGATACTTGGCGAGCGGCGGTTGTTTCATAGAATCCCTCACACTGGCGAATTCCCGACGGTGTGCAACAGCACAATGTTGGCCGGCCCCATGTGGCTGATGGGCAGTCCGGCGATGAGCACCACTTGTTGCCCGGCTTTGACTCCGGTTTTGGTCATGAGCGCCTGCTCAACATCATGGATCATTTCTTCGACCGACGTGGCGGTGGGCACGAGATGGGGCTGCGCGCCCCACAGCACGGCGAGGCGAGTGTACGTTTCCGGCTCAGGGGTGAAGGCGAGGATGGGCACGGTGGGCCGCTCTTTGGAAAGGATGCGCGCGCTCCGGCCAGTGCGGGTGAAGATGGCGACGGCGGCCACGTTGCGATCGCGGGCCAGTTCGCGCGCCGCGCGGGCAATGGCCACGGCATCCACCGAAGTGCTGTCGTGAATTTCTTGGAAATGTCCCCAGCGGCTTTCGTGCGCTTCGGCTTCGAGCGCGATGGCATCCATCATCTTCACCGCTTCCACCGGATACTGCCCGGAGGCCGTCTCGGCAGAGAGCATCACCGCATCGGTGCCGTCGAAGATGGCGTTGGCAACATCGGAGGCTTCGGCGCGGGTGGGGCGCGGGTTGCTCACCATCGACTCGAGCATTTGGGTGGCGGTGATGACGATCTTGCCTTGCGTGTTGGCGGCTTCGATGATTCGCTTTTGCGCCGAGGGCACTTGCTGTGGGCTGAGTTCCACGCCCATATCGCCGCGCGCTACCATCACCCCATCCGAGGCGTCGAGGATGGCCGAAAGGTTTTCGAGCGCGGCGGGCTTTTCGAGTTTGGCGATGACCGGCAGGCTGTCTTTGGCCGGATTGATTTTGTGAATGGCGCGGCGCACATCGAGCACGTCTTGCGGGCGTTGGACAAAAGAGATGGCAATGTAATCCGCGCCGTGCGCGAGGCCGAAAGCGAGATCGGCGCGATCCTTTTCGGTGAGCGGCGGCACGTTGACCAGCACGCCGGGCAAGTTGATTCCTTTGCGCGGCTTGAGGGCGCCGCCGTGCGTGACGGCAGTGATCACGTCGGTGTCGGTAGTGCGTTTCACTTCGAGCTCGATGTTGCCGTCGTCGAGGAGGATGACATCGCCGCCCCTCAGATCCCACGGCAGTCCGCGAAAGGAGGTGGAGACGATCGTGTCGTTGCCATCCACTGGCCGGGTGGTGATGGTGAAGGTTTGGCCGTCTCGAAGGGAAACCGACTCGCGATTGGCGAAGCTTTCGATGCGAATCTTCGGGCCCTGCAAGTCTTGCAGGATGCCAATCGGCTTGCGAAGTTTGGCGGCGGCGGTGCGGACTTTGGCGATGAGCGCGGCGTGGTAGTCGTGCGTTCCGTGAGAGAAGTTGAGGCGGGCCACGTTCATTCCGGCTTCGATGAGCGACTCGATTTTCTCGGGCGAGTCGGAGGCCGGGCCGAGCGTGGCGATGATTTTGGTTTTACGCATGGGGCAATTATAAGACTTCTTCGGAAATAGGCGCAGGCGACGGCATTGCCGTCGCCTGCTCGTTGTTTCCGATAGAGTCTATTCAAAATTTCTTCGCGGCTTTGTGTTCGACGGCGCTATGAGCGGGAAAGCGTGTCGAGCGAGGTGAGGAACCCCAGCTGCCGCGCTTTGGTGATGGCGGCGGTGCGATTGTGAACGCCGAGGCGGAGGTATGCGCCGGAGAGGAGGTTGCGCACGGTGGAATTGGTGACGCTGAATTTCTCGGCCAGCTCGTCGGTGGAGGAGTCGGGGTAGGCGGCGCACAGCGCGAGGGCCTCTTGCTGGCGAGGGGTGAGAATGGGCTGAAGGTCTTTCGTGCGATGCCTCATCAATTCTTGATGGGCTTTTTGGCTGAGGTAGATTCCGCCTCCGGCGACGGATTGCACGATGGCCGGCAGTTCGCGAATGGCCGCGCTGTCGTCTTTGAGGATGTAGCCGTTGGCCCCGGCTTCCATGATGGCCTTGATGAGCGAGCGCTCGGTGACCATCGAGACGACCAGCACGGCAATGTTCGGGTGGGCGCGGAGAATGCTGAGGATGACGTGAGTGATGGGGTAAGGGTTAGGGTTGTCGGGCGAGGTGGGCACGTTGATATCGAGGATGACGACATCGGCGGGGTGGGCTTCGAGCAATGGCTCAATCTCCTCGCCGTAACTCACCATGCCCACGATTTCGATTTCGGGCGAAGCGCCCAGCCGCGAGCCGTAACCGTCAAGGGTCAATTGATAATCTTCGAGGATTGCGACTTTGGTTTTGCCAGCCATAGTTTGCGCCCGGAATCAACTTTTACAGCATAGCAAGATCGCGCCGCGCGGGCAAGCATTTTTCTGAGAATCAGTACAAATGCCTATGGAGAAATAGGCATTTGTTTCAGCGGTGTCTATGCTTTGGCCGATCCCACCACACGCTTGTCGGGTGGGGTGAGGCGGTTGCGCAAGAGTTTATAGCGGCAGACGAGGCCGATGGCGGCGTACACCAGCCCATTGAAGGGGGCCGGATACCGGCTGGCGTAATGCTTGCGATGAAAGACGGCCATCGTTTCGTAAAAGGAGCGGATCATGCGCTCCGGTTGCTTGCGGGTGGATGTGCCCTTGAGATGTTTGACCGTCACTTCGGGCCAATACACGACGCGATAGCCATGCTGTTTGATTCGCAAGTTGAGGTCGATGTCTTCGGCGTACATGAAAAATCGTTCGTCCATTAACCCAACCTTAACCAGCGCCTCGCCGCGCAAGAGCATGCACGCGCCCACCACCGAATCTACGTCGGCGGTTTCATGCTCAGGCAGGAAGGTCATGTTATAACGGGCGAAGCGGGGACTGTGCGGGAAGAGTTTGGCGAGGCCGAAGATGTGATAAAAGGACGTTGCCGGAGTCGGCTCCCCGCGGCGGCAGGCGAGATCGAGCGAGCCGTTCGCCAACGCGAGCCGCGGGCCGAGCACGCCGATGCCGGGGCGCGAGTCCATATAGGCGATCATTTTGCGAAAGGCATCGGGCGGCGTTTCAGTGTCGGGGTTGAGGAGCATGACGTAGCGGAAGCGGGGCGACTCGGGGAAACCGGCGGCTTTGAGGCCGAGATTGTTTCCAAAGGAGTAGCCGCCGTTGACGCGGGACTCGATGGCCTCGCACCAAGCGTGATCCTGCCGAACGAACTCGGCGGCGCCGTCACTGCCGCCGTTGTCCACGACGAACACCGTTGCCGTCAACCCTTCGATGGCTTCGCGCACGGTGTTGAGACACGCGGGCAGAAACTCTTTCGAGTTGTGTGAGACGATGATGATGGCGAGGTCGTCCATAGGAGAAGTCAGAAGTTAGAAGTCAGATGTCAGAAGGTGGTGTTCTGGTTGCTGACTACTGCCTTTACGCTCTGAGTATTTCCCAATAGCTCCACAGCCTGCGCCGAAGTTTTTCGCCGTCGATCTTTTTTGTGAGCCAGCCTTTGAGGGTGCGCGCCAGCCAAAAGGCGAGGCCGAAGACGGTGATGAGTTTGAGCACAGCGTATTTCGGCAGGCCGTAGTTCTTTCGGTAGAAGTACGATTGGCTTTTGTAAAACTGCGCCGACGATCTTTCCGGGTTCTTCGAGGTGCTATGCGCGCCGAGATGAGTGATGACGGACTCGGGCGTGTACAGCAGTTTCCATCCGGCGCGGCGCGCGCGGTAACACCAATCGGTTTCCTCGAAATAGATTCCAAACTTTTCATCCATGCCCGGCAACTGCTCGTAGAGTTCGCGGCGAAAGAGGAGCGTTGCGCCGAGAATGTGCTCGGCTTCGCGGACACGGTTGTAGTCTTCGGGGGGGTAGCGCCCGTTCTGCGGCGAGTCGATCGGGGCCAGCATTTCGAAGAAACCGTAAAACGCCATTCGTAAATTCGGGAAGCGAAAGGTATTGTGCTGGAGCGAGCCGCCGGGGTTGAGGACGCGCGGGGCGATCATGCCCGCTTCGGGATGGGCGGCGGCGAACTGCGCCAGCGCGCGGAGCGAGCCGGGATGAACGATGGTGTCGGGGTTGAGCATGAAGATGAGCGGCGCGGCGGCGTGTTTGAATCCGAAGTTGTTGCCGCCAGCGAAAAGCAAGTTGCCGTGATCGGCAAACAGCCGCACCCACGGGAACTCGCGGCGGATGAGATCGGGCGTGCCGTCGGTCGAGCCGTTGTCCACGACGATGGTTTCTACAGCATCGGTAATTGGTAATTGGTGATTAGCGATTGGCGTGTCCCACCCGGCGGGAATGGAGGCGAGGCAATCGCGGATGACATCGGCGGAGTTGTAGGTGACGATGACGATGGAGAGAGAGGGGGGCATTACGAAGGGTGAAGGATGAAGGCAGAAGGATGAATCATTGGAAGAACTGCGCGATCCAGCCGATGGAGTTGGCGGCGGCGTAGGCGACGACCCACATTTTGATCAGTTTGCCGATGAGGGTGGCGAGGATGAAGTAACGCAATGGCATCTTAAGGGTTCCGGCGGCCACCCCGGCGAGATCGAAAATGGGAAAGGGCTGGATGGCGAGGATCACGATCGTGATCATGCCGTATCGCGCTGTCCAGTCGTGCAGGCGTTGATACAGCGGCGTTCTTTCCACCACGGCCTGCCCGGAAAAGCCCGCGCCGTAGCCGGAGAGTTCGCCGATGGTTGCGCCCAATCCGGCAACGATGCCGATCCAAAATGGATTGAATACCAATGCCCCGGCGGTGGTCTTGAGTGCGCTCATGGCGAAGACGATAGCCAGCGCAGGGGCGGGCAGCACGATGGTTGCGCTGCCGATGGTGTTGATGATGAACAGGCCGGGGTAACCGTATCGCTGGAGAGTCTCGACTTGATCGCGGATGGTGTATACGAACGCGGTGATCCCGATGACGAGTAGCAACACGCCGATGCGGGCGGCGGTCAATTTCCAGTTGGTTGGGGGTTTGCTCATTTGCGCAGCAAGGCTTCGATGCGGGCGACGACCATTTCGATGGCGACGGTGTTGAGGCCGCCTTCGGGGATGATGATGTCGGCGTAGCGTTTCGAGGGCTCGACAAAATCCAAGTGCATCGGGCGCACAGTGGAGAGATATTGCCGGATGACCGACTGCGGCGCGCGCCCGCGCTCGGCCACGTCGCGTTCGAGGCGGCGGATGAAGCGGATGTCGGCGTCGGTGTCCACGAAAATTTTCATGTCGAAGATCGCTCGCAGAGCCGGCTCGGCAAAAATGAGGATGCCTTCGACAATGACAACCGGCTGAGGCCCGATGGGGATCGTTTTGCCGGAACGGGCATTGATGGTGAAATCGTAGACGGGAAGTTGAATGGTTTGGCCGGATCGGAGTTGCTCGAGGTGCTGAATCATCAATCCGGTGTCGAGCGAGTCGGGGTGATCGAAGTTGACCGAGTCGCGCAGGGCGGGGGGCAGGTCGGCGAGGTTTCGGTAGTAAGCGTCGTGTTGAATGATGGCGATCCGCTCCGCGCCGACTTTATCGAGGATGGCTTTGGAGACGGTAGTCTTGCCGGAGCCGGTGCCCCCGGCGATGCCGATGAGGATGGGGAGGTGAGGGAGCATGATAGAGTGCTGATTACCCTTTCACCGGCCTGCCGAAGAATTGCCTCAGCGTGTCGCCGACTCTGAATCGGCGCAGATAGGGCGCGGCGTTTTCGGCAGTGAACGGTTTGGGTTGCGCAACGAAACGACCGAGCGCATTATTTTTCGTCGTGTTGTCCACGTCGAGCAGATCGAGCAGACTCGTCGTCACTGGCGGGGCGGTGAAGACGACGCCCATGAGCGCCACGACGACTCGGAGCAGGGGGATCGGAAACGGGATCATCAATCGCTGTGCGCCAATGGCGGTCAGCGTGCGCCGTTCGATCTCGGCCATCGTCAGCACTTCCGGCCCGCCGAGCTCCAATTCGCCGCCGATGGTGGAAGGATCGTTGAGCGACTTCACTACGGCAACGGCCACGTCCTCCACCCACACCGGCTGAAACTTTGCTTGCCCGTCGCCGATGATGGGATAGAGGAGCGGCGAGAGCGGCGCGAGTTTGGCAAACGTGTTGGCGAACTCGTCCTCCGGCCCCCAGATCACCGAAGGCCGAAGCGCTGTCCACTCCAGCCCCGACGCCGCCACATAGTCTTGAGCCTTGCCCTTCGAGGCCAGAAAGCGATACGACAGTTTGGAGTCCGCGCCGAGTTGCGAGATGTTGACGAAGCGCTTGACTCCGGCGGCCTTCGCCGCATCCACGGTGTTGACCGTGCCCTGAAAATTGACTTCCTCATACGTGTGGCCGCCTCTTTCGATGGCAATCGCCACCGTGTGAATGACCGCCTCCGCACCCTTCACCGCCTCCGGCAGTGTGCCCGGCTTGGTCACATCGCCTTCGATGTATTCGACGGCCAGTCCGGCCAACCGCCCTTCGGCTTTGGCCCACGCGCGATCCCGGATCAGCGCCCGAACGGGTTTGCCCGCCTCGGCCAAACGTTTGACGATGTGGCTTCCGAGATAGCCC
Organism: Chloroflexota bacterium; assembly: GCA_016875735.1. Taxonomy (GTDB): domain Bacteria; phylum Chloroflexota; class Anaerolineae; order Anaerolineales; family VGOW01; genus VGOW01. Next base: position 1,917 of record VGOW01000044.1, on the reverse strand, counting down.
GACGCGCCCGTGACGAGAATCATGGCTTGCCTCTCAGCGGCTCGCCCGCATGATTTTGCTCTGCGTGTCCGGCTCGGCGAACACGGCGATATTGTCGCCGGGCTTGAGATCGACGTTGTTGTGCGGATGCAGATCGGCCAGTCCGTCGCGTTCGAGCAGCACAACGGTGGCGTCGAAGGTGTTCTCGAATTCTTCGATCTTCATTCCGGCGAGCGATGAATTCTTTTTGACGACGAATCGGGCGAGGGTAAGCGTGCGCCCCGAAAGGGTGATGGGGCTGGACGAATCGGATTGGGTGGCGGCCCCGGCGATGGCCGGCGCGGCCAGCGTGGAGGCGCTGAAGACGTGATCGATGCCGAATTGTTTTTCGATCTGTTTCGCAAAATCCTCATCGAACACCCGAACCATGATCCGCGCGCGGGTATTGAGGGTGCGGGCCTTGATTGCCATTTGCAAGTTGAGCGTGTCGTTCGAGGTGCAGAAGATGATGGCCCGCGCGCGGGCGAGTCCGGCGGCCTCCAACGTTTCGGGTTTGGTGGCGTCGGCTTGAATGATGGGGATGTTCATCGCGTGAACCTGCTTCAACAAATCGGCGTTGACATCGAGCTCGATGACCACCACCTCTTCGTCGAGATTATAGAGTTCGCGGGTGACGCGGAAACCGAGATGCCCCAGCCCGACCAACACAATATGATTCGAATAGGTTGAAGCGACAGCCACTTGCCATGCCTCCCCTCGCAGGCGGCGATTGAACAGCAGAACGCCAAAATCTGCGCCGCGCGCGAGCAATGCCAGCCCGATGACGGGCATGAGGAAAAAGAAAGTTTGCCGATACCACTCGGCGGGAAAATCGGTGTTGGCCTGCAAAAAGATCATCGATAGGATGAGGAAGGCCGCTTCGGGAAACGACATCGGCGCCCCGGCCAGTTTCGACAATTCGCTGTAGGCCCAGCCGCCCACGATCAACGCCAGCGCGAATCCGATCAGCGTAGATTGAAATTCGTTGAACAGCACCAGCGTGTCGCGCAGGCTGGCTCGCGCATTGCGGAAGTTCAATCGGCGCGGCAGGCGGCGCCACGAGATTTTCATGCGCCTATTTTACTCTCATCGAGATTGGGCTTTTGGGCGACGACGACCCACACCACACTGCGTAGAAGTTTGACGCTTTCGATTCTGATTTCGAATCCGGGGCGCCGATACGCTTCGATTAACTTTGGCGGCCAGCCCGTGCCATCGGCGCGCGGGAATGCGCTTTGCCCGGTGACATCGAACAGCCATTTCGCCAGACGATCAAAAATATGGGCGGGGAGGATGGTGGCCGCCGGGACAAACACGACGCGCCCGCCGTGAGCGAGCACGCGATAAAACTCGCTCACGGTTTGAGGGTGAGCGATGAAATCGGCGGGGAAGGTGGAGACGAGGGCGGTGAATTGACCGGCGGAGAAGGGCAGGGCTTGAACCGCGCCGCGCACGAAAGGCGGACTCAATTTGAGTCGCGCCAGTTTTCGTTTGGCGATGCGCCCCATGTTCGCCGAGAGATCGAGCGCAATCGGTTTGTATCCCGCCGCCGCGAGATCGATCTGCAGATCGCCGGTGCCGTGCGCCACTTCCAGCACGCGTTCGCCGACGATGAACGGGATGACTTGCCTCTGCCACTGCCGCCACTGCCCAACCGACACGGCCCAACTAACGAGATCGTATGTGAAGGCGAACTCGTTGTAGAGGAGCCGGAAGGCGAGGCGGAGGAGGAAGCGCATGGGAAGGATGAACAATGAACAATGAACAATGAACGATGAACAATGAACAATGAACGATGAACAATGAACAATGAATGCTAACCGCTAATCGCTCCTTCACTTCAAGTATGGCAGAAAGAGGGTGGCGAGGCCGAGAAAGAGGCCGAAGCCCACGCAGTCG
>VGOW01000043.1 GCA_016875735.1 Chloroflexota bacterium | reverse complement strand
CGCCGGTCGCGGCAAACAGCTCACCCTGTGCGCGGTGAAAACCGCCGCCCTCCAACTCGGCCGGCCGATCATTCAGCCCGACAAGATGCGCGAAGCAATGGATCAACTGCGAACGTGGCAGCCCGACCTCATCCTCGTCGCCGCCTTCGGCAAACTGCTCCGCGCCGAGGTGCTCACCCTGCCCCCGTTCGGCTGCCTCAACATTCACGCCTCACTGCTTCCCCGTCATCGCGGCGCGGCGCCCATTCCCGCCGCCATCCTCTCCGGCGATTCCGAAACGGGCGTGACTCTGATGAAGATGGATGAAGGCCTCGACACTGGCGGCATCCTCGCCGCCGACTCCATTCCCATCACCCCAACAGACACCGCCTCCACGCTCACGGCCCGCCTCGCCGATCTCGGCGCTCAACTCCTGCGCCGCCGCCTGCCCGATTACCTCGACGGCAAACTGACTCCCATCCCGCAAAACGACTCGCGGGCAACGTATGCGCCGCAATTGAAAAAGGAAGATGGTCTGCTCCGCTTCACCGAATCGGCGGAGTCGCTGGAGAGGCGGGTTCGGGCCATGAGCGAATGGCCCGGCGCATTCTTCGATTACAACGGCTCGCCTGTCAAAGTTCTGCGCGCGCACGTCCGCCCCGATCGAGTGGCGGCGCCCGGTCGGGTGATCAGAGTCGAAGGCCAACCGGCCATCGGCACAGCCGAAGGCTCGCTCGTGCTCGCCGAAATTCAACCCGCCGGAAAGAAACCCATGCCCGGCGCAAGTTACCTCAACGGCAATCCCGCTTTCATCGGCGCGCAACTGTAGGCATGTCTTCACCACCAAGAAACAAAGACTCAAAGAATCTCAAATGGTTTCTTATCGCCTCGTGTCTCCGCGCGTTCGTGCCTTTGTGGTTAACTTGATACACTCGCCAACACGATGAAACTCTCGACAGAAATTCTCATCCTCGGCGGCGGCGCAACCGGGCTCGGCGCGGCATGGGACGCCGCCCTGCGCGGATTCAAAACCGTGCTCCTCGAAAAGGGCGATCTCGCGCATGGCACGAGCGGTCGTTATCACGGCCTGCTCCATTCGGGCGGGCGATACGTACTCCGCGATCCGCAATCGGCGCGCGAGTGCGCCGCCGAGAACGCGCTTCTGCGCAGGCTCATGCCCTCGTGCATCGAAGACACTGGCGGCCTCTTCGTCACCGCGCCCGCCGACCCCGCCGATTACGCCGATCAGTTTTTTGCCGCGTGCAAAACGTGCGCCGTGCCCGTCATCGAAACCTCGCCCGCCGAAGCCCTCCAGCGCGAGCCATTGCTCAATCCAAAGATCACTCGCGCCTTTCGAGTCGAAGATGCTTCGTGCGATTCGTTCGACGCGCTCCATCTTCTCGCCCGCGCGGTGCGCGCCGCCAACGGCGAAGTGATGCTGCGCCACCGCGTCACCCAAATCATCCGTTCGGGGAATCGAATCGTCGGCGTGACCGGAGAAAACCTTGTCACCGGCGAATCGTTCACAATCTATGCCGACATCGTTCTCAACTGCGCCGGAGCGTGGGCCGGGCGCATCGCCGCGATGGCCGGATGCGAAGTGAAAGTGACTCCGGGCAAAGGCTTGATGATCGCCATGAACTCGCGGCTCGTCAACACCGTGATCAACCGTTGCAAGCCGCCGTCCGATGGCGACATCATCGTGCCGGTGGGCACCGTCTCCGTCATCGGCACCACCGACACCGCCGTGCCCAACCCCGACAAATATGCCATCGAAGATTGGGAAGTGGAATTGCTGATGGCCGAAGGTGAGCAGATCATCCCCTCGTTCCGACAGCATCGCGCACTGCGGGCATGGGCCGGTGTGCGCCCGCTGTACGAAGACACGAAAAAGGAAGAGCAGAAAGATTCTCGATTGATGAGCCGCGCTCACGCCCTACTCGATCACGAATCGCGCGATGGCGTGGCCGGGATGCTCTCGATGGTGGGCGGCAAATTTACCACCTTCCGGCGCATGGCCCAACTCCTCGTGGATACCGCCTGCGCCAAACTCGGCGCCGAGCGCAAGTGCCTCACGAAGGACACGCTCATCGATTCCCCCGATGCGAAACTGCACACCGTATCCAAGAGACTCGCTTCGCTCGAAAGCAACAAGTGGCATGTGGCAAGTAGCACCGCCCAACCACCCAGCCACCAAATCATTTGCGAATGCGAACTCGTCACTCGCGCCCAAATCGAGTCGCATCTCCGCGAGTCCGGCTCGCCCATCCTCAACGACCTCCGCCGCGATCTGCGATTGGGCATGGGCCCGTGCCAAGCCGGGTTCTGCGCCTATCGCGCCGTCGGCATCATTCACGAGACTCTGCAACTCGCGCCGCCAATCTCCAATTCTCAACTTCTCCAATTCTTGCAAGAACGTTGGAAAGGCGAACGCCCGGTGATGTGGGGCCATAGCCTGCGTTCGCTCGAATTCGATCTGCACATCTATCGCAACCTGCTCGGCGTGGACACACTGCCGGTCGAGCGGGAGATCGAAGTGTATCCGACGGAGCAAACAAGTTGAGCGTGAGGCGTGGGGCGAAAACCGCTTCACGCTCCACCCTCCACGCTCCACGCATCACGACTCGAATGGCTTACGATATTTTGATCATCGGCGCCGGCCTCTCCGGCCTCTTTGCCGGTTGCCTCGCCGCGCGGCGCAGAAAAAAGACTCTTCTCCTCGCTCGCGGAGTCGGCGGCACGCACATCGGCGCGGGCACAATCGGCGTGGCCGATGATCCGTCGCTCGTCAAACGACCGCCGCCCGATCACCCATACGCCGCCGTCGGCAAAAAATCAATGCAAGCGGCGCTCGATGAATTCAGAATCATCTGCGCCGAAGCGGGCTACCCCATGCGCGGCGAACCCGGCAAAAACTTTTCACTGCCCACTGCCACCGGTGCAGCGCGCCACGCCTGCCTCATCCCCGAAACGATGATCGCCGGAGACCTCTCCCGCCCCGAGCCGTTTGCCCTCGCCCACTTTCCCGGCTTCCGAGATTTCTCCGCCGCGTTCGCCGCCGCCAACATTCGATTACAAATTACCAACCACCAATTACCAATTGCCTTGCCTCTCCCTCACCTGCCCATTCACCGCGACTCATATGCCACCGACATCGCCCGCCTCTTCGACCGGCCAGACTACCGCAACGAAGTGATCGCCGCATGGGAGCCGAGTCTGGCCGGGGCCCCCAAACGAATCGGCCTCCCGGCCGCGCTCGGACTCCAATGCGCGTTGGAAGCCAAGCGGCACATCGAGTCGGCGCTCGGCCTCGAACTGTTCGAGATTCCGATTCTGCCGCCGAGCGTTCCCGGCCTGAGGTTGTTCAACCTCCTGCGCGACGATTTTCAGAATCACGGCGGGCGATTGATCATCGGCCCCACCGTCAAAGGCCGGATCGAAAACGGAACAGCGGCGGTCTCCGCCGACACGAATGGCCGAGTCAAAGACTACAAAGCCGAAGTGGTGATTCTTGCCAGCGGCGGATTCCTCAACGGCGGCCTCATCGCCAAGTTCGACGGCGCGATCCACGACTCCGTTTTCGGCCTTCCCATCGAAGCCCCGGCCCAACGTTCCGCGTGGACATCGGAACACTTTCTCGGCCCGCATCCGTTCGCAAAGTTCGGCCTGCGCGTAAACAAGACTTTGCAACCACTCGACGCCAACGGCAAGCCCGCCGCGCCAAACTTGCGCGCCATCGGCTCAATCCTCGCCGGAGCGGATCGTTTGAGCGAAGGCTCGCGGGAGGGGATAGAGTTGGCGAGTGCGTGGCGGGCTGTGGAAACAACAGCGTAACAAAAACCTTTGCGCCCTTCGCGCCTTCGCGGTGAATCAATGCCTGCCCACTCACTACCATCTCTCTCCACTCAAATCACTTCCGACCTCTGCATCAAGTGCAACATTTGCGCTTCGGCTTGCCCGGTGGCCGCCGCCGCCGATCGCTTCCCCGGCCCCAAAGCCGTTGGCCCGCAGGCGCAACGCTTTCGCCATCCGCGCCTGCCCTCGCCCGACAAGTCGCTCGACTACTGCTCCGGCTGCGGCGTTTGCTCGCTCGTGTGCCCGCACGGCGTGCAGATCGCCGAGATGAATGCCATCGCCCGCGCCGAGATTTTCAAGCGGGATGGCCTGCCGTTGCGAAATTGGGCGCTGGGCCGCTCTGAACTATTGGGCAAAGTCGGCTCGCTCTTTTGGCCGCTCTCGAACGTCCCCTTCAAAATCAAACCATTGCGAGTTGTCATCGAGAAAGTGATGGGCATTGATGCGCGGGCGCGGTTCCCGGATTTTTCGCGGGGAACATTTCGGGCGTGGTTCAAACGGTCGGCGGCGGCCAAACGAACCATGGGTGCGCGCAAGGTGGCCTACTTCCACGGCTGCGCGTCGAACTATTACGAGCCGCGAATCGCGCAAGCCGCTATCGAAGTCTTCGAACGCAATCAAATCAAAGTGGCCCTGCCGGAGCAAAACTGCTGCGGCCTGCCCATGCAGAGCAACGGCGATTTCGAGTCGGCGCGGGTTTATGCGCGGAACAACATTCGCAAGTTGGCGCGCTGGGTGCGCGAGGGGTACGACATCGTCGGCGCATCCACCAGCTGCACGCTGGCGATCAAACACGAGTATCACGCCGTGCTCGGCATCGACGATCCGGCGCTCGAACTCGTGGCAACCAACACCTACGACATCTTCGAATACCTCGCCATGCTCGACGACGAAGGCTTGCTCAACACCCGTTTCGTGAAACGCGCCGAGACGGTGGTGTATCACGCGCCGTGCCAACAGCGCACGCACGGCTTTGGCCGCCCCGCCGCCGACTTCATGCGCCGCTTCGGATTCGCGGTGATCGAATCGAAAGCGGATTGTTGCGGCGTGGCCGGAACGTACGGGCTGAAGAAAGAGAAATACGACATCGCTGTTGCGGTGGGCCAGCCACTCTTCCAACAAATCGCCGACGAGAATCCGAACCGTGTGGTGTGCGACTCGGAAACATGCCGATGGTGGATCGAGGCTCACACGGGCAAGAAGGCCGTGCACCCGATTGAGGTGATGGCGGAGGCGTATCGGGGGAGAAGGCAGTAATATCACATCAGTTGATCGCAAATCTGTCTCGTAGTGGCGACTCCAGTCGCGTTTTGCCCAGACGACTGAAGTCGTCACTACGAGCCCGTTGTTTTCTTCTGGCTACCGGCTTCTGACTTCTGGCTACTTTATGAATTTCCTCATCTACGGCTCGGGCGCAATTGGCAGTTACATCGGCGGCACGTTGGCCCTCGCCGGGCACAACGCTATCTTTTTGGATCGCCCTGCGCCCGCCGCCATCCTTCGCGAGCGCGGCATCACCCTGCGGCACGGGAACGACACACGCACCGCCCGCGACCTTCGCATCATCACCTCCGCCGCTGAGGCCCTCGCCCAACCCGATCTCGACTGCGCCATCCTCGCCGTCAAATCGTTCGACACCGACTCGGTCATCGCCGACATTCGCGCCACCGGCCTCACCCCGCCGCCCATCCTCTGCCTGCAAAACGGCGTGGACAACGAGCCGAAACTGCGCGAAGCGTTCGGCGCAGATCGCGCGCTCGATGGAACGGTGCTCACCGCCATTGGCATCCTCGGGCCGGGAAACATCATCGTCGAACGGAATCGCGGGCTGGGGGTGTGGGGCGGCCACCCGCTGAGCGAACGGCTGGTTTCAGCATTCGGCTCGGCGGGAGTCGTCGCCAAGTTGTATCCGAACGCCGAAGCGATGAAGTGGTCGAAGCTGATCACCAATCTCATGGCTAATGCCACAGCGGCCATCTGCGACATCAGCACCGAAGCCGTGTATGCTCACACCGGGCTGTACGAAATCGAAGTGAGAATGATGCGCGAAGCGATTGCGTTGATGGATGCCAAACGACTGCCGGTCGTCGGCCTGCCGCGCACCCCGACACGTGAATTGAACTTTGCCCTCCGCTGGCTGCCGCCGCGACTCTATCAGCCGATCATTCAACGGATGGTGGGGCGCGGACGCGGCGACAAAAAACCCTCGTTCCATCAAGACCTCGCGGCGGGCAAACCGCGCACCGAAGTTGGATTCCTCAACGGAGCCGTCGCCCGCCACGCAGAGGCCATGGGCCTCACCGCGCCCGTCAACCGCGCCCTCACCGAGATACTCGAAAGCATCGTTGCCGGAAAGATCGCATGGGATGAATACCGAGGCAGGCCGGACAAACTGAGCGCCCAGATTCTTTCATCACAAAGGCGCGAAGACTCAAAGTAGCACAAAGGAACTTCGTGCCGCTTCGCGGCTTTCTGGCTTTGCAGTTGACTCACGAAGTGTGGTATGATTCGCCTCGGTCGTCGGGGCGTGGCGCAGCCCGGCTAGCGCACTTGCATGGGGTGCAAGGGGTCGGAGGTTCAAATCCTCTCGCCCCGACCAAACAGAGCGACGCTTCTCAATTGCTGAGAAGCGTTGCTTTTTTCGTGTCAATCTGCGAACGAATAGGAGAAATGATCTTGCCCGCCAAACGTTTCCTCAAAGCCGAAGACCTCTACGATCTGCAATTTGTCGAAGAGCCGCAGATCAGCCCTGATGGCAAACGAGTCGCCTTCGTCAAAATGACGATGAGCGGCCTGCTCAAACGGCAAATCGGAAAAGCAGATCACCGACTTCAATCGCGCACTGCTCGATCAACTTGTGATTCCGAAGACGGAAGAGATTCGATACACTGCGCCCGATGGCCGAGAGATTCAGGGTTGGCTGATCAAACCGGCGGGGTTCAAGCCGGGCAAGAAGTATCCGCTGGCGGTGAACATGCACGGCGGGCCGCACGTGATGTGGGGGCCGAGTTTTCCGAGCATGTGGATCGAATGGCAGTTCCACGCGGCGAGAGGGTACGCGGTGTTTTACTGCAACCCGCGCGGCTCGGATGGATACGGCGACGAGTTCGCCAGCGTGATTCAAAGTGAGTGGGGCGACGACGTGATGCGCGACGTGCTGACCGGAGTGGATCGCGTTGTGGAAAAAGGTCTCGTGGACACGAAGCGCATGGCGCTCACTGGCGGAAGTTACGCCGGGTACATGACGGCGTGGATCGTGGGGCACGATGACCGCTTCGCCTGCGCGTGGACTCAGCGCGGACTGTATTCGCTCATTTCGTTCTACGGCACGAGCGACATTCCGCAATTGCTGGAGCGCGAGTTTGATCTGAAGTTCCCTCATGACGATTTGGAGAAAAGTTGGAGGCACTCGCCGCTGGCCTACGCCAAGAACATTCGCACGCCGCTGGCGATTGAGCATCAGGACAACGACTACCGCTGTCCGGTGTCGGACGCCGAGCAGTTGTTCACGGCGCTCAAGAAACTCAAGCGCGACGTTGTCTTCTACCGTTACCCGCGCGAGGGGCACGAGATGAGCCGCAGCGGCGAGCCACAGCACCGCGCGGATCGGTTGAACCGGATGGTGGAGTGGTTCGACAAGTATTGCAGGAAGAAGAAGTAGATGCTACAATGCGGCCAATGAACACCCGACCGAACACTCACTCAACCCATTATCATCATCACGATGATCTTTTCGGCTTGGGCTGAGCGCGGCAGTGAATCATAGCATTCTGACGGCGTAGGCTCGCAAGCCTGCGCCGTTTTTTTATTCGTAAGTAGTAACTGGTAATTACCAATTACTACTTCCTGAATTCGACGACCATGAAAAAACAGATCCCCACCGTCAAAGGCGCGCGAGACTTTTACCCCGAGCAAATGTCTCTGCGCAACTGGCTGTACGAAAATATGAAAGCCGTCTCGCAGAAATACGGCTATCAGGAATACGACGGGCCGTTCCTCGAGACGCTCGAACTGTACGCGGCCAAAAGCGGCGAAGAGTTGGTGAAGGAACAGGCCTTCGTCTTCAACGATCGCGGCGGCGAACAGATCACCCTGCGCCCCGAACTCACGCCCTCGCTGGCGCGGATGGTGGCCACCCGCGCCGGGCAACTGCCCCGCCCCATTCGCTGGTGGTCGTTCGGCCCCATGTGGCGATACGAGCGCCCGCAGAAGGGCCGCTCGCGCGAATTCTTCCAGTGGAACATCGACATCCTCGGCACCGACTCGATTGAAGCCGACGCTGAGATCGCCGCCATCGGCGCGGAGTTCTTCCGGGCCATCGGTCTCACTCCCGCCGAAGTGAAGATTCAGATCAACAACCGCAAATTGATGAGCGAGCAAATTGCCGCACTCGGCGTGGCCGACATCAAACCCGCGCTCAAGTTGATCGACCGCATCGAAAAACTGTCGGCGGAGGCGTGGGCGCAGTACGGAGTGGAGCAGGGATTCACGGCCTCGCAAACGGCGGGGCTGAGAACCCTGCTCGGCGACAAGGAATTGTGGCGCAAGTCGGATGAACTGATTCGCTTCTTTGACATTCTCGACTCGATGGGCGTGCGCGAGTATTTCGAGTACGAGCCGAGTGTGGTGCGCGGCCTCGACTACTACACCCGCACGGTGATGGAAGCCCGCGACCGCGACGGTGAGTTCCGCGCCATCCTCGGCGGCGGGCGGTACGATAATTTGGTGTCGGAGGTGGGGAGCGATCAGCGAATCTCTGGCGTGGGGTTTGCGATGGGCGATATGGTGATCGGGCTGGTGGCGGCCAAATACGGAAGGACTCCGACGTTCGCGAAGAGTCCGGCCTTGGTGTTGGTGACGGTGTTCGGGCCGGGCAGTATGGCCGACTCGCTCCGGGCGGCCCGGTCGCTCCGGGAATCCGGCCTCCGCACCGAGACGTATCCGGAGGCGGTGAAGTTGGATCGGCAGTTGAAATATGCGGACGCGCAGGGAATCCGGCTGGCGGTGATCATCGGCCCGGACGAGGCGGCGGCGGGGATGGCCTCGGTGAAGGACCTGAAAAATCGCGCCCAGTTTTCGGTGAGTCAGGCCGATTTGCCCGCAAAACTGCGCGAAATTCTTGATAGCCCCCTGCCTTCGTGATACAATCCGCCGCGATACGGTGCCTGTAGCTCAATAGGTTAGAGCGCCACACTGTGGATGTGGATGTTGTGGGTTCAAGTCCCATCAGGCACCCTTGAAAGTTAGAAGGATGAAGGATGAAGGATGAATCGATGTTTAGAGCAAGTGGATTCATCCTTCATCCTTCTGAGTTCATCCTTCGACCGGCCCGCGTAGCTCAATGGATAGAGCACTTGACTTCGGATCAAGTGGTTGCGAGTTCGAATCTTGCCGCGGGCGCTGTCGTCGTCCAACGCCTCCGCACAATCAGCCGAATAGCCTGAGGTTCATCACGAGGACTCAAAGGCGCTAAGAAAGATTCTTGGCGGCTTTATGTCTTGTGTTTCCGTGAAGCCGATTCATGCGCCGCACCCGTGAACTGCTCTACGGCGAAGAGACTCTTCGCCTCGAGATACTGACCACGCCTCTCAACCGCCTGCACCTGTCGGTCGAGTCGTCGCCGATTCTGTACCCGGCGCTGCAGACGGTGAAGGCCGATATGGAACGGATGCGGTTGAGGAAGATCAAGCCGTTCTTTTATCTGTCCACCGGCTATGGAACGATTGAGGGCACTACCAACATCTGCCTTGGCTTCTACGATCACAACGAGCGCTTGCGCGCGCTCAACAAAGAATTTCGCGGCTGGACGTATTCCTACGAAGACGTGGTTGCCACTATCCGCCACGAGGTGGGGCACGCCTTTGCCTATGGCTACAAACTCTACCGCCTGCCCGAATTCCGCGAAGTGTTCAACGTGCAGGGCAACTACTTCCGCACGTATCCGATGACCGATCAGTACATCCGCTACGTAAATCCGTGGAGCCGCGATTACGTGAATCCGTCGGGCGACCATTACGCCCAAAAACACCCCGACGACGATTTTGCCGAAACGTTTATGGTGTGGCTTACGCCGCGCCTCAACTGGCGGCGCAAGTGGCGCAACTATCCCGGCGCTCTGCGCAAACTCGAATTTGTGGACAAGATCGCGCGCGAGTATCGCAACCAAGAGCCGCTCATCGAAAACGTTCCCTATGAATATGAGGGGCTGGGCGATTTCAAGATCACGGTGGCGCAGTTCTTCAAAAACCGCCCCACCCACTACCGCAAACTCGCCGCCGGTTTCGTGGACTCCGATCTCAAATACATCTTCCGCGCCCGGCCCAAGATGCGCAACGGAAACAAGATCGAGCGCGGCTACATTCACGCCGATAATTTTTTGCGCCGCAATCAGCGGGTGATGGTGAACCGGGTGAGCCAGTGGGTGGGCGTGGAGGCCGCAGTGGTCAGCGACCTGATCCTCAAATGCCGCCAGCGCACGCACGCCCTCGATCTGTGGGTGAAGAAGGACGAAGCAGAGAAAAAGTTGGTGGAGTTCACAACTTACATTTCAACGCGTTGCGCGTATTACGAGGTGTGGGGAAGTTACTTTCCATAGTCGGGTGGTCGAGTAGTCCGATAGTCGAGTAGTCGAATGGTCGAGACTTCATATCGTTACGCGATCGGTTGAACGAGGAGGGCAAAGTGAAAATCGAGCGGTTTGAGGATATACGGGCGTGGCAGGAAGCGAGGATGTTAGCGAATCTGATTTACAGCGCAACAGAGGCGGGTCCTTTCGCGAAGGACTTTGGTTTGCGCGATCAGATTCGGAAGGCGGCAGGCTCGGTGATGCACAATATCGCTGAAGGTTTCGAATCCGGCTCAGACGCAGAGTTCATTCGATTTCTGAAATATTCCCGGCGTTCGGCCAGCGAGATACAGTCGGAAGCGTATTTGGCGCTGGATAGGAAGTATCTGGCCAACGAAGATTTTCAAGCAATCTACGATAAGGCAACATCAACAAAGAAACTGATCAACGCCTTCATTGGCTATCTCAGTCGATCAAAAAAGATCGTCGAGTAGTCTGGTAGTCAGGTAGTCCTGTGGTCGGCAGACGACCACCCGGCCTCATGACTACTTGACCAGCCGACTATTTGACCACAAGACTTTCATAGACTTCAACAATTCTGTCCGCTATCAGAGTCCACGCATACCCCCTCGCATACTCCGCGGCTTGCGCCCCCAACTTCGCGCGCAAGGCGTGATCCCCGATCAACATTTGCAGTTTGTCGCACAATGCTTCCGGGTCGCGGTCGGGCACAGTGAAGCCGGTTTCCCCATCGCGCACTAAAAAGGCTAGCCCGCCAACTTCGCTGGCGATCACCGGCGTGCCGCAGGCCATGGCCTCCAGCGCCACCAACCCAAACGACTCGTAGTGCGAGGGCATGATCACCGCTTGCGCCGAAGCATAATAATTGTTCAGCGCATCCTGATCGCGTTTGCCCAAAAACGCCACCACGTCGCCGATGCCCAATTCCTGCCGCAGGGCCCTCAGCCGTTCCATCTCGGCGTTATCCTGCGCCGCCGTGTGCGAGGGGTCGCCGCCGATGATGGAGAGGCACAGGTGCGGCGGCATCCCGCCCCGATCGCGCAAAAGTTTCATTGCCCGGAGCAATGTGTCCACTCCCTTCAATGGTTCGATGCGCCCGACGAACAACAGCATTGTGTCTTCCGGCGGCACGCCGATACCCATTTTGGCTTCGGCCATGGGGATGGGATGGAACTCGGCCAAATCAACGCCCGGCGGTATCACTTCGATTTTGCGCGAGTCGGCTTGCATCAACAATTCGAGCTGCGATTTCTCGGCCAGAGTCGCGGCGATGATGGTGTCGGCCCAATCGAGAATCCGCCATTCCGAATCCACGCGGAGCGCCGGTTCGCGCTCTTCGGGGCGCTGGGCGATCCGATTCTTCATCACCGCCAGCGTGTGCGCCATGTGCACAATGGGCGCGCGCCAAAACTTTTGCAGTTCGTGCGCCACCACCCCCGACAGCCAATAGTGTGAATGGATCACGTCGTAATGCAAATCTTCCAGCGCGGCGAACTCGCGCACCCCGCCGACGAACTCGTGCAAGTAGTCGTAAATTTCTGTTTTAGCCAATGGCATCTCTGGCCCGGCGGGGATGTGCACCACGCGGTTGCCGTAGCCGAGATCGTGCTTGACGTGCGGCTGATGCTCGTCCTGCGATCGGGTGAACACGTCAACGCCGATGCCGCGCCGCCCCAACTCGCGGGTGAGGTCGCGCACATACACATTCATCCCGCCGGTGTCTTTGCCGCCCAACGTTGCCAGCGGGCAGGTGTGAACCGAAAGCATCGCAATTCGCATGAGAGGAATTATAACCTTGCCCCCTCCCCGTCCCTCCCCCATCGGCGAGTTCACCGATGGCGGAGGGTGGCCGAAGGCCGGGTGGGGCGGTTGACTCAAATCTGCAACGAGCATTCAACCATTCTTCCACGATACGCGGAGTAAAATCAGGCTGTGCTCAAAGTGCTCGTCGTCGACCCGAACCCCTCGTTCGCGGCCATGATCCAGCAAGTGTTGGAAGAGACCCGACTCTTTCAAGTCACCGTCGCCAGCACCGGCGCCGAAGCCATCAGCATCGCCAGCCGCGAGTCGTTCGACATCGTCATCCTCGAATCGAGCCTCGAAGATTTCTCCCTGCGCGACGCCGTCACCGTGCTCCGCCGCACCCAGCCCTATCTACCCATCATGGTCATCCTGCCCTTCGGCGAGCAGGCCCTGCCCGACGCCGCCAAATACTTCGACGTGCAGGGCATCCTCTCCAAACCGTTGTACATTCCCGAACTGCAAAGCCAAATCGAAGAGGCGCTCACCAAGCCCGTCAACGGAGTCGCCCCCGCCTCCCGACCCATCCAACCCCCTGGCGCGAACCACCCAACCCCCCGCCCGCCCCGCTCCCCCGCCTGCCCCAGCCTGGCTCGATGACGTGAGCCGCGCCGCGCAATACCTCACCACTCTCACCCTCGGCTCGTCTGCCGAAGCGGCGCTGCTCATGCGCGGCCAACAACTCATCGCCTTCGCCGGGCAATGCAGTCAAGAGGATGCAGATGAACTGGCGAAAGCGGTAGCCGCTCATTGGGCCACCGACGGCGGCGGCGGGCAAGGGGCGCAAGTGCGTTTCATTCGCCTCGCCAGCGGCGCAGATTATCTCGTCTATTCCACCCTCGCTGCGCAAAGCGTTGTGCTCTCGATGGCCTTTCAAGCCGAAACGCCGCTGGGGCAGATTCGCAAACAGGCCAAACGCGCCACCGAAGTATTGCTCCAAACATCTGCCGCCGACGCTTCCACTGCCGAAACTCAGCCCGCCCTCTCCGCCACCCAGAGCCCATTGTCCAAGACTCGCCCGTTGTCCAGAGTCCGCCCATTATCGATGACGCGCCCATCATCGACGACGCGCCGATGGTCGATGCCCCCGTCCTCGAAGAACTGCCCCATTGGGTGCCGATGCCGCCGCCACAACCCGACGTGGAGCCCATCCCCGATGAAGCCGCGCTCAACGAGTTGAGCAACGCCGTTCTGCAGCTCTCGCGCCAGTCGCTGGCCGAGCCTCCGGCGGCTTTCAACTTTCAGCCCGCCGAACTCCAAACTTCCAACGTCCGCCGCACCCCGCACGCGCTGTACGATCTGTCGTACACCTTTCTGTTCATCCCGCGCCTGCCGCACATCACCCTCATTGGCGATCTCAAGACTCGCCTCGAACAGTGGCTGGCCCTGCTTGCCGACGCGCGCGAATGGCAAACGCAGTTCCTGAGCATCGAGCCGACTCACATCGAGATCAGCCTCGCCTGCCCGCCCACCGAGTCGCCGGAGCGAATCATCAAAGCCATCTTGCTCGAAACCTCCACCCGCGTGCTGGAAGATTTTCCCCGCTTCGCCGCCGCGCACTCCAAACGCCCCGGCGCATTTTGGTCGCCCGGCTATTACGTCGTCGCGCCGGGCCGCCGCCTCTCCCCCGCCGAAGTGAGCGCCTTCATCGAATATCAACGGCGCGAACAAAACCCGTAATACGAACTCCAAACTTCAAACTGCAAACTTCAAAGTTGGGAGTTTGAGTTTTGGAGTTTGAGATTTGATCTTTGAGCTTCAACGCGAGATGTTGATCTGGCTATAATATCCGCATGACTCTCGATAGCGCCCATGCTCACGTCGAACGGCTCGTCAAAAAGTTCAAAGCCCTCTCCGCCGCCGAACGCAAAAGCCTCAACGAAAACGCCACGCGGCAGGGCTACATCCTTCCCCTCTTTCGCGCCCTCCAGTGGGACACCGACAACGTGACCGAAGTCAGTCCCGAAGAAAAAGTTTCTCGCGGCTGGGTCGATTTCTCCTTCCGGCTTTCCGGCGTCCCGCGCTTCTTTCTCGAAACCAAAAAGGCCTCCGAAGACCTCAGCGATCCGCGCTGGGTGAAGCAGGCCATCGATTACGCCTGGACGAAAAGCGTCACTTGGGCTTTGCTCTCCGACTTCGAGGGGCTGCGCGTGTTCAACGCCGAATGGAAAGAAGACGATCCCTTCCGCGCTCAGTTCGTCGAGTTCACGGTGGATACCTATCTTTCGGACTTCGAGCGTTTGTGGTGGCTCTCGCGCCCCGAAGCCGCCGCCGGGCGGCTCGACCGCGAAGCCGAAAAGGTGGGCAAGCGCGCCCGGCGCGAGCCGGTGAGCCAGCATCTCTTCGACGATCTCAAAGTGTGGCGGCACGATCTCTTCCGTCACTTGCGGGCATACAACGGCATGTATTCCCCGGCGCAGATCGACGAAGCCGTTCTGCGCATCCTCAACCGCCTCATCTTCATCCGCACTACCGAAGACCGCGAAGTGGAGCCGCGCCGTCTGTTGCCTCTGGTGCGCGAACTGGCCGAGCAGAAGCGCCTCGCCCACCTGCCCCGCGAGCTGGCCAAACTCTTCCGCCAATTCGACGAGACGTACAATTCCGAGCTGTTCGCCCGGCACTTTTCCGAAGAGCTCGACTGCGAATCGAAACCCTACGAAGATTTGATCCACGACCTGCACGAAAAGCGATTCGTCCGCTACAACTTCAACGCCATCGACGCCGATGTGCTCGGCACGGCCTACGAGCAATATCTCGGCCACGTGATCACGGATCCCGAGGCGGCTGAGGTGGTGGAGAAACGCCAGAAGCGCAAATCGCAAGGCATCTATTTCACGCCGACCTTTGTAGTCAAATACATCGTCCAGCAAACGCTGGGGCGTTACCTCGACGAGCACGGCTATTCGCCGGGCAACCCGCCGCGCGTGCTCGATATGGCCTGCGGCTCCGGCTCGTTCCTCATCGAAGCCTTCGACACGCTGGATCGTTTCGTGGCTCAGCAACGCGGGCAGATGACCCCCACCCCAACCCTCCCCCATCCGAAGAATGCGGACGGGGGAGGAAGTTGGGAGGGAGTTCACGACTACGCCCGCCGCATGGAGATTCTCACTCAGTGCATTTACGGCGTGGACAAAGACCGGCAGGCGGTTGAAGTGGCCCGCCTCAATCTCCTCCTGCGCGCTCTG
Organism: Chloroflexota bacterium; assembly: GCA_016875735.1. Taxonomy (GTDB): domain Bacteria; phylum Chloroflexota; class Anaerolineae; order Anaerolineales; family VGOW01; genus VGOW01. The sequence goes on along the minus strand of VGOW01000043.1, from coordinate 15,455 downwards.
CACCACCGCGACAAACTGCCCATGCTCGCCAACATCCGTTGCGGCGACAGCCTGATCTCCGGCGCGCCCGACGAACTGCGCGCCGCCTTTGGCGACGAGTGGAAGAGCAAGCAGGCATTTGATTGGGAGAAGGAATTGCCCGAAGTGTTTGCCCCCACCCCCACCCCAACCCTCCCCCGTTCGGAACAACACCGAACAGGGGAGGGAGTCGACTCCCCTCCCCTGTCGAGCGCTTCTCTCGACGGGGGAGGGGCCGGGGGTGGGGGCGCTGGCTTCGATGTCATCATCGGCAATCCGCCTTACGTTCGCATCCAAACCCTGCCCAAAGACGAAGTGGCTTTTTTCAACGAACACTTTCAAGCCGCCACTGGCAACTACGACATTTACGTGCTGTTCGTCGAGCGCGCACTGCAATTGCTCAAACCTGGCGGGGCCATGGGGTTTATTTTGCCAAGCAAGTTCTTCAACACAGCCTACGGAGCAGGTTTGCGGAAACTCATTTCCGATGCAAAGGCGCTCTACAAGATAGTGGACTTTGAAGATGCTCAGGTTTTCGAGACAGCCACAACATACACCTGTTTGTTGTTCCTGCAAAAGCAACCGTCACCGCAAATCAAATATGTGCAAGCAGGGCAATGGCTGAATTCGCAGACTACTACCCCGAAATCTATACCCGACGACTTGCCAGAAAACTCACTTGCAGTGACATCGGTTTCCGAGAAGGAGTGGAATTTTGCTTCAAGCAACAGAGCAGAATTATTCAAGACGCTAGAGGGCTTGCCAACAAAACTTGAAGATATGACAGAGAAGATTTTTCAAGGTCTGGTCACTAGCGCCGATCCGATTTACATTCTCGAAGAAAAGTCGGGTAGCACCAAATCTCTGGTTTCGGCCCTCTCAAAGGCGACTGGGAAGATTTATAGATTGGAAAGAGGCGCGGTCGTTCCTCTATTGAAAGGCGCATTGGACATGCGTCGTTATCGGATCGAGTCTGTCACACGCTACGTTATCTTCCCATACCACGATGGCAAACTGATTCCGGCTAAAACCTTCGCAACGCATTACCCCAACTGCTGGGCATATCTAAAAGAAAACCGCAAGGCTCTGGCTGGGCGTGAAAAAGGCAAAATGGATCACGATGGTTGGTATGGCTATGTCTATCCCAAGAGTCTGAAACTTTTCGGCCAGTCGAAACTCCTAACCCCTTCAATAGCCAATCGAGCATCGTTTTCGTTTGACGCAAACGGCGAATACTATTTCGTGGGCAGTGGCGGTGGCGGCGGTGGTGGCTACGGCATCCTGCTCAAGCCGAGCGAGCACTCACCGTTGTACACACTTGGCTTGCTGAACAGCCAATTGCTGGATTTCTATTTGAAAAGCATCAGCAGCCCGTTCCGGCATGGCTATTACGCTTACAACAAACAATACATCGAGCGCCTCCCCATCCGCGCCATCAACTTCTCCGACCCCGCCGACAAAGCCCGGCACGATGCGCTGGTCAAACTCGTCGAAGAAATGCTCGAACTGCAAAAAGAACGCGCCGAAGCGGGCGAACTCGACGACCGTCGCCATGCCCTCGCCCGCCGCATCGGAGCCGTGGATCGAGAAATTGATACACTTGTGTATGAACTCTACGGGCTGACGGAGGACGAAATCAAAATAGTGGAAAGCAAAACGTGACCCCCACCCCAGCCCTCTCCCTTTGGGAGAGGGAGTCGCATTCTCCCCTCCCCATTTGCGTTCTTCAAATGGGGAGGGGCCGGGGGTGGGGTCAACCCCCCTCGCGCTATAATTAGCGCAACAGCAAAGGCGAATTCACTATGAACAACACACCCAAATCAGCAAACGACAAACGAAGAGTTCGGCTCCTTGGCCGCCACATTGTGGCCGATCCCAAAATTTGTCACGGCAAGCCCACCTTTCGCGGCACGCGCATTCTCGTCTCCGATGTGCTAGAAATGGTGGCTGAAGGATTGGATTGGGAAACCATCGTCGAAGAATGGCACGGTCACATCTCAAAGTAAGCCATTGCCGAAGCCGTGAATCTGGCCAGCCAAGCCTTCGCTCGTCACGCCGACGAATTTGATCTGAAGCCCCTCGCGGCATGAAAACCCTCTACCTCATCGACGGCCACGCTCTGGCCTACCGCACCTACTTTGCCCTCACCGCCGCCGGCACCGACACCTCGCGCTGGGTCACCAGAGCCGGTGAGCCCACCGCCGGAACCTACGGCTTCACCGCCGTCCTCTTCAACATCATCGAAGAAAAGAAACCCGATTACCTCGCCGTCTCTTTCGACATCGGCGACACCTTCCGCGACGCCCTCTACCCGGCCTACAAAGGCACGCGCGCCAAAATGCCCGACGACCTCCGCGCCCAACTGGGCCGCGTCAACGAAGTCGTCGCCGCCTTCAACATCCCCATCCTCACCGCCGAAGGATTCGAAGCCGACGACGTGCTCGGCACCGTCGCCCAACAAGCCGCCGCCCAACGAGTCGAAGTCATCATCGCCACCGGCGACCGCGATCTTTTGCAGTTGTGCGACAAACACATCCGCATCAGCCTCGCCGGGCAAAAACTTTCCGAAGCCGCCCTCTTCGGCCCCGAGGAAGTGAAAGCCAAATACGGCGTCACCCCCAAGCAATACGTCGATTTCAAAGCCCTGCTCGGCGACAAATCCGACAACATTCCCGGCGTCGCCGGAATCGGCGAAAAGACTGCCGCGCAACTTTTGCAGGAGTACGGATCGCTCGACGGCATCTACCGCCACCTCGACAAACTCAAACCTGCCGCGCGCGCCAAACTCGGCGAGCAGAAAGCCAACGCCTACCTTTCGCAAAAACTCTCGGCCATCGTCACCGACGTGCCCGTGCAACTCAACCTCGAGGCCTGCGAAACCCCGCGCCTCGCCCCGCCCCTCAACTGGGATCGTCAGCGTGTGTTCGATTTGTTTCGGGCGCTGGAATTTCGCAGCCTGCTCGGCAAACTCCCCGACGCGCAACCCCTGCCCGCCGACAAAGACTCGGCGCGGGACTCCGCCTCCCCGCAACTGGCCCTCTTCGGCCCCGACGCCATCACCGAAACGGCGAAGCTTCAGACTTCAAATCTCAAACTTCAAACTTCCAACATCACCCGCCCCATCTTAATTACCACTCCCCAATTACTAACAGACCTCGCCGCCAAACTCAACTCCGCCCCCCTCATCGCCGTCGATACCGAAACCACCTCCATCGACGCCAACGCCGCCGCCCTCGTCGGCATCTCCATCGCCATCGCCGAAGGCGAAGGCTATTACATCCCTATCGGACACCAACTCCCAACTTCCAACTCCCAATCTCCACGCGAAGCGTCCAATAGCCAATTGCCACTTGCCGAAGTTATCGCCGCCCTCACCCCCTCCCTCACCAACCCCTCAATCCCCAAAGCGGGCCACAACATCGGCTACGATTACACCGTCCTCAAGCGGCACGGCCTCGCCCTTCACCCCATTGGCTTCGACACCATGATCGCCGAATGGCTGGCCGATCCCGGCTCGCGCAATCTCGGCCTCAAGTCGCTGGCCTTCGTCCGTCTCGGCCTCGAAATGACCACCATCGAAGAACTGATTGGCAAAGGCAAAAAGCAAATCACCTTCGATCAAGTTCCCATCGAGGCCGCCGCCCCCTACGCCGTCGCCGACGTCGATGTGACGCTCCGCCTCCTCCCCCAACTCAAACTCGAACTGCAACAGAAGGGTCTGCTCGAACTCTACGACGAAGTCGAACTGCCCTTCATCCCCGTCCTCGCCGAAATGGAAATGGCCGGAGTGATGATCGACTCCGATTACCTCGCCGAGATGTCGAAAGAACTCGACAAGAAACTGAAGGCGCTCGAAAAGAAAATCTACAAAGCCGTCGGCTACGAGTTCAACATCAACTCCACCCAGCAGCTGGCCAAAGCCCTGTTCGAGGATCTCAAACTGGAGCCGCCCGACAAATCGCGCAAGACCTCCACCGGCAAATACTCCACCGCCGCCGACGTACTCGACGAAATGAGAGGCCAACACCCTGTGCTCGATGCCGTCCTCGAGCACCGCGAACTTTCCAAACTCAAGGGCACGTACGTTGACGCATTGCCTCTCGCCGTCAACCCCGACACCGGGCGCATTCACACCTCGTTCAATCAATGCGGCTCGGTCACCGGCCGCCTCGCCTCCTCGAACCCCAATCTGCAAAACATCCCCATCCGCACCGAGTTGGGGCGCGAAGTGCGCCGCGCCTTCATCGCCCCGCGGGGCCGCCGCCTCGTGGCCGCCGACTATTCGCAAGTGGAACTGCGCATCGCCGCCCACTTCGCCAAAGAGCAATTTTGGATCGAGGCCTTCCGCCGCGGCGACGACATTCACGCCGCCACCGCCTCCGCCGTGTTTGGCGTCCCGCTGGAAAAAGTGTCCAAAGATGAACGGCGCAACGCGAAAGCGATCAATTTCGGGTTGCTCTACGGCATGGGCGCATTCAGCCTCGCCAAAGGCACTGGCCTCACGCTCGGCGAGGCCGAAGAATTTATGCAGAAGTATTTTGCCGAACTGCCGCGCGTGAAGCAATACATCGAAGGCACGAAGCGCAAAGCGGCCACCGAAGGATTTGTGGAAACGCTGTTCGGGCGGCGGCGCTACTTCCCCATCCTCACCCGGCCCGGAACCACTCGCGAAGACCATGCCCTGCGCGCCCGCGCCGAGCGCGAGGCCATCAACACGCCCGTGCAGGGCACGGCGGCGGACATCATCAAACTCGCCATGCTGAAGATCGCCCGCGAACTGCCGCGCCAGATTCCCTCGGCGCAGATGCTTCTGCAAGTTCACGACGAACTCGTATTCGAATGCGACGCCGATGACGTGGAGAAGTTGGCCGCGCTGGTGAAGAAGATCATGGAGGGCGCAGTCGCGCTCGATGCGCCGCTGGCGGTGGATGTGCGCTCCGGAAAGAATTGGGACGAGATGAAGCCGGCAGCGTAGAGGCGGTTCAATGCCTTCTCGTATTCGCCCTTGCGTCATTTGCGTGTTCCTTGCCGCCGGCCTCCTCATCTCCTGCGCCGCCTCTCCCCAAGCCGACGCCGCCCTCGCCTCTCGCTCCACTCCCACACCGCTCATCGTCGTTGCCATCGCCGCCCCTCACAATACCCCCACTGCGCCGCCAGCCGGTCAATCACCCTTTGTGTATCTCACACTGCAATGGACTTTGGAGCCCTCAGCAACCCCGCCCGCCTCAATCCCACTGACTCCGCTCACCGACAACGCAGCGGCAGTGATCGAAACCACCGGCCAGCCGACCAAATCTCCGACTCCAACCCCGGTCCCCACCGACTTTCCCCGCCCACTCGGTTTGCCCAAAACCTATCTGCCCACCGTCAGCGCCCGCGCCCGCGAAATCTACCAATACGGTCTGGCCCTTGGCAACAACCCCCGCGCCTTCGCCCGGCTGGGCGATTGCCACTCCGCCCATCCCGGCTTTCTCGGCATGTTCGATTCGCCCACCAACTACCGTCTCGGAGACTATGCTTACCTGCAAGAGGTGATCAACTACTATTCCGGCTCCTTCTCGCACAACAGCCAGTCGGCGCGCAGTGGCTTTCACATGGGGTCGTACTTCACGCCGCTGTGGGCCGACCCCACTTGTTGCGCTGGCAGTGAGAACCCGATGGAATGCGAATACCGTTTGATGAAGCCCAGCCTCATCTTCATCAACGTTGGCACATTGAATGAGGCTTCGCCCGACGAGCAATACGAAGATTTCATTCGCCCCATCATCGAGTTTTGGATCACGCGCGGCGTGCTGCCCATTCTCAACACCAAAGCCGACAACATCAAAGGCGGCTGGCGATTCAACGCCGTCGCGCGGCGCCTCGCCGCCGAGTACGACGTGCCCTTGTGGGATTTTTGGGTTGTGTCTCAGTCATTGCCCGCTCAGGGGATGATGGAAGATCAAATCCATCTTTCGGAGGGGCAGCCGTTCTTCGACGACCCGGCGCAAATGCAAAGCGGCTGGGCCATGCGCAACCTCACGGCGTTGCAGGCTTTGGATGTCGTGTGGCGCGATCTTAACTCCAAAGGATCGTGATCATGAAGACAATTCTGCATCGCATTGCTTCAATCATCGCCATCGTTGCTCTGCTCCTCAACGCCGCGCCAAACGCAGGGGCCTCCGCCCCCGCGCCCGACCCGCGCTTCGGCGCAGTGGAGTCGTACATGGCCCCCGAACTTGCCGCCGACATGCGCGTGGGTTGGGATCGCATGATCATTCAGTGGTATACGCGCCAACCCGACTCAGCCGAGCAATGGAACATTCCCACCGAAGAAACGGACTCGATTGCCGCCGCGCAAGCCGCCGGGCGCGAGATCGTCGTGTTGCTCATGGGCACACCGGCGTGGGCCACCGATGGCCCCGGCGGTGGCGGCGTCCCGCGCGGGCTGTATCTTCCGGTGGACGATCCGGGCAACCTGTGGGCCGCATTCGTCCGGCGCATCGTCGGCGAATACAAAGGGCAGATCACTCACTGGATCATTTGGAACGAGCCGGACATCGCTCTCGAAGATTGGGGAGCGCAGTACGCCGGATCGGTGGAGGATTACTATCAACTGCTGAAGGTGGCCTACGTGGTTGCCAAACAAGCCAACCCCAACGCGGTCATTCATCTCGCCGGTCTCACGTATTGGCACGATGTGGTGTATCAGCGCGAGTCGTATCTCAAGCGACTGCTCGAAGTGGCGCGCAAAGATAAAACCGCCGCCGCCAACAATTTCTACTTCGACGTTTTCACGACGCACATTTACTTTCGCGCCGAAACCGTTTTCGAGATCATCACCTTCTACCGCAACCTTTTGCGGCAGTACGGTTTGCGCAAACCGATCTGGCTCAACGAAACGAACGCCGCGCCGATGGACGACCCGCAGTATCCGGCCAACCCGTTGATTCCGGTGACGATGGATCAGCAAGCCTCGTTCATCGTGCAGGCTAACGCGCTGGCGTTGGCCGCCGGAGCCGAACGCATCGCCGTGTACAAATTCATCGACAGCACCGCGCCGCCGCCCGGCTTCGAACCGTACGGCCTCTTCCGAGTCGATCAAACCGCGCGCCCCGCCGCCGAAGCGTTACGGCTCGTCACCGCGCATTTCGCGGGCACGCGCCGCGTCACCCACGTCGTCGGCCCGGCGTATTACGTCGTCACACTCACGCGGGATGTCGGAGTCACGCGGGTGGCATGGGCGCGGCGCGGAGCCGAGTTGACGATTCGATTGAAAGTGACGCCGAGAACGAGAAGCGTGACACTGTACGATCAGAACGGCAACGCACACCCCATCGCCGCCAATGCGAGCGGATACTATCTTCTCACCCTGCCCGCCGCGCCGTGCGACGCCGAGGGCAATTGCTACGTTGGCGGCCAGCCGTGGGTGCTGGTGGAAACGTACGCGCCCGCCGCGCCGTGACTCCCTCACCCTATCCCTCTCCCCAGTGGGATAGGGTGAGGGGCAAGGTCAATCTCGCAATGGTGGAAGGAAAGGCGGCTCGGCAATCACCACGCCAAAGTGCTGTTTGAGCACAGCGTGAAACTCAGAGTCGTCGGCCAACATTCTTTCCGCGCGCTGGCCGTTGGCAACGGTGACGAGCCGAAACCCGCTGAGGGTGATGCGGCCAGCGGGCGTGGCGCGGGTGCAGAACGGCTTGCGAGTGAATGGCGAGTCGGGATGGGTTTGGTGATAATGACTGCCAAACATGAAATCGTGCAGGGTGCGGCGGCGCAAAGTGAAAAGATAGCCGCCCGTGCGTTTGCCCAATCCGTCTCGCTCCATCATTGTCCATTCATCGCCCTCGCGAGTGATCCGATAGGCCGTGTTCCCCTCAGTTTGATCATCGGGGTCGTCGAGCCGCAGTGGATCGCGGAACGAGTCGCCGAAGCCCACGTCGGCCAGCCAGCGTTCTTCGAGCCCGACGAGCAGAACGAGATGATCGCCATCGGGGGCGAAGCGGTTGTGATCCGGCTCCCACACTCCCGCCGACAGCAAAGTGACATCGAAGCCGATCTCGCGCAGGAGCGCGGCGAAGAGCCCGTTGAGTTCGTAGCAAAACCCGCCGCGCTGCCGGGCCACAATCTTGTCGAAGAGTTTCTCTTCGTCGAGGACGATGGGCACGCCGCGCTGAATGTCCAAATTCTCGAAGGGCACGGCCAGCAAGTGGGCGCGGTGGAGCGCGCGCAAAGTTTCCAGAGTCGGCGAGGCCGGGCCGCTGTATGCAATTCGGTCGAGGTAGGCGCGAACGTCCACGCTGATCGTTACGGCCCCGCGCCCAGTTCGGCCAATCGCTTTTCGGCTTCGCGCTCCCAATACGGATCGTCGTTCAATTCGAGGAAGCGCCGGTAATCGGCAATGGCCAGATCGATCTTGCCTTCGGTCTCGTAGAGATAGCCGCGACCGTAATACGGCGTCTCGAGATCAGGTTTGAGTTGAATCGCCGTGTTGTAATCGGCGAGGGCCTGCTCGTTCATGCCAAACCCGGCGTATGCCAAGCCGCGATAGTTATACGCCTCTGCATAGGCGGGGCTGAGTTCGATGGCTTTGGTGAAATCGTCGATGGCGCGGTTGAAGTCTTCGCCGTCGGCGTCCGGATCGTTGCGGGCGTAGGCGTCTTCGTATCGTTTGTAATACGCCGACCCGCGCAGGTAATACGCTTCGGCGCTCGCCGGGTCGTCGGTGACGACGATGGTGAATTCGGCGATGGCTTCGTCGTATCTTGCGGCGTCGAACGCCTGCCGTCCCAGTTCGAGATGATTCACCACCGTCGGAGTGGCGATGAGAGTCGTGATGGTTTGGCACGAGAGCAGAGCGAGCGCAACCTCGCCGCCGTTGGAAAGCGCAACGTGAATCTCGGCCGTCTCACCCTGCCACCACACGAACGGGGCTTGGTTCGCCGGGCGGTCGCCGCCAATCCAGCGCCGCCGCCGTTCGCGATCGATGATGAGGACTCGGTCGCCGTTGAACTGCCGCCATTCATCAGGCGAGAATTTGAGTTCGCCGCGATCATCCACCACGCCCGATGTCGTGATCGGCGTATCGCTCCAACCGGTGATGACGTATCCGCCTGCGGCGCTATTGGCGCGAGTTTGCTCAACGATGAATTTGCGAACCGCAGTGGCTTGCTGTCGGGCGATGCGCGTGAGAGCCGCTCCGCCGTCATTCACACCCGCATCGCGCAAACGGGTTTGGTGTTGGCGCGTTGCCGCAAAGTCGTCGCGGTCAAGCGGCGTGGCTTGCGTCAGCCACCACGCTTCGGGATCGAGCAGGGAGAAATCGCGCAGGGTGTCGGCGTCGCAGAACTCGCCGAAGAGCCACGGCTTGCCCGGCTGATACGGGCGATGGAAGTGCTGAACGAGCGGCTGAAAGAAATGAGGGTCGGTGTAAAAGTGGTAATCGTAAAAATCGCTGAGGGCGGTTTCGACTCCGCCGTAAGCCTCCGCCGATCCGCTGTTGTCGCAATGCAGAGCGTTGGGGAACCATTCGCGGGCGAGGCGATTGAGCGCGGCAAGAAAATCACCGTCGGCCTGCGAGTTGAGTTCACAGCCGAGGCTGATCACGGCGATGGAGGGGTGATGATGGAGTCGGCTGAAGAGATCGCGGTATTCGCGCAGGGCGAGTTCGCGCAGCGCTGGAGTGACTCGCGGCAGCCACATCGGCATCTCCAGCCACAGCAACAGGCCCGTTTCGTCGGCGGCGTCGAACATCGTTTCATCGGGCGCGAAGAGGCAGAGTTTGATCATGTTGAAGCCGAGCGCGCGGGCTTTGGCGAACATATCCAACGCTTCGTCGCGGGTTGGGGTTGGGCAGAGGCAGGCGGCGTCCCACCCCCAATGGAGCACGCCGCGCAAATGCAGAGGCGATTCGCCCAGCATGATCTTTCCATCGGCGATTTCGAGATCGCGGAAGCCGACGCGGCGAGTGGCGCGGGCGATCTCGGCGTCGCGGGCGCGGAGCGAGGCGCGCACCGAATAGAGGGTCGGGGCGAGCGGATTCCAATTAGCGATCTTCCCGCTTTCAATGTGCGCGGCGAACGAATCATCGTTGGCAAAATTTGCGCGCGCGCGGGCCAGCGAGTTGTTGTGGTCGTCGAGAACTTCGACGACGATTTCATTCTTCCGCCGCTTGCCGAGTCCGGTGATGCGGCCCTGCACATCGATCCAGCCGCCGCCGTGAGCAAAGACGCGAACATCGTTGAAGGCCGCCCACGAGAAGACTCGGAGACGGAGCCCCTGCCAGAGTCCGCCAAAGGTGGCAGCGAGGTCGGGGAGAAATCCCGAAAGCGTTTCGCGCAGAGGGAATCGGCCTCCGGGTTTCCATACTTCGATTTCGAGAAGGTTCTTGCCGGCGCGGAGGAGGGGAGTGATTTCGATTTGGAAGGCCGACCACATTCCGTCGTGAGCGCCCGCCGGTTGCCCGTTGACGCGGACTTCGGCGTGAAAACTGACGGCGTCGCATTCGAGCGCGATGACCGAGCCGAGCCACGACTCGGGAATGATGAGCGAGCGGCGATACAGCGCGGGGCCGTCGGTGATTTTGTCGTCGGTGCGCGCTTCCCACGCCGAGGGGACGACGATGGCGCGCGGCGGCGCATCGCCGAGGGTGAACTCCCACTCGCCGTCGAGCGAGAGTGTGGTTGAAAGCTCGTTGCGCAAAAGCATGGCTTGCCTCAGTGAGCAACGGCTATTCTACTCAATTTTTGGGCAGGTTACAGCGAAAGCGCTTTCAGCAGTGCGGGCAGTATCTCACCGGCTTTGCCACGCAGTGAATGAGTCATGGCGCGGGTGAGCGGCGTTTCATCGGGGTTGATTTCGACGGTGAGGGCGCCGCGCTCGATTGCCAGATACGGAAGCGAAGCCGCCGGGTGAACGAGCGACGAGGCGCCGATGGAGAAAAATGCGTCGCACGATTGCGCGGCATCCACCGCCGCATCGAGCGCAGGGCGAGGCAGGGGCTCGCCAAACCACACCACGTCGGGGCGCAGGAGCCCGTTGCAATGAGGGCAGTGCGGCGGCGCTTCGTTTGTATCGGGCCACGAATCCACCACCACATCTTCGTCGAAACATTTTGTGCGCCAAACATTCCCATGCAATTCAACAATGTTTTGGCTCCCGGCGCGTTGGTGGAGTCCATCCACATTTTGGGTGATGAGGGTGAAGCGCGAGCCGCGCGCGGTCAACTGCGATTCGAGATTGGCGAGGGCAACATGGCCGGGATTGGGAGAGGCCTTGGCAACGAGCGCGCGCCGCCACTCGTACCATTCCCACACCAGTTTGGGGTTGCGGCGAAAGGCTTCGGGCGTGGCGAGTTCGGTCGGATCGTATTGCGCCCACAAGCCTGTTTGCGCCTCGCGGAAAGTGGGCACGCCGCTCTCGGCGGAGATGCCCGCGCCAGTGAGGATGGCAATGGATTTAGCGGAGCGCAAAATTTCTATGAGTTGAGGCGGGAATTCAAGAGGCATGGTTGCCCAACTTATGTCTCCGAAGTGGGTCGAAGATTCCAAGAGTTCGAGATTGGCATAGCCGCAAAGAGCAGCTATTAAATCGCTGATTCGATCCAGTATAGCAGCAGGGCGGCACAGAGCAGCTTGCCACCCGCCATTTAGCCTATACTCATACCAGCCCATCGGCGCTTTTGTGGCATTGCCATTTCTGATTATAGTGACAGTCAGGCTTGTTGCCAGAGGTGTTCATGTCAACCATAACCGATCCTGTCCGCGCCTCAGCTTCTGAAAAATCCGGCGTAACGATCATTGCCAACAAAATCGTTTACGCTCTCAGCCGCCGCTGGTTGCTCACCCTCACGTTGTTGTTGAGCATCTACGTCGGCACACCCTGGCTTGCCCCGGTATTCATGAAACTGGGCTGGGCCGGAGCGGGTCAGGCCATCTACGCGGTGTACTCCACCCAATGCCATCAGCTGCCTCAGCGATCATACTTCCTATTTGGCCCGAAGGCCATGTATTCGCTGGAAGAGATCCAGTCTGCCTGGCAGAAGACGGACAACCCGATCATCCTGCGCCAGTTTGTCGGCAACCCGCAAATGGGCTGGAAGGTCGCCTGGTCAGATCGCATGGTGTCCATGTACACCAGCATTCTGGCGGGCCTGCTCATTTTCGGCTGGCTGGGCAAGCGTCTGAAACCTTTGCCGTTGTGGGCCTTTGCGTTGTTCGTCCTGCCGATGGCTGCCGACGGCGGCACGCATCTTGTGAGTGATGTGCTCTCGCGCGGGCGGGTCGGGCTGGGTTTCCGAGATTCGAATGTCTGGTTGGCGGGCTTGACGAACAACGTCTTTCCGCCCACATTTTACGCCGGAGATGCGCTCGGCTCGTTTAACTCGTGGATGCGGATTCTCACGGGCCTTCTGTTTGGCCTGGGTCTGGTCTGGCTGATCGGCCCTTTGATAGCCGATGCCTTTTCAGATGCGGCTCGTGAGATTGAAGCAAAATTCCGGAGAGCGAATATCTCTTTGTGACGGCTTCGGGTATGATCAACCTCGGCCAGTTCGTGAGGCCTCTCAAAGCCGCCGACGTTTGGATTCAACGAGCGGCGGGAATTGTCTTTGTGCTGATCGGCCTGAACGAGACGGTGCTCTACTGGCTTTTATGACAAAGGGATGCCGCCTTTCCGATGACTGACTCTGCCCCGCCTATTCGCGTCGTCCTCGCCGACGATCACGCCGTCGTCCGCAAAGGCATCCGCGAGTTCCTTGAGATCGACGGCGCCATCACGGTGACGGCCGAGGCCTCCGACGGGCTGGAAGCCCTGCGTCTCATTCGCGAACACCGCCCGGACGTGGCCGTGCTCGACATCCAGATGCCGGGCCAAACCGGGATAGAAGTGACGCGGGCTCTTCGCGCCGAACGACTGCCCGTCGGCATTTTGATTCTGACCGCCTTCGACGACGAGCCTTACGTTCGCGCCGTGTTGCAAGCCGGCGCAAACGGCTACGTGCTCAAGACAGCTGAAGCGCAGGAGATCGTCGAAGCGGTGCAGGCAGTGTACGAAGGGCAATCGGCGCTCGACCCGGCCATTGCCCGCAAACTCCTCACTTACCTCCCCAAATTCTCATCAGCCCCGGAGTCCAACATCGAACCGCTGACCGAACGCGAACTGGACGTGCTACGCCTGGCCGCCAAAGGCTTCACCAACAAGGCCATCGGCGCGCAGTTGTCAATCAGCGACCGCACGGTTCAGGGGCATCTGGCAAAAATCTACGCCAAATTGAGCGCGGCCAGCCGGACGGAGGCCGTGATGCGGGCCGTGACGTTGGGCTGGATCGAGCCGACGATACCTCTCGACCCCGCGTAGCCTAAACGCTTTATACTTCCCCTCGGAGTCAAAACTGCATATGACACTCGAAGAAACTAGAGGCCGCCGGCTGCAGGGTTTCGCGATCCAGCTTGTCACGCTCACCCTCCTGCCACTGACGGCTCTGCTCGTCATCATCTCCTTCGGCAGCATCACCATTCACCAGAACGAGATGCGGATGCTGATCAGCCAGCGCGACGAACGGGCGGTGCAGGCGGCGACGGTGGCGTTGTCGGAGCGGTTGAATCATCAGGCCGCGCTCTTGCAAGCCCTGGCCGACCGGGCGGCGGCTGAAGGCGGCTCGCCCGAGACTATTCTTTCCGACTCGTCTTACCTGCTGAATAGTTTTGATGGCGGCGTTGCCTTTTACTCGCCACAGGGCGCGCGGCTGGCCGCCTCCACCGGGCAGGCGGTGTGGTCGGCCCGGCCCATCGCCGACCTCATCCGCCAAACCGTAGACAAAGGTCAGCCTGCCTACTCTGCGCCGTTTAACGATTCGGCTTTAGCAGGAATCGCGTTTACCGTCGCCGCACCGTCACGCAATCAGATGATCATCGCCATCGGAGTGGTGTCGCCAACAGCGTTAGACCTGTTGAGCCTTACTCACGAACTTGGCTCCGGCCCCGAGGCTCACACCATTGTCGTCAGCGCCGATGGTCAGTTGCTGTTCGAGTCAAGCGCCAAAAGCGACCCGGTAGACTTGCTTGCTCATCCCGGTGTGAAACCGGCGCTGCGCGGCGAAAGCGGCTCCACCTACGTGAACGATCCTCAACGTGGCACGGAATTCGCCGTCGCCTACAGCCCGGTCGCGCCGGTCGGGTGGGCGCTGGTGATGGAAGAACCCTGGTCGGACGTGGTCAACCCGCTCATGCAAACCTCGCAAGTCGGGCCGCTGGTGTTGATCCCGGCGTTGGTGTTGGCCGGGGTGGCTCTGGCCTTTGCCGTTCGCAGCGTCATTCGGCCCTTGCAGGAACTTGAACGCCAGGCGGGCAAACTGGCTTCGGGCGACTTCACGGCAATTGAACGGCCTGTGGGCGGCATCGGCGAAATCGCCTCCTTGCAACTGACGCTGGCCCGGATGGCAAGACAAATCAGGGCCTATCAGGATTCGATCCGTCGTTACCTGGGCGCGCTTACTCAGGGGCAGGAAGATGAGCGCCGCCGCCTTGCGCGTGAGCTGCACGACGACACAGTGCAATCCCTCATTGCTCTTGACCAGCGCGTTCAACTCGCTCAACATGCGATGAAAACCGGAGCGCCTGACACGGCCGAACGCCTGGCCGAAGTCCGGCGATTGACGGCTTCACTCATCGAAGAAGTGAGACGAGTCATTCGCGCCCTGCGCCCGATTTATCTTGAAGACCTGGGCCTGCTGACCGCGCTTGAGATGCTGACTCAGGATATTGAGAAGACGACCGGAATACGAGGAACTTTTAGGACAGAGGGCGCGGCGGTGCGGCTGAGGCCACAACACGAAATCGCCGCGTACCGGATCGTGCAGGAAGCGTTGAACAACGTGGCCCGCCACGCCGGGGCCAGCGCCGTTCGCGTGGAAGCCGCCTTCATCGCCGGGTCGTTGGTCGTGCGAGTGCAGGATAACGGCAAGGGTTTTACTGCTCCCCGAGGGGCGGGCGACCTGGCCGCCTCCGGCCATTATGGATTGCTCGGAATGCAAGAGCGGGCCGAGTTGATAGGGGCGCGGTTATCCATCCAATCCGCGCCCGGCGCTGGCACTACGGTTGAGTTGCAGTTGCCGTTATAGAGTCGTTTGCCTCAATCGCCCCGCCAAATGGCCTGCAAACTTATGCGCCAGTCGGCGCTTGTCCAAGGGGAGGACTATGGCAACAATGTCAATGTTCAGAAAAAAGCAAAAGGAGGTGAGACCGAATGGCAAAAGATCCTGTATGCGGTATGGAGGTGGACGAGAAGGAAGCCGCTGGTAAGTCTGAGAGCTTGTTTTGGAATTCAAGGTCTGATAGATATTGATAGTGATTATGAGAGCGTTCAAATGCGAGTAAACACTAAGGCTCCGATTTCGATTTCGTCGGTGATGAGACGTTCTGCTTGGAGCAACAGGCGGACTCCGGCCACCCCTTTAGGCC
>VGOW01000042.1 GCA_016875735.1 Chloroflexota bacterium | reverse complement strand
ACCGTCTGGGACGATAGCGCAAATAAGTCGCTCGTCCAAACACAGGCAAATAGCGCGCTGTGACCCAACTATCGTGACCATGAAACTTGCTGATTGGCTGTCCGCACTTCCGACAATGAGTTTCCGTGGGCCAATGGGCGACGCCGGAGTGACCGGGCGCAAAATCATCGTGGACACTTACGGCGGCATGAGCCGACACGGCGGCGGCGCTTTCAGCGGCAAAGACCCGACCGTGGGAAGTGACGAGCAAAGCCGATGCCCTGAAGGAAGCCGCCGAGCAAATGGCTTGATTGCTCGCCGAGCAGAACTCGAATCATTGGAGACCCCGCCACCAAAAGGCGGAGTCTTTTGTTGCCCATTGCCCAAAGAGACTCGACAAATCCGAATCAATTTTTACAATCGTTTATGTGTTGTTTATGGACAAGATGGAAACCATTCGCTTATCATCGCTTTGTCTTTTCGCGGCGCGCGAGATTGCTTCGCACAAATCGCTCGCAATGACATCGAGTGCGTAAGGTGAGTCACCGCCTGCCGACCGGGTATCGGTGGTGAGCCTTGCAGTTGGCATGAGGAGGCATTATGCGCCACTGGTTCGACAATCTCAAAGTTCGAGTTAAGTTGCTTCTGATGTTGGCTATACCCCTGGCCGCATTGTTGTATTTTGCGGTGAGCGGTGTGGTGGAAAAGGCATCTGTGGCCGCAAACCTGGCCCGGCTCGAAACGCTGGTCGCCTTCTCCACCAAAGTCGGCGCCAGCGCGCACGCCCTGCAACGCGAACGCGGCTCGACGGCCATGTTCATCACCACCCAAAGCGCCGAGGCGCAGGCGAAGATGAACGGGTATCGCGCCGACACGGACGAAGCCGTGGCCGAACTCGAAGCCGCTCTGCAAACCTTCGACCGCAAAACTTACGGGGCCGCATTCGAAGAGGCGGTGAAGGCGGCGCTCGACAAGTTGGCGATCATCGACGAGCGTCGGGGCCTGGCCGACTCGTTCAAAGTCACCGCGCCGGAATCCAATGCCTTTTACACAGGCTTGATAGCCGATCTGCTTAATGTCAATGTCGAGATTGCCGACTTGGCCGAAGATCGCAATATCGTCCGGCTGGCTTCCAACTACATTCAACTATTGGAGGCGAAGGAACACGCCGGGCAGGAGCGGGCTATGGGGTCGGCCGCCTTCGGCGCCGGAGAGATCAGCCTGACAGAGTATGGCAAGTTCGTGGCCAACGCCGCCAACCAGCAGACGCATTTCGATGTGTTCTTGGAGTTCGCGCCGGAAGAGACGCGCGAACTCTACGAATCAACGATAGCAGGCGATGCGGTGGATGACGTGGCGCGGATGAAACAAGTTATCCTTGATTCCGGGCCGGGGGTGCCGTTGGGGATCGAGTCGGCCTACTGGTTCGATCAGGCCACTGTGCGAATTGATTTGCTGAAGGTGATCGAAGATAAGTTGGCCGCCGAGTTGCTGGGCACTGCCGAAGCGGCGCGCGGCGAAGCTCAGGCAACGCTGTGGTTTTTCATTGGGGTGTCAGTTGCCGCAGTGGGTTTGGGAGTGGGGGGCGGCCTGTTCATTGCCAATGCCATTGCTCGCCCACTGCAAGCCGTGACTCGCGCCGCGCAGCAAATGGCCGGTGTGGATATGCAGACGCTGACCACTGAAATGGGGGCGCTGGCGCAAGGCGATTTGACCCGGCGCATGGCAGTGACGGCTCAGACTCTGGACATTCGCTCGAATGACGAGGTGGGGGCGATGGCGCAAGCCTTCAACACCATCATCGATCGTTTGCAGAAGGTTGGCAATGCTTTCGACGACATGACCGCCAACCTCAGAGACTTGGTTGGCGAAGTGGCCCAAAATGCTGAAAGCGTGAGGGCGGCTTCCGATCAATTATCGTCAACGGCGCAGCAGGCCGGGCAGGCCACTACCCAGATCGCTACGACGATGCAGCAGATTGCGACAGGCACTCAGCAGCAGGCCGAAGGTGTGACGCGCACGGCGGTTTCTGTCGAACAGATGCGGCGCGCGATTGAAGGAGTGGCCAAAGGCGCGCAGGAACAAGCCGCCGCTGCGGGCAAGACTTCCAACATCACCGCGCAGATGGTGGCCGCCATTGAACAGGTAGCGCAGAATGCTCAAGCGGTGACGAAAGATTCGGCGCTCGCCGCCGAGTCGGCGCAAGCCGGATCCAAGACGGTGAGGGAGACCATCGTCGGCATGACCAATATCATCGCCAAAGTGGGCGTGTCGGCAGATAAGGTGAAGGAGATGGGCCAGCGCTCCGAACAGATCGGCGCGATTGTGGAGGCGATTGATGACATCGCTTCGCAGACGAATTTGTTGGCGTTGAACGCGGCCATCGAGGCGGCTCGCGCCGGAGAACACGGCAAGGGGTTTGCGGTGGTGGCCGACGAAGTGCGGAAGTTGGCCGAGCGGGCCAGCGCGGCGACGAAAGAGATCGGCGGCCTCATTCGGAACATTCAACAAACGGTTAACCAAGCGGTGGCGGCGATGGATGAGGGGGTGGAGGAAGTTGAAGCGGGCGCGGCGCGAGCCGCCGAATCGGGGCAGGCGCTGGCGAACATCTTGAAAGCCGTTGAGGCGGTGAGCCAGCAAGCCGAGTTGGCGCTGGCGGCCACCCAGCGGATGGGCGCCGCCTCCGCTGAATTGGCTTCGGGCGTGGATAGCGTGAGCGCGGTGGTTGAAGAAAACACGGCGGCGACGGAGGAGATGGCGGCGGGGAGTGAGGAAGTGACCCGCGCCATCGAGAACATTGCCAGCGTGAGCGAAGAGAATAGCGCGGCGGTGGAGGAAGTGAGCGCCGCCAGCGAAGAGATGAGCGCGCAGGTGGAAGAGGTGAGCGCCTCGGCGCAATCATTGAATGAGATGGCGCTGGCGTTGCAGGGTGTCGTCTCCCGCTTCAAGCTTTCTGCCGATGAGTCTGGCCGGGCGATTTCACCACCTGCCGCAGATTTACAACGCCCCGCCTCCCAACCCAAGTTGGCGAAAGCGGGCCACCGCTACGAAGATTTGTCGTTGGCGAGCGGCAAGTAGGCGGCCGGGCTCGCCCCTGCCCGGCCTGCAATGCTGTGCAACCTCCCGAAGGCATTCACCCTTCGGGAGGTTTTTTGTTCGCGCAAGGTATAATCCGGCGAATGACCCTCGCCGAACTCACCGACGAAATGCACCGCTTCGTGGCCGCCAAAGGATGGTACGCGCCCGACAGCCCCCGCCCGCAAACGCCGCGCAATCTTGCCGCCTCTCTCGCCATTGAGTCTGCCGAAGTGCTCGAGCATTTCCAGTGGGCCGACTCTGCGCCCGACCGCGCCGAGCTGGCAAGCGAGTTGGCCGACGTGACCCTTTACCTTTTGCAGTTGGCCAGCGTCAGCGGCGTCGATTTGGAGAAGGCTGTCCTCGACAAACTCAAAGTGAACTATGGGCGCGAGTGGAAATGAAGATACTCGCTCTGAGCGATGAGGTGGTGGATTTCATTTACAGCGCGCAAGTAAAAGATCGTTTCGACGACGTGGATTTGGTGTTGGGTTGCGGCGATCTGCCATACTACTATCTTGAGTTTGTCGTCACCCTGCTCAACAAGCCGTTGTATTTCGTGCCGGGCAATCACGACACGCCGAGTCAAACTCTGCCCGATGGGCGCATGGCGAAGCAGGCCGAGGGCTGTGTGAATCTGGATCGGGCCGTGGCGCGCGAGGGGCGGTTGATCCTCGCCGGGCTGGGCGGCAGCATTCGCTACCGGCCCGACGGAGCCCATCAATACACCGACGGCGAAATGGCGGCGCGCATTGCCTCACTCGCTCCGCGATTATGGTACAACCGCCTGCGCTATGGCCGCGCGCTCGACATCCTCATCACCCATTCGCCGCCGCTCGGCATTCACGATGGCGCCGATGTGGCGCATCGCGGCTTCAAGTCATTCAATTCCCTCATCCGAAATTTCAAGCCGCGCTATTTGCTTCACGGCCACTCGCACATCTATCGCCACACCGACGTGACCCGCACACAAATGGGCGCGACTGAAATACTCAACGTGTACCCGTATCGTGTGATCGAATGGGAGGGCGCTCCGTAACATGGACGACAGCGCCCTCGACGCCCAAAGCCGGATGGACTTCGGCGCGGCCCGCCTCAAAGCCTTCTTCCGCGACGCGCTCGCTTTTCTGCTGGGGCGCCGAAACGATCTGCTCTCGTTCGAGGAAGTGCGGGGTAGGCTTCACATCGGCGGCCCCATTTATCGCGGACTGAAAACGGTGCGCGTCGATCAGATCGTCGGCAGTGTGAATCGCTACCGCGATTTTGATCGCGCCTTTCTGCCCACACAAAACTACACCGCCGACCGCTGGCTCAAAATCAACCGCGCCTTTTACCGGGATGTGAGCCTGCCGCCGGTGATGCTCTACAAAGTGGGCGAGGTCTATTTTGTGGTGGACGGCAACCATCGCGTGTCGGTGGCCCGTGAGATGGGGCAAGACTACATCGACGCCGAAGTGCGCGAGTGCGCGGTGCGCGTGCCGCTCTCGCCCGATGTCCGCGCCGAAGATTTGGAGATTCTCGGCGAGAGGGTTAATTTCCTCGAACGCACCGCGCTCGACAAACTTCGCCCCGAGGCAACCATCGAACTCACCATTCTCGGCGGCTACGAGCGGATGCTGGAGCACATCGCCATGCTCAAGTATTTCATGGGCGCCGACCTCCGGCAGGATATTGGAGATGAAGAAGCTGTCACTCACTGGTATGATACGGTGTACGCGCCGCTGGTCGACTCCATTCGCAAATCGGGCATCGTCGAAAAGTTCCCCAAACGCACCGAAGGCGATCTGTATTTGTGGGTGATCGATCATCAGCATTACTTGCGCGAAGGCCAACCCGGCGTCACACCGGAACAGGCCGCCGATCATTTTGTGGAAACGATCAACTAACGAATTGACGCGGGCATGCAATGACCGATTGGCCGTTCACCTCTATCGAACTCACTGCCGGGTTGCGCCGCTATTTGGCCGACCCGACTCTGCGTGTGCTGAACGTCTGCGAGGAACCGACTGAAATGTGCCTGCCTTCCTCGCCCACACGCGGTGTGGGCATTGACGTGGAACGCGCCAACCACCGCGAGCATTATTCGTATCTGCTCACCCAGCCGCGCCGCGTGCGTTTCGGCTTGCCGGGTTGGGGGCGCAGGGAGATCGGTTTCCACCGCACGATCACGCCGCCCCTGCCGTTTGCCCTTCCCGAAATGGTCATCGCCGATCTGGATGGGAAGTGGATCATGCTGGAGCCGTACCCGCCGCGCACGCCCATCAGCCAATGGTCGGCCAGCGATTACCGGCAGGCGGTGATCAATTTGGCGCACTTCCACGATCGGTATTGGGCGTTGGCCGAAGATTTGGCCGTGTATCCGTGGGTGGCCTTTCCACTCACCGACGATTTCGAAACGGTGTGCCTCGCGGCGGCGCACGCCGTCGAAACGATTGTGCAGAGCGGAAGCCTGCCGGTGCTGTGCGCCTCGTTGGAGCGAATGGCGGCGGTGGCGCGGCTGATCTCGCAGGCCGACACGATTGCCCGCGTTCTGCAAACGATGCCGCAAACTTTGCTGCACGGCGATTATTGGCCGGGCAACATTTCGATTGACGAAGATGGCCGCTACGTGATTTATGATTGGCAAACAGTGAGCGTGGGGCCGGGCCTGCTCGATCTCGCCGCATTCGCGATCAAGAGCCAGCGATACTGCTCGCCCATGCCGGTCGATCCCGCTGAACTCATCAGCCTGTATCGTTATTCGCTCGCCACCATCGTGCGCCAAACGTGGACGGACGACGAATGGGGACGACTGTGGGATCACGTGATGATGTGGCGGTTTTTGCAGGAGCAGTTGATCGAGTGGGCCGACCCGAACCGGGTGAAGACTGCCGAGCGCGACGAAATGTTGGAGCGTCTGTGGCTCGACCCCGTGACTCGCGCCGCCGACCGATGGCTCGAAAGATTCTCGCTCGTTTGAGCGCAGTGGAGTTGAAGGAATGAAGATCGTTTCGGTATTCGGCGGATCGGCCCCGCGGCCCGGCTCCGCGCCGTATGACGAAGCCGTGGAAATGGGCCGACTCTTGGCCGGAGCGGGATTCGCGGTTGCCACCGGCGGCTACACCGGCGTGATGGAGGCCGCCAGCCGCGGCGCCGCCGACGCCGGCGGCCACGTCATCGGCGTCACGTGCAGTCTGATCGAAAACTGGCGCGAAGGCTTCGGCGCGAATCAATGGGTGAAAGACGAGATCAAGTTTGGCTCACTGCGCGAGCGGCTGTATCATCTCGTGAGTTTCTGCGATGCGGCGGTGGCCATGGGCGGCGGCATCGGCACCCTGTCCGAAGTGTCGCTCATGTGGAGTCTGATTCAAACGGGCGAGATCGCGCAGCGGCCGCTCGTGCTCGTCGGCCCCCTGTGGCGCGGCACGTTCCGCGAATTCCTCTCCCGCGCCGACGGCTACATCCCCGAACGTGACCGCCAACTGTTGTTGTTCGCCGACACGCCCGCCGATGCGCTGGCAGTGTTGATATCTGAAAAATAGATATTGGAGAATTGATTGATGTCTGAGCAAAAATTGCCCTCCCGCGCCGAAGACTTTGCCGAATGGTACAACGCCATTGTGCTGCGCGCCGATATGGCCGACTACGGCCCCGCGCGCGGCACGATGATCGTGAAGCCGTACGGCTGGGCGCTGTGGGAAAACATACAGGCCGCGCTCGACAAGCGCTTCAAAGCCACCGGCCACGTCAACGCCGGATTCCCGATGTTCATCCCCATGCACTTTTTGGAAAAAGAGAAGCGCCACGTGGAGGGTTTCTCGCCCGAACTGGCGGTGGTGACCATCGGCGGCGGCGAACAACTCGAAGAGCCGCTGGTGGTGCGTCCCACGTCGGAGACGATCATCGGCAATGCGTATGCCAAATGGATCAAGTCGTACCGCGATCTGCCGGTGCTGATCAACTTGTGGAACAGCGTGGTGCGCTGGGAACTGCGAACGAAGCTCTTTCTGCGCACGGCGGAATTTTGGTGGCAGGAGGGCCACACCGCGCACGCCACCGCCGAGGAGGCCGAAGCCGAGACTCAGCGCATGTTGAACGTGTACGCCGACTTTGCCGAGAACGAGGCCGCCGTGCCGGTTTACCGGGGGCGCAAGAGCGAGTCGGAGAAATTTGCCGGAGCCGATGCGTCGTATTCCATCGAAGCGATGATGGGTGACGGCAAAGCATTGCAGTCGGGCACGTCGCATTACTTTGGGCAGAACTTTGCCAAAGCCTTCGACATCCGCTACCTCGACAAAAACAATCAACAGCAGCATTGCTGGACGACATCGTGGGGCCTTTCCACTCGTTTCGTCGGCGCAATCATCATGGTGCATGGCGACGACAAAGGCTTGATCATGCCGCCGCGCCTCGCGCCGCATCAAGTGGTGATCGTGCCGATCTACAAGAACGAAGCGGAGAGAACTTCGGTGATGGAAGCCGTTGCCCGAATTCAGGCCGAGTTGATCGAGGCCGACATCCGCGTGAAGGTGGACGACCGCGACGAGACGCCCGGATTCAAGTTCAACGAT
This sequence comes from Chloroflexota bacterium, assembly GCA_016875735.1. Classification (GTDB taxonomy): domain Bacteria; phylum Chloroflexota; class Anaerolineae; order Anaerolineales; family VGOW01; genus VGOW01. The sequence continues at coordinate 24,622 of VGOW01000042.1, read as the reverse complement.
TGGGAGATGCGCGGCGTGCCGTTGCGAATCGAAATCGGGCCGAAAGATGTGGCGAACAGTTCGGTGGCATTGGCTCGCCGCGACAAGCCCGGCAAAGAGGGCAAGAGTTTTGCGCCGCAGGCCGGGCTGGCCGCGACGATGATCGAGATGCTGAAAACCATTCAACAATCGCTGTTCGACCGCGCGCTGGCGTTTCGCAACGCGAACACGAGCGACCCGAAGAATTACGATGAGTTCAAGGCGGCCATCGAGAAAGGCTTCGCCCTTTCGTATTGGTGCGGCGAGCGCGAGTGCGAAGCAAAAGTAAAAGAGGAAACGAAGGCCACCACGCGATGCATTCCGTTTGATCAGCCGAGCGAGCCGGGCGTGTGCATCCATTGCGGCAAACCGGCAAAGGGCAAAGCGATCTTCGGGCGGGCGTATTGATGATTGGTTTGATTTGGAAAGGCGTTGCCGTCACCGCCCGACGACTTCGCGAGGAAAGCCCCTCGGTAGTGTGGCTGTGGCTGTACGAAAAGTTTGCTCGCATCCGCGACGGCTTTTCGCCCGCTGAGACGAGCCGCGTGACCGAGCATCTGTTTGTGGGCGGCCAGCATTATCGGCGCGGGCTGGAAGCAATGAGGTCGTTGGGCATCGGCGCGACGTTGAGTCTGCGCGAAGAGTCCGACGATGCGCGGAGCGGAGTGGCGATGCCCCGACACTTGTGGCTGCCCACTCCGGATGACGGCGCCCCGACGGTGGAGCAATTGCGGGAGGGAGTGGCTTTTATCCGCGAAGCGGGGGCGGCGGTGTATATCCATTGCGCTCAAGGCGTTGGCCGCGCGCCGACGATGGCGGCGGCGTTTTTGATCGCCGAGGGGCACTCGGCGCGCGCGGCGATGGACTCGATTCGCAAAGTGCGGCCGTTCATCACGCCAACGCCGATTCAATTGCGCCGACTGCGCGAGTGGGCGGACGCCGTCGCGCGCGTGGGAGCGGTGGCCGACTCGTGAACGTCCTTCCGGTTACGCTCGCCGGGCGCTGGGTTCGGTTGGAGCCGCTGTGCGATTCGCACGCGCCCGATCTGTTTGCGGCAGGGCACTCGCCCGATGTTTGGACGTATTTGTTTCGCTATGCGTTCACGTCGTTGGACGACACACGCGAATGGATCGCCTCTGCATTGCGTGAGGCCGAGAGCGGGGCGCAGAGTCCGTTTGCCATTATTCACTTGGAGTCGGGCAGGGCGGTGGGCAGTACGCGCTACATGGATATTTCGCGCGCCGACCGGAGATTGGAGATCGGCTGGACGTGGCTGGCGCAGAGTATGTGGCGCACGCCGGTGAACACCGAGTGCAAGTATTTGCTTTTGCGCCACGCCTTCGAGACGCTCGACTGTTTGCGGGTGCAGTTGAAGACCGATCTGCGAAACACCCGATCACAGCAAGCCATCGAGCGGCTGGGCGCGGTGCGCGAGGGGGTGTTCCGCAAGCACATGATCCTTTCGCTCAAAGAAAATTTCCAGCGGAGTTCGGTGATGTACAGCATTATCGATACCGAGTGGCCGGCGGTGAAACAAGGGCTGGAAGACAAACTGAAGGCGCGTTGATGCCCGCCATTGACATCGGCCAAATTCGCGGCGAGTCGGCAGAGCTGGCGCGGCTGTTCGGGGACCCGGCCTCTTTCGCCCTAGCAACGCGCGAGTTCTTCCACGTTCACAGCGTTCCAACATATAAACAGAGTCTGGTTGTGTCGATGCACGCCCCGCTGAAAACATTGGGCACGCCCGCGCCCGTTCTGCGCACGCTGTTGGGTGTGCTTCGCAAAGTTGCCGCCGCCAACCCACTGCACACCCTCGCGGTGGCCGAGCGGTTGTGGGCCGACCCGGTGCGCGAACAGCGGCGGCTCGCCGTGAGTCTGTTGGGGCTGGCTGTGAATGGTTGCCCGCCGGAGGCCGAAGCCGTCATGCATCGCTGGCTGTTCGCGCTCGACGATTTGGAGTTGATCAATTTGCTGGCGGCGGAGGTGTGCAGTGTGTGGCTCACCGGCGATTTGTACACCCGCATCGAGCCAGTGCGGCAGTGGGTGAACAGCCCGCACAAATACCAGCGGCAGTTCGGAGTGATGGCGCTGGCGGCGGCGGCGAAGAACCGAAGTTTCCGCGATGTGTCGGCGGCGCTGGGGGCGATGACCGGCGTGATGCGCGAAAACGATCCCGAAGTGAGGAAGAGCGTCGCACATGCCCTGCGCGATCTATCGGCCAACGGGCCGGGAGAGGTGGCGCGCTTTCTCGGCGAGTGGGCCGACACGGTGGACAAAAACACAAACTGGATTGTGCGCCACGCGATGGAAAAATTGGACGCCGACACTCGAACGGCGCTCACTCAATCGCTGCGCGGAGGCCGAAGCGGCGATATGGTATAATGCCGCTCTGACTAGACCGACGAGCGGCCCAACGATACTCTTTCTGCTCGCCCGGCGACCCGCCCAAGGAGGTCGGATGTCATGGCACTCGACAAAGACAAGAAAACCGAAATCATCAACAGCACACACCGGCACGATAAAGACACCGGCTCGCCGGAAGTGCAAGTAGCCCTGCTCACCAATCGCATCACCTACCTCACCGATCATCTCCGCACACACAAACACGATAATTCATCGCGGCGGGGCCTGCTCAAACTGGTTGGTTCGCGGCGGCGCTTGTTGGCCTATCTCAACCGCACAGACCCCAAAGCCTACAATGAGTTGGTGAGCAAACTGGGCCTGCGCAAGGCAAAGTCGGCCTGATCGCTCGGTTGACCGAGGGGTTAGGCATTCAACAACGGACACCGTCTTCATCGCCCGGAAACGGGCCGATGGTTGGTGTCCGTCTCTTTTTGTAAACGCCGGACGTGTGAGAGAGCGCCGGTAGTCAGTAGTGAGTCTTCATGGGCGGCGCCACCGCCCACGAGGCCTGACCACTGTTTACTGGCGGCCTCACCTCCGGCCACACTCTATGGAGGTGTTCCAAATGTCTGTATCCAAACAATTCAATGTGATGGTGGGCGCTGATCTGATCACCATCGAGACCGGCAAACTGGCCGGACTGGCGGGGGGCGCCGTCACCGTGCGCGCGGGCGACACAATGCTGTTGGCCACCGCCACCATGTCGAGAGAGCCGCGCACCGGAATCGACTTCTTCCCCCTCAGCGTAGACTACGAAGAAAAACTGTACGCCGCCGGCCGCATCCCCGGCTCGTTCTTCCGGCGCGAAGGCAAAGCGGGCGAAGGCGCGGTGCTCACCGCCCGCCTCACCGACCGCCCCCTGCGCCCGCTCTTCCCCGATGATTTGCGCAACGACGTGCAGATCATCATCACCTCGCTCTCCGCCGATCAAGTTCACCAGCCCGACATCCTCGCTATCATCGGCGCGAGCGCGGCTCTCACCATCTCCGACGTCCCCTTCGGTGTGCCGCCCTACGACGGCCCCATCGGCGCGGTGCGCGTGGGGATGGTTGACGGCGAATTCGTGGTCAACCCCACCTTCGAGACGATGGAACACTCTGATCTCGATCTGCGTATCGCCGGAACGCGCGACGCGATCCTCATGGTGGAGTGCGGCGCGTACGAGGTCGGCGAAGATGTGATGGTGAAGGCGCTGGAGTTTGGGCACGCGGCTCTGCAGCCCATCATCGATCTGCAAGCGCAGATGGCCGCCGAAGTGGGCAAACCCAAACGCAGCTATAAAAGATTCGTGCTGGACGAAAAACTGGTGGCCGATGTGCGCGCCAAAGTGGGCTCGCGAATCGACGACATCTTCCGCACTGCCACCACCAAAGAGTCGCGCAGCGAGGAGCTCGACGCCCTCGTCAGCGAAATGGTGGCCGCCTTCACCGCCAACCCCACCCCGGTAGTCAATGAAGAGGGAGCGCTGTTGGCGGCGGTCGATCCGGGCGACATCAAAGAAGTGCTGCACGATCTGGAGAAGGAAGTCGTGCGCAAACGCATCATCGCCGAGGGCGCGCGCCCCGATGGGCGCGGCCTCCGCGACATTCGCCCCCTCGCCGCCGAAGTGGGCCTCAGCCCCCGCGCGCACGGCAGCGGCCTCTTCACGCGCGGCGAAACGCAAGTGCTCTCGCTGGCAACGCTCGGCACGCCGCGCGACGCGCAGGAACTCGACACGCTCTCGCCCGAAGACGAGAAGCGATACATGCACCACTACAACTTCCCGCCCTTCTCCACTGGCGAAGTGCGGCCACTGCGCGGACAATCGCGCCGCGAGATCGGGCACGGGGCGCTGGCCGAACGCGCGCTCGCGCCGGTGCTGCCGAACGAAAACCAATTCCCGTACACCCTGCGCGTCGTGTCCGAAGTATTGTCATCCAATGGCTCAACCTCGATGGGTTCGGTGTGCGGCTCCACGCTGGCGCTGATGGATGCCGGGGCGCCTATTTCGTCGCCCGTGGCCGGAATCGCTATGGGTTTGGTGAAAGACGATAACGGCTACGCTGTCCTCACCGATATTCAGGGAATCGAAGATCATCTCGGCGATATGGATTTCAAAGTGGCCGGAACCGAGAAAGGCATCACTGCCTTGCAGATGGACATCAAGATCAAAGGCCTCACCGCGCAGATCATGTCCGAAGCACTGGCGCAGGCGCGCGAAGCACGGCTGAAGATTCTCGACGTGATCCGCGCCGCCATCCCCGAACCGCGCCCCGACCTTTCGCCCTACGCGCCGCGCATGACGACGATGAAGATCAACCCCGACAAGATCGGCGCGGTGATCGGGCCCGGCGGCAAGATGATCCGCAAGATTCAAGACGAGACGGGAGTCAAGATCGACATTGAAGACGATGGCACGGTACTCATCGCTTCCACCGACGGCGAGGCGGCGCGCAAAGCGCGCGAGATCATCGCCGGGCTCACCGAATCGCCGGAGATCGGAAAAATTTACACCGGCAGAGTGGTGCGCACCACCGACTTCGGCGCGTTCGTGGAAATTCTGCCGGGCGTGGATGGGATGGTGCACATCAGCCAGTTGGCCGATTACCGCGTGCCGAAAGTTGAAGATGTGTGCCGTGTGGGCGATGAGTTGACGGTGATGGTGATCAACGTGGACGAGGGCGGCAAGATACGACTCTCGCGGCAGGCAGTGCTCGAAGGCTGGACAGCGGAAGAAGCGATGGAGCGCGATCGCAAACCATCGGGTGGCGGCCGCCCGGGCGGCGGGGGCCGGGGCGGGGATCGCGGGCGCGGCGGAAGTGATCGTGGCGGCCCGCGCCGCGGCGACCGCGATCGGATGCGGCGATAATCGCCGAGTGGAATACCCAAACGAGAGACTCGCGAATGCGGCCTCTCGTTTTCATTTCACTCGCTGGCGAACGATTGGCGCGCGGCTCGGCGTCTTGCGCAGAGTGGTGGGTCATGGTATAAGAAAACTAACCCTGCTGTGCGCGTGATGCCGCACCCCGGTTTTGAGCCAACACTTTTGTGACGGGCGCTGTGCTGTCCTCTGGGAATGCGATAGGCGACTTTCGGGAAGCCAAGGCAAACCGGTGGCGCCGATGCCTACCCTGCTTTCGCAAGCAGGCACAAAACCCGCGGACACACGGCACGGTGGGGCGCAAAATTTCTGCGACAGGCCAGCGTCTGTCGCTTTTGTTTTGTCCGGTCAACCTTGACCCTACCCTCTGCCTGTGCTATTCTCGCCACATCATACTTTGAGGATGCACAAGAATGTTGCGAGAGCGAGTCTCAGACGATGTCCATATTTTTACCAGCGAACTTTACGCACAGGTGACGGCAGGCTTGATCGTATCGCCCGACGGCGCGGCGGTGATCGACACGATGGCCTTTCCATCCGAGACGCTTGAGATTCTCGACCTCGCGCAAAATAAACTCAACGTCCCCGTCAAGTACGTCATCAACACCCATTATCACGCCGACCATACCTACGGCACATGCCTGTTCAAGGGCGCTGAAGTCGTGGCTCATCGCAAGTGCCACGATTTACTCAACACCGTTGGGCGCAGGGGCTTGAAGGAAGCCAAAGCCGACAACCCGGCCTTGGACAAGATTGAAGTGATCTTGCCCGATCTGGTGTTCTCTCGCGGGCAGATCGAACTGCACCTCGGCAAAAAGACTCTCGCCCTCACTCACTCCCCCGGCCACAGCCCCGATTCGATCACGGTGCTGGTGAAAGAGGATCGCATCCTCTTCGCCGGAGACACGATGATGCCCCTGCCGTATTTTGTCGATGGCAGTATGGATGACATCTATCGCTCACTGCAAGCCATCCCGCCGATGGGATTGGAAAACATCGTGCAGGGGCACGGTGAAGTGATTCTGCGCGGGGAGATTGACGAAGCGGTGCGCTCCAATCTGCGCTACCTCGACAACATTCGCCGCAAAATGGAACGGCTGATCGAGAAGGGCAAAAGCCGCGAAGATGCGTTGGAGATTGACATCGAGTCGTGCGGCAAGAGCCGCATCCCCCTTTCCGGCTTGGTTGCCCGCCTCCATCAGCGGAACATGCTCGCCCTCTACGATCAATACTCGAAGAAGAAAGCGCGATGACCGATCTCCTCTATCACACCGACAGTTATCTCCGGGACTTCGACTCCGTTGTGACCGCCGCCGACGGGGCGGCCATCGCCCTCGACCGAACCGCCTTTTATCCCGGCGGCGGCGGCCAACCCAACGACGTGGGGACTCTCATTGCAGGCGATCACCGATGGGTAGTGACGAAAGCCCGCAAAGCCGGAGCCGACGTGTGGCATGAGATCGACGGCGCCCCGCCCGCTGTGGAGACGGCGGTTCGCGGCGCGGTGGACTGGGAGCGCCGATACAAACTCATGCGCACGCACACGGCCATGCACATTCTGTGCGGCGTGATCTTCCGCGACTACGGCGCGAGCGTGACCGGCGGCAACATGGAGCCGCTGAAGGGCCGCATGGATTTTGAGTTCGAGACGATGCGCCAAGAGTTGGTGAAAGAGATTGAAGCGAAAGTGAACGCCGAAGTGGCAGCCTCTCGCCCGGTGCGAGTGAAAATTCTGCCGCGCGCCGAAGCCTTCACCATTCCCGATCTCATCCGCACCAAGATCAACCTTTTGCCCGAAGGCATTGCCGAAGTGCGCACGGTAGAAATCGTCGGCCTCGACCTGCAAGCGGACGGCGGCACACACGTGGCGAACACCTCAGAGGTGGGATCAATTCGTGTGGTGGATTACAAGAGCAAAGGGAAGATCAATAAGCGGATCGAGATCGAAGTTGGAGATTAGAGCGGTTTCCAGGTTGAGCTATGGAGCATCCTGAGCGAAGCGGCGTTTTTTGCCGCGCAGTCGAAGGATGCGGGTGACAGACAAAATCGGAACTCGCGATAGAGGTTGAAATGACGAGCGACGAACGGCGGCAGAAGATCGAATCATACGGCAGGGCCTACGAGACCCTGAGCGAGGCCCTGAAGCAATTTCCGCGCGAGATGTGGCATTGCCAACCGGCCGAGGGCTGGAGCATCCACGAGATTGTGATGCACATTGCCGACAGTGAGGCCAATAGTTTTGTGCGCTGCCGCAGGCTCATTGCCGAGCCGGGCAGCCCGGTGCTGGGCTACGACGAAAACCAGTGGGCGAAGGCCTTGCGCTACGATACCCAAAGCGCGGGCGACGCGTTGGAGCTTTTTAAGTGGCTCCGCCGCGCGAGTTACAACCTCATCAAAGCCCAACCCGATTCGGTTGCCAGCCACGTCATTCATCACTCAGAGAACGGGCCGATGACCTTCGACGACTGGCTGGATGCGTACGAGCGCCACATCCCCGAGCATGTGGCCCAAATGCAGAGAGGCTACACGGAGTGGAAAGCGAAGCAATGAATCAGAAACCCGGCGCGCACTGCCGGGTTTCTTTTTTCACTATTGGGCTTTGAGCCACCACCACGCCGCCGCGCCAATGGCCGCCGCCTCGGCCAACGTTCCCCCGGCCAGCCACACAAATATGTCGAACCAAAATTTTTCGGGGAAGAGCCGGATGAGCGTATCCGACCAGCGGAACAACCACGTGTCGCCGGTGAAGAACACACGGTGAAAGAGAACGAAAAAAGCATCGAAGCCGAAGACGATGAAAAGCCCCAGCGCGATCAATAATCCGAGGGTGGCGCCGGAGCCGATGAGCAGGCCGCTTCGGAGCAGGGGGCGGGTTTCGACGCCCCAGCCCAACGCCACGACCGCGCCGACGACGAGCATACCGCACACCCTCCACACTGCCAGCGCCGCCTTCACCACATTCTTCACGTCGAGCATGTGCTTGAGTTCGCGGCCGTTGTACATTTCGTTGTAGCGGCGGCTGAAATCGGGATTCGCGATTTTGTCATCGGGGATGTTCTGATCGCCGAGATATTCGATGCCCGCGTCGTTGAGCAAATAATCGAGGGCGATGCGCGAATAGGCCAGCCGATCCTCTGTGGTGAAGCCGTAAAAGTCGGCGGGGAAGTTGGGCAGGTTGTATTCCCAATTAATATAGAGCGGCGTGAGCAAAAGGCGCACGTTGGTGAGGACGAGCACCACCGGCAGGGCGGCGGCGAGGATGATGCGCAAAGTGTTAGCAAGCCAATTGGGCATGTGGAAACTCCAAACTCCAAATTTCAAACTTCGAAACTCCAACGCCAAACTCATTTGAGGTATTGCAGACCCTCTCCCAACACAAAGTTGATCACAATCGAGTTCGTCAGTTGCTCCACGGGGGCAACGTCATCAGTGAACACCACATCGGCGTAAACGGTGGGGCGCAGGTTTTCCACCGCGCGCTCAAGGGATTGCCGCAGAAGCGGGTGGGCATCGGGCGGGAGGGCGAGCAAGTTTGCCAGCAGGTTTTCGGGCGAGGTGGGCTGAACGGTGGCGACCAGAATGCTGTTGAACGTCTCTGGCACGTCCATCACATGCACCGAGGGGAAGACGGCGCGCAGGGTGGAAGCCATCGCTTCGATGAGCCGCCGGTCGTTGGGGGTGCGGCCAACGTTGATCACCAGCGAGCCTTTCTCGGCGAGGTGCGCTCGCGCTTCGGTGAAGAATTCGGCGGTGGTGAGCTGCGGCGGGATGTATGGCAGGCGATAAGCGTCCACGCCGATGACGCTGTAAGTCTGTTCGCTGTGCGCCAGCGCCCAGCGCCCATCTTCGACGATGACGTTGAGATTCGGCTCGTTCATGTCGAAGTAATCGCGCCCGGCGCGCACGATGGCCGGATCGATCTCGATGCCGTCGATGGGAATGGAGCCGAAGACGGCGGTGTATTGTTTGGCAATGGTTCCGGCGGCCAGCCCCACCAGCCCGAGGCTGACGACTTCCGACGGGGTGAACGGTGGGGCGTTGAAAAAGGGCCCGGCGAGAAAATAATCCCACGTGCCGCCAGTTGCTAATTGAGTCGGCCTATATACCGAGTGGAGTCCCTGTCCTTCGTTGAGGAGAAGATAACGAGTGCCATCGGCTCGTTCGACGACTTGAATGAAGTTGTAGGCCGACTCGGTTTCGTATTTCAGTTCCCATCCGGCAGGCGGCGGTTTGATTGGCCCCCGGCCCGCGAAGGCGGCCAGCGCGATCAGCGCGACGGGCATCCACGAATACATCAGCCCGCGTTTGCGATCTGCGCGCCAGAGGCCGACAAGGGCGACGGCGAGCAGAAGCGCGGCGAAGAGGAGATAGGTTCGCGCGGTGCCGAGGGTGGGGATGAGGACGAGCACGGGCAGAAAGGTGCCGACGAGCGAGCCGAGTGTGGAGATGGCGTAGATGCGGCCGGCCGATGCGCCGAGGCCGTTGACGTTTTGCGTCGAGAGCCGAATGGCGAATGGAGAGACACAGCCGAGCAACGTGATGGGCGCGACGAACAAAAGCAGTGTGGCAATGAATGAGCCGCCCGCAACGGGCGCGTTGAGCGTTGCCACCCCGGCGGCGGCCCACAACAGAATGGGGCGCGAGGCGGACGGGATGAGCCCCACCGTGAATGCCGCCCAGCACAGCAATTGATAAAACGTCGCCTCGCGCGGCGACCGATCGGCCCAGCGCCCGCCGATGAAATATCCGGCGGTGAGATAGAGCAGGATGAGGCCGATGATGTTGGCCCACACGAGGTTGCTGGTTCCGAAGACGTTGCCCAGCAATCGCGAGGCGGCAAGCTCCACGGCCAGTGTGGTCATGCCGGAGATGAAGACGGAGAAGACGAGCATGAGAAAAGGAGTTGGGGGTTTGAGTTTGAGTTGGAGTTGCGAGATTATATCACTGCGAATGATATAATCGCCGCGATGATAAGCACTTCGACTCGCAATTGGTGGGCGATTTTTGTGGATTATGTTTTCTTCGGGCTGGGACTGACCTTCGCCCACACCGGCACGGTGCTGCCATCGTTCGCCGCCACGCTCACCTCCTCCAAACTGCTCATCGGCATGTCGAGCGCCGTGTGGTTGGGCGCGTGGCTTCTGCCGCAAATGTTTGCCGCCAACTTCCTCACCGGCAAGCCTCGCAAATATGGATACATGGTGGGCGCAGGCGCTGCAGGCCGCTGGGTGTTTTGGGCCTTCGCCCTCCTCCTCGTGTTTGGGTGGTTTGCGCGCTGGCCCCTGCTCATGATGGCCGTCTTTCTTTTGGGCCTTGCCTGGTTTGCCCTCACCGATGCGATGGCGGCCATTGCCTGGTTCGACATCTTTGGCCGGGCGATGAGTCCGAGCGCGCGCGGGCGGTTGATTGGCATCGGCCAGTTGGTGGATGGGATGTTGGCTATCGCCGCTGGCTGGCTGGTGGGATACTTTCTTTCGGAACGCGGGTTGCCGTATCCATTAAACTACGCCGCTATCTTCGGGTTGGCCGGGCTGGCGTTTTTCATTTCGTGGCTGGGATGCTTGGGAATGGTCGAAGTGCCCGAGGCCGCGCCCGATCAGCAACCGGCGCAATCTTTGCGCGATTATTGGCCCCGCCTCCGCGAGGTGTGGACGAACGACAAAAATTTTTCGCGGGCCATCACTATTCGATTGTTGGTCGGCCTCAGCGAACTCGCCGCGCCGTTCTACATCATTCATGCCACACAAGTGACGAAAGTGGGCGGCAGTATCGTGGGCAGCCTCGCCGCAGTCGGATCGGTGGGGGTGGCATTGGCCGGGCTGCTGTTGGGGCAAGTGGCGGCGCGGCAGGGCAGTCACCGCGTCATCCAGATCACGGCGTGGCTGTCGATCATCCCGCCGGTGTTGGGGCTGGTTCTTTCGTTCCTTCAAGTCTCGCCCATGTTCGTGTGGGCCTATATCGCCTGCTACCTCATCATCGGCATGGTCAACGGATCGACCATGCTCGGCTATTTCAACTACATTCTCGACTCTGCGCCGCCGGGTGGGCGACCGACTTACATGGGGCTGGCCAACACCCTCAGCGGAGCGATCGTCGCCGCGCCCATTGTGGGCGGGTGGATACTGGATTATTCGTCGTATCCGATCTTGTTTGCTTTGACACTGATTGGCATGTTGGCGGCGGGCGCAATGGCGATTGGGCTGAAGCCGGTGAAGCACCGTGTGTATTCGCCCAACGAAGCCGCCTCTCCGGTGGCGTAACTTGATTGCGCCGCAAGGCTGAGGGTTATGGACGACGACTCATCATTGCTCAACTCGAACAAAACATCGCTCAGTCCCCGGCCCGGCAAGTTCATCATCCCTTCGCGCCTGCCCGATCTGCTTCAGCGGCGGCGTCTCATTGACTTCATCCACGAAAACATCCATCGCAAACTGATCCTCATCTCGGCGGCGGCGGGGTATGGCAAGAGTTCGATGCTGATCGACTTTGCCCACGACACCGATTACCTCGTGGCCTGGTATCAATTGGACTCCGCCGACTCCGATCTGGCCGCCCTCACGGCTGGCTTATCAGCCGGGCTGCGCGGCCCCGTCCCCCAATTCGAATCCTTCGTTCCGCGCATGGCCGCGCAGCCCGGAGCCAAAGCCGAAGAATTGGCGAACGCCCTCAACCGCGAAATGGAGGCTTTGCTCGAAGCCTTATGCGTCATTGTGCTCGACGACTTCCATTTGATTCAAGACTCGCCGCACGTCATTCGTTTCTTCGACGCGCTGTTGGCCGGACTGCCGGAGCAAGTGTGCGTCATCATTTCGGGGCGCTCACTGCCGCCGTTGGAATACGTGCCGCTGGTGGCTCGCCAGCAAGCCGCCGGTATGAACGAAGAGCGTTTGCGTTTCACTCGAGAAGAGGTGGAAGCATTGGTGCGTTCGCGAGGCGGCCCTGCCGCAAGCGCCGTTGACTTCGAGAAATTGGCCGCCGACACCGAAGGGTGGGTCACCGGCATTTTGCTCAGCGCGCAATTATTGGGGGGCGGCGTGCCGCCGGACATGTTCCGCGCGCGCAAAGCCGGAAGTTTGGTGGACGATTTTCTCGCCAACGAAGTTCTCGACCGACAGCCGGAATCCCTGCGCCGCTTCATGATGGAGTCGGCTGTATTGCCGGAGATGGAGCCGGCCATGTGCGATGCGGTGCTGGAGCGGCGCGACAGCGCAGAGATGTTGCGCGACGCTGAGTCCCGCCGGTTGTTTGTGACCAGCGTCGGCGACGATCATCGCACGTATCAGTATCACAACCTGTTCCGTGAGTTGCTCCTCGCTCGCTTGCGAGCGAGCCATGCGCCTCGATTGCTGGCATTGCAGACTCGAGCCGCAGAATGGTTCGCCGCCAACGGCGTGTCGGAAGCGGCGGTGACCTATTTTGTGGCCGCTGGAGAAATGGCCCAAGCCGCAAAGGTGGCCGACGATCACGCTCGCTCGATGATCGTGGCCGGGCATTTTTCCACGCTTCAACAATGGGCCAAGCAATTGATGCCTGCCGCTCTCAATGCGCCGCACGTTTACCTTTACCTCGCCAAGATGCAGGGCGATGTCGATCAATCTGCCGCCGAGCGATCACTGGAGCTGGCCGAGCAGGGTTTTGCGCGGCGCGGCGATACGGCCGGCCGGCTCGACGTGGATTTGGCGCGCTCGTGGTGGGCCTATTCGCGCGGGGACATCGCCGCCGCGTTGGCGCTGGCCGAGCCGGCCGCGCCGCAGGCAGTGGCAATTGGCCGCGTTGCGACGGCGGCAGTGGCGTATCGGTACGTTGGTTTGTGCGAAACTGCTGTTGGAAGTTACAGCCGCGCCGAAGAGCTTTACCGCCGAGCCATTGCCCTGCTCGAAGGGACTCAGCATCAATACGATCTGGCGAACACGTTGAGCGATCTGGTAAACTTGTTTCGGCTTCAGGGGCAAACCGCAAAGTCGGCGGACGTGCAGCACGAGGCGTTGGCAGTTTGCCGAAGAATGCAGGCGGTGGAGCCGCTGGCCGGAGCGCTCAATAACACCGGCTACGATTATCATATGCTCGGCCAATACGAGCAGGCGTTGGCGACTTACGGTGAAGCGCTCGCGTTAGCAAAGAAGGCGGGCAGCTTCCGATGGGAGGCGACGATTCTTGCCAGCCAGGGGGATGTGTATGCCGATCTCGGCGATGCCGATCGCGCGCTCGATCTATATCAGCAAGCGTTCGCCAAAGCCAAAGGCGCAGGCGATAAATGGCTGATCGCCTATTTGTATCGCGCATTCGCCCGCATCGATCGCCAACGGCAGGGCTTTGTGAGCGCGCTGGAATGGCTGCGCCGCTCCGAATTGGCGGCTGGCAAACTGGCCGCGCCATTGGCCGGCGCCGACAGCCGGCGCGGAATCATTTTGTACGAAATGGGCCGAGTGGCCGAAGGCCGAACCGCGCTCGAGGAGGCCTGCGCTCGAATGTCGGGGCGCGATGCAAAGGTCGATCTCATTCAGACCCTCTTCTTCTGCGCCTGCGTTCAATTCCGCGATGGCGATCTGCCTTCGGCCTCCGAGACCTTTTCTCGCGCGTTGGCATTATCCGAAGAAATCGGCTACGACTCGATGTTAGTCGCCGAGTCGTTATCGGGCCGTGATCTTTTGGATGCGTGTGCGGCTCATCCTGCCATCGGCGCGCGAGCCAAATCGTTGTTGGCCCGGGCAGAGGCTCTGGCCGATATTCGCGCTCGACTCAACGGCGCAGGGGCGGTGTCGGCTCCCCGGCAGCCAACCCGGTTCGAGATGCGCGCGTTCGGCCCCGGCCGCATTCTCAAGGATGGCGTTGAAATTCCAAAGGCCGCCTGGAGGTATCCACGATTGCGCGAGATTCTGTTTTTCATCGCCGAGCACGCGCCCGTTGAGCGAGATGTGGTGATCAGCGCTTTTTGGCCCGACAAACCCCGCGCGCGGGCCTCGGCCAGCCTGCGCCAAGACCTCTACCTCGCGCGCCGCGTGCTCGATGGCGATCTGGTCGAATCTCCCGACGACGAATACAGCCTTGCTTCCGATGTCGGCTACGATGTTGCCGAGTTCAAGCGCGATGCCCAATCGGCTTTCAGCCTTCCGGCGGGCAGTTTGCAGAGAGTGCAGTTGTTAGCCTCGGCCGCCGAATTGTACGGCGGAGAGTATCTTTCGGATGGCGGCGGCGATTGGGCGGCAGAGCCGCGCCGCAGGCTGGGCGAAATGGGCGCGCGTGTTCTGCGTGAGTACGCCGACGAACTGATGCATCTCACCCGCCATGCCGAAGCGCGGAAAGTATTGGAGCGGGCGCTGGCGTTGGAACCGTTGCGAGATGACTTGCACGAAAGAATGCTGCTCTGCCTGCACGGGTTGGGACTCCGCCACGAGGTGGTGAGCCACTACCTGCGCTACTGTGAGTTACTGCGAAAGGAGCTTGGGCTTGACCCGCCACATAACATAAGAACGCTATATGCCAGATTGATCGAGTGAAAAACGGGCCTAGACAGCCCGTTTTTTGTTAGTTGACGGTTTTGTTGACGGGTGGGGTTGTATGCTGGAGCAAATCTCTTGCAAGGAGGCACTCCCATGCGACAACCGACCCTTCATCACACCCTGAACAATCATCCCGCCTTCGCTACCCCACCCGGTTCCGGAGGAAGTGTTGGCGGCGATTGAGGCCGCGACTATTCCCTATCCGTTATCGGGACGCGCATTTGTCTCTCACGCATTTGTGCGCGATAGGGGAAACGGATGCGCAGGTCTACCCCTCCCGGCGGCGTTCTTGCCGCCGGAAGGGAGCCTGCTCATATGGCCGCCCTGCGGCGCGATAGACTGAAAGGAGGTATGTATGTCAATCCGAGGCATGAATCAATTGATAGGGAAGGCACTCATCAGCGATACGGCTCGCGGATGGGCCTTGAATGGCAAACGGGCCGATCTGCTCCAGCAGTGCGAACTCGACGCCGATGAAGTTGCCAACATTATGAGCATTAAGGCACACACACTGGAAGAATTCTCGGCGGCCGTTCACGCTATCTACGTTGGCAGGAAAGAAGAATTGAGCGAGTGATCCTTCCCACCGTTGATTTTCTTGTAGCCAGCATCATCGTCGCTCTGTTGGATTACTATGAGGTCACCGCACTGCCGGTGCCGGTGCGAAAGTTTATCTCCTCGCCTCCGCCCGATCTTGCTGGAGAGATCAGCCTCGTCGAAGACGCCAACATTACATTCCTTGATGCCGTGTGGGTGCGCCCGGCCGGCAAACGCGGCATGGTGCTGGTGAACGCCGCTCTTCCCGAAGCAGACCGCCGCTACAGTATGGCTCGCGAGTTTTTCGTTGGGCTGTGCCATGCCCGAGGCGGCAAAGAGGTGGGGCTGGCCTCCGCCATCCGAATGACCCCCAACGACTATGCCGAACGCTTTGCCCGGCGATTGCTTGCGCCGAAAGAGCTGCTCCCGGCCAATTGGAGAAATATGCCGGCTGGCGGGTTGGCCGCCTTGTGCCTGATTCCCGTGACAGTAGCCGAAGCGCGGCTGGCCGACAGTGTGGAGTAAGCCGCAACCCCTCAGAATCACCGCGCCTCACGCCGAGTCATATCGGCGCGAGGCGCTTTTTATTCCGCGCAATCGCACATCTCTTCCAGCACGAAACGCCGGAAAGCAAACCCACCGAGATTCCCCTTTGCCGTTGAGCGTGGCATAATAGCCCAATGACTTTCGCCAACACACTTTGCATCGTTCGCGGCGGCGGCGATCTGGCGACGGGCGTCGTCCACCGTTTGCGCTGCGCCGGGCTTCGAGTGATCGTTTTAGAACTCGAACAACCTCGCGTGGTGCGGCGCATGGCCTCGCTCGCCCAAGCCATGTATTCCGGCCAATTCGCGGTGGGCGATCTCGTCGCCAAGCGGATGACTCTGCCGGAGGCCGCCGAAGCAACGGAGTCGGACGCCATCCCGGTGATTGCCGACTCTGTTGGGGCGAGCGTTCCCGTCCTCAGACCTTCGATCGTCGTAGACGCGCGAATGGCAAAAGCGCCGCTCGATACCGCGATAGACGCCGCCCCGTTCGTGGTCGGACTCGGACCCGGATTCACCGCCGGAGTTCATTGCCATGCCGTCGTCGAAACCAATCGCGGTCACTATCTCGGCCATGTGATCTGGCAGGGCAGTGCCCAGCCGAACACCGGCCAGCCCGAAGCGGTGATGGGCGTGGTGGGCGAGCGCGTTCTCCGCGCGCCCGTTTCCGGCGTGTTGCAAGCGCACAGACAAATCGGCGAGCTCGTGGGGCAGGGCGAAGCCATTGCCAGCGTGGACGGCCACACCGTTTGCGCGCCCTTCGGGGGCGCCCTGCGCGGATTGCTGTACGATGGCCTGCCGGTGGCCGCGGAGGAAAAAATCGGCGACCTCGATCCGCGCAGGCGGCGCGACTACTGCTTCACCATCTCCGACAAAGCGCTGGCGGTGGGCGGCGGTGTGTTGGAGGCAGTGTTGGTGTGGTTGCGGAAACGTTGATGAACAGCGATTGACGAAGGGCGAATGAACAATCGCCAACTATCCTTCGTCCTTCTCCTTCCGCCCATCGCATGAATCTCTCTTCGGCATTGCGCCTCGCGCCCGGCGATGTGGTTGCCTTCGTGGGCGGCGGCGGAAAGACGACGGCCATGTTCCGGCTGGCGGATGAGATCGTTTCAGCCGGAGGGCAAGTGATCACCACCACCACCACGCGCATCGCGCTGGAGCAGACTCGCCTCGCGCCCCTTCACCTTCAATCGCCCGCCGATCTTCGCGCCGCGCTACATCGCTCGCCTCACGTTTTGCTCACCGGCGCCATCGACTCTGCCGAAGACAAAGCCCCCGGCCTCCCGCCCGATTCCATCTGCGTTCTGCATTCTGCATTCTCAAATCTGATCATCCTCGTCGAAGCCGACGGCGCGCGCCTTCGCCCTTTCAAAGCTCCAACCGAACACGAGCCGGTCATTCCCCAATGCGCCACCATCGTCGTGCCGGTCGTGGGCATTGATGTGATCGGGAAGCCGCTGACGGCAAAGTTTGTTCACAGGCCGGAGGCAGTGGCCCGCATTCATCCGGGAGTGACGGCGTCTCCTGAGATGGTGGCGGCGGTGCTGGCGCACCCGTCCGGCGGGAGAAAGAATATCCCTGTGGGGGCGCGGGCGATCGTGTTCATCAACAAGGTTGGGAGCGATGAGGGGCGGCTGGCCGCCGCGCAGATCGTGGGATTCTTGCGAGAGAGGGGGGGCATTGATGCGGTGATGGTTGGGGCGGCGGCGATGGCGGATCCGGTCATCGAGGTCTTTCACCTCACGGCAAACGTCTAACTTTTTCGGTGACAAGTGGCACTTGGCCGACGGGTGCGAACCGATCATGATCAAAGTGATCGTTTCCTTTGAGAGGAGGCCGATATGTACGACAGAGTTCTTGTCCCGCTTGATGGCTCGACACTTTCGGAACGTGCGCTGGCGCCGGCGCTGGCGCTGGTCACGAAGCCGAGCGGCGAAGTGATGCTACTGCGAGCCTTGCTGGCCGAAGCGATGCTCGTGCGCGGCATCGAGGGCGTGGACCCCTACGTGGAATCGTGGGCGGTCGAGCGCCGCGACGCCGACCGAAAAGAGTCGGCGGAGTATTTGGCCGCACTGCAAAATGCGAACCGGCGCGATGATCTTGCCTTGCATACGCGAGTGGTGGAGGGCGATGTATCGGAGGCGATTCTGCTGGCCGCGCAGGCCGCCGATCTCATTGTCATGTCCACGCACGGATATTCGGGCCTCACGCGCTGGGTGCTGGGTAGTGTCACCGAGCGTGTGCTGTCGGCGGCGCCGTGCCCGGTGTTGGTTGTCCGCCAATCTCAGCCCATGCATAAAGTCCTCATTGCCCTCGACGGCTCCGACTTATCGGAAACGGCGATTGCGCCGGGCATCGAGGCGGCGGTGCGGCTGGGCTGCAAAGCCTCGCTTCTGCGTGTGGTGGATGAGATCACCGGCTTCGAGCGCGCACAGTTGGGTCTCGGCGACACCGACATCGCCAACCGCTTGCAGGAAGGGCTGATGAAGGAAGCCCAAACCTATCTCGGCTCGCTCGTGCTTCCGGCTCTGCAAGAATCGCATCGAGAAGTCGTCGTCGGATCGGCGGCGCATACGATTCTGGATTACGCGCAGGCGCACGAGATCGATCTCATCGTGATGGCGACTCACGGACGGACGGGGTTGTCGAAGTGGGTGTACGGCAGTGTGACGGAGAAAGTTTTGCGCGGCGCGCACTGCAACATGCTCGTTGTCCGCCCGGCGGCGCACCGGCTGAGGTGAACTGGCCGCCGAAACGCCGGGCCTTTTTGTTTTGGGCGCTCACCTCACCAGCGTCCCATTCCGAAAATCCTCGAAGGCTTGTTGGATTTCCTCGACGGTGTTCATGACGAATGGGCCATAGGGAACGATGGGCTCGCGGATCGGCCGTCCGGCGATGAGCATGAACCGCACCCCCGAGTCGGTTCGGACTCTGATTTGGCCGCCGCCACCGAACGCGACCATTCGCACAGCCTCCACCGTTTCCTCCTCTGCCCCAAAGCGCCCGGCGCCCTCGAACACGTAAGCCAGCGCAGTGTGTTCGCTCGGTGTCTCAACGGCGAATGACCCGCCCGCCGCCACAGCCACATCCCAATAGATCGGGCTGATGACGATCTCGGTCACTGGCCCGCCCACCGCGCCGACTCGGCCGGCCACAACGCGAATGGTTGCGCCATCCAGAGTCACGGTTGGGATCGCCGCGGCGCTCACCTCTTGATAACGGGGCGGCGACATCTTCAGTGCGGCCGGTAGATTCACCCACAGCTGAAAACCGTAGATTGCGCCGCTCGGCCCGCGACGGGGCATTTCCTCGTGCAAGATTCCGCGCCCGCTGGTCATCCACTGCACGTCACCCGGCCCGATCATGCCTGCGTTGCCGAGACTGTCGCGGTGATGCACCGAGCCTTCAAGCATGTACGTCACGGTTTCGATGCCGCGATGCGGGTGCATGGGGAAGCCGCGTATGGGGCCTTCGATGGGGTTGTTGAATGCAAAATGATCGAAGAGCAGAAACGGATCGTAGAAGTTGGTTCGGTGTGGGGCGATGGATCGTTGCAGAAGAACGCCTGCGCCTTCTATGACGTATTGCGGTTTGATGATGTGGGAGATGGGTCGAGGAGTTGACATGTTCGCCAAAAGAGTTAATGGAAGCCGGTCACTGCGGCGGTGAAAATGTATCGCTATCAGTGAGGGGCGGCAAGTTTCACCGGTCGCGACTCCGTTTTGGCCGATAGGCCATCTTCATGTATTTGTCTCCGGCGGCGAGTTCGTCGAGCATCTGGGCCAGCCGTTTATCTTTCGTGGCTTGCTGTTTGGCGCGCGCGATCCAGCCGATGTAATCGTTGCGTTGATACGGGGGGCGACTGCGATAGGCCTGCATCAGCCCGCGCTCCAGCAGGGCAGAGCGCACGAAGGAGGGCAGGGGCAGGCGAGGCCGCCGTTGCGGGGGCTTGCGCGGCGGGTTCATGGCTTTGCCTGCCCCGAGTCTGCACTCACCATCGGCCTGCTCACATCCACCGCCTCGAACGTCTCACCCGTCACCGCCCGCAACGAGTCTGCCAACTCGTCGTTGTTCCATCGCTCGTCCGGTGCGCCGCTGATGAACCAACTGCTCCCGTTGTCGGCGAGGATCAACCCATACACTTGCATCGCCCGCAGGATCACTTGCGCATCGCGCGGAAACGGCGAAATGTCAAACGAAGCTTTCAACCGGAATCGCTGCCCCATCGGTGGCACTCCCGGATCGGTTTCATCCGAGGCAAAGTGCCGCGCCGGCCACACGTACGCCCTCTGCGTCACATCTGCTGTGAATCGAATCGCGTGCCGAATCTCGCCCGCCGCGACTTCATCGTAGCGCACCAGCCCCGGCAGAATCGGCAAGCCCGCCGCATCGGCGCTCGTCCACTCGTCGGGCCGCAGGGCGTAGCCGCGCAAATCCCAAATCGCCCCCGACCCCGCCTGCCAACTTCCATCGTTGTTGGGATATGCCGCGTACAACTCATACAATTTGCATTCGCTCGTTTCCACTATCAAGATATGTCGGTCGCCGTCCGAGTTGGGGCCGCCCTCAATCGGCGCGTCGGGCGGGATGGGATACGGCCCGGCGTCGCTCTCGTCGGAGTAGTCGAAATTCACCACCGCCCTCGGCGTGCTTGCGTCGGCAGTCGTGAACGGGATGCCAATCGGCCCGCCCTCCCACAGCCCCGAACCGAAGTCGGCATGCAATCCCACCTCGCGGCCAATCGAATCGATGTATTCGTCGGAGCGGATGTCCACCGGCAGGCTGTCCACGCGAGTGTTCCAAATGTGATCGGATGGAAAAACCAGGCAACCGTCAATGATGGGCGACGCTGAATCGTTTGCAGAAACGGGCGGGGGCGCGGTGGAGTCGGGGACGGCCGTGTTCTGCGGCGAAGCCGTCGGCGCGGCCCCGTCCCCGACCGGGGTCGGCGCTGCCACCGTGATCGGCGGCGGCGGTTGAGTCGGGTCAATGGAAATCGTCACCGATGAGCAGGCGATGATCGATCCGCACACCAGCCCGGCGGCAAGCAAGCGAGCATTCATCGTGATCTCCTTTCGCCTCTGTAGTATAGTTCGCTCATGCCAAAACCACTCATCTTCTTCAGCCATGATGGCGGCGTGGACGACTACCTTTCGATCCTGCTGCTCATGTCGATGGAGCACGTGGACGTGATCGGCATCGCCGTCACGCCCGCCGATTGCTACATTGAACCGGCGGTGGGCGCGACGCGAAAGATACTCGACCTCATGGGACGCAGTGAGGTGACGGTGGCCGCCGCCGCCGTGCGTGGAGTCAATCCATTCCCGCGCCAGTTCCGCCGCGCCTCGTTCAGTATCGATCTCTTCCCCATTCTCAACGAGCGCGACGAGATTCGCGCGCCGCTGGCGACAGAGACCGGGCAGGAGTTCATCGTCCGCACACTGCGCGAAGCGCGCGAGCCGGTTGTCTTTCTGGAAACCGGGCCGCTCACCGCGCTGGCCGCCGCGCTCGATCTCGCGCCCGACATCGAATCGAAAATCAAAGAGTTGGTGTGGATGGGCGGGGCGCTCAACGCGCCGGGCAACATCGATCCGGTGATCGAAGGCGGGCAGGATGTGAGCGCGGAGTGGAATGTGTATTGGGATCCGTTTTCCGCCGAGCGAATTTGGCGGACGAACATTCCGATTGTCATGACGCCGCTTGACGTGACCAACACGATGATGCTCAACCGCGATTTCGTTTTGCGGCTGGCGAAGCAGAGGCGGCATCCCATTTCCGATCTGGCCGGGCTGTGCTATTCGCTGGTGATGAATCAAGTGTATTACATGTGGGATGTGTTGACCACCGGCTACATTGGCCGCCCCGATCTGTACACGCTGAAAGAATGGGAGACCGAGATCGTGACGACCGGCCCCAGCCAGGGGCGAACGAAAGTGACTCGCGGGGGGCGCAAAGTGCGGGCGGTGGACTCGGTGGAGAAGGAACGATTCTTCAAATACGTTCTCGAACAATGGCAGAGGTGATTTGCCGCAAAGCGCACAGAGAACCAGTGGATCATGAAGAGGCAAGCACTCCGGGCGGAGCGGCGCAACCCGCCGCGCAGTCGAGGGGTGCGGGGAAGTTCGTGCGCTTTTCGCATCCCTCGACTGCGCGCGAAGAACGCGCGCTCCGCTCGGGATGCTTTCGTGATCTGTTGAGAATACAGAGAAAGCAGGTAAGAATCTCGGCATTCTCGGCAGTGAAAACTTGGAGTCGATCATGAGCGATGCAAAGGTAACAGTGGTTGGCAGTTTTGCGGTGGGCCTCACCGTGCGGGCGGAGCGTTTCCCGGTGAAAGGCGAAACGCTGATCGGGCGCGACTTCGATCAGGGTCCCGGCGGCAAGGGCAGTAATCAGGCCGTGCAGGTGGCGCGGCTGGGCGGCGATGTGGAATTCGTCGGCCTCATCGGCGAAGATTCGTTGGGCGATGTGGCGGTGAAACTTTACGCGCAAGAGAAGGTCGGCGCGGCTCACCTCATGCGCACCCGCGAGCGCAACACCGGCGTGGGCTTCATCATCCTCAACGCCGAAGGCGACAACTTCATCATTCTTGATCCCGGCGCGAATGCGCTCTTCTCGGCGGCGCACGTGGATAAAGCCGTCGCCCGCATCCGCGAAAGCAAAGTGGTGATCACGCAATTGGAGATTCCGGGAGAGACGGCGGCGCACGCGATGAGGCTGGGCAAACACGTTGGGGCGATCACGATTCTGAATCCCGCGCCCGCCGCGCCGTTCCCCGCCGACGCCTTTTCCAGCGTGGACATCGCCACCCCCAACCACACCGAACTGCGCGTGCTGTTGGGCCGCCGCCCCGACGATCCGGCAGACGACAAAGATTTGTGCAACGAACTGTTGAAGGCGGGCGTGGGCGCGGTGGTGCTCACTCGCGGCGAACAGGGCGCAATGATCGTTCGCAGCGACGGGGCAAAAGAAATTGCGGCGTTGAAAGTGAAGGTGGTGGACACCACCGGAGCGGGCGATGCGTTCAGCGGCACGTTGGCGGCCTCGCTGGCCGAGGGGCTTTCAATTGACGATGCGGCACAGCGAGCCGCCGCCGCGGGCGCATTGGCCTGTACCCAACTCGGCGTCATCCCTGCATTGCCGTATGCCAGGGACGTTGAATCACTATTGCAGAAATAATTCACCACGAAGGCGCGAAGACGCAAAGAGACACGAAGTATTCTTTGTGTTGTTTCGTGTCTCAGCGCCTTTGTGGTGAATGTGCTCAAACTGGATGACAGACCCAATCAAACAGTTGTCTCCGCGCGAGCGGGTGAAGATGGCCCTGCGGCACGAGGCGCCGGATCGCGTGCCGGTGGATTTTCTGGCGACGATGGAAATTTGGGATCGGCTGATCGCTCACCTCAAACCAGACACGACGGGCATCGGCGGCGAGTATTGGGATCCGGCGCGCGAAGCCATTCTGCGCCGCTTCGAAGTGGATTGCCGCGTCCTCTCCTACGATATGTTTTGCGCGCCGCCTACCTCGCTGATCCACGACGGCGCGAAAGTGGATTGGTGGGTTTCGATGAATCGCTCGACGCCGAATCGAATGTGGCGGCAGGTCAACGCCGACGACACGTTCAACGATATTTGGAGCACGCACAGTTATCGCATGGAAACGGCGGTCGGCGCGTATGAGGGATTCAAAACGTGGCCGATGGCTGAAGCCACGTCGGTGGAAGATTTGAAGAAGCACCCCTGGCCGACTCCCGATTGGTGGGATTTCAGCCCACTGCCGGAATTGATGCGGCAGCTCGATCAGCATGAGCAGTATCACATTCGCTTTCGGCTCGGCTCGGTGTTCGAGATCGGCTGGCAGATTCGCGGGATGCAGGAGTTCATGATGGATTTGGTGGAGAACCCGGCCATCCCCGTTTACATCATGGAACGCCTCACCGACATCTATCTTGAGAATCTGCGCCGTGTGCTCGAAGTGTCGGGCGAGCGGCTGGATATGATTTACTTTTACGACGACGTGGCGACGCAGAACTCGTTGATGATCTCGAAGAAGATGTGGGAGAAGTATGTTCGACCGCATCATGCGAAGATCATCGATCTGGCGCACCGGCACGGCAAGCCGGTGATGTATCACACCGACGGCGCGGTGTATCCCCTCATCCCCGACATCATTGAGATGGGCGTGGATGTGCTCAACCCTATCCAGCCCGATGCGAAGGGGATGGATATGCAGGCGCTGAAAGATCAATTCGGCGACCGTCTCACCTTTCACGGCGGGGTGGATATTATGCGGACTCTGCCGCGCGGGACGCCGGACGCGGTGCGGGCCGAAGTGCGCGACCGCGTTCAGCGGTTGGGCAGGGGCGGCGGTTACATCCTGTGCAGTTCACATCACATTCAGCCCGACACGCCGGTTGAAAATGTGATAGCAATGTACGAGCCGGAGCTGAGGCGCAGGTAATTCGTCTCCCTTCGACAGCACAAATCGAATCGTTGAGCCGTCAGGCAATCAGCAGGGCCATGCGCGCGAGGAGACGCAGATTCGTTTCCACTTTGCGGCGCAGAAGTCCGCGTATTTCTGCCGGACTGGCATCGGCGTCTTAGAGCTTGTTTTGGAATTCAAGGTCTGATAGATATTGATAGTGATTATGAGAGCGTTCAAATGCGAGTAAACACTAAGGCTCCGATTTCGATTTCGTCGGTGATGAGACGTTCTGCTTGGAGCAACAGGCGGACTCCGGCCACCCCTTTAGGCC
>VGOW01000041.1 GCA_016875735.1 Chloroflexota bacterium | reverse complement strand
CCCTCGGCGGCCCGCGCCACTTCGTTTGCAAACTTCCATGCCGATTCGTCTTTGGCTTTACTGCTGTGCTGCAAAAAGAGTCGCGCGGCGGGTTCGTCGTCGAGGCCTTCCAGCAGTTTGCCCGCGCGCGGGTAAAGGATTTCGCCGCGCAAGCCCGCCGGTTGTTGGCGGCTGGTGAGCAAAAGATTCGCGCCGCCATTGGCCAGTTGCGCCACGATGCGGTGAACGGACTCGGCCTCGGGTTGATGATTCTCGAGGCCCTGCAAGATCGTTTCGTAGTTGTCGATCAACAGCAGTCCGTCCCAATCGCCGGCGGCGGCGAGGATCGCGCTCGTCTGCGCCTCGGCGGAGGCCGGAGCCAGCCGCATCGCTTCGCCCTCGCCGAGCAAATGGCGCAGAAGCGCGGCGCGGAAAGCGGCGGGGTCGATCACATCGCTGGCGAACGACAGGCCGCGCGCGCCATTGGGCCAGCGCCACGCGAACCGGGCGGCGAAGGCGGCGGCCAGCGCGGTTTTGCCCATGCCGCCCGTTCCGCAAATCGTCACCACCGTGCGCCCCTCTTCGGAAAACTCGGAAGCGATGCGATGCAGATCGAGATCGCGCCCCAGCAACGGAGTCGGCGGCTGAACTTCGGGAGGCAGATCGACGAATCCGGGCAGGCCGAGCGCGCGCACGTTGGGACTCCCCGCCGGGCGCGGAATCGGTCCCCACCCTTCACGCGCCGTGTAGCCCACGGGCAGGCCCACCGCCGAGTCGTCGCGGCTGATCGCCCGCCGCGCCTGCCGCAGGCTCTCGGCCAACGAGTGACCGGCGAGCGCGGTGTCGTACAACCCTTCGGCCAGTTCGTCGCTCTGCGCGTCGGGGAAGTCGCCCTGCATGCCGATGGCGAACGGCACGCCGCCGCGCACGAGCGCGCGGGCGAGGGCGGTGTCGTTCTGCGCGGTGCGGCAGGCGCTGAGCAGCACGAGGCGCAGTGTGCCGGGCGCGGCCATGCCCAACAGATCGCGCCCGTTCAGCGGGTCGGCGCGGCTGTCGCGCGTTTCGAGGAACAGCACCGGCGAGAGGCCGGACTCGGTTTTCACGACGTTGCCATGACACGAAATGTGAAGGATGGCGGGGCCGGCCACGCGGCGCAACGCTTTTTGCAGAGCGTTGCGAGTGGGCGGCAGTCGTTCGGCGTCGAGAGCCACAGCGCATTCTTTCAGCGCACGCCGAATCTTCTTCACTTCGAAATCGAGTTGGAGGCGCGGGCCGGTGAGGTTTCCGTTTTCGTCGGCCAGCGGGTCGGCGGCCATAGCCATGAACGCCAACCGCGACCCCGAAGGCGCGGGCACGGCGGGCGTATCCACCAATCGCAGAACGCCGTATTGCAAAACGAGCCATTGATGATCGGGCAGTGCGGCGAACTCCCACGGAATGCGGTCGGCGGGTTCGTCGGCGTCGATGAGCAGAAGGCGATCGGAGTCCGAGTCGAGCCGGGCGCGGAGCGCCTCGCCGCCGAGCGCGGCGAAAAGGGCTCGGCCGTGCGCGCGCGCATCGGCTTGCAGTGTTTTCAGATCGGGCAGTGAGGCCAGCGGCGCGGGCGCGGCCAGCGGCTCACCGTTGATCGATGGGGTGATTGCGAAATCGATTGTGCGGAGCGAGAGAACGACGGCCATAGACCCCCGTGGGTGAATGAAGGGCGGCGGCGATCAGTTGCGAGCATTGTACAACAAAGAGGTGTTGTGTGTTTACCCCCTCCCGGCCTCCCCCATCGGAAAACACCGATGGGGGAGGTGAAACCCACACCCTCGCCTCTCTCCAAAAGCGCTTCGCTCTTGATGGGTTTCAAGGAGGTGCTCTGTCAACGAATGGTCAACGAATGAACGAATGAGTCTGCGCGCGAGGAATTCGTCTACGCGAAGCGGTTCTAAATTCGTTGACAGGTTTGACCGACCTTCTTGTAACAAGAGCAACTGCTCACGCATCGCGCATCCTGAGCGAAGCGCCGATGGTTTTCGGCGCGAAGTCGAAGGATGCGGCTCGGCGCAACATCCGCGCTCTCCCCCAAAGGGGGCCTATGGGTCGACTTCGTTCCGCAAAGAGCGCGGAACTTCGCTCAGAGCGCTTCACGTGTGAGCAGTTGCTAACCAGATAAGAGCGTTGTGGTTTTGCAAATGGGGGAGGGTTGGGGTGGGGGGTCAACTACATTCGATACGCAATGATCATCAACACCGCGAACAGGACGGTGACGATGATCTGCCGCACGCCGATGGAGGAGGGTTTCGCTCCGATGCCCGGCCGCGCGAGTCCGCCATAAACAGACTCGGCGAGCATGGCGGCGAAGGCGGCGATGATACCCGGCGGCGCGACTCCGAAGGCGGCCAGCGCCGCGGCGATGATCACGTTGGCGATGCTGTAGAGCATGGATCGCCGCGCGAGTTTGACTCGCTCATTCCATTCGGGCAGAGTCGTCATGCGGCGGTGTTCGAGCCGGAGATAGACGTACACGATTGCGCCCGCGGCTTGCAGCCAGCACAGCGCGAACAGCCACCATCCGGCAGGGGACATCGCCCCCGTGTCGGCCCACACGGCGGCGGGGGTGGCCATGCACAACACGCCCGCGCCCACCACTTCCACCCCCATTTGGCCGCGCTCTTCGCGGCGAGCCACGAGCCACATTTGCCAAGCCAGCACGGGCAGGGCGGCGAGGCCGAGCCACAACAGAAAACCGTTGCCGGTGAGGATCAATCCGAACGCGCCGATGGCAGTGACGAGTCCGTAGGCAATGATCCAAAATGCGGCGGGGATGAGATCGGCGCGCGGGCGGCGGCGGGCGAGGACTTTGACGAAGAGGGTGAGCGGTTGCAGAGCGAAGAAGCCGCCGAGGCTGGCGAGGGCCAGCCACAGCAATCCGGGTTTGAGCGCCGTCTCGCTCACACCGATGCCGATGGCGAAAGGTCCGAGCCAAATGGCCCACGCGCCGTGTTGTTGGGGCAAAGCGATGTGCTTTTGGAAGAGAGTCATGCTTGCGCGCGCTGGATGTTCGCGCCGAGCGCGCGCAGTTTTTCGTCGATGCGTTCATAGCCGCGCTCGATCTGCCCGATGTTGCGAATGACCGACGTGCCCTGCGCGCACAGCGCGGCCAACAGAATGCTCATCCCGGCGCGGATGTCGGGGCTTTCGAGCCGCTCGGCCTGCAAACGGTTGGGGCCTTGCACAAGGCATCGGTGCGGGTCGCACAGAATGATGCGCGCGCCCATGCCCACCAGTTTGTCGATGAAATACATTCGCCCAGAGTGCATCCAATCGTGGAATAGCACCGAGCCGCTGGCCTGCGTGGCCACGGCGATGGCAATGCTGGTGAGATCGGTGGGGAAGGCCGGCCACACGTTGGTTTTGATTTCGGGAATCGCGCCGCCGAGATCGGGCACAACGGCCAGCGATTGCTCGGCGGGCACGATGATGTCATCGCCCTCCGTTTGCCAATGCACGCCGAGCCGGTGGAAGACGAGCGAGATCATGTTGAGATATTGCGGCCCGGCGTTTTCGATTCGGATTGAGCCGCCAGTGACGGCCGCCGCGCCGATGAAACTGACCACTTCGAGATAATCGGAGCCGATGGTGAACTCGCCGCCGCGCAGTGAGGGAACGCCTTCGATGGCGAGCGTGTTCGACCCGATGCCGGAGATGCGCGCGCCGAGTTGATTGAGAAAGAGGCAGAGTTCCTGCACGTGCGGCTCGGAGGCGGCGTTGCGGATGTGCGTTGTGCCTTTGGCCAACACGGCGGCCATCACCGCGTTTTCGGTGCCGGTCACGCTGGCTTCGTCGAGCAAAATGTCTGCGCCGCGCAGGCCGGACGTTTTCAGTTCGAAGCGCCCGTCGAAGTGCGAGTCGGCGCCCAACGCCTCGAAGGCCAACAGATGAGTGTCGAGCCGCCGCCGCCCGATCACGTCGCCGCCGGGCGGGGGCAGGGCGATCTGTCCGACGCGGGCGAGCAGCGGCCCGGCCAACAGCATCGAAGCGCGAATGGCGCGCGATGAATCGGGATTCGGCTCCGCGTTGCGCAAGTCTTTGGCTTGGATGCGCACGGTGTGGGCGTCGATCTCGTCGAGGGTTGCGCCCACGTCGGCCAACAATTCGCGCATGGTTTGCGCGTCGCGGATGGTGGGCACGTTACGCAGGATGACGGGCTGATCGGTGAGCAGGCAAGCGGCCAAGAGTGGCAGGGCGGCATTTTTGTTGCCCGATGGCCGCACCGTGCCGTGCAGCGGGTGTCCCCCTTCGATGATGAATTGTTCCAAAGTGTCCTCGTCAGTTTTCAGTTGACTCCTTCGGAAAGGCTTTCATCCACGAACACGAAGGGGCGCGAAAAATCGCGAGAAAACTTTGAGATACTTCGTGACCTTCGTGGATCGAAACTGTTTCCGAACGACTCAAGCAGTTGCGCGCATTGTAACCGCAAGCGAAGGGCGCGGGCAAGGGTGTCATGGTAGAATCAATTTCCGTGACCGTTTCATCGCGTATAGAACCGAAACCGCCTGTGGGGGTGATCGAGTCGCTCACCAGCGGGTTCGAGGCCATCGCCTCGCACGTGGGGTTGGCGTTGTTTCCGGCGGCAGTCGATCTGTTTTTGTGGCTGGGGCCGCGCCTTTCCATCAGCCCGCTGGCGCAGGGGATGATCGCCGCGCTGGCCGAGGTGCGGATGCCGGACGAAGCCAGCGCTCAAAGCCAGCAAATGATGATCAGTTTTCTGAAGGAGGCGGGCGAACGCACCAACGTTTTCTCGCTTCTCAGCACTGCGCCGCTGGGCGTGCCGAGCCTGATGGTGGGCGTGGCGCCCCTTGTCATCCCCGGCGGCCAACCGTTCGTCATCCCTCTCGATAATGCGCTGTTGCTGATCATGCTGTCGTTGGGCTTCAGCATGGCAGGTTTGTTTGCCGGTGCGATCTATTTCACGCTGATCGGGTCGCTCTTTTTCGATGACGACAAACCCGACGCGCCGCAAATCATGAAGCGCACTGCGGTGAATTGGGCGCGGCTCACGGCGTTCAGTCTGCTCCTATCCATCTTGGCTTTGATAGCCGGATTGACGTTTGTGATTATTCTGAGTCTGTTTCAGTTGTCGCTGTTGATCGTGGGCGCGGGGGCGCTCGCGCCGCTGATGGCCGAGCTGAGCCAGATCGCTATCGGCGTGGCGGCGATCTGGTGCGTGGTGTATTTGGCTTTCACCGTGCATGGGATGGTGCTGAAGAATCGCGGCGTGCTCGGGGCGATGTGGGACAGCGCGCGGCTGGTGCAGTCGAATCTGTTTTCGGTGACGGGCTTGTTCGTGCTGGTTGTGTTGATCAACGCTGGCACGAGTTATCTGTGGAGTCTGCCCAGCCCGGAGTCGTGGCTCACGCTGGCGGGCATCGGCGGCCACGCCTTTGTGTCCACCGGCCTCGTGGCGGCCACGTTTGTGTTTTACAAAGACCGCTACCGCTGGTGGACTGAGATGAGGCAATGGCTGTTGGCGCAGAAGAAGCAATGAACAATGAACAATGAGAGAATGAACAATGGCAAGCAACAATAATTCTGCCGAATACGGCGCACAACAAATTCAGGTGTTGGAGGGATTGGAAGCCGTCCGCCGCCGCCCGGGCATGTACGTGGGCGGCACCGACATCCGCGCCCTGCACCATTTGGTGTACGAAGTCGTCGACAACTCGATTGACGAGGCGCTCGCCGGATCATGCGACTTCATCCGAATCACGATCCACGCCGATAACGCCGTCACCGTTGAGGATAACGGTCGCGGCATCCCGGTGGATATGCACCCCACCGAAAAGGTGTCGGCTCTGCAAGTGGTGATGACCAAACTGCACGCGGGCGGCAAGTTCGGCGGCGGCGGCTACAAAGTGTCGGGCGGCCTGCACGGCGTGGGCGTGAGCGCGGTCAATGCGCTGTCGGACGTGTGCGAAGTGACGGTGAAGCGCGACGGCAAGTTGTGGTATCAGCAATACAAACGCGGCGCGCCGCAAGCGCCGGTGAAATCCATTGGCAAAGCGCCCGACAGCGGCACCGGCACGGCGACGAAGTTTGCCCGTGACACCTCCATCTTCAAAGAAGAGAACGAATACAAATTCGAGACGCTCGTTCAGCGCTTCCGCGAGATGTCGTTCGTCACCAAAGGCGTCACCATTCAATTGGTGGATGAACGGTCGGATCGGGAGATGACGTTCCACTTCGAAGGCGGCATCCAATCGTTCGTCCGCTATCTCAATCGAACCAAAGAGACTCTGCACCCGGTCATTTACGTCGAAAAGGAAGTGGACGGCGTGGGCATCGAAGTGGCGGTGCAGTACACCGATGCGTACGCCGAGTCGATGTTTTCGTTTGCCAACACGATCAACACGGTGGACGGCGGCACGCACCTCACCGGTCTGCGCACGGCCATCACTCGCACCATCAACGATTACGCCCGCAAGACCGGATTGCTCAAAGAGTCGGACCCCAACTTCACCGGCAACGACACCACCGAGGGCCTCACTGGCATCGTGAGCATCAAACACCGCGAGCCGCAGTTCGAGAGTCAGACGAAAGTGAAGTTGATGAATCCTGAAGTGGCGACGGCGGTTCAGCGCGTGGTGGGCGATGCGCTCGGCGCGTTTCTCGAAGAGAATCCGCGCGAGGCCAAAGCCATTGTGGAGAAGTGCCTCACCTCGGCGCGCGCCCGCGACGCGGCGCGCAAGGCTCGCGATCTCGTCATTCGCAAGAGCGCCCTCGAAAGCCTGACCCTGCCCGGCAAACTGGCCGACTGCTCGGAGCGCGACCCGGAGAAAAGCGAGCTGTACATCGTCGAGGGCGACTCGGCCGGCGGCTCGGCCAAGCAAGGGCGCGACCGGCACTTTCAGGCCATCCTGCCTCTGCGCGGAAAAATCCTCAACACCGAACGCACGCGGCTGGACAAAATTTTGGGCAACAACGAAGTGAAGGCGCTCATCTCGGCGCTGGGCACCGGAATCGGCGAGGGCTTCGATCTGTCCGGCTTGCGCTATCACCGCACGATCATCATGACTGACGCCGACGTGGACGGCAGTCACATCCGTACGTTGTTGCTCACCTTCTTCTTCCGTTACATGCTTCCGCTCATCGAAGGCGGGCATCTCTACATCGCTCAGCCGCCGCTCTATCGCATCGAGCACAAGAAACAAGTGAATTACGTTTACAGCGACGGAGAGAAAGATAAACTACTCAAAGGGTTGGGCGCGGCGGCGGAGAAGGCCTCCATTCAACGATACAAAGGTTTGGGCGAGATGAACCCCGATCAATTGTGGGAGACGACGATGGACCCGGCGGCGCGCACGCTTTTGCAGGTGAACATCGACGACGCCGCCGCCGCCGATCACACCTTCGATATGCTGATGGGCAGCGCCGTTCCCCCGCGCCGCCGCTTCATCCAAACGCACGCGAAGGATGTGAGGAATTTGGATATTTGAAGAAGACCCTTCGGGCTTCAAAAACCCGAAGGGTCTTTGTTACAATCCCATGGCTTCCGGCGCTGGCGGCGGAGCGAAGACGGCTTTGAGCCGCCTCGCCACTCGCCGGGGCGAAAGGCCGATGGCTTGATAGAAATGCGGCGAGACCTCGTACACCACCTCGCCGCCAGGGTAGACGTAGAAACGGTGTTCGGTCTTCAAGGCGCACAGCGCGGTCTTGAGATCGGTGACGCATCCGGCTTCAGTGTTGTAAAAGCCGAAGATGTAGATCGTCTTCATCAGATCGCGGATCAATACCGACTTTTTAGAGCGCGGCACAATGCTGATCGGGTGGTCAAGTTCAGGAACAGTCTTCTTCGCCTTCTTCGTCTTCATAAGCGATTGTTCCTCCCATCTCGCGCAGGCTGTCTTTGATGTCCTGCATCTCGTCGGCGTCCAGTCCCCATATCTTCGCCGCCAGCCCGTCAATTTCCTTTTCAGCCTCATTCACCTTATCCGTATTGCCCTTCGCGGCGGCGCGATGAGCGGTTTTGGATGCGGTAGCCAGCGCCTTGTGCGTCTCGTTCTTTGGATCGAATTTGGGCAAGGCGATCCGGGTGATGATATGCGGATCGGGGTGTAGAACAACATAGGCAGTGGCCGCCAATTGCGCCGGGGTCGAGTTGAGCAGAGCGCAAAGGTAGTGCGCCTCCGCTTCGGCTTTACTCGGTATCATGATGACCGTGTGATCTGGCACAATGACTTTCTCGCCAAGATGCTTATCATCCACGCTGCCGATCACTGCCGCTTTGAGAGTGTGGGCAATCTCGGACCACACAACTTTGTGAGGTGCGAGGGTTGTTGTGCTGATGCCATACATTGAGTAGAAAGGATCTTTGGGGACAACACTTGATTTCCGTTCGAGCAGTTCTTTTCTAAATTGCCTAAGCCAGGCGTAAGCAAGAGGAGCTGTATCTTGTAACCAATCTTCATGATAGCCGACTCGTTTGTCAGGGTCTTGCACCATCAGAATGTGCAAGCTCGGCGAGGCTTGCCATCGCCCAATATCACGCCCACGCAAAAGCGGATAGAGCAAGTCAGTTTCGATTTTGTAGTCTGTATATTGTTTGACTTTACGCTTTGCTCCTTTGAGATAGTTTGTAACCAGCGCGTGCTTCTTGCCCATCATCTGGTCAACCGAGAGCCAATATACTCCGTTAGCGCCGCCGGTGTTTGAGCCTTCATAAGCTTGATATGCTGGCCGTCCTATCGTGCCAGTGAATTTTCGCAGAGCGCGGATGGCCTTGCGCTTGGCCGTGAGCCAGCGGTCAGTCAGCAAACCGTTTTGCGCTTTATTCACCGGCTCGGCGGCCAGCCTGTAACGATCTGTCTTGTTTTTCACTGCTTCCAGCGAGTCATCGGGATACACCGGCTCGGTCTTTCGCCATAAAAAGTAGTCAACCGGATAGTCAACGCGCTTCGCCGCCGGGTCTTTCTTCACCACGAAAACCGCCGTGCGGTTGGTGGCGCCCTCGAACGGCTGAAAACTGCTCAGGTCGTGAACGCGCTGTGGCGGGAAGAATGTCACCGTATCGGGAATCACAAACCGGCGGAAGCCCTCGCCCGCTTCGGTTTTGAAGACTGTTTGCGTGATGACGAACGCCAGATGCCCGCCATCCTTCAGCAGTTTATCCACTGCCACGTAGGTCATCAGCATCGAGAGGTCTTTCTTGCCCGCGCCATGTCGAACGGAAGTGCCTTTGGCCCCACTGCCGGCCAGCCGGAAAAGGCCGTAGTCTTTCCATAGCCGTTGTTGCGAGTCGCGGTAATCGTCGGGCAGGCTCTCCCAGTTAATCCACGGCGGGTTGCCGATGATGAGATCAAAACGCCCGTTGGCTTTCACGTCCAGCACCGGGGCAAAGCGGTTGAGGAGGAACCGTCCCCACAAACCATCCAGTTCGGCCTCTTCCAGTTCGCGCATGTCGTCGTAAAGTTTCGCCAGCAGGGTTTGCCCCTGGCCGATAGCAGAGTCAGGGGTAGGATCGTCGGGCGACAACCCCAAGGCTTTTTGGTAGAGGCCGGTCAAGTTGAGTTGCCGATCGGCTTCCTGTCGGAAGCGGTCGCTCTTCCAGTTGCGCCCCAAGCCTTCGCGGATGAGGCTGGTAAGCTGGGCCAGCTTGCCGCCGTCCACGACCGGCGCAGGGATGATGAGGAGTTGGTCTTGCGGCGGGGCTTTCGGGCGCAGTTCTTTCAACGCTTCGAGATCAACTTGATAGACATCGCCCTGCTGTTCCAACCCCAGCTTTTTGGGCGCGGCCGGGATCATGATGCTGTCGGTGAGATAAACCGGGATGGTGATTGGCTCGTTGAGAGCGAGCAAGCCTTGCTTGCCGCGCACGAGATCGCCGAGAGCGATGAGATAGTTGGCGCGAGCAGTGAGGACGGCGAGCGGGTTGAGATCAAAGCCGACGATGTTGCGCGTGATCAAAGCGCGGGCGGCGTCGGGATCGAGTTGGCGCTCGGCGGCGTATTGGCGGGCCAGTTTGATCGCTTCCACCACAAAAGTGCCGGAACCGCAGGCTGGATCCAAAAGTCGGAGGTTGGGGTTGCCGTCGTAGCCGGAAAGCTCGCTCAACTCTTCAAGCGTGAACTCGGCCAGCCAGTCGGGGGTGTAATACTCGCCAAGAGCATGGCGAAGCTTTTGCGGAAAGAGACGATGGTAGAGGTCTTTGAGAAGATCGCGCGTTTCTTCGGGGCGCAGGTCGAAAGTGGCGATTTCGTATTCGGCCAGTTTGCCGATGATAGCGCGGACAGCGCGGCCCAATGGCTCGTCCCAGATTGACGGCTCGACGTACCAATCGAACAGTTCACCCTCCAGAAAGTTGCGGATGTGAAATTGAGCGAAACTGCCGCCCTCGCGCTCCATGTCGTGCAAGTGGCGGCGGACCGTATCGGGGTCGTAACCAGAGAGAGCTTCGAGCGTGGTGGTGACGGTCGAGCAGCAGTAATTGACCAACTGCTCGGCAGCGATCATTTTGACCAGCAAGCCGTAGTAGGTGGAGAGGGCGAAGAAGAAAGCTGCGGGGTCAAACGAGTCGGCGCGACCGGGAAGGCCATAGACCTTTTGCAATTCGCCGAATCTGGTGCGGGCTTCTTTTTCCTCAAATGAAACTGCCTCGCGAAACAGTTTGCGCCATTCAGTATATCGGGCGCGCACAGCGGCCCCATTCTTGCCGGTCTGCGCCAACGCCTCTGTCACTTTGGCGTAGAACTGGCGCAAAATATCCTGTGCCAATGGGCTGACAGCGCGGGCGCGGCCCTCTTCTACAATTGCAAAATCGGCGGCCAGACTGCCAGCACTGAGCGCGCGCTTGCGCGCCGAGCGCATGAGGATCAACAGGCGATGAACAGGATAGAACTCTGTTTCAGAAATGGGCGCGGCTTCCGAAACGTCGAACATGCTCAACGGCGGCAAATACCGCACGAAGAAGATATAGTAACCGTCAAGACCCACCCCGGCATAATCGCCGACATGATCGGCCCATGTGTCGCTATGCTCCTCTTGAGCGCGGCGGATGATGTAGCGGGTCAGTTCGCCAATCGCTTCCTTGTTGCCGGGGCCGAGCGCGAGCGGCAAGCCCGGCTCTTCAACTTCGGTTTCCGAGATTTTCGGCATCTCAAACTTGCATCCACGTGAGGCAATAAATCTGCCGGGCGCTTTCAGTTCGAGCATGACGTTGCTGAAAACCAAATCAGCTTTGCCTGTGCCACCCGCACGCCCGGCTCCGATGATTTTGACTTGGGATGACAGATCGATTTCGACCCCCAGCCGTTTCGCCGCGCCCTCTAGCACCGGGCGCATCGCATCTTCAAAGTTTGCTTCCAGCGCCGCGCCTTTTGCGCCAGCGCGGATGGCCTTTTCGGCGGCGGCGCGAATTTCCATTGCCAGTGTTAGAGCGTCAGATTGTTCGAGGAGCAGAGGCGAAGGCTTGGGCATAGAAAGGATTCTAGCACGGACTCGAATCGCGCCCCCCTCGCCGCATTGTTGTAGAATAGCCGCAGATGATATTCTTCCCCGGATCGTCTCTCGCCTCCCGTTACCGCATCGACGCGCTGATCGGGCGCGGCGGCTCGGCCATCGTCTATCGCGGCCACGACCCGCTGATGGATCGCGCGGTGGCGATCAAAATTTTCCCTTCCGATCTCATCGGCGATGAAGAGGCGGCGCGGCAGTTCGCCACCGAACTACGAGTCATCGGCCAACTCGAACACCCCAACATCCTGCCCATTTACGATTGCGGGCATCACGGCAAATTCCGTTCATCGTCATGCGCTTCGCCGATCGCGGATCGCTGGCCGACGAGCTGGCCCGGGGGCGGCCGCCATTGGCGCGGGCGGTCGAGGTGATCGATCAGGCCGCGCGCGGACTCAACTACGCCCATCAGCGCGGCATGATCCACCGCGACATCAAACCGCAGAACATTCTCATCGAAGCCAGCGGCGATGTGTACATCGGCGACTTCAGCCTCGCCGTTCTGCTCACCTCCTCGCAATCGTTCGACGCGCAAACCACGACTGGCACTGCGTATTACATGCCGCCCGAACAAGCCGCCGGGCAAACGCTTGATTGCCGCGCCGACATTTACGCCATTGGAGCGACGCTGTACGAAATGTGCGCGGGGCGCCGCCCCTACGACGGGAACAACTGGGCCGACATTGTGGTGAAGGTTTTGCAGGAAGACCCGCCCCTGCCGTGCGATGTGAATCCCGAACTGCCTCCGGCGGTGCAGGATGTGATTCTCAAAGCCATGTCGCGCAATGCCGCCGAGCGCTACGGCTCTGCGCTCGAATTTTCGTCTGCCTTGCGCGAGTCGTTGCGGGGATGATATGACGTTGGCCGCCGGCACTGCAAAGTATTTTTACCCCAACCGAATGGGGCGCGTCATTCTTGTGGCGATGGAAAGCGCGATGGGGCGCGAACGACTCGACGAGGTGCTGAAAGCGGCCAAACTCGAATCAC
The DNA here is from genome assembly GCA_016875735.1 of Chloroflexota bacterium. Classification (GTDB taxonomy): domain Bacteria; phylum Chloroflexota; class Anaerolineae; order Anaerolineales; family VGOW01; genus VGOW01. Next base: position 21,334 of record VGOW01000041.1, on the reverse strand, counting down.
TGAAAAAACTGCCGCCCAACAATCTCGAAAAAAGATTCCCTTTCGAATGGGTGTCGTCTCTGCAAGAGGCCACCGAGTCGGTGTACGGCGAACGCGCGGGGCGCAGCCTCAATGCGCGGGTGGGGCGGCTGTGCTTCAACAGCGGGCTCAAAGAGTTCGAGCCGGTGCTGGGCATTGCCGATTTGCCGATGCGGCTGATGCCGTTGAGCATGAAGTTTCGCGTGGGCTTGGAAGTGTTCGCCCGCGTGTTCAATCAGTTCAGCGATCAGATCGTGCGCCTCTCCGAAGAGGAGGGCGGCTTCCTGTGGATCATCGAACGCAACCCGGTGTGCTGGGGGCGGCAGACGACCGAGCCGTGCTGTCATCTCGCGCTCGGCATTCTCGATGAATTAGTTTTCTGGGGCACGGGTGGCCGGCGGTATCGGGTGGAAGAGTCGGAGTGTATTGCTGTGGGCGCGAAGGCTTGCATGTTTCGGATCGACAAAAAGCCAATGGATTGATTGCAGATTTCAGATTTCAATCAGCAATCTCACATCTGCAATCACCCCACTCCCTCGAACAAATCCGTCTCTTTCAACTTCACAGTGGGGGGAACTGGGGGGAAGGCGCGCATGTACGAATCCGATCCGCCACGAAACCCCATGAGCCGCGCAAACAGGCCGATGAGGCCTTGTCGGGGCGGGCCGCCCGCCAATTGACTCTGATGAGCCTCGGAGGCCCGCGCCCTCATCTCCGACGGCTCGCCGCGCACGTCAATGACGGCGTGAACGGGAAACTCCACTTCGGTGAGGCTGAGCAGATCAATATCGCCATTGCGCCCGAACTTGCGCGGGTTTTGCCCGAACAGCGGCAGAATGCGCGCGGCGAATTTGAGAAACCCCCGACTGAAGATAGGATAGTAAAGTTTTTGCGGGAAGTGATCGGCCAGGCCTTCGGGATCGGGGAAAGCGGCGGGGTCGCACATCCGCTCGAAGAACATCAGCGTGGCTTTGTTGAGGGTGATGTGATCGGGGTGGCGATAGCCGCCGATGGTGTCGTGGGTGAGCACCACTTGCGGTTTGAGTTGGCGGATGAAGTGTGCGATGCGCGCGGCGACGGCTTCCACCGGTTGAGCCGCCAACGCCTGCGGATGCTGGTTGTCGTCGGAGCCGGGCATTCCCGAATCGCGGAAGCCGAGATGATGGATTCCCGCCAACCCCAACGCGGTGGCGGCGCATGTCAATTCGGCCCAACGCATATCGCCGGTGGTGGTGAAGCCTCGCAGGTGTTCGGGATCCGATGAGCCGACTTCGCCGCGCGTGCCGCAGAGGTAGTGCACGGCGACTCCGGCGCGGGCGTATTTTGCCAGCGTGGCTCCCGGCCCAAAACTTTCATCGTCGGGGTGAGCGAAGATGGCGAGGAGGGTGCGTTGCATAGGGAAGGATGAATGATGAAGGATGAAGGATGAGTCACGAGCCGATTCATCCTTCTGCCGTCATCCTTCATCCTTTGCCCTCCGGCGCGGACAGGCCGATGACGTTGAACCCGGCGTCCACGTAATGCACTTCGCCAGTCACGCCGTTCGCCAGATCGGAGCAAAGGTAGAGCGCGGCGTTGCCCACATCTTCGATAGTCACGTTGCGGCGCAGGGGGGCGATATTCTTGAATTCACCGTACAGCGCTTTGAAACTGGACACACCAGCGGCGGCCAATGTGCGAATGGGCCCGGCGGAGATGGCGTTGACGCGGACGTTGTGCGGGCCGAGGTCGGCGGCGAGGTAACGCACCGAGGCTTCGAGCGCGGCTTTGGCCACGCCCATCACGTTGTAATTGGGCACGGCTTTCTCCGCGCCGTAATACGAAAGGGTGAGGAGCGCTCCGCCGGGTTTCATCAGCGGCACGGCGGCGCGGGTGAGGGCGGTGAACGAGTAGCACGACACGTCGAGCGCGAGCCGAAAGCCCTCGCGGCTGGTGTTGTAATACGGGCCGTTCAACTCGTCGCGGTTGGCAAAGGCGACGGCGTGAACGAGAATGTCGATCTGGCCGAAGGCGCTTTTGGCTTTCTCGAACAGCGCAATGATGTCTTCATCTTTCGTCACGTCGCACGGCTCCACAAAGGGGGAGCCGACCGACTCGGCCAGCGGCCTGACTCGTTTGAGCAGCGCTTCCCCAGCGTAACTGAAGCCGAGCGTTGCGCCCTCGCGGTGAAAGGCTTGAGCGATGCCCCAGGCAATCGAGTGATCGTTGGCGACGCCGAAGATGAGCGCGGTCTTGCCGGTGAGTAATCCCATTGTGATCTCCTCAAAGTGAAGTGTGCTGGCCCCATTTTACCAAGCCCGCGCGGGTGATGGAAAAGTTCCACGGTTGGCTCAACCAGGGTTCGGGGGCGCCGCCCAGCCCCACACGCGGGGCGGCGCCCACCAGCGAATCGGGCACGGGGCGGCATGGCTCGATGAATAGATCGGAGTCGGGATCGCACAGATCGATCCCGTTCCATCGCTTGTCGATCCCCATCGCTTCGGCGATCTTCGCCGGGCCGTCAGTGAGGTGATCGCGCCGCCCGCGCCGTCGGCGCATCGTTGCGATGCCCTCGTCGGGGATCATGCCTCTCAACAGCACCGCCGCCGGAAAACCTTCGCGCTCGGTGACGATGTTCATCATCCAATGCATTCCGTAAGTGAAATAAACGTAGAGGCTTCCCGGCTTGCGGTACATCACGTCGGTGCGCGGGGTGCGGCCCGCTTTGGCATGGCAGGCCAGATCCTCTTCGCCGATGTAGGCTTCGGCTTCGGAGATGAGGCCGCTCAACCGTTTGCCCCGCTCCACTTTCACCAGCCGTTGCCCCAAAAGTTCGCGGGCCACCGTGAGCGTGGGCCGGGCGAAGAACGAGCGGGGCAGGCGGGGCATGGCCGCGATTGTAGCAGAGAAAAAAGAAACAGCGGCTCACTGCCGCTGTTCCAAAGTCTATTCAATTGTAGAGGGGCGGGCTACTTCTTGCCGCTCCGCTTCACACGCAGGCGGTCGTCGCCTCGCGCTTCTTTGCGGACACACTCTTTCCAGTGCGCGTTCATGTATCGAACTTGCACCGCCTCGCCGCATTTTTCGCAAAAGGAAACGGTGTCCATCATTCGGGGGTTGATGGTGCTGACGCCAAATGCGTGCCGCTCATCCTCAACCTTGTTTTTCTTTTGCGCTGTCCGTTGAATTATTCGATTGTGAAGTTTCATCAGCCACTCCCTGTGCAGTCAGTAATTTCCTACAGCCATTGATCCGTGACGACCGGGTGAAGCAACGTATTCTAGCACGCCAGCCCCCCACTGGTACTTTAGAATTATATCAGAATTCCGGTGGATTCTTTCCCCATTTTTGCCCAAGAATCGAGGGATTTTCGGGGAAATCGCCTCCCCACCCCTGCCGGATTCTGGCGGGGAGGCCGCTTATAGAGTGGCCATGGAAATCCACACGAATTTGTCAGATTCGGCGGGGCAACGATGTTTCAACTAAAGTTCGGCACGCTTTTAGCGATAGTTGTCGTATTATGCTTGGCATCGGCGATCACTCAACTTATCAAAGAACGGAGGCTCCATGACTCGTTTCTCTCGACTTCGATTCTCATTGTTGCTTTTGCTCTGACAGCCTGCGGCTCTCCAGCCGCCGCCACCCCCGTGCCGCCCACCGAAGCGCCCACACCCATTCCTCCCACCAACACAGCCCCACCCCCAACCGATACACCCGTACCGCCCACCGACACACCCATCCCACCCTCGCCCACCCCGGCAGGCCCGCCGCCCGAACCGCAGGCCATTGAGTTCACTGCCTCTGACGGGCAGGCGCTGACGGGAATGTATTATCCCGCCGCGAGCCTCAACGCGCCGCTCATCGTATTCGTGCATTGGGTGGCGGGCAACGAAACCGATTGGGCCGAGACCGCCTTCTGGCTGCAAAACCGCGGGCTGGGCGGCAACACGCCCAACCCCGAAGGTGTGCCGTGGCTCGATTCATCGTGGTTTCCGCCCGTGCCGGAAGGTTAATCCATCGCCGTCTTCGCCTTTTCATTGCGTGGCTGCCAACCCTTCCCCGAAGGCTGCCGCGATTGGGCGCCAGCCGCAATCGCCGGGCAATTATCTCGGCGTGCGATACTCCGAAGCCATCAAAGATTTGCAGGGAGAGCAGCCGCCCAAACCGGCATGGTGTCTCTATGGAGAGCAGGATGGCGAATCCGCGCCCGCCTGCAAATCGGCCACCGGAGAGTCGTACCGCCCCATTCCCTACACAGGCGACTTCGCCAAACGGCACGGCATGGCAATGATTGAAGAGGAAGTTGAACCGAAGACACTGGAACTGCTGTTGGAGTTCCTCGAACTCACTCTCGAACTCCCATAACGCCACACACGAAGGAGCGATCATCATGAAACTACAGCGCGCCCCTTTTATGATCATCGTTCTCAGCGCGTGGATGGCGGCGTGCGGACTCGCGCCGCCACCGCCCCCCACCGTCGCCCCCACTCTCACCCCCACCCCCGCGCCCACCCCCACCGCCACTCCCACTCTCGGCCCGCGCGAATACATCGACGCCGTGTTCTGCTGGCCGTCGCCCATCGACGCCGGCTCGTTCAACCTCCTCCGCTTCTTCGGCAACGGCGCAGTGCTCGATGCAGGAGTGGAGCCCTTTGCCGATTGCGCCGCCGCGTGGGCGCAGATGAAACAATACATGACGCTCGAAAGCATCGATACCTTCAATCACGGCGAGTATTACCTCTCCGGCGAAACCATCCGCTTCGAGCTGGCGCAGGCGCGCACCAACCGAGTCATTGGCGAAGTGACAGGCCGCTATCTCGGCGACAAAATGATCCTCACCAAAGGAGGCGCAGAGGAACTCGAATATATCCTCGTGGAAGTCGGCCCGTAGAGGCGACCACCTGCCCCGCCTTTGGCGGGGTTGCGGTCGCCCGTGCAACCGCCTGCGCGGGCAGGGGCAAGCCCTGCCCCAACGATAGAATGGCCAAAGGAATTCACCATGAACAACAAACCACCCGACACTCCGCCCCCCGCCGACAAACCCAACCGCTCCTCCGGCTGCGCCACTGCGCCAGCCTTCGTGTTGGCTCTTCTGCCCGCCGCGCCAAAGAGCGCGTGGAAAAGGGCGAAGCCCTCACCGGGGTGGACGAGCCGGACGTTGTTTTGCTCATGTCGTTCCTCGACCGCGACGATTGGCGAGCCATCAAACAAGAAGTGCTCACCGACGAATTCCTCACCCACCTCGTATCGGTAACGGTGGACAGCGTGTACGGATGGATCGACTCGGCTGACCGCGTGCCGCAGATCGTTTGGGACCTCACGCCCTTCATCGAGCGAGTGAACTCCGAGCACGGCGTCAACGCCGTCGTCATTGCCTACGACAACTTGCCCGACTGCAAACAGGAGGAGATCGACGACTACCTCTACCGCCTCTCGCTCGTGCCGCCCGGCACCGAAGTGCTGTATAACCTCTGCCGCTTCCCCGACCCGTGGTTCGAAGATCAATTCAGCGATTACAAAAACGCGCTGTTCAAAGTGGTGAGCAACGTTCCCAAGCAGTTCGCCCTCACCAACGAACTATCGCGCTTGGCCGATCAGGGCGGCGTGGGGCCGGAGGCGCTCAAAGAGCAGCTGCGCCTCATTCGATGGCTCGGCAGTCTCGTGTGGTTGTTGCCGCTGGTGTTGCTTCTGCTCATCGTCGCCCTCGTCGTCCGCTCACTACCCACGCTGGGCCGCTGGGTGGGCGCGCCCCTGCTCGTGGGCGGAGTCCTCACCCTCTTGCCCACGCTCGTCTATCGGTTGCTCATCACCAGCGTGCTTGCCTCCGGCGCTCTCAGCGAAACGCCCGAAGCCATCCGAACCGAAACGACTCGCGTCATCACCCGCGTCGCCGATGCCATCTTCCAGCCGATGATGATGCAGGCGCTCGTTATCCTTGCCGTCAGCATTGTGCTGATCGTGCTGTATTGGGTCGGCGGAAGGAAACGCGCCCCCGCGAAGTGACGGCGGAAGGATGATAAAATGCCTCTCGATGCAATTATCGAGAGGCATTTTTTTGTTGGACGAGTTGACGACTCGTCTTGCGAAAGGTTACTTGCCATGAGACTCCGCCCCGACACTGCCCTCACTTTCGACGACGTTCTGCTCGTGCCGCGCCGCTCCTCGATTCACTCGCGGCAAGCCGTCAACACCCGAACCTGCTTCAGCCGCCGCATCGAAACTTCCATTCCGATCGTCTCCTCCAACATGGACACCGTCACCGAGTCGGCGATGGCGATGGCCATGGCTCGCTCTGGCGGCATCGGCGTCATTCACCGTTTCATGACCATCGAGCGCCAAGCCGCCGAAGTCGCGCGCGTCAAACGCGCCGAAAGTTTCATGGTCGAGCATCCTTTCAGTTTGCCCGGCAAGGCCACCGTCTCCGAAGCGCGAGCCAAACTGACCGAGCACGGCATCGGCGGGTTGTTGGTGACGAGCAGTGACGGCGCCCTCATCGGACTCGTTTCCACTCGCGACCTCATCTTCGAGGAGGATTCGGATCGCCCGGTGAGCGAGGTGATGACTCCGCGCGAACGACTGATCACGGTGGAGGCCGGAGCCTCGTTGGAAGCCGCCCGCGCCACGCTCCACAATCACCGACTCGAAAAACTGCCGGTGGTGGACAACGCGGGCCGACTGCTCGGACTGATCACCGCGCAGGACATCATCAAAATGGAGCAGTCGCCCGACGCCACGAAAGACGAGCGCGGGCGTTTGCGCGTTGTGGCGGCGGTGGGTGTGCGCCCCTCGGATGTGGAACGCGCCGAAGCCTGCGTGAAAGCCGGAGTCGATGCGTTGGTGGTGGATATTGCGCACGGCCACTCGGACAGCGCGATCAATATGGTGCGCGCGTTGAAAGAGCGATTTCCTCAAACGGATGTGATCGGCGGCAATGTGGCCACCGCCGATGGTGTGCGCGATCTTGCGGAGGCGGGCGCCGACGCGGTGAAGGTGGGAGTCGGCGCGGGATCGATCTGCATTACTCGTGTCGTCACCGGATTCGGAGTCCCGCAACTCACCGCTGTGGCTGATTGCGCCGAGGCCGGCCACGCGCTCGGTGTGCCCATTATCGCCGACGGCGGTATCCGCACGGCGGGCGATCTGACGAAAGCGATGGCCGCCGGGGCGAGCACGGTGATGATTGGCAGTTTGCTGGCCGGGACGGATGAAAGCCCGGGGGCAACGGTGGTGCGCGACGGGCGGCGGGTGAAAGTGGTGCGCGGCATGGCCTCGCTCACGGCCAACATTGATCGGCAGGAAGTGGAACTGCGGCGCGAGGTGGACCCCGAAGACTGGGAGCGCGTGGTGCCGGAGGGGGTGGAGGCGATGGTGCCGATGCGCGGCCCGGTGAAAGATATTTTGCATCAACTCGTCGGCGGCCTGCGATCCGGTTTAAGTTATGCGGGCGCGTCCACCATTGAGGAGTTGTGGCGGAATGCGGAGTTCATTCGCATCACGTCGGCGGGCAAACGCGAAAGCGGCGCCCACGATGTTGAGGTGAGGTGATCCATGAAAGTATGCGAAGGATCATGAAAGCAAGCAGATCAAAAAGCGCTCCGTTGGATAGGAGCGCTTTTTTGTTTGAGGGGTGAGTTACGGGGGGCAGCTGACTTTGAATTCGAGGTGCGCTTCGTGAGTCTTGCCGCCGCTGGTGAAGTAGATATAGCTGTGGGTGACCGATTCACATGTGGCCGGGATTTCGATTTCGATGTCGTTCCACAGTTCCTTGTCGCCGGAGTTCACATAGATGCCGGTGATGTTCACGCCTTTGAGTCCGAGCGAGCCGTCGTTGTCATCGTAACGCATAACTTTGTACGCGCCGTTGCCGCCGCGAAAGGTGATGGCAATGGTGGCGATAGCGCCGTTGTCGCGCGAAGAGTCGCGCCGCGCGCGGCGATATTGATACCAGCGATACTCGAACACGCCGTCGAGGTTGACCACGTTCTGCGGCATGGTGATCGTTTGGAAAGAGGTGATGACGGTGGCGTTGGCGGCCCGCGCCAGATCAGAGGAGTCGGTGGGTTTGAGGCCGGTGGCCGGGAGCGCCGCGTCGGTTGCCGTCCCTTCGCCGCCGCCGCCCGTGCCTTCGGACAGAATCGGCGAGAACGTTGCGTCGTATTGAATGGGCACGTACACGTTTGCGCCGGGGAAGATCAGCCCGCCATCGCCGAGATGCGAGTTGAACTTGAGCAGGTTGTTGACGGTGGTGTTGAACTGGGCGGCGATGGTGTGAATGGTGTCGCCGCGTTGAACGACGTAGCGATGCGGCCCGGCGGGGATGAGAATCGTTGTCCCGGCAGTGAGCAGGTTGGAGTTGGCCGCAAGGCCGTTGGCTTGCCGCAGAGCGGTCTTGTCGATGTAAAACTTGTTGGCCAGCGACTGCACGGTGTCTCCGGTGATCACGGTGTAGAAGAACGGGCTGACGTAACTGGGCGTCGCGCCGATGTCAATGGGGATGATCAGTTTTTCGCCGACGAAGATCAGATCGGGGCGGGCGCGCAGGTTGTTGGCTTCGATGATGCGCGTTGCGCTCACGCCGAACTTGCGGGTGATGGTGACCAGCGAGTCGCCGAGCTGGACGACGTAAGTGAAGGCGTGAGCCGGGGCGCGAGTCTCGGCGGCGCCCACCGGGGGAATCGCCAGCGCCAACAGCGCGATGGCTGATAGCAGAGTCAATAGAATGCGTCTGGGCTTCATAGGAAAGTCTCCTTTGGCCGTGTATTGTATTTGAGTCGGGAGATTGCGCCACTCGGCCCTCGCCCGGGCCTTACGCTCCTCTGACGGTCGTCGCCTTGAAAAGATAGGCGCATCGGGGGAACGCTGATGAACGCAGATGAAGCGGATAAACGCTGATCATCTTGATGCTATTCAGATCTGAAAGCGCGGGTCCGATTGGATCATGCGCTTCAGGCCTTCGGCCAGCGGCACGCGCGGCGCGTAGTTGAGCAGGGAAGCCGCCAGCGATAAATCGGCTCTCATGCGCGAGACGCCTCCGCCCTCGGTGGTGTTGTAGATCGCGTCCACCGGCTTGCCGAGCGTGTGGCTGATCTGATTGACGAGATCGCGCACGCTCAATTCCTCGCCGCTGCCCACGTTGATGATCTGCCGATCCACTCCATCGGCGAAGGCCGCCGCCACCATTGCGCTGACGGCGTCGGTGATGAACACATAATCGCGCGTTTGCCGCCCATCGCCGAAGGCCACCACCGACGCGCCGTTGATGGCTTGTTTGAGGAAGCGCGGGATGACCGGCGGATGAACGGCGGGCAGGGGCTGGCCGGGCCCGTAGGCATTGAACACGCGCAGGATCACGGTTTCGATGCCCCACAGTTTGCCGATAGTGCGCACGTAAAATTCGGCGGCCAGTTTGCTCACCGCGTACGGCGAGGCCGGGTCGGGCGTCATCGTCTCTTTCAGGGGTTGTGCGCCGTTGTCGCCGTACACTGCCCCCGACGAGGCGAGCACCACGCGCCGCACGCCCACATCGCGCATGGCCTCCATCACGCTCACCGTGCCGCCCACGTTGGTGGCGTTGTATTCGCGGGGATACAGAATCGATTCGGCGACGGAGACGCGCGCGGCGAGGTGATAAACGCAATCAACCCCTTGCAGAAGTGTCCACAGTTTGGGGCGGTCGTTCACGTCGCCGCGCGTGAACAACACTTTGCCGCTCAGCCGCGCCGGGTCGCCCGCCGACAAATCGTCAATCACGCGGACTTCGTGGCCGTCGTCGGCCAACCGATTCGCCAGCGCCGCGCCGAGAAACCCGGCGCCGCCAGTGACAAGAAATTTCATGGGAGGGATTATAACCCTGTAGGGGCGATGCTTGCCGTCGCCCTCGATGGGGCAAGGCGCGAGGCGGGCAGGCGCAAGGCCTGCCCCTACGTTAGAATGTGATGGTGCGTTTCTTCCATCCCCTTCTCCTCACCCTCCGTCGCGCCGTCTTCCTCACCCTCCTATGTTTCCTCCTCGCCCGCGAAGCGCCGCCGCCCAGCGACCTCGCCGCGCAAGTCTCGGCCCGCGTCGGCGCACTGCAATTCGACTTCATCGGCTGGACTGTGAACGCGCTCGGCCTCAAAGCCGCGCAATCGGCCTCCGCCGAACAAAACTACTTGCGAACCGATCAGCGCAAACAGATCGTGCTCGACTATTTCGACCTCCTCGATCATAGCCTCGACCTCGACCGCCAAATCAACGACATCTTCACCGACCCCACTCAACGCGACCCCGACACTGCCGCGCGCGGCCTCAAAACTCAACTCGCCGACACCCGCGCCCGAATGGGCGAACTGAGCCCATTGGCCGAAGCGATTTTGCAGGAACAGATCGCCGCCGTGCTGGCCGATGAAGGATTCGCCCTCGGCGGCCAAACCGTTCCGCCCGTCTCCTTTCACATCACCGCGCTGCCCGGCTTCCTCGTCATCTCCCCGCGCGAGCGCATCGAACTGAAAACCTACGCCAACCTCGAACCCGGCCTCACCGCCGACGAAGAGTCCGCGCTCGAAAGCAAAATGGAACGCGAGTTGAATGTCTCGGCTCTCGTCGTGCCATTGGGCGGACTCGGCACGTACCCAACCATGATCTACGAAACGGCCAATCTCAACTACGTCGCCGAAGTGGGCGCGCACGAATGGGCGCACAACTACCTCACCCTGCGGCCACTCGGCCTCAATTACGAAGGCTCGCCCGAACTGCGCACGATGAACGAAACGACGGCCACGATTATCGGGCGCGAGATCGGGCAACGAGTGATCGAGCGATACTACCCGGAGCGCGTGCCGCCTCCCACCCCGGCCCCCGATCCCCGCGCGACTCCGACACCGAGTCCCACCCCCGATCCGAACGCCTTCGATTTCAACACCGAAATGCACGAGACGCGAGTGAGGGTTGATGAACTGTTGGCGGCGGGGAATGTCGAAGAGGCCGAAGCATACATGGAAGCGCGTCGGCGGGAGTTCGTCGAACGCGGCTATCGCCTCCGCAAACTCAATCAGGCCTATTTCGCTTTTTACGGCGCGTACAATGTGGGGCCGGGCGCGAGCGGCCAAGACCCGGTGGGCCCTGCCGTGCGAGCTTTGCGCGAGCAGAGCCGCTCGCTAAAAGAGTTTCTCGATCAAATGTCGTGGATGACGAGCTTTGGGGATTTGCAAGAGGCTGTGGCAGAAAACAAGTGAAGGATGAAGGCAGAACGATGACAGCAAAGATTCATCATTCCGCATTCATCCTTCATCGCTTACAGTGGGCCAGGTGGGAGTCGAACCCACACGCTCTTGCGAGCAGAGGATTTTCATGCCACTATAGCTTTCGCTACCTACAGTTGAGTCTGTAGTTTGTGGTCTGGACTATGCCTTTGCCTTTTTACGCCCCGTTGTGTACAGCAGCGTCAGTCAGGCAGGAGCCGTCTAGTCTCTACACGTTCTACTTTGCGAGATGAGAGGAAGTGAAAGTAGCTTCGCTCGGCATTGCCATGATATTCAAGGTTTCGCCGACTTTGACTCCATTCACCTGAGGATTTCGCCCCGGGTGCTCACTAAGTAAGTCCACGGCGTCTGCCATTCCGCCACTGGCCCAGCCAAGATTCTACTACGGTTCTACCCGATATACCACCAACGCCGACTCTCCGCCGGGGCGCGGATACCGCGCCAGTTCGGTCAACGCCCAACCCTTCTCGGCCAAATCCGAATCGTCCTTCGGCGTGTCGATCACCAACAACACGCCCGATAGCGACATCCCCTCTCGATACCTCACTGCTGTCACCACGTCGGTCTTGCCCAAGAGGTAGCCCGCGAATCGTTCCTCGCCGCCGAGATCGAGGGTGACCAGCGTGGCCGGTTCGCCGCGCGCGATGGCCTCGGCGGCGATCTCGCGGAAGCCGTAGCCCGAAGGCCAGCCGGTGATGTATTGCCATTCGTCGGCGCGGGGCAGGGGCAGGGCTTCGGCTCGTGTCCAACCGATCCATTCGAACCACAACCCCGAACTGATCATCGCCGCCGCACCCAATGCCAGCCACAACGGTTTCCATTGTTCGGTGAGTCGCGTCAACCCGGCGGCGGCGACGATGACGACCAGCGGCGCATAGGCCGGAAGGAATCGCGTTTCGAGAAAGGCGGTTGAGGTTCGAGAGACGAGCGCCCCAACGGTGGCGGCCAACACCGCGAACACAAACCACACCGGGCGGCCACCGCGCCACAGCCCGATCCCGATCCCGATCAGCACGATCAGCCACATCGGAAAGGGGAAGTAGGCGAGAACGGCGTTCCATAAAACGCCCGACGCGGTGATGATTTGCCGAGGCAGTTGTTCGAGCGGAGTGCTGGCTTTGAGCGTCAGCAGATCGAGCCCCAGATCGGAGCGCCCGATCACTTTGACGATGGCCGCCGATGGAAGCGCGGTGACGGCGAAGGCGGCGAGCGTTGCGCCAGCGAGCCACGCGGCTCGCCGCCCCTCGGATAATTGGAAGAGGAACACAGCGGCGAAGATGGGGATGCAGAGGAAGATGAGGTTCGATATTTTGCTGAAGGCGGCGGCGGTGAGGGCGATGCCGCCGAGCGCGGCCCACAGCAGATCGGTTTTGGCAGTGGGTTGTTTGCGCCACTGCGAGATGGCCCACAGCGCCCCAGCCACGAACGGCGCGGAGAGTGAATCGGCCAATGCCATGCGTTCGAAGAAAAAGGTGAGCGGGAGAAAGATGTACAGCAATCCGGCGATGGCAGCGGCGCGGAATGAAATCAATCGATGGGCGAAGGCAAGCGCGCAGGCGAACCCGGCAGTGGTTACGAGCGCCACGCTCGCGCGCGACAGCCACACGGCGGCGTTGAACGGCCAGAAGGCGGCCATCCACAACACGTTGAGCAGCCGGCCATCGGAGGCGGCGTGGAAAGGATGCAATGCCCACACATCGCGCGCCCACCACAAGTGATTGGCCTCGTCGATGAAGAAGGCCAGCGAGTCGAGGGCGATGAGCCGGGTGAGCCAATAGAGCAAGATCAGCCCGACCATCGCTCCGGCTTTCGATCTCATCAGACTCCTTCGGAAATAAACCGATGATCCACGAAGCACACGAAGGGCACGAAGACTATCAGCAAATCTTCGTGTGGCTTCGTGGCCTTCGTGGAGAATGATCCATTTCCGATAGCCTCTAATCGGATGGCCACTCGCTCAACAGCCCGGCCAACAGCGCCGTTCGCTCTGGCAAACTGTTGACGATGACATGCTCGCGCTCTGAATGCGCGCCGTTGCCAATCGGCCCCAATCCATCCAGCACGGGCACGCCCAGCGGAGCGATGAAGTTCGCGTCGGAGCCGCCGCCCGTGCCGCCCTCTTCGAGTCGCATTCCGAGCTGCTCGGCGATGCGCGAGGCGATGGCAAACGAGCGGGCGATGTTTTCGGTGCGCGGCATGGGCGGGCGGTTCATGCCGCCGGTGATGGTGAGGGTGGCGCGCGGATGAACGGGCTTGAGCGAGGTGATGGCCGCGCAAACGGAGTCGGCGTCCGCCGGAGTCATCACCCGCAAATCCACCTCCAACCGGCATTCGTCGGGCACCACGTTGCTCCGTGTGCCGCCGTCAACCACACCCACATTCACCGTCGTGCCCTTCTCGTAATCGGTGAGCTTTTGCAGAGCCAGAATGTGATTGGCGATTTCTTCGATGGCGTTCACGCCGTTTTCGTGATCGGCTCCGGCATGAGTGGAGCGGCCCCGGGCGACGATCTCGAATCCGCCGATTCCCTTTCGCCATGTTTTGAGCGCGCCGCCGGGAAGCGCCGGTTCCATGCACAACACCAGCCCGGCCTGCGCGCCGAGCGATTCGATGAGCGGCCGCGACGCTTCCGAGCCGATCTCTTCATCGGAGGTGAACAGGGCGGTGATGGGGCGGGCGGGCATTCGGCTGTTGTCGATGAGCGCGCGCAGTGCGGCCAGTGTTTGCGCGATACTGCCTTTCATATCAATCGCGCCCGGCCCGTAAAATTTGTTGCCCTGCGCGCGCGGCGGGTTGCGTTTGACTTCGCCGAGATCGTGCACCGTGTCGAGATGGCAGAGGATGAGAATGCCGTCGCTTCCGCTGCCGAATCGGCCAATGACGTGATCGCCTGCCGCCGTCTGCCGATCAATTTCCACCGCCGCGCCGAGCGCGCGGAGCTCATCGGCCACCGCCGCGCCGAATCGATCCACGGCGGCTTTGTCGGTGGACGGCGACTCGATCTCGACGTATCGGCGCAGGGTTTCCACGAGTTGATCAGTTCGGTCGGCGAAGTATGAAACGGGGATGGCGGTCATGGGCTTTGCTCCCAGTGAAGTGATGAGCACATTCTACCAGCACAACGGCGACGACACCCCAACGCGGTGTAGTACAATTCCGCAATCATTGAGGGGCAGCCGCCTCGCTCGCCGCTCACCTCAACTCAAACTCCAACTCGAATCTCGGAGCCCTGCTCATGCACAATCACCCTCAGCCCGCTTCTGCCACCGGCCTCCCGCGCCGCATCCGCCGATTGGCCGACTTGGCCTATAACGTTTGGTGGACGTGGAATCCTGATGCCATGCGGCTGTTCGCCAAACTCGATCCGCAATCGTGGCATCGCCTCAACCACAACCCGGCGAAATTTCTGCGCACCATCGAGCGCAAACACCTCAACGCCGCGCTCACCGATATTCAGTATCTCGAATCGTACGACCGGGTGATGGCCCAATTCGACGCCTACCTCGGCGATCAAAGAACATGGTTTGCCGCCGAGTTCCCTCAATTGAAAGATCGCGTCGTCGCCTACCTTTCGATGGAGTTCGGGTTGCACGAGAGCCTGCCCATTTACGCTGGGGGCCTCGGCGTCCTCTCCGGTGATCATTCCAAAGAGGCCTCCGATATCGGCTTGCCATTTGTGGGCGTGGGCTTCATTTATCAGCAGGGATACTTTCGCCAGCACATCACCGAAGATGGATGGCAAGAGGCGTATTGGGAAAACATCGACGTTGCCGATCTGCCGGTGAAGCCGGTGGCGACACCCGATGGCGACGAACTATTGGTGTCGGTTGAACTGCCGGGGCGGGTGGTGAATATCCGCATCTGGGAAATGGGCGTGGGCCGCGTTCCCCTTTTCCTCATGGACACCAACGTGGAGTCGAATTCCCCCGCCGACCGGGATCTCACCGCCCGACTCTATTCGAGCGATCTCGACGTGCGTATCACGCAAGAGATCGTGCTGGGCATCGGCGGCGTGCGCGCTCTGCGAGCCATGAACATCAACCCCAAAGTATGGCACATGAACGAAGGTCACTCGGCGTTCATCATTCTTGAACGTATCGCCGAACTGGTGAAGGCCGGAAGGTCGTTCGACGCCGCCGCCGCCGACGTGCGCGCCAGCACCGTGTTCACCACCCACACCCCCGTCCCCGCCGGCAACGAAGCCTTCCCGCAGTGGCTGATGGAAAAATACTTTCCGCAGTATTGGGATCGAATGGGACTCGACCGCGACTCGTTCATGGCGCTGGCCAAAGTGGATCAACAATGGGGGCCATCGTTCTCCATGCCCACTCTCGCCATTCGCTTCTCCGAGCGGCGCAATGCAGTGAGCGAGCTGCATGGGCAAGTGAGCCGCAAGATGTGGCAATTCCTTTGGCCCGGAGTCAAAGAGGATGAAGTGCCCATCACTTCGATCACCAACGGCATTCACACCGGCAGTTGGCTGGCCCGCCGCCTGCGGTTGTTGTTCGATCGGAGTCTCGGCGCCGATTGGTACGAGCATCTCGACGATCCCGAAACGTGGGACAGCCTTCTCTCTATCCCTGACGAAGAATTATGGGCGGTTCACCGCCACCTCAAACGGCGGCTGCAAATTTTCATGAACGACCGCGCCCGCGCGCAGTGGGCCACCACTCGAATTCACCCGGTGCAGATCATCGCCTCCGGCGCGCTCATGGATCCGAATGTGCTCACCATTGGCTTTGCCCGCCGCTTCGCAACCTACAAACGCGCCGGGCTGCTGTTCCGTGATGTGGATCGTCTGCTTCGTCTCGTCAACCGCCCCAACATGCCGGTGCAGTTCGTGTTTGCCGGGAAAGCGCACCCCGCCGACGATCCGGGCAAACGAGTGATTCAAGAATTGTACCGGGTCATCAAACGCGCCGAGTTCGCCGGCCGGCTGATCTTCATCGAAGACTACGATCAGAACATCGCCCGGCATATAGTGCAGGGCTGTGATGTGTGGCTGAACACGCCGCGCCGCCCGCACGAGGCCAGCGGCACCAGCGGGCAGAAGGCCGCGCTCAACGGCGTGCTCAACTGCAGTATCCTCGACGGTTGGTGGCCCGAAGGCTTCAACGGCGAAAACGGCTGGGCCATCGGCGGTGAACACGACTATGATCGCGAAGATGAACAGGACGCCGCCGATTCAGAATCTCTCTTCGGCCTGCTCGAAAACGAAATTGTGCCGCTCTATTACAAAGTGGATGAAAAAGACTTGCCCCGCGAATGGATTCGCAAGATGAAAGAGTCCATCGCCACCCTTGCCCCCGCCTTCAGCACCCGCCGCATGGTGAAAGATTACGCCACGCAGATGTATGTGCCGGCCATGCAGGAAACGGCGGATGACGAATAGCGGATGGCAAGTGGCAAGTGGCAAAGCCAATCACCAATTACCAATCACTGATCACTCTCTTCTGACTTCTCCCCTCCCATGCTCCCCGCCATCCTCTCCGCCCTCTTCATCTTCTTCATGCGCGTCGCCGATATGACGCTCGACACCCTGCGCGTGCTGTTCATGATGCGCGGCCGCAAACTCACCGCCGGAGTCATCGGCTTCATGCAGGCGGCCATCTTCGTTATCGCCATCAGCCGGGTGATCAACGAACTCAGCAACCCGCTCAACATCGTCGGCTACGCCGCCGGATTCGGCGCGGGTGTGATGCTGGGCATGGTGTTCGAGGAGCGCCTCGCTCTCGGCTTCGGACAAATGCGAATCATCTCCTCTGCCAAAGGGCAGGCCATTGCCGATGCGCTTCGCGGCGGCGGCTACGCCGTCACCGAAATGTCGGGGCGCGGCAAAGACGGCGCGGTGACCGTTCTGCTCATCACCGCGCGCCGCAAAGATGTCGATCATGTGCAAGGTCTCGTGCGCGCCGCCGACGAGTCGGCCTTCATCACCATCGAAGAAGTGCGGCCTCTCTGGCGCGGCTTCTTCCAACGGTAGCGATTAGCAATCAGCAATCAGCGGTCAGCACTTAGCGAAACCAACATTCGTCATTCGTCATTTGCCATTTGCCAATGGACTACCTCGCCATCGGCCATATCGCTCAAGACATCACCCCCAATGGACTCCGACTCGGCGGCACGGTTGCCTATTCCACTCTCGCCGCTCACGCGCTCGGCTTGCAAACCGGCATCCTCACCTCTGCCGCGCCCGATGCCATCACCGCCGGGCTCGAAAGCATCGCGGTGCACTGCGCGCCTTCGCCTCTCAGCACCGTCTTCGAGAATCGATACACGCCGACCGGCCGCATCCAGACTCTTCACGCGCAAGCCTCACTGCTCTCGCCCGCCGATCTGCCTTCCGAGTGGACCAACCCTTCCATTGTTCATCTCGCGCCCATCGCTTGCGAAGTCGATCCGGCGTTCGCCGCGCACTTCGCTGGAACGTTCATCGGCCTCACTCCGCAGGGATGGATGCGGCGATGGGATGCGAGTGGCCGCGTCACTCGCGGCGAATGGGCCGAATCGGAGTCGCTGTTGAGATCGGCATCGGCCACCGTGATCAGTGTTGAGGATGTCGGCGGAGACTGGAATGTGATCGAACGTTGGGCTTCGCAATCGAAAGCCTTCGTCGCCACACAAGGCGATCAAGGGGCGACCGTCTTTTGGAATGGCGACCGCCGCCAATTCCCCGCGCCTGCCGTTCCCGTGGCAGACTTGACCGGAGCGGGCGATATCTTTGCCGCCGCCTTCTTTGTTCGCCTGCAACAGTCTGCCGATGCGTGGGACGCCGCCCGATTTGCCGTCGACCTCGCCTCCGAGTCGGTGACGCGAGTGGGGGTGAGGGAGAAGACGAGAGTCAGAAGCCAGTAGCCAGTAGCCAGTAGTCAGAATTCAGTAGTCAGTTACCAGTGAGCGGAATGATAAAATACGCCTGACCGCTAATCGCTAATGGCTAATCGCTGATCCCATGCCCCACATCTACGCCCTCGTTAATCAAAAAGGCGGCGTTGGCAAAACTACCACCGCCATCAATCTCGGCGCGTATCTGGCGCAACTCGGCCAGCGCGTGCTGTTGATCGATCTCGATCCGCAAGCCAACACCACCTCGTGTCTCGGCATCGACAAACACAAAGTGAAGACGAGCATCTATGATGTGCTGATCGAAGGCGAGAAGCCCGCCGATGCGATCCTCGTCAGCCCCAAACTCAACCTCTCGCTCATGCCCTCCTCGCCCGAACTCTCCGGCGCCGATGTGGAACTGGTGAACGAGCTGGCCCGCGAGACTCGGCTCAAGACTCGCCTCGCCTCACTGAAAGGCAATTACGATTACATTTTGATCGACTGCCCGCCTTCACTCAGCCTGCTCACCGTCAACGCGCTGGTCGCCTCCGAAGCGGTTATCATTCCGGTGCAGTGCGAGTACCTCGCCCTCGAAGGTTTGGGGCAGCTGGTGCAGACGATCAACCGCGTGCGCTCGGCGCTCAACACCGGCCTGCACGTGCGCGGCGTGGTGATGACCATGTTCGACGCCCGCACCGGCCTTTCATCGCAAGTGCTCGCCGAAGTTCGCAAACACTTCCCCGGCAAAGTGTTCAAGAGCATCATCCCGCGCAGTGTGCGCCTGGCCGAGGCCCCTTCGCACGGCGTGCCCATCTCGGCCTACGCCGCTTCCTCTGCCGGAGCGCAAGCCTACCACGCGCTGGCCGAGGAACTGCTGAAAGGCGATCAAGCGTGACAGTATGATCGCAACGACCGCTTCCAAGAGAATTCGCATCGGCGAGGTGGTTCGAAACGCCGTTGTCTTCAACTTCAGAAACAAGCGAGAAGATGCTATGGCCGCAGACTCCCTCCTGCAAACCGTTGCGCATCTGTTTGACCTTCTGCGTGAACGACAGATAGAGTACGCGCTCGTCGGCGGTGTGGCAATGCTGCAGTTCGTCGAAGGCCGCAATACCGAAGATGTCGATCTGATTATGGCTGTGTCGTCGTTGAGAGCATTGCCGGAGATTCAGATCGAAAGCCAGGACAAGGATTTCGCCCGCGGCAAATTCGACGCTCTCCAGATCGACATCCTTCTCACCAGCAACCCGCTCTTCGAGAGAGTCGGCCAACAGCATACTGCTCCTCAGCCTTTCGCCGAGCAAGAGATTCCGTGCGCAACCGTCGAAGGGTTGCTGTTGCTAAAACTGTATGCCCTGCCTTCGTTATACCGGCAGGGGAATTTCTCTCGTGTTGGCATTTACGAGAGCGACATTGCGGCCCTCATTCACGATTACCGGCCTGTTCTCGATCCGCTGTTGGAAATTCTCGCTCACCACCTCTCTACAAGCGATATCGACTCGCTACGCGAGATCGTCGCCGAAATCGAGCAACGCATTGAAAGATTCGACAAGAATTTCCGTGGGTGAAGGTGAACAGCATGGATTTCATCGCCGCGGGCGTGTGGCTGTGGGATAACTTCAGCAAAGAGATCAAAGATAAAGTCTCAGGCCAATTCAGGAAGGACTGGGATCAGTTCCGCTGGCTCGAGGCGGCCAAGAAATACCACGCCCGCATGAAAGACTTGTATTCCACCATGCGCGTGCTGGGCAAGCCCGACCCCGTTGCGGTGGAGGGCATTTACACCGACGTTCATATTTTAGACAGGCCCACCGCGCTCCGCCGTTTCGACATCGAGCAGCTGCGCAAGGAACACGAAGAGACTCGATCCCTGCGCGGCCAGGCCGAGCGGCAGAATGCTCTGGGGCTGGCGAAAGAGAGAGACCGCCTCTACGTGCTGGGCAAACCCGGCGCGGGCAAAACCACGTTTCTCAAATTCCTCACCCTGCAAGCCCTCGACAATCGCATCGAGCGCATTCCCATTTTCATTTCCCTGCACGAATGGTCGAATAGCGGGCAAACGCTGGCTCAGTTCATCGCCCGGCAGTTCGAGATCTGCGCCTTCCCCGAAGCCGCGCCGTTCATCGAGCATATTCTGAAAAAGGGCTGGGCGATGGTGTTGTTCGACGGGCTGGACGAAGTGAATGTGGAGGGCGAACGGCGCGCGGCGCTGACGACGGCCATCAACGATTTCATCAAACAGTATCCGAAGAACAAGCACATCATCACCTGCCGCATCGCCGCCAGCGATTATGCCTTCAACGGCTTCACCGATGTGGAGATCGCCGACTTCGACTCCGAACAGATCAAAACCTTCGCCGCCAAATGGTTCGGGAATGACTCGGAGAAAGCCGAACGGTTTTTAGATGAACTGGAGAAAGCCGAACACAGCGGCCTGCGCGAACTGGCCCAAACCCCGCTGTTGCTCACCCTGCTGTGCCTCTCGTTCGAAGAGACCCTCATCTTCCCGCCGCGCCGCGCCGAAGTGTACGAAGAAGCCTTGGAAGCCCTGCTGAAGAAGTGGGACTCGGCTCGCAACATCCGGCGCGACAAGGTGTATCGCGGCCTGTCGTTGGGGCGCAAGCGGCAGTTGTTTGCCCAGATCGCGGCCGAGTATTTCGAGCGCGGCGAGATTTTCTTTCGGCAGGATGATCTGGCCGGCCGCGTGGAAACGTTCATGGCCAAATTACCGAGCGCCGAAGGCGGAGCGCCACCCGACGGTGAAACCATCGTCAAAGCCATCGAAGCCCAGCACGGCATCTTTGTCGAACGGGCGCGGGGCATCTATTCTTTCTCGCACCTCACCCTGCAGGAATACTTCTCCGCGCGCTATGTGGTAGAGAATGCCGCCGAGGGCGCGCTGGCTTTGCTGATTGATAATCACTTTACCGACCGCCGCTGGCGCGAAGTGCTTTTGCTCACGGCCAGCATGTTGAACGAGGCCGATACTTTCATTGCCCGCTTTCGCCGCAGGGTGGATGGGTTGGTGGCGAATGACGAGCCACTCTGCCGCTTGCTGGGGTGGGCGGCGCAAAAGGCGCTGGACTATGGAGATGTGCGGCATCCCGTGTTGGCGCGCGCGTTAGCGCGCGCCAACACTGATCTCGCCCTCGACCTCGCCCTCGCCCTCGCCCGCGACCTCGACCTCGACCTCGACCTCGCCCTCGACCTCGCCCTCGCCCTCGCCCGCGCCCGCGCCCGCGCCCGCGCCCTCGCCCTCGACCGCGACCGCG
>VGOW01000040.1 GCA_016875735.1 Chloroflexota bacterium | reverse complement strand
CGAGTCCTTCGGCGGCGCGGGAAGTCAGGAGCGGGGCGAAAGCGGCGGCCAGGATGAGGGTCAACACGACGAGAAAACTGAATATTGCCAGAGGGTCATGGCGCAGGCGGGCAGGGATGGAGTCGGATGCAAAGGGCGCGCCAAACCAGCGGGCCAGAATGGTCATCGCAACGCCACCCGCGGATCGAGAACGGCCTGAATGATGTCAACGATCAGATTGATGAAAACGTAGAACACGGTAACGATTAATGTGGCGGAAACGATCACCGGAAAATCCACATTGAGAATGGCGTCGGTGACATACTTTCCAAGCCCGGGCCACGAGAAGATCACTTCGATAAGGAAGGCGCCGGTGAGCGAATAAGCGAAGGATAGCCCAAGCACGGTGAGAGTGGGGATAATGGCATTCTTCAACGCGTAGCGGAAGAGGACATCGTGTTCGGGCAATCCCTGCGCGCGCGCGGCAGTGATGTATTTTTCGGAGAGCGTCTCGACCATCGCCGCGCGCGTCATGCGCAAGGTCAGGCTGATGGGGTAGGTAGCGAGGGTGAAGGCGGGCAGGAGGATATGCCAGGCGGCGTCGCGCCAGGCGACGAGGTTTCCCGCCAGCAGAGAGTCGATCAGATAGAAGCCGGTGATGGTGGGAAAGGTATTGAACAGAGCAACGCTATTCGACATCCGCGAGGAAAGTGGAAGAAGTTTGAGGGCGCCAAAAAAGAATAACTGAAAAATCAGCGCCAGCCAAAAAGTCGGGATCGATACTCCGGCGATGGAGGCGATGCGGGTGACTTGATCGAAGCCTCCACCACGTCTGGCGCCGGCGAACACTCCCAGCGGAACGCCGACGAGGAGCGCCATCAACGTGCTGACGATGACCAGTTCGAGCGTGGCCGGCAGGAATGTTCTGATATCGGACAGAATGGGATGCTTGGTTTTGTAGGATGTTCCCAGATCGCCCTGGAGGATGTCGCCCAGGAAACGAATGTATTGGGCGTAAAGCGGTTGATCGAGTCCGAGACGTTCACGCGCCGCTTCAATCTGATCGGCGGTTGGGCGCTGCCCGGCGTACAGCGCCGCCGGGTCGGAGGGGATCACCCGCGCAACGACGAACGTCACCGCCGAAACACTGATGATGACGAGCGCGGCCAGCGCCAATCGTCGCAGAAGGTAAACAGCCATCAAGCGAAGTCTTCCCCTGCCTGCTCATTGCGGCAGGCAGGGGAAACGTTAGAAATAGTTAGCGGGAAAGCTGGTAGGCGAACACAACGTGCGAGTAGGCGGGATTGTCCACGTAACCTTTGAGATCGGCGCGGACAATGTGAATGTTGCTCTGGTCGAAGATGAAGAGCGACGCGGCGTCATCCACCAGCATCTTCGAGGCCTCCTGGAACATGGACTCGGCCTTAGCCTTATCACCTCCGGATAGGGCGTTGGCGTCGTCGATCAATGTGTCAAAGTCCCCATTGCGGTAGTAGCCCAAATTGAAGAGAGGCTGCTCCTCCGTGTGGAACATGTTGAAGAGGAAGTCGTAGGGCGTTACGTAAGCGGGCCACCAATACATGACGAACACATCCTGCGCGTTGGCCGGATCACCCTTGCCCAGATCCCACTGCGCTTCCCAGGCCATCGGTTGGAGGTTCAAAGTGATGCCGAGTTTGGCGAGTTCGGCTTTCCACAATTCACCGGCTTGTTGTTCCACCGTATTGCCGGTGACATAGGTCATCGATAACTCGAAACCTCCATCGGGGTGGCCGGCTTCTGTCAGCAGAGATTTCGCCTTGTCGAGGTCGAAGGGGTATTGGAAGAGTGATTCGTCGGAACCGTACATCCCGGCAGGAATGACGCCGCGCGCTTGCGTGGCGTATCCGCTCATAGCGGTGTTGATAAATACCTCATATGGGAAACTGTAGGAAAGCGCCTGGCGGACTTTTGGATCATCCAGCGGGGGCTTCTGAGTGTTGAGCAATCCGACCAGATTCTGGAAGGATGGGTTAACCACAACCTTCACGTCGGGATTGTTTCCGACAGAAGCCAGGTTCTCGGTGGCAAGTTCCATCGTCCAATCCGCTTCGCCGGATTCGATCTTCTGCTGGCGCACCGTTGGATCTTCGACAACCTCGATCACTACTTTATCGAACTGGCCGGCTTTCCAGCCGCCCCAATAATCGTCGAACCGAGTCAAGATGACGCGCTGGCCCGGCTCATACGACTCGATGGTGTAGGGGCCTGTGCCCGCGTCGTGGCCGGCGTTGAACCACGCGCCATCCTTGTCTTTTGCGCCGGGGCTGATCATCCACGCCGCATACCCAGACGAAGCGATCAGGTCAAGCGGGGTGGCGTAATCGAGGTGGAAGACGACGGTGTAATCATCGGGCGTTTCGATGCTGTTGACCGCGCCCCAGATCCAGGCTGCGCCGCCGTTGAGAGTCTTGGTGCGTTCGACTGAGAACTTGACAGCGGCGGAGTTGAACGGCTCGCCGTCGTGGAACTTGACGCCCTGGCGCAGGTGGAACGTCCAGGTCAGGCTGTCCTCCGAGGATTCCCAACTGGTAGCGAGTTGCGGGCTGAGCACATCCTTGCTTCCGGGCGGGTTGTAACGAGTGAGCGTTTCGTAGATGTTGGAGGTCACCGCGCTGTCGTTGGAGAACGAGGTGCTCGGGTCGATATCGGGGAAGGTGGTGGAATTGGCGATGGTGAGGACAGACGGCTGGGCGGGAGCCGCCGTGGGAGCCGGGGCCTCCGTGGCCGAAGCGGGCGGTTGTGTGGCCGGCGGGGTTCCGCTACAGGCCGCCAAGGCGATAGCCAGCGCCAGCACAAGGCTGAATGCAGAGAACAGTTTGGGTTTCATGGCAGGTCTCCTCCGAGTGATTGATTGAGATAGTTTGTCCTTCTATATCAAAACAGTCAATTCAATATGACCTCCTTAGATAGCGATCACACCTTCACGCCATAAATCTTCTCGGCTTCCGCCGCGGATAGAAAACCGTTCAGCACATCGTTCTTGACCAGCTCCGGGTCGCGTTCTTTCGGGTCGCCCCAGCCGCCGCCGCCCGTCGTGCGGGCGCTCACCCGGTCACCTTTGTGCAGCGGCCCAAAATAGGATATGCGCCGCGTCAACACCTGCTCATGATCGGTGCCCTCCCACACAATGGCTTTGCTCACGCCCGACTGGTCGCCGCCAAAGAGTCCCCAGGGCGGATAGAGCGTGTTCTCATTCATCAACTGCATCAGGATGTTGTCTTCGAGCATCTCATAATCACGGATGACGCCGAAGCCGCCGCGATATTTGCCCTTCCCCGCGCCTTCGAGATTAAGCGCATAGCGCCGCACCAGCAGCGGGTAACGCGTTTCGATGATTTCAGCGGGTGTGTTGGGGCAATCGCCGTCGCCAACGAAGATCAACGCGCTGGGGCCGTCGGCGTGAGGGAACGCGCCGCCGCCGCCATCCACCGGATCGATAAAGATGAACGGCTCGCCGTGTCGCGGATCAGTGCGGAAGAAGTACGGTCCAAACATCTGGTAAGAGCAAGCCGGGCACCGTTCGGGGATTGCCTGCGACAACGCCCGCGCGATGAGTTGAATAATCATCTCACCGACGTAACCGTAAGAATCGCACGGCGCGGGATACACGGGGCTGACCACCGTGTTGGGCGGCGCGGTCACGGTGAGCGGGCGTAAGTGCCCCTGATTCATCGGGTCGAAAGGCGCGGTGAGCGACTTGAGCAGACAGTATCCCAATGCTCGCGTCTCGACAAAAGGATGATTGATCGGCCCGCTGGCGACTTCGCTTGAACCCGTCCAATCCATGATCATCTCTTCGCCCTTGACTGTGATCGTCACTTTAATCTTGCGCGGCTTGTCCAACTCGATGCCATCGTGATCCAGCCACGTCTCGGCGGAATAGATGCCGTCGGGGATCTCGGCGACCTTGCGGCGCATCATCTGCTCGGATTGGTTGAATACGGCCTCCATGCTGGCCTGCAACACATCGGCGCCAAAGCGATCACACAACGCTTGATAACGGCGCGCGCCCGTGTGACAGGCGGCGATCATGGCATTCATGTCGCCGTGCACCAGTTCCGGGAAGCGCACGTTTTTGAGGATCATGCGCTCGAGGGTGGTGTTCAATTTGCCGCCCTCATAGAGTTTGAGGTGCGAGAAGATCATCCCCTCCTGATGAACGTCCGTTGAATCGGGGCACCAGCCGCCGGGGGTCACTCCGCCAACATCCGCCCAGTGCGCCATTACGCTGGAGAACGCCACCAGCCTTCCTTTATAAAGGATCGGCATGTATACGACCACATCGCTCAAGTGCGTGCCGGTGTCGTCGGGTTCGTTGGTGAGAATCACGTCGCCGTCGGAAAAGTTTTCCGCGCCGACAACTTTGAGTCCGCTGACAATGGCCGAGGGCAAACAGCCGAGAAAGCCGGGCAAGCCCGAGCCTTCGGCGAGTATCTGCCCAAGATGATCGGTGAGCACCACGCCAAAGTCATGCACTTCATAGATCAGCGGGTTGTGCGCCGTCTTGACGAGGCTGATCTGCATTTCGTCGGCGGCGGCTTTGAGAGCGTTGCGAATGACCTGCGTTGTGATGGGATCAATGGCTGGCATGAAGAATCAAGTTCCCGTAAGGATCAACTTCCAATGTTTGGCCGGGCAGGAGGAGGGTGGTCGAAGTCCACTCTTCGACTATGGCCGGGCCGTCGAGTCGTTCGCCCGCCGCGAGCAGGGGGCGGTCGTAGATAGGGCAGTCCATTATATCGTTGCCCATCAGGATCACTTTCCGGATCGCTTTCTGCGCTCCTCCTTTGTTGCCTTTGGGCATTTCCAAAATGGCGGGCTTTTGAGTCAGCCCGATGAGCGAGAGCCGCACATGCACGAACTCTACCGACAGATGAGGCAGGGCGTGAGCGTAGGCTTTTTCATGCAGGTCATCGAAGCGCGTTCGAAGAGAAGCAAAGAGCGGATCTTTCAGATCGTCGGCCTGGAGCGGAACGCGCACCGTATGTTCCTGCCCAAGATAGCGCAAGTCGGCGAACAATTCAACAGCGCGGTTTGCGGCCTGAATGTGATGGGAATCAAAATGCTCGGTGGCTTCGGCCTCCATTTGAGAGATGACACCGGCCAGTTCCTCCAGCCTCAGTTCCTTCAGGGGTTTGACCACCGTGCGCGAGAGGTCTTCGCGATAATCGGCGTTGAGCAACCCCCAGGCAGAGAATGTGGCGGGGTTGACCGGCACAATGGCGCGCGCCATTTCCAGTTCCCGCATGAGGGCCGCGGCGAACAACCCGCCGCCGCCGCCGAAACACACCAAACTGAATTCGCGCGGGTCGTGGCCGCGCTCGATGGTGATGTTGCGGATGGCGTACGACATGTTCGCGGCGGCGAGTCGCAGAATGCCCTGCGCCGCCTCGGTCGTGGGCAGATTGAGAGGCTGAGCGATCTTGGTTTCGATGGCCCGTTCGGCGGCGGCCCGGTCGAGCGTCATGCGTTTGCCCAGATAATACTGCGGGTCGAGGTAGCCAAGAATTAATTGAGCGTCGGTCACGGTTGGCTCTGCGCCGCCCAGCCCAAAGCACGCGGGACCCGGCGCCGCCTCGGCGCTTTTCGGGCCGACCCGTAATCCGCCTTCTGCATCCAACCAGGCGATGCTTCCGCCGCCCGCGCCGATGGAAATGATGTCCAGCGTCGGCTGCAGAACCGGGCGGCGATTGACGGCGGTCTCCGCTTTTTCGAGCGGGCGGTTCTGATGGATCATCGCCACATCAAAGGTCGTGCCGCCCACATCAGCGGCGACCAAATTCGCAAAACCCAACTTCGCGCCCAATGCCGCTGCACCGATCACCCCTCCCGCCGGGCCGGATTCCAACGTGCGGATTGGAGCGTTTTGCGCGGCGAGTCCCGAAGTCATGCCGCCAGACGATTGCATGATGTTGAGCGTACCGGTGTAGTGACGATCTTTCAAGCCGCTCTGCAACGCTGACAGATACCCCGCCATTTTCGGTTTGACGTAGGTGTTGAGGACCGTGGTGGAGGCGCGCTCGAATTCGCGCCACTCGCGCACGATATCCGAAGAGATGCTGACGTGCGCTTCGGGGTAGATTTCCGCGACGAGTTCGGCCAGTCGCCGTTCATGCGCGGGATTGGCATAGGAGTGAAGAAAACAAATGGCGATCCCCAGCACACCCTGTTCCTTGAGTTGAGCGATCACCTGCCGCGCCGCCGCTTCGTCTAACGGGATCAGCGTTTCGCCGCGCCGATTCAATCGCTCGGGCACTTCGTAACGCAGGTAGCGCGGCACCAGCGGGGCGGGAGGGCGATAGAATAGGTTGTAGATTTCCGGGCGGTTGCCGCGCCCCAATTCCAACACATCGCGGAATCCCTGCGTGGTGATCAATCCAGTGCGCGCGCCCTTCTCCTGCACAATGGTATTGATGACCGTTGTCGAGCCGTGCACGATCATCGCCAGATCGGTCAAACTGAGGCCGAGGCGTTCGATGCCCTCGAAGAATCGCTCCTCCAACTTGCCGCCCGACGACACCTTTTCAATGCAGATCTCTCCGCTGGCCTCGTCGAACAACACAAAATCCACAAACGTGCCGCCCACATCAATTGCGAGTCGTTGATTGGTCATCAGGGTTTCACCTTTGGCTCGGGCATGACGTATTCGCCGAGCGGTTGGTAATCGAGATCGTAACCGAAGGCGCGCGGGCCGACGACCGCCAGCGCCTCAGGGGTGCGGAAGAGCGGCGTGGCGGGCAAACCAAGCACCGCAACGCGCAGGCCGTAACGGGTTTCTTCGGTCGAGATCGGGCGCCCCGATTCGGCATCCACGATGCAGATCAGATCGGGCACGGCGCAGATGATTTCGCCATCCAGACGCGCGATCAGGTTTTCGTTCTGAAATTCGATATCGAGCGCGCGTCCCGCGTCATCGGCCAGGCCGTCCATCTCCAGTTTGCCGCGCGCAAACCCGCCGGTCGTCCAGCGTTTCACATCCATGATCTTGCCACGAAAGAGCAGTTGGCCGTGTTCGTGTTTGAGAATGGCTTCCACCGGATCGCGCTTTTCGGCCCGCGCCCGAATCACCGCCGCGCCCAAACGCCAGGCCTGGCTCACAGTGTGCTTCACGCCCCACGCCTTCAACTGACCGCCGGTGATCGGCGGAAGGGCGAAGGCGGCGGTGCAACCCATCGCAATCGTTCCGGCGCGCGCTAATTTCTCCAACCATACAGGAGAAGTGGCTTCGGTAAAGACAACCGTGTTGCCCTTCTCATCGCAGAGCGCGCCCGGAGCGGGTGGAGCGCCGTAAATGAAAAAGGTGTTCATCTGCAATTCCGGGAAAGCGCGCCCCATCCCGTCCACATCCACAACAGGCAGATCGGCCTGGGCCGCGGCGATCATCGGCTCGATGGCGTTCGAGCCGCCTATCTCATCGGTCATCAACGCCACCGCCCTTTTGCCAACCGCCCGCTCGAGGGCGCGCACGGCGCGATAACACTCATCGCCCTTCTCGAATTTCTCGAAGCCCACGGTGGGCGCGCCCATCCCGCCGACGGCGATCACCAGATCATCGTCCTGCAATGCCTCCGGCGAAATGATTCGGATGCGGCGTCCGGCGCGCAGTTGCTCCCAGCCGCGCAGTTTTCCGAGATAAACATTCCCGCCGCCGCCCGTTCCCAGAATCGCCGCGCCCAACGCAATGTATTCCAAATCCAGTTCGGTGAGCGACCATTCGTTCATAATGCCAAATCCCCCGCAACTTTGACGCGGATTCGAACCGCGTTGCTCGGCAGGTATGCCAGCGGAATATCTTCGACATCCACGATTTGGATTGTGGAGGCCTCGGCCCCGGCGGCAACCGCCCGCTCAACGGCTTCCTTTTTCGCCACTGACAATGCTTCCTCTCGACCGACTTCCGACAGCGACACGACCCGATCCACTTCGCCTGAGATTTGAGCGATGGCAGCGCCCACCGCGTTCGCTACCTGATAGTGCGGCGGGCGGAGGACTTGCGACGCCCCGGCCAGTTGCTCGTTGACCAGAATGCTCCCGCCCCCAACCAAAATAACTGGAACCGGATCGCGGCTCAGCTTCATCTGGTCAATGGCCTCTTCAACTCGTTTCTGCATATAGGCCAGCGCATCGGCGATGAATGACCCGGATAGATCTGCCACGCGGCTACTCTCGCCCAGTGAGGCGCGCCCGCCGGCGACGGCAATGTCGGTGGCAGTCAACGTGTCGCCGCCGAAGACTCGGCCGCGGGCGGTCAGTTCGTATCCCACCGAGAGAGGGCCCACTTGAAGAGTCGCGCCCTCGCCCGTGACCAGACTGCCGCCGCCCAAGCCGAACGAAAATACGTCCGGCATTCGGAAGTTGGTGCGCACGCCGCCAACCTCGACTTCAACCGATGCT
This sequence comes from Chloroflexota bacterium, assembly GCA_016875735.1. Classification (GTDB taxonomy): domain Bacteria; phylum Chloroflexota; class Anaerolineae; order Anaerolineales; family VGOW01; genus VGOW01. Next base: position 28,048 of record VGOW01000040.1, on the reverse strand, counting down.
TCGCGCGGAAAACCGTGCGCCAACGCGCCAATATCGGTGGTCGTTCCTCCGATGTCAACCACGACCGCTTCACGCAGGCCGGATAGAAACGCCGCGCCGCGCATGGAATTGGTGGGGCCGGAGGCGAAGGTGAACACCGGGAATCTTTCGGCGAAGTCGGCGCTCATCAGCGTGCCGTCGTTTTGCGCCAGATAAAGCGGGCATCGCAAACCCAAGTCGGTGAGCGAGGCGCGGAACGCGGCGATGGTTTTCCTGCCGAGGACGTGCAGGCAGGCGTTCATGATGGCGGCGTTTTCGCGTTGCAACATGCCGAGCCGGCCGATCTCATGCGACAGGCTGATGGCTGCGCCGGGCATTTCTGCCCGGATGATCTCGGCGGTGAGCAACTCATGCCCGGGATTGACCGGGGAGAAGACACTGCTCACGGCAACGGATTCAAGGCCGAGATCGCGCGCGCGGCGGCACGCTTCGCGCACGGAGGCTTCGTCGAAGGGGGTGATCGGTTGGCCGTCGAACTCGGCGCCGCCGGGCAAAAGGGCTACATGTCCGACGACGATTTCTCGCAGACTCACAGGCCAATCCACCATAGGGAGAAGCGAATGGGTGGCGGGGCCGCACAGGCGAAACACGGCGACGCGGCTGAGTTCCCGCCGCTGGACGACGGCGTTGGTGAAATGCGTGGTGCCGATCATCACCGCGCCCACGTCGGCGCGGCCCATATGGGTAGACTCGAGCGCGCCCGAGAGCGCGCCGACAATGCCTGAAGTAACCTCCGGCGTGGTGGCGTGCTTATACCAGCCCACCACTTCGCGGCCACGCAGGATGGCCGCGTCGGTATTCGTTCCGCCAACGTCAATGCCTATTCGATACATGTGATCTGAAGATTGAAGAGGTTTATAGACAGAAGCGGGGCGGGGGGCAAGAGCGCGAGTTACCTTTGCCTTGCAGGTTTCCTCACGACCGCCCGTCCGGACCTACCCCATTATTTCCGCACGGCAGGCCGACAATGAGAGCCACCGGCCCCAACGCCAACAGCCACATCGCCCACTGCAACCCCACCACATCGGCGATGCGGCCAATGACCACCGGCACAAACAGACTCGTTATGTTTGCCAACGCGCCCACCGCCATCACCAACCCCGACTGCCCCGGCAGAGCGTCATACGATTTGGCGTGAAGGGCGGGATACCATGGGGCCGCGCAAAAACTGATGAGGCCGAGCAGAAGGTATTTGAGCCACACAAACGGCAACAGCAAAAACGCAACGTACGCAATCATCACGATGGCGGCAGTGACTCGGAGCAGCCTCAGCCCGCGCACCCTTTCGAGGATGGGGACGAGCGCCACGCTCCCCACCAGCCCCACGGTGGTGGCGACCGCCACCGCGCCGCTGGCCGCATTCAGCCCCACGCCGACCACATCGGCAAAGTAGAGTCCGGTCACTTCGAGAAATTTGTCGAGCATGAGATCGGCCATCTCGGTGAGCAGCATCCACTTGAGCAGTTCCGAGTTGCGAAGCCCGGCCATGAGCAGTTGCGCGAGTCGGCGCGGTGAGGCGGACTCTTCATTTGCGCCCGCGTGCGCGTCGAACCTCTGCCGCAACAGCATCGCCGTGTACAGCCCGGCCACTCCGGCCAGCGCCAAGTATAACCCGCGCCAGCCGTAGCCGAGATAGAATGCGGCGGTGGCAATGAGCGGCGCGGCGGCGACGCCGATGTATCCTAACAGCACCCAGCGGGCCATCGTTTGCTCGGAGCGCGATGGGTTGAGATCGATGAGTGTGGCTTGGGCGAGGTTCACGTATGCGCCGCTGGCCGAAGCCATCATAGTGAAGGCCAAGAGGACGACAAGAAAAGTGTGGCCGCTCCCCACGAGAAAGAGGCCGAGCGTGGTGGAGGCGATTCCCCCCAGCACCAATGCGCGGCGGTAGCGCGTGTCGCCGAGCAAACCGATGATCGGCTCGGCCATCATGGCAATGAGGCCGGGAATGGTGAACAGCATTCCGACCTGCGTGTACGTGAGCGCGAGATCGGTTTTGAGGTGGGGCAGGACTGCGCCCACCATCCCGTAGATCAACTCGTCGAGGAATTCGACGCTGTAGAGGGCGATGACGAACCACAGCATCGCGCGCTGTGGCGTGTGTGTATTCAGTTTGGCGAGCATTGAGAGTCTCCTGTATTCGGTGAAGCGGCCAATGGCAAAGCATCGCTTTCCGAAGACAGGGCGGCGCGCGGGCGCGTGTTATGCTCCGCGACTCGAACGGGCGAGGGAGGGTTGAGAGTTAGCGGGGAGGGTGGAAGATTTGCGATCGCATGATCGAAGTTTAATCGCGGCGGTGGCGAGAGTCAAGGTTAGCATCCCCCAGTCAGCGCCGTCACGTCGGGGCCGGTGGCTTTGCTTGAATTGCCCGCGCTATCCGATGCATTGACTGACCACGTCACCGGCCCATACGGTGGAGCCGACAGACGAGCGGTCGCGCTCCATGTTGTGCCGGAAAGTAACGACATACCAACGCTGCTCGATCCCGATCCCGAACTCCAATTCACAGTGGCGCCGGACACTCCGCTATCGTCAGTGATGTTGGCGGTGAAAGTGACAGTGCAAGTAGTTGATGAGTCGATTGTAGTGGGCGAGGCCGACGCCGACGAGATCACGGGCGGGCTGGTGTCTGCCGGTTGATCGACGACGGGCGCATCGGGCAAGCGACAGCGATTGAGGAATGGATCGAAAAACTCCGGCGGCTGGCAACTGGGTTCGGGGTGTCGGTGGGAGCGGGGGTGGCAGTGGACGTTGCGGCATTGGCCGATGCGCCGGTGGGAACGGGAGTCGTCACTGGCAAGCCCGGATACGGTGAATCGAATTGTGGATTGCACACCGGGCCATCGGGAATGTTGAACCACTGCGCCGCCGGAATGACCAGCACTTGCCCCGGATACACAAACGACTCCGGGCCGAGTCCGTTGGCTTCGGCGATGGCGCCCGGCAATACCCCGTACGCGCGCCCGATGCAGAACAACGTCTCTCCGCCGATGAGAAGATGCTGGCCGATGATCGGAACCGGAGTGGCGGGGGGCGCCGCCACCGTGGGTGAGGGCGTGGCTTGCGCGGCAGGGGCGCTCGTTTCGGTGGGGGCGGCGGCCTGCGGCGCGGGGGCCGCGGCGGTGAGGGTGGCCACGATGGCCTCGCCCACTTCGGGGTTGTTGAGAATGAAATTCTGCGCGTCTTCGCCGGTGAGAGTCACGCGGGCTACGACTTGCCCGCCGTTGCCCAACACAATGCGCTCAAGATTTCCGGCTTGCTCATCAATTGCGCCGCTCTGCGCACTGCACAGGCCTTCGATGCAATCGAGGATGAGTGTGTCGTCGCTTGGGTCGTCGGGGTTGCCGGGAATGTATTGAAAGATGGCGAACGATCCGCGCACCGACGCCGACCCGACCGGCGTGACCACTTGCAATGAGCCGCCAGTGAGGCTGACCCAAATTTTTCCCAATTCGATGCTCACCAACGCGAACGGGCCGCCGCCGCTTTCGGTGAGGGCCTCGAGGGTGAACACGGTGTCGGCGGCCAAACGGACGACTGCGCCCTCGCTGAGATCAATGCGCGCCCGCGAATTGACTCCGGTTCGCACTTGCCCTCCGGCGCTGATCACCGTTCCATCGCTCACCGGCTGGAAGGCGGCATCGGCAAAAGTTTTGGCTTCGACAACGTTGACGATTTCGCTCACGGTGGCGCGGCGGCCTTCGGGCGGAAGAACGGGAGCAGTGGCAGTGGGTTGTTCGGAAGAGGAGCGGGTGGCGGCTGGCGCGGCGGCGCCGGGCGTTTGGGTTGCGGCCGGCGCAGGCGGCGTCCCGATGAATCGAGTGCAGGCGCTGACAATTAAGGCAACGACGGCGAAGAGAGAGGTGAGCGAGCGAGACATTTTGATCATGGCAACCCCCGGCGTGTGATCGATGATACACCGCTTTGCCGCCGATGAAGTTATGCGTTGGTTGCCAAACTCATATCACTCTTGTACAATCCACCCTTGGCGCGGGCATTTGCTCCGCGACTTCGTGTTGGAGGCAGGCCGAATGGCCAACTTCGCTGTAGAACTCCGAGAGGTTTCCAAGCGTTTCCCGGCCCCGTCTGGTGAGGTCGTCAACGCCGTGCGCAACGTGACGATGCAAATACGGGACGGGGAATTTTTTTCCATGTTGGGGCCGTCGGGCTGCGGCAAGACGACTTCACTGCGGATGATCGCCGGTTTCGAGCTGCCCACCGAAGGCGAAGTGCTTATTCATGGCAAGCCGATGGGGCGCACGCCTCCGTTTCAACGCCCGGTGAACACCGTCTTCCAAAACTATGCGCTCTTCCCGCACATGACGATTGGCGAGAACGTGGCCTTTGGGTTGGAGATGAAGGGCGTGCCGAAGGCCGAGCGCGATCAGCGAGTGAAGCAGGCGTTGGAAATGGTGCGCTTGCCCGGCTACGAGAAGCGGCGGGCGCGGCAGCTTTCGGGCGGGCAGCAACAGCGCGTGGCGCTGGCCCGCGCGCTCGTCAATCGCCCCGAAGTGCTTCTGCTCGACGAGCCGCTGGGCGCGCTCGATCTCAAGTTGCGCAAAGAGATGCAGTTGGAATTGAAGAAGCTTCAACGCGAGGTGGGCATCACCTTTGTGTACGTCACTCACGATCAAGAGGAAGCGTTGACGATGAGCGACCGCATCGCGGTGATGTCGGGCGGGGTGGCTTTGCAGATCGGCGGCGCCAATGAAATCTACGAGCGTCCCAATTGCAAATTCGTGGCCGACTTCATCGGCGAGACGAGTTTCCTGAACGGCAAAGTCGTTGCGCAAAATGGCCGGGCGGTGGAGGTGGAATTGAGCGGCGGCTTGCGAGTGCGCTCCGAATCGGAGACGCAGTTGACGGGCGGCGCCGAGGTGAGTGTGGCCGTGCGCCCGGAGAAGATGCACATCAATTACGCGGGGGAGGCCGCCAACAAATTCGACGGGCGGGTGGTGAGCGTGGTGTACATTGGCACCGACACTCATTACGGCGTGCAATTGATGGGCGGACACGAAGTGCGCGTGCGTGAGCAAAACAACGCGCCCGGCTCGCGCCCGCTGGCCGCCGAAGGCAATGTGGTCTCCGTGTCCTTCGCGGCGGAAGCGGCGAGAGTGTTGACGGAATGATGAAGGGTGAAAGGTGAATGACGAATGACGAATTCATCATTCCGCCTTCCGTATTCCGCATTTAGCCGATGTTCCAAAAACTCCGCGAAAACAAAACCATTCAGGGTTTTCTGCTCATCCTGCCCTCCAACTTGTGGATGATCGCCTTGCTGATCATCCCACTGCTTCTCACCGTCGTCACTTCCTTTGGCCGCCGCGACGCCGACGGCAACGTGATCTACACTTTCACCTTCGACAATTATCTTCGCTTGGCCGGCTTCACCCCCGAAGGCTTCGACGATCTTTATCTCAACATCCTGATGCGCTCGCTCACGTTGGCGTTTCAGACCACCGTCGTCGTGATCCTCATGGCCTACCCACTGTCCTATTTTGTGGCCCGCGCCCCGGCCAAATGGCGCAACAGTTTGCTCTTCCTCATTCTCGTCCCGCTGTGGACGAACTTTGTCATCCGCATCTACGCATGGATCATGATCTTGCGCACGCAGGGCGTGCTCAACGGTTTGCTCGGACTCGGGGCCGGGCTTTTCAATCTGCCGTTCAAGCCGTTCGATTTTTACCCTTCGCCGGGCGCGGTGCTGGTGGGCATGGTGTACGAATTCTTGCCGTTCATGATTCTGCCCATCTACACATCGCTGGAAAAAATTGACGGCTCGCTCTATGAGGCCGCCGCCGATCTCGGCGCGAGCGCCGCGCGAACCTTCCTCCGCGTCACCCTTCCCCTGTCCATGCCCGGCGTGGTGGCCGGCACCATTCTCGTCTTCATCCCGGTCATGGGCTCGTTCGTCGTCTCCGACATTCTCGGCGGGCGGCAAGTGATTCTCGTGGGCAACCTCATCCAGCGTCAATTTCTCGACGCGCGCGACCCCGCCTTCGGCTCAGCCTCGTCCATCATCCTCATGGTCATGACCCTCATCGTCACCATCTTTTACACCCGCAAGTTCGGCTTTGGCGAGGAGATCGCCTCGGCATGAGCAACCGCCGCTCGCCTCTGGTGGCCCTCTCCGCGCTAGCGGTATATTTCTTCTTGTATGCGCCCATCGTGGTGCTGGTGGTGTTTGCCTTCAACTCCTCGCGCACGAATGTGGTGTTCGAGGGCGTGGTCAATCAAGGGCCGTGCGGGCCGTTCTTTTGGTTCTGCAAACTGTTCGAGAACGACGAGGTGTTAGACGCCGCCAAGAACACGCTCACCATCGCCTTCACCTCCACGGTCGTTTCGACCACCATCGGCGCCATGGCCGCTCTCGCCCTTCAGCGATACAGTTTCCCGGTGAGGAACTTTTCGGAAGCGGCGCTCTACATCCCCATCGTGATTCCAGAAATCGTGATGGGCATCGGCATCCTCGTTTTGTTCAGCGCCCTCTTCACATGGATCAACATCACCTTCGGGCTGGCGGGCGTTCAACGACTCTCGATGGGATTGGGCACCGTCATCGTCTCGCACATTGCTTTCAGCATTCCCTTCGTCACACTCGTGGTGCGCGCGCGCCTGCACGGATTCGATAAAGCAGTGGAAGAGGCGGCCATGGATCTGGGCGCAAACGAAATCGTCACCTTTTGGCGAGTCACTCTGCCCATCATCGCCCCCGGAGTGCTTTCCGGCGCATTGCTGGCCTTCACCCTCTCGCTCGACGATTTCATCATCACCTTCTTCACCAACGGGCCCGGCTCCACCACCCTGCCCATTTACGTGTACGGTTTGCTTCGCCGCATCATCACGCCCGAAGTCAACGCCCTTTCGACCGTGTGGATACTCACCGTGCTGATCGCCGTGTTCATCTCTCAACGCCTCGAAAGCCGCGAAGCCTGATCAACGCCAACGCTTCACTTCAACCAAAGGAGGAAAGAAAGATGTCATCGAAAATATGGAAGACCCTAGCCGCCGTTCTCGCCGTCGGCCTCGTGGTGGCCGCCTGCGGCGGGGGGGCAACGCCAACGCCCACCGGCCCCAAAACCACTTCCAGCGGGTTCGCCTGCCCGGAGCCGTCACCCAAAATGGAAGTCACCTCGCAGGAAGTCAACCTGTTCGTGTGGACGGAATACATCCCGCCCGACACGATTGAGTGCTTTGAATTGGTGTACGGCATCAAAGTGAACCGCGACGAGTATTCGAGCAACGAGGAAATGTACGCCAAACTTTCGGCGGGCAGCGCCTCCTACGATCTCGTCCAGCCCACCGATTACATCGTCAGCCTCATGATCCGGCAGGGGCTCTTGCAGAAACTCGACAAGAGCAAACTGCCGATTATGGCGAACTTTGATTCCACCTATCTCAACTTTTCCTTTGATCCCGGCAACGAATACACCCTGCCATATCAAGCCGGAACGGATGCCATCGTAGTCAACACTGCGGCAGTGCAGAATGTGCCGACTTCATGGGCCGATCTGTGGAAGCCGGAATACGCCGGGCGCATGGTGTTCCTCGACGACTCTCGCGCCACCATCGGCATGGTTCTGCTCACGCTCGGTTACGATGTGAATACCAAAGACCCGGCGCAGCTCGACGAGGCCAAAAACAAATTGGCCGAACTCGTGCCCAATATCAAACTCTTTGACAGCGACAGCCCGAAGACCGCGCTCATCGCCGGAGACGCAGATTTGGGCATGACGTGGACGGGCGAAGCCCTCCTCGCCCAACAAGAGAACCCCTCCATTCAATACGTATATCCGACCGAAGGGGCGATTCTGTGGCAAGACAATTATGCTATGCCGGTCGGCGCTCCGCACCTCGACGCCGCCTATGCGTGGTTGAACTATTCGATGCAGGGTGATGTGTTCTGGATGATGTTGCGCGACTTCCCGTACACCAACCCCAATAAAGCCGCGCTCGACTATGCCAAAACCAGCCAGCCCGACCTTTACAACGCTTACATGGATTCGCCCATCACCAACACGCCGCCGGAGGAAATTGCCAACGGCCACCGCATTAACGACGTGGGCGAAGCCACCCCGCTGTACGATCAGATTTGGACGGAGGTCAAAGGGGGCTGAGGCAGCAGCGGGCGACGTTGCGAAGCAAGCAACGACAAACACCGAGCATCCGCAGAAAATCGCGGCGGCTCGGTGTTTACTCTTAATGGGAGATGCTCAATGATCAGGTTTTCCTTTCTGCAACCGGGAGCCGTTGCGGGGCTGATCGTTTTGGGGCTTATGGCCGCCGCGTGCGTGCGTGGGCCGGTAAACGGCGGCGGCGGCGCTCCGACGGCGGCGGCCAGAGTCGCCAGTTCGGGCTTCCTCTGCCCGGAGCCCTCGCCGGGAATAGACGTGTCGTCCTCTGAGCTCAATCTGTTTGTGTGGACGGAATACATTCCGCAGGACATCGTTGAGTGTTTTGAGATGGTGTACGGTATCAAGGTGAACCGCGATGAGTTTTCGTCGAATGAGGAGATGTACGCTAAACTGGCGGCGGGCGGTGCGGCGTATGATCTGGCTCAGCCCAGCGATTACATCATCGGCGCAATGATCCGCAATGGGATGGCGCAAAAACTCGATATGAGCAAGCTGCCAAATTTCGCCAACATCGATCCGGCTTACTTTCCCGTGCCGGGAGACGAGAGTGGCGACTATGTTGTGCCGTATCAAGCCGGAACGCAGGCCATCGTGTACGATTCGGCGGCTGTGCCCGTGCCGCCGCGCTCGTGGAACGATTTGTGGAACCCCGACTTTGCCGGGCGCATGGTGTTTGTGGACGATATGCGCAGTGTGATCGGCATTGCGCTCCTCGCCGAAGGGCGCGACCCCAACACGACCGCCCCGGCAGACCTCGAAGCGATCAAGCCCAGACTGGCGGAATTGGTGAGGGCCGTCAAACTTTTCGACAGCGACAGCCCGAAGACGGCGCTCATTGCCGGCGACGCCGATATTGGTTACGTGTGGAACGCCGAAGCTGAACTGGCCTTTCGAGAAAAGGGCGCCATACGATATGTGTTCCCCGAAGAAGGATCGTTTCTGTTTCAAGATGGTTACGTGCTTCTGATGAACGCGCCACACGCTGACGCCGCCTACGCCTGGCTCAACTATTCACTGCAGGGTGATACCTTCTGGCTCATGCTGCGCGATTTTCCATACACCATGCCCAATCGAGCCGCGCTCGATTACGCCAAAGAGCATCAGCCCGATCTCTACAATGCCTACATCAACTCCCCCATCACCAACACTCCACCCGAAGCGTGGGCGGCCGGCCACACCATCTCCGACGTGGGAGAGGCGCTGGTGTTCTACGATAGGTTGTGGACAGAGGTGAAGGGAGGGTAGATTTGCCCAATCCCCGCGAAATCAGTATCATTGTTTTATATTCGGAAACCCACATCGCCGGAGGATGTTATGCCCAAACTTGCCGTGCCATACAAATCTCAATGGGATGCCGACGCCAAAGATCATTTCGCCGACTGCGGCCCCACCAGCCTTGCCATGCTGCTCGGCGCGCTCGGCGATCCCATTTCGCCTGACCAGCTCTATCGCCATATCGGCGAACGCGGCGCGAGCCAGTACACCTCCTTCACCGATCTCACCAACGCGGCCAAAGCGCGCAACCTCGCCATGACGCGCAAAAACTTCGTTCCGGCCCGCGCCCTCGACGATCTCAAAGCCGCCATCAACGCGGGCAAACCGTTCATCGCCCTCGTCAACTATGCCTTTTGGGATCCGATCGTCCACAACGGATTCAAAGGCTCGCACTTCGTCCTCGTCACCGGCTACGATGAGGATCAAGTTTTCATCCACGATCCGCTATTCAAAGGCGACCGCCGCGAGCAGGGCAAATACTCCGCCTACACCTACGAACAATTCACCGACGCATGGGGCGGTTTCGCGCCGGGCCAGAATCCCAACTACGCCGCCCTCATCTCAGAAAAGACGGTGCCCTTCCTCGACGGGGAAGCGGCCCCCGCGCCGCAACCGGCCCAACTCGACGACACCGCTCGCCGCCGCATCCGCGCCAAAGCCGCCTACGAGGGCCAACCCGATCCCAACCTCAACGACCCCGCCATCGCCTCTGCCCTCTTCGCCAAACTCGGCAACTGGGGCGCAGTGTGGGATACATACACCGTGCGCCGCGGCGACAGCCTCTCGAAGATCGCCGTGATGTTTTATCAGGATCGCGAGAAGTGGCGCGTCATTGTGTACTTCAACGACATTGCCCACCCCAGCCTCGTCGAGCCCGGCGACACTTACCTCATCCCGCGCCCCGACTTCGCCCCGGTGGACGACGCCACCGTCCCCCTTCCCGGACACGGCGGCCCCACCCCGTAACCGCATCGGCCTTCAGTCGCTCTCAGCCGTCGGCGAATTCGGCGCAGTGCGCTGAACGCCAACGGCTGATTGTTTGTATGTCTGCTCCCATCAACGCCCGCATCGTTTACCTCATTCAGTTTCCCAACACTGAGCCAGCATCTGCATCGTCAACATCCTCTGGCCGCCAACGCCTTCAGCCGCCGCTCACCAAACAAGCGCCCTACTTCCTCGATCTGGATATTGAACTGACAGAACTGAGCGACAATGACGTGATTATCGACGGGCAACCCGTCGCCGTGCGGCGGCAAGTGATCGACGGGCAGGTTGTTTCGGTGGAATGCGCCTACACCCTCGCCGATGTTCTCAGCCCGGCCAGCAACGCGCGCAAGCAAATTATCCAAACGAAACTGCACGACACGACTCTGGCCGAGCACGACTATCGCGGCGCATTTGTCGAGGAGTACACCATCGTCTGCCTTTCGCAAATCGGCGTCTCTTCCGACGAATTTGTGCAGGCCAACCGTGTCTCGCTCGCTTCGTTGCTCCGCAGTCTGCCCGCCTTCGCCAGCGAGTCCGAAGTCGATCAAGTCCTCGTCTCGCGCGCCCGCTACACCGAGCGCGATCTCACCGTCGTCGACTGGGAAGGCGCGCTCATCATCGACGACGAGCAAGACTTTCAATCGGACATCGAACTGCTGAAGATCGGCAACTACGAGCTTCTGCGCTATCGTTTGCTGGATCGGGCCATCGACCGCAATTTGCAAACCGTGCGCGACGAACTTGAAAACAAGCGCCGACTCGGTTTTTTTAGCAACGTTTTGCGCCAGTCTCTGCGCCAGCGCCTCGAGCTCCTGCTCAACTTCGAAAAGACCGAGCAGGGACTCCTCCTCATCGGCGATTGGTACACGGCGCAGCTCTACCGCCTGATCGTGGACGAGTTTTACATCGACGAGTGGAAGGCCGCCGTGAAAGGCAAACTCGATCAACTCGAATCCATCACCGACATCATCCACGAAAATTTCACCCTCTCGTGGGAGCAGTTTCTCGATCTTGTGCAAGTCATCGGCTGGCTGGTTTTGCTTATCGGCTATTTCGTGTTGTTCTACTTCGACGTGGCAAGCGCACTCAAATGACTCGACGCATTCTTCCCTATCTCGCCCTCCTCGTGGGCATCTTCGGGCTGGGCTTCTCGGCCATCTTCGTCAAATGGGCCAATGCGCCGGGCGCGGTGAGCGGGTTCTATCGGATGGCGATTGCCACTGCGGTGATGGCGGCGCCCTTCGGCATCGAAGCTCGCCGCCGCGCACCCATCTCCCAACGCCACCTTTGGTTCGCCGTGCTGGCCGGACTCTTCTTCGCCTGTGATCTCGGCACGTGGAACACCTCCGTTCTTCTCACTTCTGCCGCGAGCGCCACACTGTTCGGCAACACCTCGCCGCTGTGGGTCAGCCTTGGGGCCATGCTGTTGTTCAAAGAGAAACTGCGGCCGGGCTTTTGGGCCGGGCTGACGCTGACGATGATCGGCACGCTGGTGATCGTGGGAGAGAATATCGATGCGCCGTCGGTCAATCTCGGCAGTGTGCTGGCCATCATCGCCGGAGTCTTTTATGCCGGGTTCTTTCTTGCCACCCAGCGCGCACGCGAAGGGTTGAGTTCGCTCACGGCGTGGTGGGTGTCGGCGGCCACGAGCACGGTGCTCCTGTTAGGCGCGTCGGCGGCGCTCGGCCAATCACTCATCGGCTATCCGCCCCTCACGTATTGGAGCATGATCGGCGCGGCGCTGCTCACGCAAGTGATCGCCTATCTGGCGGTGAATTATGCGCTCGGACATTTGCCCGCCTCCATCGTCTCGCCGACTCTGCTGGGGCAGCCGGTGCTCACGGCCATCCTCGCCGTGCCGCTTCTCGATCAACCCCTCACCGTTTTTCAACTCGTCGGCGGCGCGGTGGTGCTGGCCGGTATTTGGATCGTGCATCGGCAGAGGGGCTGAGTCAGTCTTCTTGCCCAACCTGCGCGCGCGGTTTATACTGACTGCCGAAGTCGTTCACCCGTCGTCCCTCGTTCACAAGGAGACCCCCATGTTTCAATATGCGGCAACCGTTGTTCGTGTCGTCGATGGCGACACCATTTACTTCGATGTCGATCTCGGCTTCGCCATTCAGTACCGACTCGACGTGCGATTGAAAGGGGTGAACACGCCGGAGACTCGCGGCGCGACGCGCGAGGCCGGGTTGAAGTCGAAAGCGTTTGTGGAGCAGGCTTTGCCGGTCGGCTCGCTGGTGGTGCTCAACACTTACAAAGCCGAGAAGTATGGCCGCTACCTCGCCGATGTGATTTACCTGCCCGGCGCAAAAACGCGCGATGAGATTCTGGCGAACGGCACCCTACTCAACAAAGAATTGATCGACAAAGGCTTGGCTGTTCCGTATATGGTGGGCGCTTGACTTTGGCCGACATGCCGAACCGACCCGCGTACTCCGTCGTCGTTCCCATCTTCAACGAAGAGGAAACCATCCCCGAATTGCATCGGCGGATGGCGGCCATGCTCGACGGTCTCGACGGGCCGAGCGAACTCATCCTCGTCAACGACGGCAGCCGCGACAACTCGCTCGGCCTTCTGCGCGATCTCGCCCGGCGCGACTCGCGGGTGAAGGTGATTTCTTTCTCGCGCAACTTCGGCCATCAAATGGCGATCACTGCCGGGATGGATCATGCGGCGGGAGAGGCGGTGGTGGTGATCGACGCCGACTTGCAAGACCCGCCGGAGGTGATCCCCGAACTGATCCAAGCGTGGAAGGGCGGCGCGGAATTGGTTTATGCCCGGCGCAGTGAGCGCAAAGGCGAAACCTTCTTCAAGAAATTTACCGCCTCGTTCTTTTACCGCCTCATCGCCAGCATGACCGATCTCAAAATCCCGGTGGACACCGGCGACTTCCGGCTCATGGATCGCAAAGTGGTGGAGGCGCTCAAACAAGTGGGCGAGCATCATCGGTTCATGCGCGGGCTGTCGGTGTGGGTGGGGTTCAAGCAGGTTGGCGTATCGTATGTGCGGCAGGAGCGTTTCGCCGGAGTCACCAAGTACCCCCTTAAAAAAATGATTCGGTTCGCCACCGACGGCATCACCAGTTTTTCGTATGTGCCCCTGCAAATGGCGACCACCGCCGGATTCATCTTCGCCGGATTGGCGCTCGTCGCCATTCCCATCGTCGCCGTGCTGCGCGCTTTCGGCAGCGACTTTTTCACCGGGCAGGCGACGACGCTGATCAGTGTGTTGCTGCTCGGCGGCGTGCAGTTGATCTTTCTCGGCATCATCGGCGAATATCTTGGGCGCATTTACGACGAGGTCAAAAAGCGACCACTGTATTTGATTTCTGAAAAGATTGGTTTCGATTCTGCTGTGGAGAACAAATAGAGTCTTCGCACTTCCCGTGTCTCTGCCGCGAAAGACGGAGGGCCAATAATGCAGACGCCGCAACAACCCAACACACTCGGCAACGCCAGCCTGTGGATGGGCATCGCCTCCTCGGTGCTGGTGTTTGGCATTGGTTTGTGCGCGTTGGCGGGCGCGCGGCAGGGATGGATCGGCGCGGCGGCGGCGCCGTTGTTGGTGTGCGGGGCGACCAGCGCGTTTGTCGGCCTCATTGGCGCGATTGTCGGAGTCGGCGGGTTGTTTGGCGCGAATCGTTCCAAAGCAACTGCTGTCGTCGGCGTTATACTCGGCGTCGTTGGTCTGTGCCTCTTCTTCGGCGCGCTGGCCGCGCTGCGAAGATAATCTCATCATAGGAGCGACTCATGAATAAAGTCTTCCGCCACAAACCGTTGGCCGCCGATGAATATCTCGGCCACGTCGGCTTCGATGGCAAAACTTACGAGGCTCGCTTTGGGCCGGATAAGTTCGTCGGGCACGTCGAACTGGACACGGGAAAAATTTACGGCACGGGCATCAACAATTATTTGGGCCGCGTGCAGCTCGATACGGGCAAAGTGTTCCGCCACAAGCCGGCCGCGCTCGATGAGTATCTCGGCCACGCCGACGGCGACGGCAAACTCTACCGCCACCGCGTTGGCCCCGACGAATACATCGGCAAGATCGAAGGCGCAACCTCGTATGCGCTCAGCGGCGCGGCGTTCATGCTATTGGTCTGGCCGCTGATCGAAGAGGAAGCCGAAACCAAAAAAGAGCAGGAGCGATTGAAAAAAGCGGACGAGCAAGAAAAGAAAGAAAACTGATCGCCGTACAGCCAACACAAGGACATCATCATGACTCAACTCTCCACCCTCACTCACATCTCTCCCATTTGGTCGCGCAGTGCGACGGTGATCGCCGAACGCGGCGAAGGCTCGTACCTCTACACCGCCGACGGGCGCAAACTGCTCGACTTCACCTGCGGCATCGGCGTCACCAATACCGGCCACGCGCACCCCCGAGTCGTCAAGGCCATTCAAGATCAAGCGGCCAAGTTGATTCACGGGCAGGCCAACATCGTCTATCACCAACCCATGATTCAGTTGGTCGAGGAACTGCTCAAAATCGTCCCCGAAAAACTTGGCTCGTTCTTCTTCTCCAACTCCGGCGCGGAGATACTCGAAGGGGCGGTGAAACTCGCCAAGCAAGCCACCAAACGAACCAACACCATCGTCTTCAGCGGCTCGTTTCACGGGCGCACACATCTCACCATGAGCATGACCACCTCGAAGACGGTGTACCGCATCGGTTACCAGCCGCTCGTGCCCGGCATCTTCGTCGCTCCGTATCCGTATGCTTACAAATACGGCATGAGCGATGACGAAGTGGCCGACTACTGCCTCAAAGAACTCAAACTCCTTCTCAAAGCCCAAACCGCCCCCGAAGAAACGGCCGCCATCGTCATCGAGCCGGTGCTCGGCGAGGGCGGCTATGTTGTGCCGCCCGTTCGCTTTATGCAAGAACTCCGCGATCTGTGCGATCACTATGGCATTCTTCTCGTGGCCGATGAAGTGCAGAGCGGTTTCGGCCGCACCGGCAAATGGTTCGCCGTCGAACACTTCGGCATCGTGCCCGATATTTTGACGATGGCGAAGGGCATCGCCTCCGGCATGCCGCTTTCGGGCCTCGCCGCCAGCCCCGACCTCATGGCCAAATGGATGCCCGGCACGCACGGCGGCACGTACGGCGGCAATGCCGTTGCGTGCGCGGCGGCAGTCGCCACCATCCAAACCATGCGCGACGAGCGCCTCATCGAGAACTCGGCGAAGATGGGGCAAGTGCTCGTCGCCGGCCTGCGGAAGATTCAAGAGGAGCATCCCGAAATCGGCGACGTGCGCGGAGTCGGCCTCATGGTCGCCGCCGAGTTCACCGATCCCAAACATCAGCCGTGGACGGATCGCGCCAAAGCCGTCGCCAAATCGTCGCTCGACAACGGCCTCATGCTCCTCACCTGCGGCTCGTACGACAACACCATCCGCTGGATACCGCCGCTCACGGTGAACGAACAACAGATCAAAGATGCGTTGGGCATGTTCGAGGGTGCGCTCAACGCTTCTGCGTGACTGCTTCGCGTGACAGGATGAACTTTGCGATCACCCTGTCATCGTGTCATCCAGTCATCTTGTCAGATGCAAATCCTCCACCTCGTCCCCGCCGCCTACTTTCACTCGCTACCTGCCGCCGAGCCTTACCTGCCCGCCGAGTTCGCCGCCGACGGCTTCATCCACTGCACTGCCGAGCCGGAGGTGATGTTGGAGATCGCCAACCGTTTTTACGCCAACGTGCCCGGCGAGATTCTCGTGCTGGAGATCGACTCTGACCGCGTCACTTCGGAAGTGAAATGGGAACCGCCGATTCATCCCGGTGGGACCCCGGCCCCTGCCTCCGCCGAGCGGCTCTTTCCTCACGTTTACGGCCCGCTCAACCGCGACGCCATCGTTGGCATCCGCGCCGCCGCCCGCGCCCCCGATGGCGCTTTCCTCTCCGTGTGAGGCCGCCTCCGCGCCCAAAAGATTCACGCGATTTTTCTGCAACCCACCCCCAATCCTTTCTATAATCGAGGTATCGGAGGCGTCTATGCCGATCCTGAAAAACCGCGAACCCGTTGACCTCGATATTCCGGAAGACGAACTGCAACAGTTTCGCCGCTACCTCCGCGTCTATCGGCGCAACGAAGTCATCATCCGTGAGGGCGACCTCAGCGATGTCTGCACCTTCCTCCTCCGGCAGGGCGAGATTCAGATCAGCAAACAAATGGGCGGCAACCAGCAAGTGTTGGGGAAAATCTCGGCGGTCAACTTTTTCGGCGAGATGGCGGTCGTGCTCAACAAAGCCCGCACCGCCACCGTCGTTGCCGCTGATAGAATCGTTGCCGTGTATGCTTTCCCCAATCTCAGCATCAGCGCCCTTCTCGCCAATCCCAAATGGGGAATGATGCTCGTGCGGCGTATGGCCGACTCGATGAACGACCTGCACGCCAAATGCGAGCAACTGCATCTGGAAATAGACCGCCTCCGCGCCGAAGTCTATACCCTCCGCGCCAAAAGCCCGGCGGTGAAGGCGCTCACCAAAACGGAGCCGCTTCTCCCCATCCAGTGATGGCATAGCAACCCCCCGAAGGCCGCGCCGAAAACCCCAACAAACCCGCCTCCCCAAGGGCGGGTTTTTGTTGTACTATCGGCGCATCATCATCTATCGGCGCGCGACGAGGGACGCGCGCCATCGAGACCGGCTACCGAAGATTCTCCTTGCAGGGGGTCCACGTGCGCCGACCCGTTCACCAAAAACGCCTCCGCCGAATTGCGCTGTTGTGCATCATCGCCATCATCGCATTTGCGTTGCTCTTCTCCGCTGGTGGCCAAACTCCGGCAGAGGCCCGCCCTCGCCTGGTGATCGGCGATTTCACAGCCGCCTCTGGCACAGACACCACTGGTGGAAGCGCAGCCCCACTCACCGCAACCGACATCACTCGCCTCAGAGTCAGCGACAATTTGCGCAAAGCCAGCGATGGCGCGTGGCCCACCAGCGGCGCATACGACGAAAACCTTTATATCGAATTCGTGTTCACCCCGGCCCTCTCAGCGGGCGAAATCGTTTCCAGCGTCACCATCACTCATGAATATCGGCGCGGCGGCGTGCTTACCGCCGCCAAACTCGAAGTGTACGAAACCGACACGAGCACGTGGCACGACGAGCCGATCACCTTGCCCTCCGCCGCCAACACCGATCTCTCGCAAGACATCAACGTATCCGGCTACATCGATACCGCCACCGATGTCAACGGACTCAAGATTCGATTCCTCGCCTACCGTTCAACCGTTGCCTCCATCACCACCAGCCACGATTTCATCCGCGCCCGAGTGGATTACGGCACACCCACCCACACCCTCACTCCCTCCGAAACACTCACCCCCTCCGAGACCTTCACGCCCACCCACACCCCCACCGACACCCCCACCCCCACTCCCACCTTTACTCACACGCCCGTTCTTCAACTCGCGCTCATCAACGAAATCGTCACCGACCCTCAGCAGGATTGGAGCGACAACACCGGCGGCGATAGCATCCCCTTCTCTCGCCTGCCCGGCTCCGGCTCTGTCACCGTCACCGACGAATGGATCGAACTCTACAACGCCGGAGTCGACTCGATCAATTTGCTCGGCTGGACTCTGGCAATGGCCGACACCTCTCCAGCGACGCTCGACTTCGCCTCGCCCGGCACAACCGTGTTCATCTTCAGCAATTGCGGATCGCTCGCCAACTTCAAACCCGGCGAATACCTCGTCGTCGGCAACCCGCCCGGCGACCTCAACAACGACACCGCCCTCACACTGCTCCGATCCGACTCAACCACTGCCGACAGCGTCTCGCTCGGAGTCGGCGGCGTCCCCGATGGCAATGCAACGAATGCTTCCGATGAGTCCGTCGCCCGTTTTCCCGACGCATCGGCCACATTCAGCAAACAGTCGGCCACCATCGGCTATGCCAACGATCCATCGGCCAGCACTCCCACGCCTGTTCCAGCGTGCCCCACCGACACGCCCACCGCAACCCTCACTCCAACCAACACGGCGACGCCCACTGCCACCGCCACTGCCTTTCCGGCGCGCGCCATCGTGATCAACGAAGTGATGTGGATGGGCGCCGCCGCCGACGCCAACGACGAATGGATCGAACTGCGCAACACCACCGGCTCGGCTATCAATCTCACTGGCTGGACATTGACGATTGACGACGGCGTTGCGCCCGATGACACGGTGATCAATCTCAGCGGCGTCATTTCGGCGGGCGGATTCTTTCTGCTCGAACGCACCGACGACAACACCATCACCGACATCACCGCCGACTTCATTTACACCGGCTCGATGAGCAACAATGGGCGCATTCTCAATCTGCGCGATCCTTCGTTCACTTCGATTGACACCGCCAACGGGGACGGCGGCGCATGGCCCGCCGGAGACGAATCGGCGCGGGCTTCGATGGAGCGCATCTCCGTCGATCCCGACTCCGACGGCAACTGGTCAACGAACTACGGCCACGTGATCAACGGCCTCGATCACGATGGCAACCCGATTCGCGGCACGCCCCGCCAGCCCAACTCGAACCTCGTTCCCACCCCCACACCGACTCCGTTCGAGCGCATCAACACTGTGCGCCTCAATGAAGTTTTGCCCAACCCCGGCCCGTCGGAGTGGTGGCTCGAATACGGCCTCACCCGCACGCCCGGCGAATACATCGAACTCTTCAACATCGGCCCCGACCCGGTGGACATCGGCTATTGGATGATCGACGACGGCCCCGGCGGAAGCGACCCCTATGTGCTCTGGCCGGGCGCGATCATTGATCCCGGCGGCTACTGGCTGATCTACGCGAAAGACATTGGCCTCTCGTTCAACGACTCCGCCGACTCTGTTCGACTGCTGTACCCTGATGGATCGGTGGTGGATGAGGTGAGTTGGGACACGACTCGCAAAGATGATTACTCGATCAGCCGCTCGCCTCCCGGAATCGGCGAATGGAATTTCGATTGGCAGTCGACACCGGGAATGCCCAACCATCCGCACGCCGTTGGCTCGCGGCTCGGCCCCAAACCCACGCCCATCATCGCCGGTCTGCGCGTGGCGCGCATGTGGAGCGACGGCGCGTGGGTCACCATCGTTGCCCGCGCCACCGGGCCGCACCCGCTGTTCGGCGCGCGAGTGATTTGCGCGCAGGATGATTCCGGGCGCGGTATCGCCGTGTATCTCGGCAAAGGCACGTGGCCGCCGATGCAAGTGGGGCAGGCCCTCACCGCCGCCGGATATTTGCGCACGCGCAACGGCCAGCGCGAACTGTATGTGAAGAATGCGTGGCTGTTTTCGTTGGGCGAGATCGGCCCGCCGCCCACACCCGTGCCGGTCCGCGCCGGAGAGATCGGCGACGACACCGAGGGCACGCTCGTCGCCGTCAACGGAACGGTGGTGCGATTGGAGGCCAACGCTTTTTGGATCGACGACGGCTCCGGCGCGGCCCGAATCTTCTTCCTCAGTTCCACCGGAGTGGAGCGGCCCCAAGTTCGGCGCGGGCAAATTTGGTCGGCGGTCGGCATTGTGGGCGAATACACCACGCGCACCTCACATGCCAAAGGGTACCGCGTTATGATACGATTCGCCGCAGACGTGTGGCGGGTGGAAGGCGAAGGTGTGGTGGACGATCTCACCCCCACGGCCAACTCGCTTCCCGAAGAGTCGGCCACCCCCACGATCATGCCGGAAGAATCCGAGACGCCGTCTCCCACGCCCGCATCGTAAATGTCGTACCCATTGTAGGGGCGACTCTCGCAGTCGCCCAAAGCAGCCGCCCAACGGCACAAATCCTGCACAAAGGAGTCGCCATGCCCAAGAGAATCAAAATTCTTGCTATCGACGGCGGGGGCATTCGAGGCGTCATCCCGGCCATGCTGATGGCCGAGATCGAAAAGCGGACGGGCAAACTGATCGCCGAGCTGTTCGATCTCATCGCTGGAACGTCCACCGGCGGCATCCTTGCGCTCGGCGCGGTGAAACCGGCGGGCAAAGCCAAAGGCAAAAAAGACAAGCCGTATTATCGCGCCGAAGAATTGCTCGCGCTGTACGAAACCGAGGGCGGGCGAATCTTTTACCGCTCGCCGTGGCGGTCGGTGATGTCGTTGGGCGCGGCGCTCGACGAAAAGTATCCCACCGAAGGAATCGAGTCGGTGTTGCAGGAATACTTCGGCGAGACGATGATTTCGGAAGCGATTGCCGACGTGATCATCCCCAGCTACGAGATCGAAAAGCGCACGCCGTTCTTCTTCAAGAGCCGCAAAGCACAGCAAAACACCGCCGATGATTTCCCCATGTGGCAGGCGGCACGGGCCACTTCCGCCGCGCCCAGTTTCTTCGAGCCGATCCGAATCAAAAAGAAATCCGCCTCGTATGCGTTGGCCGATGGCGGCGTGGTGGCCAACAACCCGGCCATGTGCGCCTATGCCGAAGTTAAACGCATTTATCCCTCGGTGGATGACATGCTGATCGTTTCATTGGGAACCGGCGACCCCACCCGCCCCATCCCCATTGCCGATGCGATGAACTGGGGTTTCGCCCAATGGCTCGTTCCGCTGGTCAGCCTTTTCCTTGATGGCATGGGCGACTCGGTGGATTATCAACTGCGCCAACTTCTGCCCGACACGAAAGAAGGCCCGGCGCGATACTACCGGCTTCAGCCGCTGTTGGCCGAAGGCAGTGACAACATTGACGACGCCAGCCGCACCAACATTCGCGTGCTCAAAATGATCTCCGACGATTACATTCGTGAACACACACTGGCGATTGACGAGATGTGCGCGCAGCTCACCGCCGATTGAACAGCCGCCCCCACACCCCCACCGGGTAGCCGATCATCTTCGCCGCGTCGCCCGTCACGCGAATGATCGGAATCCATAACAGCGTTGCCGCAGAGATTTGTTTCGCGCGCGCCAATCTTTGCAGTGGCCGCCGCACGTAGGCCAACCCGGCCATTGCGCCCAACAGCCAAATCCACGGGCTGACGGTGATCGCCGCAAACACACCCAACGGCAGAGCGACGAGGTACGTGAAGTAGCGGATGAAGTGAATGCGCGGCCAGAGGTTGGCTCTGCCATCGCCCAACGCATAATTGAAGTATTGTTTCGCAAACGCCGCCAGCGATGAGCGCGGGCGAAAGTGCGCCACCGCTTTCGGCGCAAAGGCAAACGCCCCGAACTTTTTCCGCATCGCCAAATCGAACACCACATCTTCCGAATAATCGAGCCACTCGGGGTAGCCGCCCACCGCCTCCCACGCCTCCTTGCGAAAAGCCGCGCTCCGGCTCGACGGCAAAAACTTCGCCGGGTCGATCTCGCTCGCCTCCGGCATCGTCGTCGCCCCCAGCGCCGCCTCGAGTGCCGTCTGCGGATCGGAATGATAGAAGCCAGCTGCCAACGACGGGGAACTTCCAACTCCAAACTCCAAACTCCAAACCAACTCTTCGAGCCATCGCTCCTCCAGCCACACCCCCGCATCGGTCACCGCAATCACCTCGCCGCTCGCCGCGCGTATCGCCGCGTTGCGCCCCTGCGAGATGTTCGCCCCCTTCGCAACGATGATTTTGATCGGCAGACGACCCTCGTACTCCCGCACGACCTCTATCGTGTTGTCGCTCGATCCCCCATCGCACACCACCATTTCATCGGGCCGCCGACTCTGCCGGGCAACCGAATCCAGCAACCGCCGGATGTGATCGCCTTCGTTCAGCACCGTCGTGATCAGAGAAACCTTCATGCGCGGGATTATAATGCGTGCCGCATGACTCTCCGGCAACTCACTCTCGAACTGACCACAATGGCCAACGGCCCCGAGGCCATTGGCCGCGACCCCGAAACGGGGCGCGCGGTGTTCGTGCCGTTCGCCATTCCCGGCGAAACCGCGCGCGTGGAAATCGTCGAAGAGCGGCCAACCTTTGCCCGCGCCCGATTGCTGGAAGTGCTCACCCCCTCGCCCGACCGTGTCGCGCCTGTGTGCCAACACTTCAGTGAATGCGGCGGATGCCACTATCAGCACATGAGTTATGCCGCGCAACTGCGGTGGAAGCGCCAGATCGTGATCGATCAACTGGCTCGCATCGGCGGCATCGACTCACCCAACGTACTCGATACCCTCCCCTCGCCCGATCCGTTCCACTACCGCAACCACGTTCAATTCTCCCAATCCTCCAATGGGAAATTAGGTTTCGTCAAATCCGATAAATCCGTTGACGATTCTGTTTTGCCCATTGTCGAGTGCCCCATCGCCCGCCCGGAGATCATGCAGCTCTTCGATCAGATCGACATCGAGAAACTGGATGTGGATCGCATCGCCGTGCGCGTGGGCAGTGACGGCGAGCCGATGCTCATCTTCGAGTCCGAGTCGGGCGAGCCGCCCGATGTGGAACTCGACTTGCCGATCTCGGTCGCCACCGTGAACGGCGACGGGGAATCGCTGACGATGATCGGCAGTGATCACCTCGTTCACGAAATCGGTGGGCGCGCCTTTCGCGCCTCACCGGGCAGTTTCTTTCAAGTGAACACGGCGATGGCCGAGAGGCTGGTGAGCGCGGTGACGGAGTCGCTGGCGTTGAGCGGCGGAGAAGCCGTGCTCGATCTTTACTGCGGAGTCGGTTTGTTCACTGCGTTCATCGCGCCCGTCGCCGCCCGCGTCATCGGCGTCGAGTCGTTTGCCCCCGCCGCGCGCGATGCCGAGATCAACCTCGACGAATTCGACAACGCCGAACTGTACGAGTCGCCCGTCGAACTCGCCCTCGCCTACCTCGCCGATCACACCAATCTCCAATCCTCTGACCTCCGCATCCTTCTCGACCCTCCCCGCTCCGGATGTGACAAATCGGTGATCGATCACCTCGTCGCCCTCGCCGCCCCGCGCATCGTTTATGTGTCGTGCGACCCGGCCACACTGGCCCGCGACGCGAAGCGACTCATCGCCGGAGGCTACCGGCTCGCCTCGGCACAGCCGCTCGATATGTTCCCGCAGACTCATCACATCGAAACCATCGCCGTGCTCGAGAGATAATCCGATCATGACTCAGTCTCTTTCTCCCAGCGCGCAAAAGGTTCAAGAGGCTCTCACGGCTCTCGGCTTCGCGCACCGAGTGGTGGAGCACGAGCAAACCACGCGCACCTCCGCTGAAGCGGCGCAGGCCATTGGTTGTGAGGTGGGGCAGATCGCCAAGTCGCTCGTGTTCAGGGGCAAACAATCGGGCAAGGCCATTCTCGTCATCGCCAGCGGCGCAAACCGGGTGGACGAAAAGAAACTGCGCGATCTGATCGGCGAGAAGATCGAAAAGGCCGACGCCGATTTCGTCCGTTCGCGGACGGGGTTCGTCATCGGCGGCGTCCCCCCGCTGGGGCACGCCGAGCCGTTGGAAACGCTCATCGACGAGTCGCTGATGCGGTTCGATTCGATCTGGGCCGCCGCCGGGACCCCGAACGCTGTTTTCAATCTCACCCCTGCCGATCTGGCGGCGATGACCGGCGGGCGAGTGGCGGTTGTTTCGTAGTTGTGTAGTTTGCCGTGAGGCGGCGGCGCGCCTTCGGCCACTTTGACGATTGACCATCGCGCGCTTTGCGTGATACCATGCCGCTCGATGAAGTCAATTCGATTCACTGCCGGCATGACCACCACTGCGACTGCGCGACCGCGACAGCCGTCGCTTCCGGTTGGGTGAAGACGAGCGAGACTCACGACACACCAAACGCGGAGCCGGACGGCTTCGCGTTTTTTGTTTTGTTGAACCGAAAAGAACGCAGAGAGCGCCAAGGCTTTTGCTCAAAATCCTTTGCGTTCTTCGCGCCTTTGTGGTGAAAATAGGAATCCTATGAAAACTCTCGTTATGAAATTCGGCGGCACGTCGGTGGGCGGCGCGGAGGCCATGGCCAAAAGCGCGGAGATCGTTCGCGCCGCGAAGAAAGATTGGCCGCAAGTGGCGGTCATCGTTTCGGCCATGAGCGGTGTGACCGATGCGTTGCTTAAAGGCGCGCACACGGCGGCGGCCGGCGACGCAGAGACATTCAGACATATCGCCAAAGAATTGCATGCGAAACATGAGATCGCCATACATGATTTGGTAGGGGCGATTCGCGAATCGCCCCTGCGGGAAAACATCGAACCATATCTTGCCGAATTCGAATCGTTGTGCCACGCCGTCAACATTCTCGGCGAGGCCTCGCCCCGCGCCATCGACGCGATCTCATCGCTCGGCGAGCGCATGAGCATTCACCTCATAGCCGCGCGCTTGCGCGAGATCGGGATCGAAGCAGAGGCGGTGGAGGCCAGCGAGCTGATCCTCACCGATGATATGTTCGGCTCGGCCAACCCGCAGATGGAGGAGACGGCGGCCAAATGCGAATTGCGATTGCGCCCGTTGATGCGGCGCGGCGGCGTCCCCGTGATCACCGGCTTCATTGGCGCGACACGGTCGGGTGCGGTGACGACGTTGGGGCGCGGCGGGAGCGATTACAGCGCGGGCATCATCGGCGCGGCGATGGCCGCCGATGAGGTGTGGATTTGGACGGACGTGAACGGGGTGATGACGGCTGACCCCCGCGTGGCCGCCGACGCGCAAACCCTGCCCGAACTGTCGTTCCGCGAAATCTCCGAATTGGCGTATTACGGCGCGAAAGTTCTGCATCCCAAAACCATTCGCCCGGTGATCGAGCGCGGCATTCAGTTGTGGATCAAAAACACATTCAACCCATCGCATCCCGGCACACTCATCGTTCCCGATAACGGGCGAGCCGCCGGAGCGATCAAAGCCGTCACGGCGATCAAAGGGCAGAGCCTCATCACCATCGAGGGGCGCGGAATGCTGGGCGTGCCCGGCGTGGCCGCCCGAACATTCGGCGCAGTGGCGCGGTCGAGAGTCAGCGTCACGCTCATCACTCAAGCCTCGTCCGAGCAGAGCATTTGCTTCTCTGCGCCGTCGGCGTCGGTGAGCCGGGTCATCGCCGCGCTCGAAGAAGAGTTCCGGCTCGAACTCGCCCGCCGCGACATCGACAGCGTCACAGCCATCAACGATGCGGTGATTGTCACGGTGGTGGGAGCGGGCATGAAATACACGCCGGGCCTCGCCGGAAAAATTTTCAGCGCGCTCGGCAGCGCCAATGTCAACGTCATCGCCATCGCGCAGGGATCATCGGAATGCTCGATCAGCCTCGTGGTGGACGCCAAAGAAGCGGATGAGGCGGTGCGGGCAATTCACGATCTCATTATCGCCAAACGCGCGTAGATAGTAATTGGTGATTGGCAAATGGTAATTGCGCTGCCAATTACCATTTGCTACTTACCACTTACTTTGCTTTCCATGCCGAAAATCAAAGCCGCAGTTCTCGCCGCCACCGGCGCAGTGGGTCAACGCTTCGTGCAGTTGCTCGATAATCATCCGTGGTTCGAAGTGACCGCGCTCACCGGAAGCGACCGCACCATCGGCCAAGCGTATGCCGAAGGATGCCGCTGGATTCTTGCGGGCCCGATACCCGATTACGCCAAAAACATGAAAGTGATTCCGACCGAGCCGGGAATGGACGCCGCCATTTGTTTCTCGGCCCTGCCCGCCGATCAGGCCAAAGAACTCGAACCGGCCTTCGCCAACGCCGGGCATTTCGTCGCCTCCAACGCCTCGGCGCACCGCATGTGGCCCGATGTGCCTTTGCTCATCCCCGAAGTCAATCCCGATCACACGGCGCTCATCACTGCCCAACAAAAGAATCGCGGCTGGAGCGGATTCCTCACCACCAACCCCAACTGCACCGCCACCGGCTTCACCATTGCTCTCCGCCCGTTGCTCGACAACTTTGGTGTCAAACGTATCTTTGCCGTTTCGATGCAGGCGCTCTCCGGCGCAGGCTATCCGGGCGTGGCCTCGCTCGACATTGTGGACAATGTGATTCCGCACATCGGCAACGAGGAAGATAAGGTTGAAACCGAGCCGCAGAAGATGTTGGGGAAGTTTGTGGGCGGGACCATCGAACCGGCCCCCTTCAGAACAACGGCGCACACGAATCGGGTGGGGGTGGTTGACGGCCACACCGTGTGCGCGTCGGTGGAATTAGAAACCAAAGCCTCACCGACGGATGTCGCCCGCGTGATGAGCGAATTCGCCGGGCCGGAGATCGTCCGCGCTCTCCCCTCATCGCCGCAAAGGATCATCGAAGTGAGGCGCGAAGCGGATCGCCCTCAGCCGCGGCGAGATCGCGATGCAGGCCGGGGGATGACGACGGTGGTGGGCCGCGTGCGCGAAGACCCGCTGTTCGACGTGAAGTTTGTGGTGCTATCGCACAACACCATTCGCGGGGCGGCGGGCGGATCGTTGTTGAATGCGGAATTGATGGTGGCGCAGGGGTTGGTGAAATAAACAGAAGTGCCTTTGTTGATTCGATCATCCCACAGCGCGGGCAGAGTCTTGTTGAATTCCTCAACGGCTTTGTCCACTTGTTTGAGCGCCTTGCTTCGCGGCTTCTTGATGTTGAGGAAGCCTTTCACAGTGGACTCGCCTTTCCAATCGGCGAGGATTTCGCGCTGGATGGCCGGCCCGCCCACCGATTGGCTGACGCTCACCGGTGTTTGGCCGGGAGGCGCAACTTGGCGCTGCGCCACATCCTCTTCTCGAACCGTCGCGCCGTGATCGGCGTGGCGTTGGACAGAGTCTTCTCGGCCCGCCTCTCTCGCCGGAGCGGGCGCGGCCTTGAACGACGTGACACGTTTGGCGACCGTATCTGCTTCCTGCTCATATTTGTCGCCCGCCGGGGCCACCGTGAGTTTGGTCTGAACTTTGTTGGTTTGGCCGCCGCCCTGTTGAACGACGTGCGTCAACTCATGCGCCAGCAACTCTTTGCCGCCGGATGTGGCCGGGTCGCACGCGCCCTCGCTGAAGAAAATATCACTGCCGAGAGTGAAGGCTTTGGCTGAAAGGGAACGGTTGAGGGCATCCGACTGTCCATCGGTGTGGACACGGACTCCGCTAAAGTCGGCTCCGAGCGCCGAACCGATTTCGGATCCCACCCGGCTGTCGAGCGGGCGTCCGCCTCCTCGGGCGTGATCGATCTCGCTATGCATGTCGGCATCCAACTCGCCGCCTTCCATTCCCACCGGCGCCTTTCGCTGGGCATGGCTGATCAGCCGTTGGACTGCTTGATTTCCGTGTGTGCGTTGCAGAGAGAGGATGGCCGCGGGCGAAGCCGACAACGGATCGGCGAGGGCTTGCTGCATGAGAAGAGGCGAGTCGCCGCCCATTGGCGCGGTGTCCTGCACCCGCCTTTGAGTCTGCTTTGGAGTTTTGGCGCGCATCTTTTTCAGCGGGCATGGCTTTCTCTTTCAGGCTCTATCATTCAGCCCCTAAAATCTACCACGTTTCGGGGGTGAAGCATACAGGACTTTGATCGCAAGATTCGGATAGACGGGCGGGCGCATTTGCCGTATGATTTCGGCCATGAACGATGATCAGCGATGGCAAATGGTGCTTCGCCGTGATTTTCGCGCCGACGGCAAATTTGGTAGTGTCCCTGTAACGTGTGCTTGCGTATTTTTCACCACATTGACTTCGGCGGCACGCGAAAACTGAGCAACTCATCCAGCGTCCACACATGATCGGTCAACCCAGCAGCCATCGCCGGCGTAAC
>VGOW01000039.1 GCA_016875735.1 Chloroflexota bacterium | reverse complement strand
ATCTCGACCCGCCGTTCAATTCCAACCGCTCGTACAACGTGCTGTTCAAAGACGAAAGCGGGCGGGAAGCCGACGCGCAGATCACCGCCTTCGAGGACACCTGGCACTGGAACGCCAAAACCGAGCAGACGTATCACGACCTCGTGACGCTGGGCGAGGCCAACGTCTCGGCGATGATCAGCGCCATGCGCCAGTTCATCGGCGCGAATCAAATGATGGCCTATTTGGTGATGATGGCCGCCCGCCTCGTGGAACTGCACCGCGCCCTCAAACCCGCCGGCAGTTTGTATTTGCATTGCGACCCGACGGCGAGTCACTATCTCAAGATTGTGCTGGATACGATTTTTAGGCCAGAGAACTTTGCGAACGAGATTGTTTGGCAAAGGACTGCGGTCAAAGGTGATGTCCGCCGAAAGTTTGGCGATGTGCACGACTCGATTCTCCGCTACACAAAATCCAACCAGTATGCATTCAACTCTGTATTCGCTGAACCGGACGGCGAGTATCACGACAGATTCAAGTTTGACGATAATAATGGGCGAGGCCCGTATCAGAGCGCCCCGCTTGATAGTCCGAACCCTCGCCCCAACTTGACGTATGAATACAAAGGCTACCCTCCACCGACAAATGGTTGGCGAGTCAGCCTAGAAATAATGAAACAACTAGACTCGGATGGCAGATTGATATTCCCTCCAACGAAGGATGGAAGAATACGGCGAAAAGTCTATTTGCATGAGCAACAGGGCCCCAAAGTGCCGGATGTTTGGACTGACATTCCTCCGCTACAAGGTTCTGCCGCCGAGCGCCTCGGCTACCCCACCCAAAAGCCTCTCGCCCTCCTCGAACGCATCATCAACGCCAGCAGTAATCCGGGCGATGTGGTGCTCGATCCGTTTTGCGGGTGCGGCACGACGGTAGCCGCCGCGCAAAAGCTGGGCCGCCAGTGGATCGGCATCGACATCACCCACCTCTCCATCGCCCTGCAAAAATACCGGCTCAAAGATTCGTTCGGCCTCGACGAAAAGAAAGATTACGACGTGCGGGGCGAACCGGAAGACCTGCCCTCGGCGCAGCAACTCGCCCACGATGATCGCTATCAATTCCAATGGTGGGCGCTGTCGCTGGTGAAGGCGAGGCCGTTGGGTGGCGCCCCCACCCTGTCCCTCCCCCGCTTTGCGGGGGAGGGTGACGCGCCGCGTCGGGTGGGGGCGAAGACGGGAAAGAAAGGCGCCGATCGCGGCATCGACGGCGTGATCACTTTCATCGACGACGCGAGCGGCAAAGCCAAGCGCGCGCTCGCGCAAGTGAAGAGCGGCAAAGTGAAAAGCGGCGACGTGCGCGACTTGCGCGGCGCGGTGGAGCGCGAGGGCGCGGCGATGGGCCTCTTCATCACCCTCGAAACCCCCACCCGCGAAATGGAACGTGAGGCGGCCAGCGCCGGAGTGTATCACTCGCCGGGATGGGATAAGGATTACCCCAAACTGCAAATCTTCTCCATCGCCGAACTGCTCACCGGCAAAACGGTGAACATGCCGCCCTCGTCCGTCACCTTCAAGCAAGCCGGAAGGGTGAAGCCGGAAGCGAACGAACAGCCGGGGTTGTTGTGAAAGGAAAGGCGTTGCATAACTTGATTCCAAGCCAACAGTCATTGCGAGGGTGCAACGCGCCCGAAGCAATCTCCCGCCGAAGTTCCAGATTGCTTCGCGCCCTTCGGGCGCTCGCAATGACGCTTTCCGGAATGCCATGATCACTGACTCGTCGCCCACCATCGGCATCCTCGCCGGAATGGGGCCGCGCTCCACCGCGCCGTTCGTGGACTTGGTCGTCACCGAATGCCAGCGGCAGTACGGCGCGAAAGAAGACCTCGACTTCCCGCCGATGATGATCTATTCACTGCCCACGCCGTTCTACGACGACCGCCCCATCGATCACGCGGCAATGAAACGCGCCCTCTGCGCCGGACTGCAAAAACTGGAATCGACCGGCGTGAGTTTCATCGCCATGCCCTGCAACTCGGCGCACGTATATTTCGACGACGTTACCGCCTGCGTGAGCGTGCCGCTGATCAATATGATCGACGTTGCCCTGCGGGCCATGCCGCCGGGCGCGAAGAAGATGGCGCTGTTGGCAACGCGCCTCACCACAGAGTCCGGGTTGTATCAGCGCGGGGCGGCGCAACACGGAATCGATCTGACGGTGAAAGAGGAATGGCAGGCGATGGTGGGTGAGACTCTGCATGCGATCAAAACCTCGCCGACTCTGGAACCGGCCCGCGACTCGTGGCGGCGGCTCGTCGAGATGTTGGAATCTGACTCCGTTGACGCCATCCTCATCGCCTGCACCGACCTCAACGCGGTGAGCGCGAACACTCCCGACGGGCTGGCCGTGCTCGACGCCACCCACTGCCTGGCCCGCGAAACGGTGAGGCGCTGGCGATCCCTCACCCCGGCCCTCTCCCACAGGGAGAGGGGTTAGGGGTTAGGGGTGAGGGATTGCGCTTGACGCGGTTGCGTATAAAATTGTCGGCACGGAGGAGAGAGAAGATGCAGCGCACGCTTACCATTGTCGGTATCATAGTATTGTTCGCCCTCGGCGCGGCGGTCATTGCCGGTGGGTTCTCATATACCATCACAACTTATACTCTGCCCAGCGATCCCAACGTGAGCGCGATATTCGTCGGCTCGCTGGCGGGCATCGTTGTTCTCACGATAGTCGTGGGCGGCGCGTTGTCGTTTGCCTTCAAGCAATTGGGCGGCATACTGCAATCGGCCAAGCCCAGCGCCCCGGGCGGCCCAAAACCCGATGCGAACGCGGCCGCGCCGCACGTTCCGGCGTATTCCTACAAAGCCATTCCGGAGCAGACCGAGACTCGCCAATTCGCCATCTGGCTGGTTGTAGTGCTCGTGTTGTTCGTGGCTTTTTCCGCGTGGAGCCAGTGGGAGCAGTGGATGGCGCAAGCGCGATTAATGAATCAAACGCAGTGGCTCATCGCGGCTGGAAGCGCGGTGGGCATCATCGTCGGCACTGTCGTGGTGGGCGCGGGGCTGGCCTTTTGGTTCGTGCGCACCAACGAAGGGCAAAACAAGGCGGCGAAGAAATAGCGGTGTTTGATTCAGCGCAGAGTCGCGGAGAACGCGGAGAGAAAAAAACACTCTGTGAACTCTGTGTCTCGGCAGTGAAAGCAGAGATAAACCCATCACATTTCTGATGAACGCGGAGTCGTTGGAGACCTATCGCCAAATCGTTGATGGATGCGGAATTGTGGATGCATCGGATCGCGCGCGGTTGTGGGCCACCGGGCGCGATCGGATCGATCTCATTCACCGCATGTCCACCAACGATCTGCGCGGCATGGCGGTGAACGAGGGCCGGGCCACCGTGCTCACCACTGCGCTGGCTCGAATGGTGGATCGCATCATCGTGATCCATCTCGGCGAACGCGCGCTCATTCTCGGCAGTGCGGACGCGGCGGAAACGATCCGCCGTTGGCTGTCGAGTTACGTATTCTTCAACGATGATGTGAAGTTTGCCGACGCCAGCGCCGAATTGGGGCAGTTCGTTTTGTTCGGGCCGCAGGCCGAGTCGGTCGCTGAAAAATTATTGCCGGGCGCGAGCAGCCTGAAACCCTATTGCGTGATGGAGCGCGATGGGTTGATTGTGGGGCGGGGCGATGCGGTGGCCGGAGGCGGCTTCTTTGCGGTGATGGATCGAGAGGCGATGAAAGGCTGGTGGGCGGCGGCGGCCTCGGCCGGCGCGGTGGAGGCCGGTTCAGATGTGTATGAAGTGATGCGCGTGGAGTCCGGTCTCCCGATCTACGGACACGAGATCGGCGAGGGGTTCATTCCGTTGGAAGCCGCCCTGTGGGGGGAGGTTAGTTTTACGAAGGGCTGTTATATTGGGCAGGAGATCATTGCCCGCATGGAAAGCCGCGGCAAGTTGGCGAAGACGTTGGTGGGCCTGAAGTCGGCGTCCCAGTTGACGATGGGCGAGTTCGGCGGCGGAGTCACCATCACCAGTGTGACTCACTCACCGCGTTGGGGTTGGATCGGGTTGGGATTCGCGCGCCCGGCGCAAGCCGAGTCGGGCGCTGAGATTGAAATTGGGGATGCTGTGGTGAGGGTTGCTCACTTGCCGTTTCGGGACTAATATACAGCCGTGGCCAAACGAATTCTCGTTGTTGACGATGATGATAAGACCGTACAACTGATCGGCTACATTTTGCGCGGGCAGGGCTATGAGGTGAGCAGCGCCATGTCGGGGGGCGATGCGCTGAAGGTCGCCGCCAACGAGCCGCCCGATCTGATCGTGCTCGATCTCATGATGCCGGATATGGACGGCCTCGAAGTGTGCCGGCGCATGAGAGCCGACCCTCGTCTGGCGCACGTGCCCATTGTGATGCTCACGGCCAAAGTGCATCCCAGCGATCGCGCCGAGGGCCTGCGCGCCGGAGCCGACGATTACATTACCAAGCCGGTTGACCCGGTTGATCTGGCGGTGCGAATCAAAGCCGCGCTTCAGCGCCCGCGCGGCGATCAACAGCCCAGCAGTTTGTTGATCGAGATCGCCAACGGGGCGATGATGACGGCGGGCGCGGCGCTGGCGTGGATATTGGCTATCGACGATGAGGGGCGCAATCTCAAATCGATGGCGGTAGCCAGCCTCGGCGGCGCCGAAGCCTCGCAAGCATTTCTGCGGCTCATCAAAGGCGGGCCCGGCGAAGTGGTCTTCCCTCTCTCGGCGCAGATCAGCCCGCTGTGCCAAGTGGCTCTCACTGACAAAGCGTTAATCGAACAGACGATGCCCTCGCTCAACCGCATGCCCGGCGGCGAGGTGCTCACGCGCGGATTGGAAGCCGCCGGCGCGCGCACGGCCAGCCTTTTGCCCCTCATCCTTCGCGGAAAAATTCTTGGCGTGATGCTCGTTGCCCGGCGCGGCGATGCCCGCATCGAATCGCCCGACCCGCGCTTGTTGAATGTGTTGGCGAGCCAGGCGGCAATGGCAGTGGAGAACCTGCGGCTGGTGAAGCGGCTGGAAGTGCGCGAGCAGGAAACGCGGCGCGAAAAGATGTTCCTGCAAACGCTGGTCAACACGATGGGCGATGGGTTGATCATGCTCGATCACAGCAACCGCATCACCTTCGTCAACCGCCGCTTGTGCCGCATGTTGGGGTTCGAGGAATCGGAACTGGTGGGCCGCAGTATTGTGGACATGATCCATACCGGCGACCGGCAATCCACCGATGCGTGGATTGCGCGCACGAGCGGCACGAGTTCGTTCGAGAAGCGGTTGTTGCGAAAGAACGGCACGGCCCTGCCGGTGCTGGCGGTGCATGTGCCCGGCCAGCACAGCGGCGTGGGCGATATTATGGTGGTGTCCGACCTCTCGGAATTGAAAGAGCGCGAAGCCGATCTGCTCAACCGAACCCGGCAATTGATGGCCATCAACAACGCCGGGCGCACGATGGCCTCTCTGCTCGACTTCGAGTCGGCGCCGCAGACGATCCTGGAGCAGGCCGTGCAAGTGCTCGGCGCGAAAGCCGGATCGATACTGCTTGTTGACGAGAGCACGAAACAGTTGGCCTTTCGGGCCGTTGTGGGGCCGAAGGAGAGCGCCCAACTGGTGGGTGTGCAAGTGCCGATTGGCTATGGAGTGATTGGCTGGGTGGCGCAGAACGGCAAACCGGCGTTGGTGGACGATGTGCGCAAAGACCCGCGCTTCTATCGCGGAGTCGATCAGACGACCGGGTTGGTGACGATCAATGTGGTGGCGGTGCCCCTGCTCATCCGGCGGCAAGTGATCGGCGTGCTGGAACTGCTGAACAAGACCGAAGGCAAGTTCAACGAAGATGATTTGAATGTGACCGAGACGCTGGCGCAGTGGGCGGCGGTGGCGATTGAGAATGTGCGGCTGGTGAGCAACCTGCGCTCGCACGCCGACGAGATGGAAAAGGCTTACGCCGAACTGAAGGAAGCCGACAAACTGAAAGACGAATTGATCCAAAACGTGTCGCACGAACTGCGCACGCCGCTCACCTTCATTCTCGGCTACGTGGAGTTGATGCAGACCGAAGGCATTGGTCCGCTGACTAAAGAGCAGGCCGACGGGCTGGAGATCGTGCGGCGCAAGTGCGTGACGCTGACCAAAGCGGTGAACGATATTGTGAGTCTGCAACGGCTGAAGTTATCGGGGCTGGAGCGGAGGCCGGTGAAACTGGACGAGATGGTGAAGCAGACGGTGTTGGCCGCGCGCATCTCGGCCGGGCAGTCCGGGCAGAAGATCGTCGTCGAAACGCCGGAGAAGCCGGTGACGGTGGTGGTGGACGAAGAGCGGTTGGGGCAAGTGCTCGACAACTTGTTGAGCAACGCCGTCAAATTCAACCGGCCCAATGGCCAAGTGACTCTGCGCGTGAAGGAGCAGGATTCAGAAGTGCGGGTGGAAGTGGAAGACACCGGTATCGGCATCGCCGCCGAGAAGCTGGCGCGCATCTTCGATCGCTTCTATCAAGTGGACGGCGGCACGACGCGCCGTTACGGCGGCATGGGGCTGGGGCTGGCAATTTGCCGCGAGATCGTTGAGGCGCACGGCGGCAAGATTTGGGGCGAAAGCGAAGTGGGCACGGGCAGTCGTTTCATCTTCACCCTGCCGAAGTCGAATATCAGCATGTGATCTCGTTGTCGCACGGGTAGATCTGGGAACGCTGATAAACGCGGATAGATTAGATGAACGCTGATTCCTTTTGATCAAAATCATCAGCGTTTATCTTTTTCAATCAGCGTTCATCCGCATTCCCCTTTAGCATTCGAGAACAAGGAATATCCATGGACGTATTGAGCAGCTTTCTAACTTTGTTGGCGCAGGGCTTGTTGGTGGTCGCCATTCCGGTGCTGGTGGCGGCGGCGGCTTATTGGCTGAAGCAAAAAGCCGATGAGGTGAAAAGTAAACTGACGCAAGAGCAGTTAGCGACTCTCGAATCGATCGGGGCGATTGCGGTGCGCGCCGCCGAGCAGGCCGGGCTGAGCAGGCAAGTGGCGGGCGGCGCGGCCAAAAAGGATTATGCGCTGAAGGTGGCCCAGGATTACCTCAATCGGCTCGGAGTCAAAATCGATGTGGGCACGGTTGCCACTGTCTTGGAAGCCGAAGTGCTCAAGCAGTTCAACCATGCCGCGCCGCCGATGGATTCACCGGCCACGCGCGCCGCGCTGATCGAGAAGGCGGTGGAGAGCGCGGTGTTGGCCGCCGAGCAGAGCGGGCTGAAGGCAACGGCGGTGACCGTGGGCGTATCGGTGGGTCAGCAAAAGAAGAAATACGCGCTCGATCTGGCAAAGAAGTTTCTCGATGATCATGGCATGAAGGTGGATATGACGATGGTAGACGGCCTCATCGAGGCGCAGATCATGAAGTTCAAGATTCAAGCGGCGGAGGGGACGAAGAAATAGCATGAGACAATGAAAAAGCCCGCTTCCGTTTTGGGAGCGGGCTTTTTTGATTCGAGAGGGTGATCAGCGATGAGCGATCAATTGATCCGCATACGCGAACAGCGCGGTTTGGCCGCCGGTGTGCCAGAATAGCACGCGCTCGTTTTTGCCGATGAGGCCTTTGCGAATCAAATCGATCATTCCCCCGAAGGCTTTGCCCGTGTACACCGGATCCACCAAAACGCCTTCGAGTTGCGCCAGCATCCGAATCGTTTCGCGCTCGCGGTCGCCCATGAGAGCATAGCCCGCGCCGATGTAATCGGCGTTGGCGGCGATGTCGGCGGGGGCGAAGGCAAAGGTCAGGCCAAGATACGCGGCGGTGTCGGTAGCGAGGCGGGCCACGTTCGATTTCAGTTCATCGAGTGGCTCCTCCACGCTGAAGCCGAGCACTTCGGTATTGGGCATCACGGCCCTCGCGCCGACGGCCAGTCCGGCGTGTGTGCCGCCGGAAGAGGAAGCGAAGCAGATGCGGGTGAAACCCCCGCCCCCGGACCCTGCCCCGTCGAGCAATTGGTTGGCCAGTTCTTGCACGGCGGCGGCGTAGGCTGATGCGCCGATCACGTTCGAGCCGCCCCTGGGGATGAGATAAGGCCCGTTGCCGGAGGCGGCCTCTTTCTCGAAGGTCGATTGCATCACCGCCTCGCGAGTCTGATCGTGAGTCCAAACGATCTCTGCGCCGAGCAGTTCATCCAACAAAATGTTGCCGGTGATCTCGCGGGGCGGGTCGCCGCCCAGAGCGAGCACACAGCGCAAACCGACTCGGGCCGAAGCCGCCGCCGTCTGCCGGCAGTGATTCGATTGCCGCGCGCCGCCGGTGATGATGGTGCGCGCGCCTTTGGCCCGCGCGTCGGCGAGGAGGTATTCGAGCTTGCGCGTTTTGTTGCCGCCGCCGGCGAGGCCGGTTTGATCATCGCGCTTGATCCAGATTTCGGCGCCGCCCAGATGCGCGGTGAGGCGGGGCAGGGGTTCGAGCGGGGTGGGGAGGTGGGCGAAGCGGAGGCGCGGGGGAAGGTTCATGGCGTAATCACGAAGTTGATCGAATCGCCGCCGACGTTTTGCCAGCCTTTGCCTTCGTTGCATTCGGCGACGTTGAGCGGACACATGACGAGGCGGGCGGTGTACTGTCCGGGTTGGGCGTTATCCAGCCCGGCTTGAAATTCGGCGACTTTGCCGACGAAGAGGATCGAGTTCTCGTCTTCGTCGGGCGGAGGGTGGAGGGTGGAGGAGGGTTGAGGGAGCGCGGTGGCAGTGGCTTGCGGCGTGTGGTTGGCGTAGGCTTGCGTGAGAAGATACGATGGAAAGTCGAAGGTGGGCGCGGGCGTGCGCGGGGCCGGAGTTTGACTCGGAGGCAGGGTGCTGGCGAGGGCTCGGGTGGGTTCGGCGGAGTCCGGCGGGGGAGGCGGGGCGGTGATTCGGAATCGGCCCGGGCGGCAAGCGGCCGTGATCGATGCCAAAACTATCGCTGTAATCAAAATCTTTCGTGGAGTCATGCCGCTATTCTATCGCAAACGGTGTGAATGATTTGTGGAGATGTTGAGGAGATGTGTCAGTCGGCGAGGGCGCGGCGCGTTTGCGCTTTGCCGCGCTGTCGCATCGCGTCGAGCAGGCGGGGCAGGATGAGGGTGTAGAGTCGATAGAGCGCGGGCGACGGCGCGTAATCGAATGCGCCGGGGGTGCGGATGAGCGCGCCGTTGAAGCCTTCCTTGAATCGCCACACGCCGTACATCGGATCCGATTCGTCGAACACATCGGGCGCGCCCCAAAAATCGTAGACGGCGCAACCGCGCTCTTTGGCCCAGCGAATGGCCGCCCACTGCAAAAGATGGTTCGGCATTTTTTCGCGGTGCTGACCGCTCGACATGCCATACATATACAGCGCGCGCCCGGCGAAATGAAAGACGATGATGGCGGCGACGGGCTGGCCTTCGACTTCGGCGATGAAGGGCTGGGCGCGGCCCGACTCAATGAAACTGCCCCACGCATCGCGATAGTAGTCGGCGTGGCGGATGACGAAACCATCGCGCACCGATGTTTCGGCGTAGAGGCGGTAGAGGAGATCGTAGGGAACATCGAGCGGGGCAGGGGCGCGGACACTGACCCCTTTGCGCTCGGCGAGCCGGATGTTGTAGCGCGTCTTCTGTTTGAATGAGGCAATGATCTCCTCTTCGGCGCGAGTGAGATCGAGATGCACGGTGTTCTTGAATTGCACCTGCGATGCCGACGGAGTGAAGCGTGAAGCGTGGAGCGTGGAGGGTGGGGCGGCGAACTCCGCATCGATTTTGATGAAGATGGCTCGCTCGCGGCGGACGAGGGCTTCGAGATCAAAGAGGACACGGGTAGCGAGCGCCGTGTCGGCCCAATCGAGGCAGGGGCCTTTGGGCACATACAGAATTGAAAGCGGGCCGATCCTTCGCTTGAGGATTTGAGCGGCGGCCACCGGGCGCTCGCCGTCTTTCCACAACAGCCGTTTCGCCGACCACCCATAATGCGATTTGAACTCGCCCCACTGCCAGCACTGCAAAAGATGCGCGGCGGGCAGAGCGGCGAGGGCGGAGTCCCAACGGACGGGGTCGGTGATGAGGAGGGGAGGCAACGCAAAACTGGCAAATGACGAATGACGAATGACGAATGATGGTGTTTTCGTCATTCGTCATTTGTCACGCGAAGCGGTCACTCGTCTTTCGTCGGCTCACATACCACAAATAGAATTGATACAGCATCGGCGAATACACTCGGTCGAATGCGCCCGATGATCGGGTCAGCGTTCCCCCGAACCCGCGCTTGAAGCGATACACTCCCCACAACCCATCGCGCCGACTCTCGAAATTGGCTTCGAGCGTCTCTTCGTCCTCATCCGGCACGCCCCACAGATCGTATTCTTCGACACCGCGCGCTTTCGCCCAGCGCATCGCTTCCCATTGGAGCAAATAGGCTGGCATCCGGTTGCGCTCCTCGTCGGATGATCCGCCGTAAAAATACCACGCGCGCTTGCCCAGTGTGAACAGCATCAGCCCGGCCAGCGGCTTGCCCTCGAATGCGGCGATGAACAACTGCGCTCGCCCCGCCGGATGAAACAACTCGTAGGCCTTTCGATAATACGCCGCGTCGTGCACGCCGAACCGGTCGCGCTCGCCGGTGGCTTTCATCAATTCGCAGAACGCATTCACATCATCCGACAGCGTGACGATCACGTTTTTCTTCGCCGCTAACCGAATGTTGTATCGCGTCTTCTGTTTCATCGTCGCCAGAATCGATTCCTCGTCCGGCCTCAAGTCCACCGCCAGAGTCCGCCTCGGCTGGATGGTGTGCGGGCTCGGTTTGAAGTTTGAAGTTTGGAATTTGGAATTTGGAGTTTGCGGTTCGATCTTTAGAAAAACCGCATTCGCCGATCTCGCCACTTCGTCGAGCGATTTGAAAAGGAACTCCACCAGCGTTTCATTATTCCAATCCGCCAACGGCCCTTTGGGAATGTAGGCCACTGTGAACAGAGCCGTGGGCAGAGGGCGAAAGAGAATTTGTGCCCCCGCCACGAGTTGGCCGCCTTCGCGGATGCCCACCCGCGCCGCGCTCCACCCGAACGCGCATTTGAGATCAGCCCATGCAGGGGATTGCAAAATGTGTCCATCGGGGTGGGCGGCCACAAACGCATCCCACTCGGCGGCAGAGATCGAAACGCTCACGCGGGCATTATACCAATCCAAAATTCGGTATCCCGAATCGGAGCGCTGGACTATAATTTCATTGCCGCCGATTTGAATCTCGCGCCCATGACCAGCCCCTATACTCCCCGCCCCGCCCTCAAAATTGCCTCTGGCTATATCGTTCATCACTCCGTCCAAAAACGCTTCCCGGCCTTTTTGCGTTGCAACGCTCTTCACTTCGTTTCCGAAGACGAATTCACCCACGCCGAATTGGCCGCCTCTCCCGCCGAATATCGCAACGCAGTCGCCAAACTTTCGACCAGCCCCATTCTCGGCCCGCTCAGCGGCGGGGCGGCGGTCGTCGTTTATCTCGCCGGGCGCGGACTCGAAGAAGACTTCCGCGAACTTGCCGACGAATTGCAGGAGGACAGCCTCAAGCGATTGGCCATCATCCCGCAAGAGTCCGATCCCATCGTCGTGATCTTTGGCGATAATGTATTTTCCGGATCCGTCGGAGCCCGGCTCCACGTGGCCGCCTGACTTTCCGTGCTGTGCCGTCGAATGGGCCAGCGGCGCCAACATCAGCGAAAGCCCGGTCTTCTCCGAAATCACCGGCCTCGACATCTGCGCGCAAATCCTCGACCTCCTCGCCGCCGCGCGCCAAGCCGCGCCCGATGTCATCCTCACCGACAGCCTCAAACCCTCCAACATCATCATTGCCTACGATGAACGCGGCGCGATCACCGCGCGCATGATCGATTGGAATGTGTACGCCACAAATGACCCCGACGCGCACAAAACGATGCTGGCCCGACTCGGCCAACTCATGGCCGACATCTTTGCCGACTGGCGCGGCGTGACCGACGCCGACTCGCTCGGCGCGGGCCGCCCCGGCGATCCGACCCTCAGCGCATGGGACGCGCTTTCGTGGGGCACACGGACTCTCGTGCGGCGCGCATTGCGCGGCGGCTTCGACGGGGACGCCGACACTGTGATCGGCGAACTCCGGCAACTCATCGCCGAACAGCGCGCGCGCTGGGCCGACAACGATCCGCTGTGGCAGGCTCGCCTCGCCGAAGGCGGCTTCGCCCGATTGAATTGGCTCGACATGGCCGTAGTGAAACAAGGCGGCCTCAGCGATGAAGCCCGCGCGCGATTAACCGACTCGCTCAAAAGTGAAATGGCCGCCGTCGTCGATGAGCACATGGCCGGGCGCAAACACGCCGATGCCGTGCTCGATCTGCGCGTGGCCGCGCGCCGCCACCCCGACGAATCGTATTTCCGTTGGGCGCTGTTGGCAAACACCGCCGCCACCCTCGGCCCCGACGGCGCATTCCAGCGCTTGCAGCTCGGCGAAGCATTGGCGCTGATGCGCGGCGGCCAATACGCGCAAGCGCGTCGAGCATGGGATCACGGCGTGACTTTCTTCGACGAAGCGCAATTCGATCCCGCAAAGCGCGAACGCGCACGCGATTGCGTTTTGGCTCTTTCGATGTGCGCGCAAAGCCTCGCCCTGTCCGAATCCGGATCGGCGGCCATCCACGAAAGTTGGAATCTCGAAGAGGCCGAGTCCACGCTGGCCTTGGCCGAGGATCGGGCTAATCGCCACGAACGATTGGCGGCCAATGTTCTGCACGGCCCGGATCCGTTGTGCGCCCAAAAGATTGCCGCACTGCGCCAATCTATCGCCGACTTTTACGGCAAGCACGGGCGGCGCGATCCGTATGCCGCGCGGCGCGAAACGACCGAGCAAGCGCGGCGAGCAAACTTTGCGCGGCTTGTGGAGCGAGGCCGCGCGCTGGCCGCCGCCGAAAAGCCCGATGGCTGGAGCACGGCGTTGTCACTGTTCGATCGCGCCGCGAGCGAATATCCCGATCTGTGGAAAGAGGATGGCGACCGGGAGCGGGGGGCGTTGGTGGAAATGATGTCGCGGCGGAAATTAGAGGAGGGAAAGAGATCGCTCGCGGATGGCGATTGGGTTGGGGCCGGGTCGGCATTGGCGGCGGCCATGTTGTGGCCGGCCACGAGCGGAGAGGCGGCCCGGTTGCAGTCGGCGTTGTGGGCCTATCAGCGCGGCGAGATCGAATTGAGTCGCGGCGATTCGTCGGCGGCGTTGAGCAGTTTCATGTTTGCCGCCGCGCAGAGCGCGGAGATTCGATCTGCCGCCGGGTTGCGGATTCAGTTGGCGAAAGAGAAGGGCGAACCGCCCGGTGATGATGCGCTGACCCGCGAGTTGATCCGACGATTCGCGGAACAGCAGGAATCGTTGAAGAGCGTTGTGCAGGGCGCGGCTCTGCTGGCGCAGGAGCAAGCGCACGCAAAACAAATGGCGGCGTTGAGGCAGGCGCGGGAGGAGGAACGGGCGAGGCAGGCGGAGGCTCTGCGGCAGAGTCGGGAGGAGCAGTCGGCCAGTGTTGAGTCGGCGCTGGAGAAATTCCAGAATGATTTTGCGAGTCGATTGGAAGCGGCCAGCAAAAAATTGCAGGAGGATCAAACTGCGCGATTGCGCGCCGAGTTGATCCGCATGTACGACGAGCACGCCGAAGGGCAGCGCGAGTCGTTGAAAGAGGCGCAAAAGGAATTGGCGGCGGGGTTGAACAATTTGCAGGCAGCGCCGCCGGAGTGGTTTGTCAAAGCGCAGATAGAGCAAAGGAAATCGCAAGAGGCGCAAGAGGCCAAAGTGCAGGCCGCGCTCAAATCGTTGGAGGATCTTGCGGCGTGGCTGCGCGCTTCAGTTGTGAGGCAGGAGACTCCCGCGAAGCAAGCCGCGCCGGTGAATGGGAGCAGTGAGGCGGCAGTAAAAGAACTTGAGTTTAAGTTGGAGAAGAATACGACTGCGCTCAAATCGGTGTCGGGGCGTTTGGGGGGATTGATGGCGTTGAATGTTGCGCTGGCGTTGATTGTATTGTTGATAATCGGTGGGGCAGGGGCGTATCTGTATTTTGGGTCGCGACTCGGCTTGCCGACGATTGCCTCTGCGCCCGTTTCGACCGATGCGGTGGCAGAGCCCACTGTTGCCCAGCCCGCCGCCGTTTCGCCGCCGTCGTCGAACGTGACGCTGGCCTGCGCCGATGCCGACCAAGTTCGCAGTTTTTACGATTGCACGGTGACCAACACGACCGATCAGCCGCAGAGTTTCACACTGCGGATCAATGCCGGTGGCAAACAGACCAACGGATTCTTTTATGCTGTGCAGTTGGGCGACACAACCGTGACTCCACTGCGCGAGCCATCTTTGCCCGCCGGGTCGGCCATGTTTCCGATCGGTAACTACATACCGGGCGAGTCGAAGCCGGTGCGGATCAATTTGTCCTGCACGTCGGCGGGCGGATGCAAATCCACTGCATTCACGTTCACAGTGGCGTTTGCCAATGACAGTAGTGACCCTGTGCCGGGCGATGAAGTGAGCGTGATCACTTTTTATTCGCCGCCGTAAATCCTTGACAGTTTCAATAAACCTCTGCTACCATTGCGAAGTTTGGCACAAATTGGGTCAGAGTTTGTGAATCCCAAGTCTCGGCAAGTTGCCCAGCCAACATCTGAGGAGAACTTATGCAGGCTGACTGGATTTTCGTTGGACTCTTTTTGCTCATCGGTATCGTTTTCCCCATCGTGCCCATTGCGGCGGCGTATGTGTTAGCCCCCAAGAAGCCCAACCCAGCCAAATACGAAACCTACGAATGCGGCATCGAAACGGTGGGCGAAGCGTGGGTGCAGTTCAAGGTTCAGTATTACATCTTCGCGCTGGTCTTCGTCGTCTTCGATGTGGAGACGGTGTTTCTCTTTCCATGGGCGGTGGCGCACAATGCCCTGCCGCTGTACATGGCGATTCAAGGAATCATTTTTATCTTCCTTCTCGCCGAAGGCCTCATTTACGTGTGGCGCAAAGGCGCGTTGGAGTGGGTATAACAGAAGACATCATGCCCAATACCCAATACTGATCGCACCGGTATTGGGTATTGAGTGTTAATTGGGTGTTCAACACGGACTATTGGAGAGGCTATGCCAGATTTCAATGACTATGGTATAGGCAATATCATTGTTTATCTTTGGAAACTGCTGGGGTGGTGGATCGGGTCGCTCGGGGTGCCGGAGCCGTGGGTGACGGTCATCGTCACGCTGGTGGCAATTGTGTCGCTGGCGACGATGGCCCTGCTCATCCCCATCTTCACCATTTGGCTCGAGCGGAAGTTGGCGGCTCGTTTTCAGGATCGGCTCGGGCCGAACCGCGCCGGGCCGTACGGGCTTCTGCAATCGTTTGCCGATGTGATCAAACTGCTCGGCAAAGAGGACATCACCCCAACGGGCGCCGACAAAATC
This sequence comes from Chloroflexota bacterium, assembly GCA_016875735.1. Taxonomy (GTDB): domain Bacteria; phylum Chloroflexota; class Anaerolineae; order Anaerolineales; family VGOW01; genus VGOW01. Next base: position 21,121 of record VGOW01000039.1, on the reverse strand, counting down.
GTTTACAACCTCGCGCCGCTGGTGGGCGTGCTCTCGGTGGTGACGCTGTGGGCGGTGGTGCCGTTGGCGTCCACAATGGTCGGGGCGCGGATCAACGTGGGCGTGCTGTACGTGATCGGCATCAGCGGGCTGGGCACCATTGCCATCATGATGGGCGGATGGTCGTCGAACAACAAGTTCGCGCTGTTGGGCGCGTTTCGCACGGTGGCGCAGTTGGTGGCCTATGAAGTGCCGATGATCGTTGCGCTCATGGTGCCGGTGTTGTTGGCCGGTTCGATGAATGTGGCCGACATCGTGGAGCGGCAGGACTCGATGTGGTATTTGTGGATGGCTCCCATTGCGGCGGCTTTGTTCTTCATCACTTCCGTGGCCGAGATTGGCCGCGCGCCGTTCGATTTGCTGGAAGCCGAGTCCGAAATTGTGGCCGGATACCATATCGAATACACCGGCATGAAGTTCGGCATGTGGATGCTCACCGAGTTCTTGCATGCCTTCACCATCGCCGCGCTCACGGCCACGCTGTTTCTCGGCGGCTGGAACGGGCCGTTTGCCAAAGAGTTTCCGCTTCTCGGCCTCGTTTACTTTTTCATCAAAACTTTCGCCGTCTATTTTGTGGTGGTGTGGTCACGCTCCACCTTTCCGCGCATCCGCATCGATCATCTCCTTTCGCTCAACTGGAAATTTTTCACGCCGCTGGCGCTGGGCGCATTAGTCGTCACTTCGTTGGTGATGATGGTGATGAACGAGTTCGCCGCGAGCGCGAGTGTGATGGCGCGGACGGTGACGCTGTTCGCGGCCAATGTGGCTCTGCTGTGGTTCGTGTTCGAGTTGATCCGCCGCTCGGCGCGACAGGCCCGCGCGGAAGCCGAAGGCGGCCACGACGAAGAACATGCCTCCCACGGCGGAGACGGCCACCACGACGAACATGGGCACGCTCCCGCTTCGGCGCATTGATCCGTTGGAAAGATAACGCATGAGCATCTCTCAAATCCTATTTCTTATCGTCGGCGCTGTCACGCTGATCTCGGCGGTGTTGGTAGTCACGATGCGGAATCTTGTTCATGCCGCGCTGTGCCTCATCGCCACCCTTTTCTCCATTGCCGTGTTGTTTGTTTTGCTCGACGCCGGTTTCATGGCCGCCGTGCAAGTGGTGCTGTACATCGGCGCTATCGCTATTCTCATCATCTTCGCCGTGATGCTCACCCGGCGAGTGATGGCCGATGGCTCGGAGCAAACCAACAGCCAGTGGCCGCTGGGCTTGGCGATTGCGGCGGCGGCGTTGGCCTCGGTGGCCGCCTTGCTCAATGCCCCTGTGTGGCCTGCGCTTCCGTCGGTGGACACCTCGCTCAGTATCAGCGCGTTGGGCAAAGCCCTCGCCAGCCCGGACGGATACGTTGTCCCCTTCCAGATCGCGTCGGTTCTGCTCACCGTCGCGCTCGTCGGCGCGATTGCCGTGGCGGGCGAGAAGAAATAGCCAACCCTCAGTTACTACTTGCCAATTACCTGTAACCGGTGGCAATAATTTGTAATCAGTAATTGGAAATTGAAGGATTACAGCAATGGTTCCTCTCAACTGGTATCTCACTCTCGCCGCCGCACTCTTTTGCATTGGCCTTTACGGCGTGTTGTCGCGCCGAAATGCTGTGGCGATTCTGATGGGCGTGGAGCTGATGATGAACGCAGTAATCATCAACCTCGTGGCCTTTTGGCGGTATCTCCAGCCGACGAACATCAACGGGCAGGTGTTTGCCGTCATCGTGTTCGCGGTGGCCGCCGCCGAAGCCTCGGTGGGGCTGGCGCTCATCATCTCCATTTACCGCCGCCGCAATAGCGTTATCGCCGATGAGATGAATTTGATGAAATGGTGACCCCCTCCCCTCGCCCCTCCCCCATCGCGGCACGCGATGGGGGAGGGGAGGGTGGGGGTACGGAGCATCTATGCCAATTGAAACCCTTATCTGGCTCATCCCCGTACCGCCTCTGCTATCGTTCTTTTTGATCTGGCTGTTCGCCAATCGCAACAAGGCCCTGAGCCACACCATTGCCATCGTATTGATGGCGATCTCGTGGATCATCAGCCTGTACGTTTTTCTGACGGCTATCACCACCGAACATTTTGGCGCAGAGGTGTTCGGGCACAGCGTGCCGTGGCTGCCCACCGGGGATGGCGCCCTCAACATGGGCGTGATGGTGGATCCGCTGACGGCGGGAATGCTGTTCTTTGTGCCGCTCACCTGTTTGCTCATCTTCATTTACAGCGTGGGCTATCACAACTTCGGCGGCCGGCTCGATCCGCACGACGTTCACTCCACCGGCTCTCCGGCGCACAACGGCGTAGAGCCGATGTACTCGCGCTTCTTTGCTTTCCTCTCGCTGTTCGCCTTCGGCATGTTGCTGTTGGTGGTGGCCGACAATTTGCTTATGATGTTCGTCGGCTGGGAGATCATGGGCCTGTGCTCGTATCTGCTCATCGGCTTTTGGCACGGGCGCAACTACGACGACCCGAAGAAGATCACTCCGCGGCAGGCCGCCGTCAAAGCCTTCATGACCACTCGCGTCGGCGACGTGTTCATGATGCTCGGCATCGTGTACCTCTACTTTCACACCGGCACGCTGTCCTTCCGCGAGATTTTGTATAACGAAGACGTGTTGCATCACCTCGCCGAGACGCCGTCGTACATCGTCGGGCTTTCGGTGGCGGCGATGGTTGGGCTATTGCTGTTCGCAGGCACGGTGGGCAAGAGCGCGCAGTTCCCTCTGCACGTGTGGCTGCCCGACGCGATGGAAGGCCCGACTCCGGTGAGCGCGATGATTCATGCGGCCACGATGGTATCGGCGGGCGTGTACGCAATGGTGCGCATGTTCCCGCTCATGTCGGCGGGTTGGCATCACGGCGAGGCGCTCACCCCGCCGATGATGGCCATGGGATTCATCGGCGCTTTCACCGCGCTGTTCGCTTCCACCATCGCCGTTGCTCAACGCGACGTGAAGAAGGTGCTGGCCTATTCGACGATCTCGCAGTTGGGGTACATGATCGCCGCGCTCGGCATCGGCGCGTATATTGCCGCCGCCTTTCACCTCATCACTCACGCTTTCTTCAAGGCTTTGCTCTTCCTCGGCTCTGGCTCGGTCATTCACGGCGTCGAGCACGGCGTGCATCACACGCACGAGCACATCGATCCGCAGGATATGTTCAACATGGGCGCATTGCGCAAGAAGATGCCGATCACGTTTTGGACGTTTCTCATCGGCGGCTTCGCGCTGTCCGGCTTCCCGTTCGTCACCGCCGGGTTCTGGTCGAAAGATGAAATTCTGGCCGATGCGTTTGTGGCTAATCAACTTGTGTTTTGGGTGTTGGTGATCTCAGCCTTCCTCACCGCCTTTTACACCATGCGCCAAATCGCGCTCACCTTCCTCGGCGAGCCGCGCACGCACTCGGCGGAGCACGCGCAGGAAACCGCGTGGACGATGACCACGCCGCTCGTCATCCTTTCGTTCTTCGCCATCTTCGCCGGGTTCGTCGGCGTGCCCGAACACTTCCCTGCGCTCGGCGAGTTGTTCCACAATCTCAACGTGAATCGCTTCCACGAATTCATCGGCGGCACGTTGATCGAACACCCCGAAGCAGTGGAGTTCAACGTCTTCCCGTTGCTCGCGTCCATTGTCGTTGGAGTCGGCGGCCTCACGTTGGGCTGGCTCGTGTACGGCTGGAAACCGCTCAAGGCCGGGCAGCCCGATCCGTTGGCGAAACCGCTCGGTCCGATCTACACCCTGCTCGAAAACAAGTATTACTTCGACGAACTGTACGACTTCATCTTCGTGCGCCCGGCGCGCTGGATTTCGGAAGTGCTTGTGTATCAAGTGATGGATAAGAACATCATCGACGGCTTTCTGCACGGCGTGGCCCGCGTTGCCGTTGCCATTGGCATTTTCTTCAAGGGCGCCGAGAAAGTGATCATCAACGATCCGCCGGACAGGCTGGCCGATTTCACTCAGTGGCTCGGTCGATCCTTCCGCGTCATTCAGACCGGGCGCATTCAAAGCTATTTGCTCATTGTCATGCTGGTGGCCGTCGCCTTCGGCGGTGTGTATTACCTCATGCTGTCGGGCTTGGTGAAGTAGGAGCGGTGACATGAATTTCGTTGCGGAGCATTTGGTCAGTCTCGTTGTCTTCACCCCGCTGATCGGCATGGTGTTGATCGGGTTGATCCCTTCCGATCAGAAGAGCGCGATCAAGTGGGCGGCGTTTTTGTGGAGTCTTGTGCCAGCGGGCTTATCAATCTATCTGTGGCTCGCCTATGCGGCGGGCGGCGTGGGCTTCCGATTTGTGGAGCAAGCGGTGTGGTATGCGCCCATCGGCGCGTCGTATCACGTCGGGGTGGATGGCATCAGCGTGCCGATGATTTTGCTCACCGGCATCCTCACGCCCCTCGCGCTCCTGGCCTCGTTCAGCATTCAAGATCGCATCAAGCCGTACATGATGCTCTTCCTCATGCTGGAGACTGGCATGTTCGGCGTGTTCGCCTCGCTCGATCTCCTGCTGTTCTTCCTCTTTTGGGAGATCGGCCTCGTGCCGATGTATTTCCTCATCAACCAGTGGGGAAGCGCCAACCGCCGCTACGCCTCGTTCAAGTTCTTCGTGTACACGATGGCCGGGTCGCTCGGCCTGCTCCTGTCCATTCAGTTGATCGGACTCTCGACCGGCACGTTCGACATCGTGCGGCTGTTCAACATCTGGCCGGGATTGGATAAAGAACTGATTGCGGGCGTGCCGATGCCCACGATCAAAACGGTTTCGTTCTTCGCCTTCTGCCTCGCCTTTGCCATCAAAGTTCCGATGTGGCCGTTTCACACCTGGCTGCCCGACGCACACACCGAAGCGCCCACCGCCGGTTCGATGATCCTCGCCGGGGTGTTGCTCAAACTCGGCGCGTACGGTTTCTTGCGGCTCGTGCTTCCGCTGTTCCCTGAACAGGCGGCCGCCTATGCTCCGGCGCTGGCTTTCCTCGCCATGCTGGCGATTGTGTTCGGCGCGTTCGCCGCGTTCGGCCAAACCGATTTCAAGCGGCTGGTCGCCTATTCGTCGGTGAATCACATGGGCTTCGTGGTGCTAGGCATCGCCGTGGTGGCGCGGGCCTACGGTGTGGATGCCGAAGGCTGGCGACAGAGCGCGGCCATCGCCGGAACGGGCGCGGTGTTGCAGATGTTCAATCACGGCCTCTCCGCGGCGGCCATGTTCTTCCTCGTCGGCGTGGTGTACGAACGCGCGCACACGCGCGATCTCAACGAACTTGGCGGCGGCATCTGGCAATATGCGCCCGTCTACGGCGCGGTGATGCTCTTCTGTTCGATGTCGTCGCTCGGCCTGCCCGGCCTCAACGGCTTCGTGTCCGAGTTCGCCGTCGTGCGCGGATCGTGGCCGGTGTTCACCACCGTCACCGCCATCGGCATGTTGGGGCTGTTGTTCACCGGGGCATACATCCTCAAAGGCATCCAAAAAGTTTTGCACGGGCCGCGCAACCCCAAGTGGGCCGGGCATGGCATGGAAATGAACGCGCGCGAAATCGTCACCGTGGCCCCGCTCATGGCGCTCATGCTGGTCATCGGCGTGTGGCCGTGGTGGCTGGCCGACGTGATCAACAAAGCGGTCGTAAGTTTATTGGGTTAGAACTTATCTCTAAACCCTAAAGGTCTCAAAGACCTTTAGGGTTTGCCCTTGGTGAGGCTGTTATGAACTTTCCGTTTTTGAGTGTTATCGCTCTCACGCCCATTATCATGGCTGTGCTGTTGCTCGCCTTCCCCGAAGATCGCAAATCGGAAGTGCGAGTGGCGGCATTGGCCGGAGCGGCGGCCTGTTTGGGGCTGTCGCTGTGGGTGTACTTCACTTACGACGTGTCGGCGGGCGGCTATCAATTCGTCGAAAAGTTTGCCTGGATACCGAAACTTGGCATCGAATACCACGTGGGGGTAGACGGCGTGAGCAACCCGATGGTTCTGCTCACCGGCATCGTCATCTTCACCGGCGTGCTCATCTCGTGGGGCATCGACGACCGCCCGCGCGAATTCTTCGCCTTCCTCTTCATCCTCGCCAGCGGCGTGTTCGGCGTCTTCGTCTCGCTCGATCTCTTCCAGCTGTTCTTCTTCTACGAAATCGCCGTCTTCCCCATGTACTTGCTCATCGCCATTTGGGGCTGGAAGGTCACCCGCGAATACGCGGCGATGAAACTCACCCTCTTCCTTTTCATCGGCTCGGTGTTCTCTCTCATCGGCGCGCTGGCGATGTATTTCGCCATCGGCAAAGCCACCGGGGTGTACACCTTCGATATGCTCAAGATTGCCGAAGCGCAGGCCGCCGGAGCGCTCAACTTCAACGTCAGCCTCTTCGGCTCGATGATCCCGTTCGAGCGACTCTGGTTCCCGATCGTGTTCTTCGGCTTCGCCGTGTTGGGCGGCATCTACCCCTTCCACAATTGGAGCCCCGATGGACACGTGGCCGCGCCGACCGCCGTCTCCATGTTCCACGCCGGCGTGCTGATGAAACTCGGCGCGTTCGCCGCCCTGCGCGTGGGCATCATGCTCATGCCCGAAGGCGCGCGCTTTCACCTGCCGTGGATCTACGTCCTCACCTTTATCAACGTGGTCTATGGCTCATTCATCGCCATGCGCCAAACCGATCTCAAATACATGATCGGCTACTCGTCCGTGTCGCACATGGGCCTGGTGTCGATGGGTTTTGCCACCCTCAACTATCACGGCTACCTCGGCGCGGCCATGCAAATGTTTGCGCACGGCGTGATGACGGCGATGCTGTTCGCCACCGTCGGCATGGTGTACGACCGGGCGCACACCCGCCAGCGCGACGAGCTCGGCGGCATGGCGAAGAAGATGCCGTGGGTGATGGCGGGTTTCACCATCGCCGCGCTCTCATCGATGGGCATGCCGGGCTTCGCCGGGTTCATGGCCGAGTTCCCCATCTTTATGGGCGGGTGGAGCGCCGGCCAGCCGGGCGCGAACTTCGTTGCCCCCTATTATTCGTGGCTCACCATCATCTCCGCCATCGCCATCGTCATCACCGCCGCCTATCTGCTCATCGCCGTTCAACGAGTGTTCTTCGGCGACATCTCGGAAGAGCATGATCACCACGTCGGCGATGTCACCGTGCTGGATAAAGTCGCCATCACCACCCTCGCCACCGCCATGATCGCCGTCGGCGTGTTTCCTTTCCTCATGGGCCCGATGGTGAAGTCGGGCATCGAAGCGGCGCTTCGGGTATTTGGAGGCTCGTAAATGAACTTCGTCGATTTTCAAGCCGCGCACATTCTGACGCTGATTCCTGAAATCACTCTCATTCTGCTGATCCCGTTGATCATGGCGCTGGACGTGATTTGGCCGGAGAGCCGCCGCCGACAACTCGGACTGGTGACCGCCATCGGTTTCTTCGCGGCCATTGTTCTGGCCCTCGTCTTCTCCGTTCCCAACGGCGAGAACGCTCTCCTCTTCGGCGGCACCCTGCGCAACGATCTCGCTTCGTTCCTCTTCCGGGTCATCTTCATGTTCGCCGGAGGCATCACCGCTCTCCTTAGCCTCGACGTGGAAGGCTTGGGGCGCAAAGGCGAGTATTACGCCATCCTCGTCGGCTGTGTCATTGGCATGAACTTCATGGCCTCCGCCGCCGATCTGATCATGCTCTACCTCGCCATCGAGACGGCTTCCATCGGGCTGTACGTGCTGGCCGGGTTTTTGCGCGACGACGACAAATCCACCGAGTCGGGCCTCAAGTATTTCCTCTTCGGCGCGATGACCAGCACGGTGATGCTCTACGGCTTCAGCCTGCTCTTCGGCTACACCGGCGAAACGAATCTGTATGCCATCGCTCAATCGCTGAAGAACGGCGACGTGCCCACGGCGACGGCGATTGCCATCGCGCTCATGATCGCGGTTGGCGTCGGTTTCAAAGTCGCGCTCGTTCCGTTCCACTTCTGGACACCGGATGTGTACGAAGGCGCTCCCACGCCGGTGACGGCCTTCCTTTCCGTTGCCTCCAAGTCGGCCGGGTTCGCGGTGCTGGTGCGCGTCTTCCTCATCGCCCTCGATCCGGGCGCAACGCAGTGGTCGCCGCTGATGACGGCGATGGCCGCCGTGACGATGACGCTGGGCAACTTCCTTGCTTTGCCTCAACGCAATATCAAACGCTTGCTCGCGTATTCGTCCATCGCTCACGCCGGCTATGCCATGCTCGGCATCGTGGCTCTTTCCAAAGATGGGTTGGCGGCGACGATGTTCTATTTGCTGGCCTACGTGTTCACTAACCTCGCCGCCTTCACGGTGGTGATTCTGTTCTCGCGCGTGGCCGGCTCCGATGAAATTGCCGATTACGCCGGACTGAGCCGACGCTCGCCCGGGCTGGCGCTGGCGATGCTGGTGGCCTTTCTCTCGCTCGGCGGGATGCCGCCACTGGCCGGATTCATCAGCAAGTTTTTCGTGTTCGCCGCCGCCGTGCAATCCAATTTGATCTGGCTGGCGATGGTGGGCATCATCAACTCCATCATCGGCCTGTACTACTATTTGATTGTGTTGAAGGTGGTGTACGTGAAGCCCGCGCCCGAAGGCGCGCCGCTCATCGAAATCCCGCGCCCCTATGTGTTCGCGCTCGGCGTGCTGTGCTTCGCCATCCTCTTCGCCGGAACGGCGGCCACGCCGTGGTACAACTGGGCCGTGGATGCGGCCAAGAGTCTGTTCTGATCTCTCGCAACGTCATTGCGAGCCGCCCTGAGCGAAGCCGAAGGGCGGCGAAGCAATCTCATGGCGCGTAGAGCGCTTCGCGTCCTTTCGTTATCAATTGGCGATAGAATCTGCTTGTGATACAATGCGCGAGCTTTGACCCATGACCACAAGCGGAAATCAGAAGCGCAATGTGCAGTACGCCATCAATCTCGGCATGGCCGGGATTGCCGGGCAGGTTGGCTGTGTCACGCTGTTCATTGTGCTTGTGTCGCTGATCGGCGGCCTGTGGCTCGATCGGCAGTTCGAGACGAAACCTGTATTCACGATTATTCTGTTGCTTGGCTCCGCGCCGTTCGCGCTCTTTCTCACGTTTTGGATGGCGATGCGGGCAGTAAAAAACATCAAGCCGTTGCCCCCGGCAGAGCCGAAGCAAAAGGAGGAAAAAACTGGTGAGTGAAGAAACAACTCAGAAACGGATTCCGGTGAAGCGCTGGATCGTGTTGGCGCTGGTGGGAATCGGAATCTACGCCGCGTTCGTCGGGCCGTCGATCCTCAAGCCCATCAGCCCGGTCGTCGTTCTGCCGGGCGAGCCGACCGGCCTCGCCATCGGCAGCTTTCAGATCACCAACACCACGCTGGCAACACTGCTGGCCGATCTAGTTTTGATCCTGATCGCCTTTGGCGCGTGGCGGTTTGCCAACAGCGACCAAATGGTTCCGCAGGGCTTCTACAACTTCTTCGAGTTTCTGGTGGAGTTTTTGTGGAGCAGTGTGGAAGGCGCGGCGGGCAAATGGGCCAAACGGATCTTTCCGGTGGTGGCGACGATCTTCTTTCTCGTCTTCGCCGCCAACATGGTCAAACTGGCGCCCGGCTTCGAGAGCATTGGCTATCTGAAAGAGCGGCACGAAGGCACGGGCTATGCTCCAGTGCAGATCGGGCCGTTGTGGACGATTGACAAAGGCCAGCCGGTGGAAGCGGCGGTTCACGAAGGCGAGGCGGCTCCCGCCGAAGGCGAAAGTTCGGCACACGCCGAGTCCGAAGGCGGCGCACCGTGCAAGGCGTGCGAGGTCGTTCCCTTCCTGCGCGGCTCGGCCACCGATCTCAACTTCCCGTTCGCGCTGGCCTTCGTGGCCGTGCTCATGACTCAAGTGTTCGGCCTGTGGGCGCTCGGCCCCAACTACATCTTCGACAAATTCTTGCAGTTCAAGAAGCTGGCGAGCGGCGGGCCGTTTGGCGCGATTGATTTCGGCGTGGGCTTGCTCGAAATCGTGCTCGAACTGGCGAAAATACTCTCGTTCGGCTTCCGGTTGTTCGGCAACATCTTCGCGGGCGCATTGTTGCTGTCCATCGTCGGCGCGCTCACGGCAGTGATCGTGCCCGCCGGGTTGTATCTCTTCGAGGTGTTCTTTGGCATCATTCAGGCCTACGTGTTCTTCCTGTTGGCGACGATGTTCATGAGCGGCGCAACGGTGAGCCACGGCAGTCATGGCGACGATCACGGCGAACACGCGGCGGCGCATTAACTCAAACTCAAACCCTAACTCTCATTCAATCATAAGGAGTCTCTAACCAATGGATTCAGAACAATTCGTGCATGCGATGCGGTTTATCGGCGCGGGCTTGGCCATGCTGGGCGCGATTGGCGCAGGCGTGGGCGTGGGCATCGCCGCCTCGGGCGGTGTGCAGGCCATGGGCCGCAACCCCGACGCCACCCCCACCATCCAAACCAACATGATCTTGGGCATGGCTTTCGCCGAAGCGGTCGCCATTTACGCGCTGGCCGTCGCCCTCATCATCGTCTTCGCCGCGTAAACCGCAAGGAGTCACGATGGACAAACTGGGCATCAACTTAGGATTCTTCATCTTCCAAGTCCTCAACTTCTCTATTCTGGCGATCTTGATGTATGCATGGGCCTACAAGCCCATCCTCAAAATGCTGGAGGATCGCAAGAACAAGGTAGCGCAGGGACTTGAAGACGCGCGCATCGCCGCCGAGGCCCGCGCCAACGCCGAGAAGGACGCGGCCAAAATTGTGGCCGAGGCGCAAGCCGAAGCGGCCAAGCGCGTGGGCGAGGCCTCGCAGCGCGCCGAACAGGCCGCCGCCGCCGTGCGCGCCGCCGCCGAAGAAGAGAAGGCGCGCATCCTCAAAGCCGCCGCCGAAGACGCCGAGATGGAGCGCAACCGCGTTCTGGGCGACCTGCGCCCGCAGGTGGCCGGGCTGGCGCTGGCCGCCGCCCAACAAGTGATCGGCGGCATCCTCGACAAAGAGAAATCATACGGGCGCACGCTGATCGAAGAATTTTTCAGCGGCATCAAAGCCGACAAAGTGACCGTGCTCGAAGGGGCCTCGGCCTCCGGCGTGGCCGCCGAAGTGACCTCGGCCCTGCCGCTCACCGACAAAGAGCAGGACGCGGTGAAGCGCGATTTGAAAGGCGCGTCGTCGGTCTCCTTCCGAGTCGATCCGACCATACTCGGCGGGCTGATCGTCCGCGTGGGCGACCGGATCATCGACGGCTCGGCCCGCGGCAAGCTCGAAGGGCTGAAACAGTCGGTGAAATAGACTGTATAATGAGCGCGGCGAGATGGAACGCCGCGCTCACTATTTAAGGCAGGTGCGTATGACTGTTTCCGCGCAAACAAAATCTGAGGTCGAGAGATCGCCGGATCGTTGGACAACCCGCGACCTTGAGCATTATCCCGTCGAAGAGGGGAAACGATACGAGATCATCGAGGGAGAATTGCTCGTGACCACTCAGCCGCATTGGCATCATCAAGGGACTTCCGACGCCATCGCCCTCGAATTGAATCTGTGGATTCGCCAGGGGGGAAATGGGCAGGTGCGATCGGCGCCCGGTGTGTTGTTTGACGATGAAAACGCAGTTGCGCCGGATGTGGTGTGGGTGAGCGGCGAGCGTCTCCCGCATGTTTTGGGCGACGACGGGAAGCTTCATGAATCGCCCGACCTCGTGGCCGAAGTGCTCTCGCCCGGCGCGCGCAACGAGCGGCGCGACCGCGAAGCCAAACTGCGGCTGTATTCCCAGCGCGGCGTGCGCGAGTATTGGATAGCCGATTGGCGCGAGAAGCGCTTGGAAGTTTACCGGCGCGAGAATGCGGTTCTTCGATTGGCCGTCACCCTGTATGCCGACGATGATCTCACCTCGCCGCTCCTGCCCGGTTTCAATGTGAAGGTTGCCAGCCTCTTTCCAAAATAGGGGCGTTCGGGATTCGGCGCATGCCTTGTTGAAATGGGAGGTTAGTCATTGTGAAGGACTACTACGAGATTCTGGAAGTGCCCGTTGATGCTACGGCGGAGGCAATCAAAGAGCAGTACCGCTTCTTGGCTCACGCCTGGCATCCCGATAAGTTCCCCAGCCCTTCTCACAAAGCAAAGGCAGAAGAACGTATCAAGGAAATCAACGAGGCCTACGCAATTCTGGGCGACGTAACCGAACGCGCCCTGTACGATATGGAGCGGCGCGGCGCGCGGACCCAAGCCGACCGCGGTACCCGCAGCGCGGAACGAGCCGAGCCGCAACGAGAAGCGAGAAGTGGGCGATGGACAGAAGAAGAGCGCATCGTGCGGCTAGGCCCGTGGGTAACGATCCCTGCGGGCGAGTTTCTGTACGGCGACGAGAAAGAGAAGCGTATATTACCCGCCTTCCAAATCATGCGTTACCCGGTGACTCAAGCGCAGTATCAAGTTTTCATTGACGCGAACCCCGAATATGCTGCTCCTTTTGATGATGCGGATTGGGCGAAGCCCTACAACTGGGATCGGAAGACTCGCCGCCATCCGGCGGGCAAATCAAACCATCCTGTCGTGCTGGTGAGTTGGAATGACGCGCAAGCCTATTGCCAATGGGCGGGCTTGCGGCTGCCGGCCGAAGAGGAATGGGAGAAGGCAGCGCGCGGCACGGATGGCCGCCTGTATCCGTGGGGAAATCAATCGCCGGACAAGACGCTCTGCAATTTCAATCAAAACGAACGCGGAACGACTCCGGTAGGCAAGTATAGCCCGAAGGGTGATAGCCCTAATGGCTGCGCCGACATGGCCGGAAATGTGTGGGAGTGGACAATGAGCAAATACGATGCGAGCACTTACGCGCTGCGGGGCGGCTCGTGGAGCAGCAGTGTGAACCTCGTCCGTACCGCGCCCCGCTACTGGGTCGTGCCGTCGGACGGGGACTACATCATCGGCTTCCGCTGTTCGCTCTCACCCTGATTCTGATCTTCTGGATTCTGGAATGCTGGGATCCTGAATCGGGGGGTCTGCCCACTCCGCCCCTTCGGGGCTACGGGGGGCTGCGCACGGGGGCTTCGCCCCCCAGCGGTTTTGACCCCACCCCCAACCCACCTGCCCTCTGCAAGAGGGTCCCCAAAAGAAGAACACTTTTGGAGAGGGGAGAAATGACTCCCTCCCCCATTTGTGGTTTTGCAAATGGGGGAGGGCCGGGGTGGGGGTTATAATCCCCTCCATCGTGCGCCTCTCGCAACTCCTCTCGGCCCTCCCTTCCATCCTCCATCGCACGCCCGGCGACCCCGACATCACCGCCATCGAGCACGACTCGCGCCGCGTGACTCCGGGTGCGCTGTTCGTCGCCCGGCGCGGCGGCACGGTGGATGGGCACACGTTCATTCCGCAAGCCCTTGAGCGCGGCGCAGTCGCCATTGTGCTTGACTCCCCCTCTCCCCAATGGGAGAGGGGGCCGGGGGGTGAGGGCCTCTTCGTCCGCGTCCCCGACGCCGCCGAAGCATTGGCTTGGCTGTGCGCCGCCTTCCACGATTTCCCCGCGCGCAAAATGGTGATGATCGGCGTGACCGGCACCGACGGCAAAACGACCACGAGCAATCTCATTCACAGCATTCTGCTCGCCGCCGGACTCAAAGCCGGGCTGATCAGCACCGTCAACGCCGTCATTGGCGATCAGATTCTCGATACCGGACTGCACACGACGACTCCCGACGCGCCCGACGTGCAACGCTATCTCGCCCAAATGGCCGACTCGGGGATGACTCACTGCGTTCTCGAAACGACCTCTCACGGACTCGCCCAGCACCGTGTGACCGCCTGCGAATACGATATTGCCGTCGTCACCAACATCACCCACGAGCATCTCGACTTTCACGGCTCGCTCGAAAACTATCGCGCGGCCAAAGCCATGCTGTTCGAGTCGCTGGCGACGGCGTGGGCCAAACCGGGCCTGAGCAAACTGGCCGTCCTCAACGCCGACGACGACTCGTTCGATTATCTCCGCGCGCGGATCAGCGTGCCCTGCGTTTCCTATGGCTTGCAGGAAGGCGCAGACGTGCGTGCGACAGACATTGTGTTCCACCCCGACTCCACCCATTTCACAGCCAAGATCCATCCTTCATCCTTCATCCTTCATCCTTTCCAAACGTCCCTCCTCGGCTCCTACAACCTCTCCAACTGCCTCGCGGCGATGGCGGTCGGGCTGAAAGGGTTGGGCTTGAGCGCGGAGACGGTCGCCTGCGGGATCGAGTCGCTCAAAGGCGTGCCCGGTCGAATGGAGCGATTCGATCTCGGCCAGGAGTTCATCGCCATCGTCGATTTCGCTCACACGCCGAATGCGCTGAAGCGCGCGCTCGAAACGGCGCGGCAGTTGTCGAAGGGCCGGGTGATCGTGGTGTTCGGCTCGGCAGGTTTGCGCGATGTGACCAAGCGGCGGTGGATGGGCGAGGTGGCGGCGGAGTGGGCCGATTGCGCGATCATCACCGCCGAAGACCCGCGCACCGAATCGCTCGAGGCGATCATGGCCGAGAGCGCCGAGGGCGCGAAGAGCAAAGGCGGTGTGGAGGGCCGAACATTTTGGCGCATCGCCGATCGCGGCGAGGCGATCCGGTTTGCGGTGAACATGGCCCGCCCCGGCGATGTGGTGATGGCCTGCGGCAAAGCGCACGAGCAGAGCATGTGCTTCGGCGGGATCGAGTATCCGTGGGATGATCGGCTGGCTCTGCGCGCGGCGTTGAGCGCGCGGCTTGGCCTGCCCGGCCCGGCCATGCCCGCCCTGCCCACGAGCAAACCGTTATAATCTGGGCTTGCGCTGTATTAACCACGAAGGCGCGAAGCCACCAAGAATCCTTTGTGAATCTTTGAGCCTTTGTGCCTTCGCGGTGAATCTGTTTTCTGATGGACACGCACCGATTCCGATCGCTCACTACCCTGTCGCTGATTGTGGTTGACGGGTTCATGACCATGCTGGCGTTCATCGCCGCGTATGCCCTGCGTCTGCTCATCCCCATTCCAGCGGAGGCCGTGAGCGTGGCGCCGCTGGCAAACTACTTCGGCCTCATCCTGCTTCAGACGGCGTGCGTGCTGTTGGTCATGTTTTTCTATCGCATGTATCACGTGGTGCGCTCGCGCGTGGATCAGTTCTACGCCATCTTCGGCGCGGTGAGCATCGGCTCACTGCTGGCCGTGTCGCTCTCCGAAATCATTTTCAAGAACACCGTCTTTGAAGTGGATTACCCGCGCGCGACATTGGCTTATGCCTGGCTGTTGGGCATTGCGCTGATCAGTTTCGGTCGGTGGGCGAACCAGCGCATTCGCATCCGTTTGCAGATGCGCGGCACGGGCCGCGAGCGCGTGCTCATCGTGGGCGCCGGCGACGTGGCCCGCGTCGTTCTGCAAAAAATTCAATGGTCGCCGTATCTCGGCTACGAAGTGGCGGGGTTGGTGAACGGCGAGGAGTCGCCGCCCGAATTGTTGGGCGTGCCGGTGTTGGGGCAATCAGATGATCTGCCGGAACTGATCGAGAAACATCACATTGACGAAGTCATCATCGCTCTGCCCGCCGCCTCGCACGAAGAACTGATCCGACTCATCGGCTTGTGCCAGCGCGGCAGGATCACAATCAAAGTCTTCCCCGATGTGTTCGAGATCATGGCCGCCGGAGTCACAGTGGACGATCTCGGCGGCCTGCCGTTGCTCACCGTGCGCGACGTGGCCCTGCGCGGCTGGAACCTTCTGCTCAAACGGGCCGTGGATATCGTGGGCAGTGTGGCGGCGTTGGTGCTCTTCTCGCCGCTCATGATGCTGGTGGCGATTCTGGTCAAACTCGATTCGCCGGGCCCGGTGTTTTTCATTCAAGAGCGCGTGGGACTGGACGGCAGACCCTTCCCCATGCTCAAGTTTCGATCCATGCGGCAAGACGCCGAGCGGCTGGGCCAGTGGACGGTGAAAGGCGATCCGCGCCGCACGCGGCTCGGCTCGCTCATCCGCAAGGTGTCGTTCGACGAACTGCCGCAGTTCATCAATGTGCTGTTGGGCGAAATGAGTTTGGTGGGGCCGCGCGCCGAACAGCCCAAGTATGTCGAAGAGTTTCAGCGGCGCATCCCGCGCTACATGGAGCGCCACCGCGAAAAGGCTGGCCTCACCGGCTGGGCGCAGGTCAACGGCCTGCGCGGCGACACGTCCATCGAAGAGCGCACCAAATACGATCTGTGGTACATCGAAAACTGGTCGCTGTGGCTCGACATCAAAATCATTTTGCGGACTCTGATTCGCGGTTGGTTCGACCCAACAGCGTATTGATTCTGGCCGCCGATGACGCGGATCGAGCGGATACTCGCGGATGAATCACAAAAAGAATCAGCGTTCATCCGCGTTCCTCCTCTCCCGCTAACCCCTGCAACTCCTCCGCCCTCAAACGAGACCGAATCGGTTGAGCGTTTTGTTTCGCCCAATCGCGCAATGAATCGCTCCAATGGGCAACCGCCCACGCATCGGCCGGGTAATGCGAGCGCCGCGCGCCGACGTTGATCCAATCGAAGCCGCGCAGAGCCTCCAACCAATCGTCGAAAGCAACCATATCGGGCGTGCGCGAGAACGTGGCCAGCGGCGAGCGGTTGCGCCGCCCAGCGCCGCGCCGATTGCAATGGCCGGATAACGACCCCCATCCCCGGCCCTTCCCTCATCACTGCGTGAGAGGGGAAGGGAGGCATAATCGCGGAGTCGATTGGCGGCGAGGGCGTCAATCGAAAGATCGGAGACGGCGGACGGCGGGAGGGCGGAGAGGATTTGGAACGGCGGAATGGCGGCGAGGGCGGCGGATTGCGACAATCGCCCCAGCGCAGCGAGGGCAATCTTCTGCCAACGCGGCAATTCGTAATTTTCACAATGCTCGCCGCGCAGTCCGGCGGCCACCGCGCGGGTGACGATGGGCGAGGATGACTCAGGGCTTTCCATTTTTGCGGGCCGCAGAGCCTCTGCCCAACCCGGCCTCGCGCGCCCGAATGGCCGCCTGCGCCCGGTCGGCCACCTGCGGACGAGGGTGTGGTCGTCGGCAATGAGGAGGCGAATCTTGTTCATAAAGAAGGTAGCGTCCTGAGCGGAGGCCCGCGTGCTGTTCGCGGGCCGCAGTTGAAGGCTTGTCCTGAGCTTGCCGAAGGAACGCGGGCGGTGCGCAAGACCCGCACCCTTCGACTACGGGCATGGAAACAGCGCCCATGCCCTCCGCTCAGGGCGCTTGTTTGTTAATGGGTAACTTTGCCAGAACGCGCGCGCCGAATGGCGGCGGCTCATTGACGGCGATGATGCGATCCGCGCCGATGAGGACGGAGCCGTCTTCGATGCGCTGGTGCGGGGTGATGAGTGTTGCGTGTTGAATGTAGAGCAAGGCGATCATTGTAGCATTTCATTGACAACCCCTCCTCCGCATGGTAACATCCCGCCACAACCCAATAGCCCTCACACGGCAATCTTATCCAGAGAGGCGGAGGGACCGGCCCGATGAAGCCTCGGCAACCTGTGATTAGTCAAGTGGTCAGTGAGTCGAATAGTCGGCTGGTCAGACGACCGCCAGACTGCTGGACTACCGGGCTAATCGACTAACCCCAAGGTGCCAATTCCGGCATGTAGGGGCGATGTGTTTATCGCCCTTGTCTGGAAGATGAGAGGCCGCGAGCATTATGCATTCGCGCCCCTTCTCTGCCAGAAGGGGTTTTTGTTTGATAACCCATGACGAATGGGCGCTGACGAAAGAAATTCGTCCTTCGCCACGAAAAGGAGACACTGAAACAATGACCACGACCTTCATGAGTGAACCGAGCCTGATGTTCACTTCCGAATCCGTCACCGAAGGCCACCCCGATAAACTGTGCGATCAGATCAGCGATGCCGTGCTGGATGCCTGCCTCGAACAGGACCCGATGAGCCGCGTGGCTTGCGAGACGGCGACCAAAACCGGATTCGTGATTCTGCTCGGCGAGATCACCACCCACGCCTTCGTCAACTTCGATGAACTTGCCCGGCGCGTCGTCCGTGAGATCGGTTATGACTCCAGCGACAAGGGTTTCGACGCCAGCACCTGCGGCGTGCAGACGGCCATTGCCAGCCAAAGCCCCGATATTGCCATGGGCGTCGATCATGCGCTGGAAGAGAAAACCGGCGAGATGTCCGAAGAGGCGATCGAAAAAGTGGGCGCGGGCGATCAAGGAATGATGTTTGGGTTTGCCTGCAACGAAACCGACGCGCTGATGCCCATGCCTATTTACCTCGCGCACAA
Organism: Chloroflexota bacterium; assembly: GCA_016875735.1. Lineage (GTDB taxonomy): Bacteria > Chloroflexota > Anaerolineae > Anaerolineales > VGOW01 > VGOW01. Next base: position 2,873 of record VGOW01000039.1, on the reverse strand, counting down.
CCTTTCGCGGCGGCTGGCGCACGTGCGCAAATGCGGCGAGCTGCCGTGGCTGCGGCCCGATGGCAAAACGCAAGTCACCATCGAATACTCTTATGGCAAACCGAAGCGAGTGGATACGGTGCTGATCAGCACCCAGCACGCGCCGGAGATTGGGCAGAATGAAATTCGGGACGCCGTCATCGACACGGTGATCAAGCCCGTCATCCCGCGCGAGATGCGCAATGGCGACATGAAAATTTTCATCAACCCCACCGGTCGGTTCGTGATCGGCGGGCCAATGGGCGACGCCGGAGTGACCGGGCGCAAAATCATCGTGGACACTTACGGCGGCATGAGCCGACACGGCGGCGGCGCTTTCAGCGGCAAAGACCCGACAAAAGTGGATCGGTCGGCGGCGTATGCCGCGCGCTGGGTGGCGAAAAATGTGGTGGCGGCGGGGTTGGCCGATCGGTGCGAGATTCAGGTTGCCTACGCCATCGGCGTTGCCCACCCGTTGAGCGTTAATGTCGAAACGTTCGGCACGGGCAAGATCGCCGATCACAATATCGTGGAACTGGTCAAACAGCATTTCGATCTGCGGCCCGGCGCGATCATCCGCGACCTCAACCTGCGCCGCCCGATCTATCGCAAGACAGCGGCTTACGGCCACTTTGGCCGCACCGACATTGACGCGCCGTGGGAAGTGACGAGCAAAGCCGATGCCCTGAAGGAAGCCGCCGAGCAAATGGCTTGATTGCTCGCCGAGCAGAACTCGAATCATTGGAGACCCCGCCACCAAAAGGCGGGGTCTTTTGTTGCCCATTGCCCAAAGAGACTCGACAAATCCGAATCAATTTTCACAATCATTTATGCGTTGTTTATGGACAAGATGGAAACCATTCGCTTATCATCGCTTTGTCTTTTCGCGGCGCGCGAGATTGCTTCGCACAAATCGCTCGCAATGACAAGGAGTTAACAACAATGAAAGCAATCCTGTTTCGGCCCGCCATCGGGCTCATGAATCGCCTCACCTACTCCCACAAAATGTTGGCGGTGGCGGCGGTCTTCGTGTTGGCCCTCGCCATGCCCATCTATCAAACAGTCGCGGCTCTCAATGCGGATATTGACTTCACCGGCGAAGAAGTGAAAGGCGCCGAATATCTGCCGCCCACGCTGGCGCTGCTTCAGCATATCCAACAGCATCGCGGCGCGTCGGCGGCTTTCCTCGGCGGCGACGAGTCGTTCGCCGACGTCGTGACGCAGAAGCAAGCGCTGATCGAAGAAGACCTCCGCGCGGTGGATGCGATGGACGAGAAATACGGAGCCGAATTCGGAAGCCGCGAACGCTGGGAGGCGCTCAAGACCAAATGGCGCGGCCTGCAGTCTGACGTGAAGAGCCTCTCGGCCGATGAGAGTTTCACGCGCCATACGGACTTGATTGAAGAGATTCTAGATTTTCGCGTGCTCATCGCCGATGCTTCGAGCCTCACTCTGGACCCGGAGAATGACACCTTCTATCTCATGATCATGGTTGTGAGCGATTACCCGGCGGCGACCGAATATCTGGGGCAGGCGCGGGCCTTTGGCACGGCGGCGTTAGGCAATGGCACCATCCGCGAGCAGGCGGCGGCTCTGGAGTTCATGTTGAGGAGCAGCCAGAACGCTACCCGGCAAGCGGGCGAGAAGGTGACGAAAGCATTGGCTTTCAATCCGTCGGTGCGCGCTGGGATGGAGCGGCAACTTCAGGAGGCCGAGACTCGACAGCGAGCCTTTCTGGAGATGCTTGAAAAAGACGTGATCAACGCCGAAACCGTCACCATCACCCCCACCGAGTATTTCGACGCGGCCACCCAAGCCATAGACGCCGAGTTCGAATTGGTGCGGGCGCTGGATGCCGAATTGGATCGCCTGTTGGCCGCGCGCGGCCAACGACTCTCAACAAGCAGAAACGTTGTTCTCGGAGTGGTCACGGTTCTGACGGCGCTGGCGGCGTGGCTGTTTGTGGGTTTCTATTTGGCCGCCAACGATGGGTTGGAGCAGGTGAAACGCGCCGCGGCCGGCATCGCCGAAGGCGATCTCAATCAAACGCTGGAAGTGAACAGCCAAGATGAGATCGGGCAGTTGGCTGATGCTTTCCGCCGGATGACGGCTTACTTGCAGAACATGGCCGGGGTGGCCGACAAAATAGCCGGTGGCGATCTCACCGGAAACGTGACGTTGAAATCCGAGCGCGATGTGCTGGGCAACGCCTTCGCGCAAATGACGGCTTACTTGCAGAACGTGGCCGGGGTGGCCGACAAAATAGCCGGTGGCGATCTCACCGGAAACGTGACGTTGAAATCTGAACGGGATGTGCTGGGCAACGCCTTCGCGCAAATGATTGCCAACCTGCGGCGCGCGGTGGGCGAAGTGTCGCAGAATGCCTCCGGTGTTCAATCGGCTTCCGGCCAACTGGCCTCGGCGGCCGCTCAGGCCGGGCAGGGCACGTCGCAGATTGCGACCACCATTCAACAGGTGGCGCGCGGCACCAGCCAACAAACCGAAGGTGTGATTCGAACGGCCTCATCGGTGGAGCAGATGAAACGAGCGATTGAGGGGGTGGCCAAGGGCGCCCAGGAACAAGCCGCCGCCGTCGGCAAAGCTTCCAACGTCACGACCCAAATCACGAGCGCCATCCAGCAAGTGCAAATCATCGTCCAGTCCGACGCTCAGGGTTCGGCTCAGGCGGCGCAGGAAGCGCGGGGCGGGGCGCAGAAGGTGGCCGAAACCATCAAAGGCATGGAGAGCATCAAAGCCAAAGTGGGCCTGTCGGCGGCGAAGGTGAAAGAGATGGGGCGGCGCTCCGACCAGATTGGAGCGATAGTCGAAACCATCGACGACATTGCTTCGCAGAC
>VGOW01000038.1 GCA_016875735.1 Chloroflexota bacterium | reverse complement strand
GGAATGCTTACTTGGGCTTTGCTCATGGTTGGTTTTATTCCGTTTTTCCTGCCAGTTTACACCCCCAGATATGGGGGCTACCACGCCAATTCCCAATGAGCCAATAGACTTCGTAGGGTGTCGGTGGCTCCTCCCTCGCCCAACTCTCTTCGATGACAGCAATCAACTCTTGCGAGATGTCGAGGCAGAACCGATCTTCCCAACGATCTTTGAACCAGTCAGCGAGTTTCTGGCAGGCATCGTGATCAAGCACATCCACATTTGAGTTCGCCCTGATACGACAAACCCGATAGGGTCAGGTTGCTGCTGCCGAGGAAGCCGGAGATGGGGTTATTGAAATCGTCGCGGAAGATCAAGTAGAGCTTGGCGTGGAGCGCGTGCCGCAGATGAAGTTTGACAATCAGCTTTTGCTCACGGAGTTGCCGGGCCAACCGCCGCAAACCGGCCTCGTCTTCGTTGGTCGGCGCGCCCAGCATCAACTGGCGGCGAAACTCTTCGGCCAGGCGGCGCTTCAGCCGGATCGCTTGAGGCTGATCCATGCTGTCGCAGAAATCGGCTCGCTTGGAGATGGTTAGTGTTTGAGTGAGCGCCGGGAGGAGTTGCTGCTCGATGTTGTCAAAGATGCGTGGCACTGTTCACTCCGAAAAAGAACCAGCCGCTCGGCTTGGCACGAACGGCTGGAGGAGGCAAGGACTATACCCCCTCTCACCCGCTCGTTTCAGCGAGGTAGGCCACGATTATACTGCCATGTTATAATTCGCGCTCACGGAGAGGTCGCATAGTTGGTCGAGTGCGCCCGACTCGAAATCGGGTAGGCCACAAGCCTCGTGGGTTCGAATCCCACCCTCTCCGCTCATGCGAAAAACGCCGAACTGTGATGATGTCGTTCGGCGTTTTGTTCTATCATTGCAGAAAAATCAAAAGAATCGGGTAAACTTCGCAAGCCATTTTGCGCCAACTCACGCGCGCCCCGAAGCCGCCACAAACGCCTCGAACAGCGCCCGCATCTCCGGCGCGGCGGGCAGACATTCGGGGTGCCACTGCACCGTGAGCGCAAAGGGGTGATGCGGAATCTCGATAGCCTCCACGAGGCCGTCGGGCGCGACGGCAGAGACGCGAAGGCCGGGCGCAACATCGCGGCAGGCTTGGTGATGCAGGCTGTTCACGCGGAGGATCGGTTGGCCGATCACACGAGCCAGAGTCGAGTCTTCGTCAATCTTCACTTCGTGCGGCAAATAGTCGTTGGGATAGTCGGGCGCAGAAAAGGTGTGGCGGATCGCGTTGGGGTATTCGCCGATGTCGCGGTACAGTGTGCCGCCGAGGGCCACGTTGATCACTTGCAGTCCGCGGCAGATGCCGAAGAGCGGTTTGCGCGCCGGATCGTTCACAATCCATTGAGCGAGAGCGAACTCGGCGCGGTCGCGTTCGGCATCCACGCCGCCCATGCTTTCGTGCATCGTCGCCCCGTATCGGCCCGGCTCAATATCGCCGCCGCCGGAGAGGAGCAGGCCGTCGAGCCGCGCATACAGATCGCGCAGTGTCGCCTCGTCGAGGCCGAGCGGGATCAGCAGGGGCAAACCGCCCGCGCGCTCCACTCCGGCAATGATTCCTTCCAGCAGGGTGTCGAGGTCGTCGCGGTCGGGTGCAGTCTTTGGGTGAACGGTGATTCCGATGAGAGGTGGGCGCATGAGGCAATTGTATCAAACCGCAATCGCCCACTCCGTTCCCCACTCCCAACTCTCGCCCGGCTCCAGCGTCACCAGCGGCCCCAGCCATTCCAGTTCCATGTAGCCCGGCGCCGAGTTGCTCCACGTTTCGAGATTGCAATCGTCGGGATGAGGCAGTGAAGCGTGCGGCGCGAACGCCGCTCGAAACGTCCACCGCCACGAGTCCGCGCGGTATTCGCCCCAACCCTCCGAAACCAACGCGCCCGTTTTCCATTTTGAGTCGCCCACAAAGCGCAAACGATCTCCGTCGAATGATCGAGCGGGCGGCGCGAGCGCGCGCCGCGCGCCTTCGGCTGGATACACTGCCCAACCGGGAACCGGAAACTGCGCCACTGCCCACACCGCCCATGTTTGCGGCTCTGCTCCCGCGTTGGTCATCGACTCTCGCGCCCGCACCTTTGGCTCGTCGGCGGCCAGTGAGAGTCGACGCCCCAACCGGAGTCCGCTCCACGGGATGATCGGGCCGCGCAGTTCGATCTCCGCCTCCGAGTGCGAGAGCACATCCCACTCGACGTTATCCATCGCTTCTGATTGGGCGTTCGGATCGGGCCACCGGCTCTGCGGCGCGAGCCACGTTTTGTAGCCGCCCCAATTCTTCCAACTGCCGAAGGCCGGGTCGCCGCCGATCTCGCCGCGCAGCAACGGTTCGTTGATCCAAAAACAGTTTTGCCCGGCGAGGTTCAACTCCATCACGCGCCCGCTCAACGCCGGAACAACGGTGATGGAAAGATGTTCGTTGGCGAGGCGTTGAGCAGGGCGATCAAAGAAAGAGGCGAGCCTCACGCCGGTTGGAACGGAGTGGGCGGCGGAGGCGGCGCGGCAACGGGCGCGGCGGGCGCACTGCCGATGAATCGCCGATAGGCCAGAGTCCACGCCGAGGTTTGCCACGTTTCGAGGATGCTGCCGAGCACGATGGCGATGGGCAGATAGCACAGGAAAGCCAGCCCCGACGCGCCGAGGATCACCCAGTTCGGGTCTTCGGGGTTGAGCATGAAAGCGAAGATGGTGGGGAAGACGATGGCGAAGAACGGCAGGACGAGCACCAGCCCGGCGATGATGCTGATGACGATCAGTATCGCGCCCAGCACAATGATCGGTCCGAGGTTCGCTTTGAGGAGTTCCCAGCCCCGCCGGAAGGCATCCATCACCGGCTTGTCTTCGACTACGACTCCGAAGCGCGCAAAGTGGGCGGTGATGCTGAGGGGGATGAGGGCGAGGATGAGCACGCACAGCACGGGCAGAAGAAAACACAAGCCGATGCCCAGCGTAAACGCGCCGATGAGTCCGGTGGCTGCGCCCATTGCGCCCACCACAAGACCGGCAACAGCCAGCAACAGCTCAATGCCGAACAGCCGCCAGAAGTAGCGTCTGCCTACCGCCCACGCCTCGCCGAACGCCACTTTGCCGGTGTCGTCGGCCAAGCGAATGCCGCCGATGAGTCCGCCGCGCCCGATGATCGAAAGCACGAAGGCAACGATGGCGATGATGATCAGCAAACACGCGACGCCGATGATCACGCCGATCACTTCTGGCCTCTCCAACTGCCGTTCGATGTCCGGAGGCAAGTTGCCCGGCCCGAACTCTCCCCCGCCGGAGGGGCCGCCCCCGCCGCCGCGGCCACTGCCGCCCCCGCTCCCGCCTCCGCTCCCCGAAGCCAGCCCGGCCAAGAATCCGAAGACCCACAAAATTTTATTGTTCCAAGTGATCTTCCACGCGCGTGAGAGAATTTCAGTGTAGTCCATGTTTGCAAAGGATGAAGGCAGAAGGATGAAAAATTAATTTCATCCTTCATAATTCATCCTTCATCCTTCCTTTCACTCCCATTCAATCGTCGCCGGAGGCTTGCTCGAAACATCGTAAGCCACCCGGTTCACGCCTTTCACTTCATTCACGATGCGGCTCGACACACGAGCCAGCAAATCGTAGGGCAGTCGCGCCCAATCGGCGGTCATGAAATCGTTGGTGGTCACGGCCCGCAAAACAATCGTCTCCTCATACGTTCGCCCGTCGCCCATCACCCCCACGCTCTTCACCGGCAGAAGCACGGCGAAGGCCTGCGCCGTGTCGCCCCTCAGCATCCCGGCGGCGCGCAGTTCGTCGGTGAAGATTTTGTCGGCGGCGCGCAGTTTCTCCAACCGATCCCACGTCACCTCGCCCAAACAGCGGATGGCGAGGCCGGGGCCGGGAAAAGGCTGCCGCCACACCAATTCGTCGGGCAGGCCCAGTTCTGTTCCCACCGCCCGCACTTCATCCTTGAACAAAAACCTCAGCGGCTCCACCAACTCAAACTGAAGATCATCGGGCAGGCCGCCGACGTTGTGATGCGTTTTGATCTTCGCCGCCTGCTCGCGCCCCTTGCCGCTCGACTCGACCACATCGGGATAAATCGTGCCCTGCGCCAAAAACTTTGCGTCGTGCCCCAGTTCGCGCGCCTCGCGTTCGAAAAGGCGGATGAACTTCTCGCCGATGATTTTGCGTTTGCGCTCCGGCTCGGTCACTCCGGCCAGCGCTTCCATGAAATCTTCTACGGCGTTCACCGGGCAAAGTTTCGCATGAAGATTCTCGCGGAAGGCGGCGATGACTTGATCCGACTCACCCTGCCGCATGAGTCCGGTGTCGATGTAAAAACAGGTGAGTTGATCGCCGACAGCGCGATGCACAAGGGCCGCCGCCACCGTTGAATCGACTCCGCCGCTCACGGCGGCCAGCACCTTCTCTTTTCCCACCTGCGCTCGAATTTTGGCAACGGCTTCTTCGGCCATCGAGCCGGGCGTCCATTCGGCTTTGAGACCGGCCTGCTCGATGAACGCGCCGATGATCTCGCGCCCGTACTGCGTGTGATTCACTTCCGGGTGAAACTGAATAGCGTATCGTTTGCGCGCGGCATCTTCCATCGCGGCGATGGGGCAGTTCTCGCTCGTGGCGGTGGCGGCGAAACCGGAGGGGACAGAGTCCACTTTGTCGCCGTGCGACATCCACACGTGAAACGGAAAGTGGGCGATATGATGCGGGACGAGGGCGCTCGCCGTCGAAAACTTCAATTCCACCCGCCCATACTCGCGCCGATCCGATCCGGCCACATGCCCGCCGAGCGCGCGGGCCATCAACTGCATCCCATAGCATATGCCCAACACCGGCAGGCCCGAGTCCAAAACGTAGCCGGGCAGGGCGGGGGCATCGGGTTCGTAAACGGAATTGGGGCCGCCGGAGAGGATGAAGGCTTTGGGCTTGAGCGCGAGGACTTTATCGGGGGCGGCGTCCCACGGAAAGAGTTCGCAATATACACGCGCCTCGCGCACGCGCCGGGCGATGAGCTGCGAGTATTGCGAGCCGAAGTCGAGGATGGCGATGGAGTCCATGACCTGAGGCGTAGGGCGTGGAACGTCGGGCGTGAGGCGTTCGCTTCACGCTCCACGCCTCACGCTAATACGATCTTCCCCTTGCTCATGTCGGTGATGATGGCCAGCGCCTCGATGGGCACGCCGAGCGGCTTGAGCACGTCGCGCCCGCCCTCGAACGTTTTCTCGATGACCGCGCCGATGCCCACAATGGCCGACCCGGCGGCCTGCGCCAGCCGGGCGAGGCCGAGAATGGTTTGGCCGGTGGCGAGAAAGTCGTCGATGATGAGCACGCGCTCGCCGTGCGAAAGATACTCGGGCGAGACGATGAGCTCCACTGTGCGGCCTTTGGTGTGCGACGGGGCGAGGGTGAGGAAAATTTGATCGGGCATGGTGATGGGTTTGCTTTTGCGCGCATACACCACCGGCACGCCGAGATGCAGGGCGGTGGCCACCGCCGGGGCGATGCCCGATATTTCGGCGGTGAGCACTTTGGTTGCGCCCACCGCCGTGAAGCGGGCGGCCAGTTCGCGCCCGCATTCGTTCATCAGCATGGGATCGACTTGATGATTGATGAAGCCGTCAACTTTGAGGATGCCATTGCCGAGATTGCGGCCTTCGGTGAGGATGCGATTCTTGAGTGATTGCATTGGTTATGGGGAACACGAAGGCTCAAAGACACAAAGAAGATTCGTGTCCTGGCGCCTTGGTGTCTTCGTGTCGAGTCAGGGGATCAATAATAGCTTGCCCATCGTCGCCCGCGATTCGAGATCGCGGTGGGCTTGGGCGGCGTCGGCCAATGGGTAGCGCCGTTCGATTCGCAGTTTGAGTTCGCCCGCCGCGATCCAATTGAAGATGTCGGCGGCGCGTTTGAGCAGGGCGGCGCGGTCGGGGATGTAATGGCCCAGCGTGGGGCGGGTGAGGAAGAGCGAGCCTTTGTTCATCAGCACGATCGGATCGAGGGGCGGCACGGGGCCGCTGGCCCCGCCGTACAGCACCAAATAGCCGAGAGGCCGCAAACAGTTCAGGCTCTTCTCGAAAGTCGTTTTGCCCACCGAGTCGTACACACAGGCCACGCCTCTGCCGCCGGTGAGCCGCTTCACTTCGGCTTCGAAATCGGTTTGCGAATAGAGGATGACTTCGTCGGCTCCGCACTCGCGGGCCACGGCGGCTTTGGCTTCGGTGGACACGGTGGCGATGACTCGCGCGCCGCGCCGTTTGGCGACTTGGGTGAGCAATGCGCCCGCGCCGCCCGCCGCCGCGTGCACAACCACCTCATCGCCCGGCTGAATGCGATACGAGTCGAAGGCCAGATAGTGCGCGGTGAGTCCCTGCACCAACGCCGCCGCCGCCGAGTCGTAATCCATGCCGTTGGGGATGGGGACGAGTTTATCGGCGGGCGCGGTTTGGTATTCGGCGTACGATCCGCGATGCAGGCAGTAGGCCACACGGTTGCCCACGCGCACATCGGTCACACCGTCGCCGACGGCCTCCACCACACCGGCGGCTTCCACTCCGAGCGTGAAGGGAGTCGCGCCGGGATAACGCCCGGTGCGATGATACACGTCGATGAAATTGACTCCGGCCGCGCCGATCTTGATCAGGGCTTCTCCCGCGCCGGGCTGAGGCGCAGGGATGTCGTCACTCGAAAGGGACTCGGGGCCGCCAAAATGATGAACTTGGATTGCGCGCATGAATCACCTCTTTCTGCTTGGCGGTTTTATGCTGGCCGAATGCAGTCCGGCGAATCGTTGGCCGGGTTGTTCACCAATATGGAAACTGCTGCCGCTTTCATGTGCGAGGCGGCATAAGGTTTGAGCAGTGGCAAAGTTTTTTCGGCGGGCAGTTCGCCGGGAGTGAGCCAGAGATCGTACGCCTGCGGTTTGAGGATGGCCGGCATTCGGTCGTGGATTTTTTCCATGAGGGCGTTGGGCGCGGTGGTGATGATGGCGCACGATTTGAGAAGGGCATCCGACTCTGGCGGTTTCCAAAATTCGTACAGCCCGGCGAAGGCAAACGGCTCGCCGCCTTTGAGTTGAATGCGCATGGGCGTTTTGGTTTTGCCTTCGCGTTTCCATTCGTAGAAGCCGTCGGCGAGGATGAGGCAGCGGCGCTTTTTGAGGGCGGTTCGGAAGGAGGGCTTCTCGGCCAGTGTTTCGGCGCGGGCGTTGATCATCTTGTAGCCGATCTTCGGATCCTTGGCCCACGAGGGGATGAGTCTCCACTGGAAGAATTCGAGTTTGCGCGCGGAGTCGGAGGCGGCCACCACGACGGCGACGGGTTGGGAGGGGGCAATGTTGTATCGCGGGGAAAGTTCGGCCAGCGCGGCTGATGATTTATCCAACGCAAAGACTTCGCGCAGTGTATCCGGATCGGCTGTGAGGGTGAATCGACCGCACATGAGCGCCTCCGCGAGCAACAGTATCGGGCGGGCTGGCCCGGCGATGAGACCCAAGCCATGCCCGCCCGACGAGATCAATTGACGAAGATCATTAGGCTTCTTCGGAAATAGTAATTTTGCGGCGCAGGCGACGGCATTGCCGTCGCCTATTCGAGTTTATTGTGCGCCCTATGATACTACTGATATGCCAGACTCTGGCGCACGCTGATGCGCCGTTTGCTCATATCATGCTCCTTTGGTGCAGGGCCTCTGGAAAGAAGGCCGCCTCCGTCCGCGCCCCTATCAATCAGCCGGAAGACCACTGCATTTTACCGCGACAGGAATCATGATCGGAAGCCACATTTGTCACCTCTGCGCCAATTCAGGATCGGCGCAAGGCAGCCAGCCATTGTGGTTGGCGCTGGCAGTGGCATGAGTTCAGCCGATGATGGTATCTGGCTGGGAGGCAGGAGTGGTTTGCAAAACGGCGGATTTCGCGCGCCGTCTGGGGATATGCGCGGGGTGCTCCGAATTCACCGCCACAGAGTCGTTAACCGCTGGCGTAGCATCGCTTGACTCCTGAAATGGTATGCTCGACCGGAGCGGGGCAAGTCAGGGCTTGAGGTCTTCCATTACCATTCGGGCGACGCGCCGCCCGATCTCCACCGCAAAGTTCGTTCCCCGATCCCACGGATACACTTGACTCATGCTGGCGAAGTACAAACCTTTCAGCGGCGTGCGCAACGAGGGAATGTTGCGCGAATGATTCGCCGGCGGCACCGGTTGGGCATAGTCGGCTTTGAACAGCCACGACTGCTTCATCCAACTTCGGTCGAACGCTGGATTGAATCGCGCCAGCGCGGGCAGAAAACGCTCGAGCAGTTCTTCTTTGCTCAGCCGGAAGTACTCATGGCCGGGTTCGAGATAATCGCCGCAGTAAACGATGTGATCGCCGCCATAGTTTTCGGGGCCGATGTAATTGGTGTGCTCCACCAGCGAGAGGAACGGGAAGCCCGCTTCCTTCGGCAGGTTGTGCCAATAAAATTTCGTCAGGGGCCGGTCGAGGGTAATGATCAGCACCACCGCGCCCATTGATTTCAACGCTCGCAGTGAGGCCGAATAGTCGGCTGGGAGATCGGGGGTGATTTTGGACATGAGGGCCGGGGACGAGGTGGAAATGACGGCGTCGAATGGCGATTCGGGAGACGCCGACTCAACCGTGAAACTGCCATTTGGGTTCTGCCGGATTCCGTTGATCGCGCCGTCCAGCCGAATCTCTCCGCCCTGCCTCCTCACCACATCGGCCAATTTGTCCATGAAGGCTTGAAAGCCGCCGACGAATGTGCCGAGCCGAGTGGTGCGGCTGTGCAGACGCGCCCACAGCCAAGCCATGTTTACCACCGGCAAGTTGGCCTCGCCGAATTTTCCAACGAGCATGGGCCGCCACAAAATGTTGTATACGTTGTCGCCGAACCAGCGGCGAGTCCATTCGTCGGCGGTGTATTTTTCGAGCGGCTGCCACCACGGCGAGAAACGCAAGTAGGCTCCGGCGAGGCCGAAGCGAATCACGTCGGTGATGGGGAAGTGGCGCAAGAGGAACAACGGCATGTTGGAGAACATGTCGTCGAAGGGATGGAATTGACCCTTGTGATGGATGACGGTGTATGGGCGCGGGAAGAGAACTTGATCGCGCCAGCCGAGTTCATCAATGAGGCCGAGCACGGCGCGATCCGATTGAAACCAGTGATGATAAAACTTTTCGAGCGACCATTGCCAATGCGGGGCTTTGAATCCTCCGGCGAGGCCGCCAACTTGCGGGGCGGCTTCGTACACGGTGACGCGGTGATTGGCTTTGGTGAGATCGTAGGCGGCGGCCAACCCGGCCGGGCCGGCGCCGATGATGGCGATGTTCATAGGCGCGCGGCCTTCTCGTGGCGCACATCGGCCAGTTCAGTTTCGAGATTGCTCCACGATAGACTCTCTTTGCCGAAGTAATAGAGACCGAGCGCGGTGATGGGCAGCCAAAGGGCGGCGTGCAGAACGAGGGTGTAACTTGCGGCCAGCCCGCCTTCGACGCCGTAGGCGGTGAGCACAGCGATGCCCGGCGCGTCGAATGTGCCAACGTATCCCGGCGCCGAGGGGAGGGTGGTGGCGAGGTTGACGATGCCGTTCATGAGCATGAGGGCAAAGAATGGAACGGCAAAACTGAAGGCGTGCATGACGAACCAATACTTCACCGTTTCGAGCAGCCAAATGACGACGGAGGTGATGAACACCATGGCAATGTTGATCGGGGAGCGGAGCGACTCCAACCCCGTCCAAAAACTCACGACCATGCCGACAACCTTTTGCCGGAAGGGGCCGGGGATGAGCGGCTCGGCGAAGCGGTGGAAGAGGGCGAGAGATTGATGGGGGAAGAGCGCGGCGAGGAGAAAGACGGCGAGGGCAACGGAGAAAACGATCGTGCCGATGATGGCCGCTTGCTGAATGTTGCCGACGAAGCCGGAGTCGCCGGAGACGGCGGCCAAAGCGGGGAGGTTGAAGATCACGAATCCGAGCATGACGACGCCGTCGAAAACTCGCTCGATCACAACGGTGGCGAGGCTGGCGCTCACGGGCAGATTCTCTTTTCGCTTGAGCACGTAGGCGCGCAGCAATTCGCCGATGCGCGCAGGGTAGATGTTGTTGCCCATGTAGCCGATGACGACGGTGGGAAACATGGCGCGCACGGGGATACGTTTGAGCGGGCGCAGAAGGTAGTGCCAGCGCCATGCTCGCGCCCACACAGCGACGAAATAAACGGCGACGGCGGGGACCAGCCACCAGTAATTGGCGGTCTGCAAAGCCTGCCATGCTTTGGCGAGATCGATGTTGCGGAGCGCCAGCCAGATGAAGACGGCGCTGACCGTTATGCCGAGAATGAATTGCCAACGTTTCATACGGGATTGTTGTGGGGCGCAAAAAAACGGGGCGCGGCCCCGCGGTGTTGCGGTGATTATACTCCACGCGAGGGGAGCGATCGGCTGAAACGACAAACGGGCAAGCCGCGATCGGCTTTGCCCGTTTGCGAGTTCAGGTATTCGGTTGTTTGCGCTTTACGCTGGCACTCCCTCGGCGATCATTTTGTCGAGGAGGATTTCCAATGCTTTTGTGTGCGCGCACCAACTGTGGACGACGAAATACTCGCAGTCACATTTCCATGCGCCATGGTCGAAGTTGACGTTGTGCTCGTTGTTGCTTCCGTGGAACTGCACGGAGAATTGGCTGAAGCGGAACCTGTCGCGTTCGCTGGCATATCGTTTTGCTTTTTCGATTTTGCTGATCATCCCGCTATCCATGTGGTTTCTCCTTTGTGTGGAAGAGGTGTGATGTGGGAACAAAAAAGCACGCGGCAATAGCTGATTGCCTGCGTGCTTCTAGGGTGAACTGAGTGCCGATGTTTTTGCTTCTCCGCTCATAGGGCGGTATTCCTCCTGTAATAGAACTATGGGCAGTATAAGCGAAGATGGCGCGGCGAGTCAATTGACGATTCGCCTACGGCTGAAATGTATTGCGGACAAAACGGCGAAGATTGCTTGAAAGTAATTTCTCAAACACCCTTGACACGGTTGTATGACAGTGTTATATTATCAGCGTAACGCAGTCTAATCCGTAATACCAGTGCGGAAAGACCTAACAACAAAAGACACAAGAGGTTCGCAGAGACCAGAACCAGAGTTTGATCGGTCTGCATTCCTCGCCGATGTTGAAGTAATGACATCGGCGTTTTGTGTCTTCGGCCTTGACAGGCGGGGGGGGCGGGTGGTATATTCCGCCCGCTCTGAGGCAAGCACCTTTACAACTGAATAGTGATAGGAAATGCACAATTGGGTCCAGCGCCCCGCATTCGCGGGGCAAAATTCCTAAGACCTTGATCGGGTGAAAGCCTGATAGAGTTCTGACGAAGAGTTTGATCCTGGCTCAGGATGAACGCTGGCGGCGTGCTTAATACATGCAAGTCGAACGGAGAATGTAGCAATACGTTCTTAGTGGCGAATGGGTGCGTAACACGTGGGTGACCTGCCCCGAAGTGTGGAATAACAGTTCGAAAGAACTGCTAATACCACATGTGGTCTTGGAGGTTAGAGGCTTCAAGTCTAAAGCAGAAATGCGCTTCGGGAGGGGCCTGCGGTCCATCAGCTAGTTGGTAGGGTAATGGCCTACCAAGGCGACGACGGATAGGGGACCTGAGAGGGTGGCCCCCCACACTGGCACTGACACACGGGCCAGACGCCTACGGGTGGCAGCAGTAAGGAATATTGCTCAATGGGCGAAAGCCTGAAGCAGCAACGCCGCGTGCACGATGAAGGCCTTCGGGTCGTAAAGTGCTTTTCGGGGAGATGAGGAAGGACAGTATCCCCGGAATAAGGTACGGCTAACTACGTGCCAGCAGCCGCGGTAAAACGTAGGTACCGAGCGTTATCCGGATTCACTGGGCGTAAAGCGCGTGCAGGTGGTTAGGTAAGTCGGGCATGAAAACTCTTGGCTCAACTAAGAGACGCTGTCCGATACTGCCGGACTTGAGGGTGTAAGAGGGAGGTGGAATTCCGCATGTAGTGGTGAAATGCGTAGATATGCGGAGGAACACCAGTGGCGAAGGCGGCCTCCTGGTACACTCCTGACACTCAGACGCGAAAGCTAGGGGAGCGAACGGGATTAGAAACCCCGGTAGTCCTAGCCGTAAACGATGATTACTAGGTGTTAGTGGTATCAAGCCCACTAGTGCCGAAGCTAACGCGATAAGTAATCCGCCTGGGGACTACGATCGCAAGATTAAAACTCAAAGGAATTGACGGGGGCCCGCACAAGCAGCGGAGCGTGTGGTTTAATTCGAGGCTACGCGAAGAACCTTACCCAGGTTTGACATGCAGGTAGTAGTGAAGCGAAAGCGGAACGACCCGCAAGGGAGCCTGCACAGGTGATGCATGGCTGTCGTCAGCTCGTGCCGTGAGGTGTTTGGTTAAGTCCAGTAACGAGCGCAACCCTTAGGGCCAGTTACAAGTGTCTGGCCCGACTGCCGGTCTTAAGCCGGAGGAAGGTGGGGATGACGTCAAGTCAGCATGTCCTTTATATCTGGGGCTACACACACGCTACAATGGGCAGTACAATGGGTCGCCAACCCGCGAGGGGGAGCCAATCCTCCAAAACTGCCCTCAGTTCAGATCGCAGGCTGCAACTCGCCTGCGTGAAGTCGGAGTTGCTAGTAAACGCAGGACAGCTATACTGCGTTGAATACGTTCCCGGGCCTTGTACACACCGCCCGTCACGTCATGGGAGCTGGCAACACCTGAAGCCGGTGGCCTAACTGCAAAGAGGGAGCCGTCGAAGGTGGGGCTGGTGACTGGGACGAAGTCGTAACAAGGTAGCAGTAGCGGAAGCTGCGGCTGGATCACCTCCTTTCTAGGGAGTATCGAGCAATTGCCTGCGGGCAGGCGCTCTATCTCCTGCTTGATTACCCTTCCCCCGAAGGGTAAGCCCAAGTGTGATATTTCCTGTCACTATTGAGTTGTAAAGGACTTGGCCGTCTTTACTATGTGAGTCTGTCTGGGCCTTTAGCTCAGTTGGTTAGAGCATCCCTCTGATAAGGGGAAGGTCTCTGGTTCAAGTCCAGAAAGGCCCACCTTATCAAAGGATGGATTATGGACGGTGAAGGATGAAAGTTCAGAAGTTCATTGTTCATAATTCCAAATTTATCCTTTGCCATGGGGATGTAGCTCAGTTGGGAGAGCGCCGCCTTTGCAAGGCGGAAGTCAGGGGTTCGAGCCCCCTCATCTCCACTGAGTAGTGGAAAAGGAAAGACGACGGGTTTGTCGAAGGAATACTTCTTCTAATCATACTTTTAGGTAGATCGCCTTTTGGTCAACAATGGCTCGGCGATGTGCCGGGTCGTTTTGTCTCTTTTACAAAATCAAAGAACGTTGGGTTTCGATGGGTGACTTGGAAGCGCCGCTTCCACATCAGCCATCGGCGTCCAACGCCGAATCCGGCGGGGGTCGGTTGCACTTTACCAACTGAATACTCATGAAACGACAAAGATAGAGAAAGTGACACGAACATGTGAATGTGGAAACTTCAATTTCTCCGCATCACGTGAGTTAAGCTACTAAGGGCGTACGGTGGATGCCTTGGCGTCAAGCGCCGATGAAGGCCGTGGATCACTGCGATAAGCCTCGGGGAGCCGTGAACAGGCGTTATATCCGGGGATGGCCGAATGGGGAAACCCGCGCAGTTAATTGCTGCGCATCTGCAAATGAATCCATAGTTTGCAGAAGGGAACCTGGGGAACTGAAACATCTAAGTACCCAGAGGAAAGGAGATCATTCCGCAAGTAGTGGCGAGCGAACGCGGAACAGCTCAAACCGTTGAGGCTTGCTTCAACGGGGTTGTAGGACCCAGCATATGGGAGTCATAAATCAGATGGTTAGTCGAATGTCCTGGAAAGTTCAACCACAGAAGGTGACAGTCCTGTAGACAAAAACGATCTGACTCTCGCTGGGCACCTGAGTACTACCGGGCACGCTAATCCGGTAGGAATCCGGGAAGCCCACTTCCCAAAGCTAAATACGCTTGACGACCGATAGTGAACAAGTACCGTGAGGGAAAGGTGAAAAGTACGGCTGCTAGCCGAGTGAAATAGAACCTGAAACCGTATGCTTACAATCAGTCCGAGGACTATGGCCCTTCGGGGCAATGTCTGAGGGCGTGCCTTTTGGAGAATGAGCCGGCGAGTTCATCTTTGTGGCAAGCCTAAGCGAGTGTGACACGCGGAGGCGCAGCGAAAGCGAGTCTGAATAGGGCGATCAGTCGCAGGGATGAGACACGAAACCTGGTGAGCTACCCATGGCCAGGGTGAAGCGGGACTAAACCCCCGTGGAGGCCCGAACTCACTAATCTTGCGAAATTAGGAGATGAGCTGTGGGTAGGGGTGATATGCCAACCGAACCAGGAGATAGCTTGTTCTCTCCGAAATAGCTTTAGGGCTAGCGTCACATGTTTAGCAACGGAGGTAGAGCACTGGATTGGCTAGGGGGCTTACTGCTTACCAAACCAAACCAAACTCCGAATGCCGTTGCTCCAGAGTGTGGCAGTCGGACTACGGGTTATGAGATTCGTGGTCGAAAGGGAAAGAACCCAGACCATCGGCTAAGGTCCCTAAATTCATGCTAAGTGGAAAACGATGTGAGACTGTTTAGACAGCCAGGAGGTTGGCTTAGAAGCAGCCATCCTTTAAAGAGTGCGTAATAGCTCACTGGTCAAACGGTCTTGCGCGGACAACTTAACGGGGCTAAGCATGATACCGAAGCCATGGACTTCGCCGTCAGGCGGAGTAGTAGGAGAGCGTTCCGGGAGCGATGAAGTCAGATCGAAAGAACTGGTGGAGCGACCGGAAGTGAGAATGCCGGCTTGAGTAGCGTAAAACACGTGAGAACCGTGTTCACCGTAAGTCTAAGGTTTCCGACGGAAGGTCAGTCCGCGTCGGGTTAGTCGGCCCTAAGCCGAGGCCGCAAGGCGTAGGCGATGGACATCCGGTCAACATTCCGGAACCGCCGAGCATGAGCGAAGGAGTGACGCAGAATGGTAGGCCAGCCTCCCCACTGGACATGGGAGGTGCGAAATCGTAGGCGTTGAGACTCGTAGGCAAATCCGCGAGTTGAGCCGAGGAAAGAGCGTGGCGCAAGCCTGAAGTGGTTGAGCCAAGCTGCCGAGAAAAGCTTCGTAGCGTTGAGTGCTAGGCGTCCGTACCGCAAACCGACACTGGTAGACGGGTAGAATATACCAAGGTGAACGGGAGAACTCTCTCTAAGGAATTAGGCAACATGGCCCCGTAACTTCGGGAGAAGGGGCGCCTACTGGCGTGAAGCTGATCATGTGGAGCGCCGGTGGGTCGCAGTGAAATGGCTCTAGTGACTGGTTAACAAAACCACAGGTCTCTGCAAAGCCGTAAGGCGATGTATAGGGGCTGACACCTGCCCAGTGCCGGAAGGTTAAGGGGAGTGGTTAGCGCAAGCGAAGCTACGAACCGAAGCCCCGGTGAACGGCGGCCGTAACTATAACGGTCCTAAGGTAGCGAAATTCCTAGTCGGGCAAGTTCCGACCCGCACGAACGGTGTAACAACTGGAGCACTGTCTCAGAGAGAGACCCGGCGAAATAGAAGTGGCAGTGAAGATGCTGCCTACCCGCAGCAGGACAAAAAGACCCCGTGGAGCTTTACTATACCCTGGCATTGCGTTAGGACTTGATTTGCGTAGGATAGGTGGGAGGCTTTGAATCTGGGATTCCGGTCTCGGAGGAGCCAACGGTGAAATACCACCCTGATTAAGTTTTGACTCTAACCTCAGACCCTGATCGGGCTGGGGGACCGTGCCAGGCGGGTAGTTTGACTGGGGCGGTCACCTCCAAAAGAGTAACGGAGGTGCCCAAAGGTTCCCTCAGGTTGAATGGAAACCAACCGCAGAGTGTAAAGGCACAAGGGAGCTTGACTGCAAGACCAACGCGTCGAGCAGAGACGAAAGTCGGGCTTAGTGATCCCACGGTACCGAGTGGAAGGGCCGTGGCTCATCGGATAAAAGCTACCCCGGGGATAACAGGCTGGTGACGTCCAAGAGTCCACATCGACGACGTCGCTCGGCACCTCGATGTCGGCTCATCGCATCCTGGGGCTGGACAAGGTCCCAAGGGTTGGGCTGTTCGCCCATTAAAGCGGTACGTGAGCTGGGTTCAGACCGTCGTGAGACAGGTCGGTCTCTATCCGCTGTGGGCGTAGGGGATTTGAAGGGATCTGCTCCTAGTACGAGAGGACCGGAGTGGACAGACCTCTGGTGTGTCAGTTGTCATGCCAATGGCACCGCTGAGTAGCTACGTCTGGCAGAGATAACCGCTGAATGCATCTAAGTGGGAAACTCGCCCTAAGATTAGATCCCCCGTGGCATAAGCCAGAAAGACCGCAGGAAGACCACCTGCTACTATAGGCGACCTCGTGTATGCTCTGTAAGGAGCGAGCGAAGGCGTACTAATGGTCGAGGGCTTAATTCATCCAACGTGATGCGGAGAACTTGGAGTTTCGACTTCACACACATCTTTCTCTTGAGTATTCAGTCCTTTACATCGTGAATTCGTCTCTTGGTGATTTGAGCGGCGGGGGCACACCCGGTCCCTTCCCGAACCCGGAAGTTAAGACCGCCAGCGCCGATGGTACTTGGCGGGAGACCGCCTGGGAGAGTAGGTCATTGCCAAGGGGCCTTCTCAGAAAGCGCCCGAGTTTCTCGGGCGTTTTCTGTTTAACGCCCACCGCCCCTTGCCGTTTGTCATACACCGTTGTGACGTTTTGCACTTGAACCGGCGCGGCTTGAGATTTATAGTGGCATCGTAGTGAGCGGTAGTTCTTGCAAACCAAATTTGCCTACCCCTCCTCCTCCCCGGTTGACTTCGCCTGTAATGCATCCCCGCTTACAGGCGAAGTTCATTAACCCGACGCATTGATCATGAACTGCCATTCACCCGCCGTTGCCATCGACCCTGACTCGCCCATTGTGCTTGTGGGCAACCCCAACGTGGGCAAGAGCGCCATCTTCGGCGCCCTCACTGGCCGCTACGTCGAAGTCTCCAACTTTCCCGGCACCACCGTGGAAGTGAGCGCGGGCAAAGTGGGCGGCCTCCCCCTCATCGACACGCCCGGCATCTACTCCCTCTATCCCCGCTCCGACGACGAGCGCGTCGCCCGCAACATCCTCCTCTCGCGCCCGCCGCGCGCCGTCGTGCAAGTCGCCGATGCGCGCAACCTCCGCCGCGGACTCTTGCTCACCCTCCAACTCGCCGAACTCGGCCACCCCTTCATCCTCGATCTCAACATGACCGACGAGGCCCGCGCGCGCGGCATCGTCATCGACACCCAGCGCCTTTCGCAAATCATCGGCGCAGAAATCGTGGAGACGGTCGCCACTCGGAAAGAAGGCATTGACGCACTCCGCGCCCGCCTTGACGCGCCGCGCCCCATCGGATACCGAATCCATTACGACGGCGCCATCGAATCCGCCGTGGACTCTGTCACCGCGTTATTGCCCGCCGATCTGCCGGGCGCGCGCGCCCTCGCCCTCATGATCCTCGCCGGAGACGACTCGATCCTCGCCCAATACGGCGGCGGCCCGGATCGCATCGAAGCCATTCGGGCCATCGCCGCCCAAACCGCCGCCCGATACGATCAGCCGCTCAACTATGTGATCACTCAACAGCGATTCAAATGCGTGGATTGTT
The DNA here is from genome assembly GCA_016875735.1 of Chloroflexota bacterium. Taxonomy (GTDB): domain Bacteria; phylum Chloroflexota; class Anaerolineae; order Anaerolineales; family VGOW01; genus VGOW01. The sequence continues at coordinate 18,924 of VGOW01000038.1, read as the reverse complement.
TGCTGGCGCAAGTGATCCGCGTCTCGCCCTCCAATGGCAAAGGCTGGGCCGAGTCGTTCGGGCGGCTGGCCGTGCACCCCGTGTGGGGTTGGCCTATCCTCGTCGTTGTGCTCGTCGGGCTGTATCTCTTCGTCGGCAAGTTCGGCGCGGGCGTGCTGGTGGATTGGATGGAAAGCGTGCTGTTCGATGCGTGGATCCTGCCCGCCGCCAAATCGCTGGCCGCCTTCATTCCCGTTCCGCTCATCGTCGATCTGCTCGTCGGCGACTACGGCTTGATCACCATGGCTCTCTCGTATGGCATCGCCATCGTCATGCCCATCGTGCTCACGTTCTTCATCGCCTTCGGCCTCCTCGAAGATTCGGGCTACCTGCCCCGCCTCGCGGTGATGCTCGACCGCCCCTTCAAAGCGATGGGGCTGAACGGCAAAGCCGTGTTGCCGATGGTACTGGGGCTCGGCTGTGACACAATGGCGACTCTGACCACGCGCATCCTCGACACGCGCAAAGAGCGAGTGATGGTCACGCTGTTGCTCGCGCTCGGCGTGCCGTGCTCGGCGCAGTTGGGCGTGCTGTTGGGCATGATGTCCATGCTCTCGCCCGCCGCCGTCGCGATGTGGGCAGGGGTGGTCGCCGTCACAATGTTCGCCGTCGGCTGGCTGGCCGCGCGCCTCCTGCCCGGCCAACGCTCCGATTTCATCCTCGAACTCCCGCCCATCCGCATGCCACTGCTCGGCAACATCCTCATCAAAACGGCGGCGCGGCTCGAATGGTATCTCAAAGAAGTTCTGCCGTTGTTTTTGCTCGGCACATTCATTCTCTTTGCCTTGGATCGGACGGGGATGCTGGCCGCGCTGGAAAGAGTCGCCGCCCCCTTGATCACCGGGGGACTCGGCCTCCCCGCACAAACCACCGGCGCGTTCATCATCGGTTTCCTGCGCCGCGACTACGGCGCGGCGGGCCTCTTCCACATGGCCCGCGACGGACTGCTCAACGATACGCAGTTGGTGATCAGCCTGGTGGTGGTGACGCTGTTCGTGCCGTGCATTGCCAATGTGATGGTGATGGTGAAAGAGCACGGATGGAAGACCGCCGCGTGGACGGTGGCCTTCATCTTCCCCTTTGCCTTCGGCGTGGGCGCGGCGCTCCATGTTGTCTTTCGCGCGTTGGGGATTGTGTTTTGATGGAGGGCACGAAAATGATCTGCTCACTCTGCGGCTACGAATACGACGAAACGAACATGGCCTGCCACGCCGCCTGTCCCATGTCGAACGGCTGCGCCATTTTGTGCTGCCCCAACTGCGGCTATCAAGTGGTGGACGAATCGAAATCGGGTCTGGCGAAATTACTGCGGCGGTTGTGGAAGATTGAACCGACAAAACCGCAGAAGCCTGCCGAGGAAAACACGCAATGACAATGACGCTGGATTGTATGCGCGCCGGGCAGTGGGCCGAAGTGATCGAACTGCGCTCTTCCGACCCGGCGCGGTTGGACAGATTGAGCGCGTACGGGCTCGTGCCCGGCAGCACCGTGCAAATGGAACAACTGGATCCGGCCATCATCTTCCGCGTGGGCGAAACCGAGATTTCGATTGACCGCGAAGTGGCGAGCGAAATTGTGGTGAGGCCGATGTGATTCCCCTCCCCCATCGGTGATTCTGCCGATGGGGGAGGCCGGGAGGGGGTTATACTTTCCCCCATGCCCGCCCGCGTTTATCGCCTCACCCCGAGCGAACTCACTCTCACCGACCTCACCGGCCCCACCCTCGATTCCGTTTCTCTCCAACTCCCCGAAGGCATCTTCACCACCTGCCGCACTTACGAACGCGATCACATTTTGGGACTCAGCGCGCATTTGCGGCGGCTGGCCGATTCGCACGCCGAACTGAATCGCCCGCGCGCTCTCGACTTCCCGGCCCTGCGCGCCGCCCTGCGCGCGATCATCGCCCGCGAAAACCTGCCCGCCCTTCGTTTGCGGATCACCACCCCGTTCGATAGCGAGGCGGTGTATTTCAGCGTCGAGCCGTTCGAATCGTTTCCGGCGGAGTTGTACACGCGCGGCGCGCGGTGCGCCACCGTTCATCTTGAGCGCGGGACGCCGAAAGCCAAGCACACCCGTTTCATTGCGCCGTCGCGCGCGGCCAAAGCCGACGCCGATCCCGGCCTTCACGAGCTGCTGATGGTGGGCAATGATGGCCGTATTCTCGAAGGCTTCTCGAGCAATTTTTTTGCGGCGCTCGATGGCGTTTTGCGCACGGCGGGCGAGGGCGTGCTGGAGGGCGTGACTCGCGGCGTGGTGTTGAAAGAGGCGGCCGGGCTGTTGCCCATCTCACTCGCGCCGATTGCGGTGAGCGATCTGCCGCGCGCCGCCGAAGCCTTCATCACCAGTTCGGGGCGGGAGGTGATGCCGGTGCGCCAGATCGACGAAGTGGTGATCGGCGAGCCGGGCCCGATCACGAAGGAGCTGATGGCGCGGTATCGGGCGCACGTGATGAGGGACGCGGAGGCGCCGTAGGGGCCACGCCTCGCCCGCCAGCCTCAGCACTGCCGTCGCCCACTCGTTATTTGCGATAGAGTCTATTGAAGAGGCGACGTGTTGCAGATGACGTTAGGCAAGGCGCGTTTCTCGGCGGGTTACTGGGGAGCCGAGATGTTGGCCGCGAAATTGGCGATGAAGCGCGGGGGGATGCGGATGGGCTGGCCGGCGCTGAGATCGATCCACACGGCGAAGGCATGGAGCTGCGCCAGCAGTGAGCCATCGCTCACGCGGCGGAGGGTGTAATGGCGGATGGCGGTGGCCCGCCGCACCTCTGACAGCCACGAGGCGATTTCCAGTTCGTCGTCGAGCTGCGCCGATTGTTTGTATTCGACGTGATACCGCCGGATGACGATGCCGAAGCCTTCGTCGATCATGCGCCGATACGTCCAGCCGTGCGCTTCCAGCAGGGGGCCGCCGCAGTCGCTGGCGTATTCCACAACCATGGCGTTGTTCAGGTGCATCTGCGAATCGATCTCGCGCCACTGCACGCGCCGCCTGGCGCGGAAGATTCCGGGCGGGGGCGGTGGGGCGGGCGGGAATTTGTAGCGCGGCCCGGGTTCGGAATCGGGCGATACCCCGAAGGCGGCCGCCATTTCGGGGGGGATGGTGGCCGGGCGCAGGGTGGCGGAGTCCACGTACACCCAATCGGTGGTGGCGCGGGCGACGGTCTCACCGCCGGACTCGTTGATCAGTTCATAGGCGCGGCAAAGGCCGACCCGGCGTTGTTCACCAATGCGTCGAGTGTCTCCGTGCGCGCCGCCACTGCCCGGCCCAATTCTTGCACTTGATCTTCATGCACAATATCGCACAGCAACGGAACGATGTCGCCCGCCCTTTCGTTCAGCAGACTCTCGCGGTCGCTCTCTTTCCGCACCGTGGCAAAAACTTTCAGCCCTTGCGCGCAAAGGGCAGGGCCGTCGCTCGGCCAAAGCCGGTCGAACAGCCAGTGATGAGGATAGAATTGGAGTGCTGGAAAACCGACACGCTAATTGAATGTAGTAGGAGTGAAATCCTTGATAGCACTCAATGCACTATCGAGGCTGGGCGAACACTTGCGAGCTCGTTGAACGTTCCAATGTTGCAGAACAAATTTGGAAAGCTGTCCGTTATAGTTTTTGCCTACCTGGCTTGTGCTACTTGGGGCAGGCACTATATCCTCGCGCGCTTCTCTGTATCGTGACCTCCGAGCCAGAGATATGACCAGAGCCTTTGGATCGGATTCTTCGTCGGGTCGTAGCGGAATCCTGCTTGGCGGTACACCAAGGAATTCCGCAAAGGCCTGGGCATCTGCCATCAGCCATGACTCGATCTCGCGCACAGCAATTCGTAGAATGAAGTTAGGATGCCCGCCGGAAGGGAGCCAACGTTTCACCAAAGCTGGAGCACACTCGTCCCGATCGAGGTCCGCCAGCACAATAAAGGGAGTGTGAATAGAAGCCTGATTGAACCGATACAGATTCTGTAACAAATGGTTACGGCCCTGCTTGCCATAGCATGCACCAGCCTTTAGTGGTTTGCCAGATTGCATCAACAGGCATCTCAAGACTTGCTCGTCCAACAATCCTTCCACTGCCAGACTCACGGTAATGTGCTTCACAAAGCAAATAACTCCAGTTGAATTGCCTGCTCTGGTTCGGTATGTGGAATAATGGCATCAGCAGCATTCATCCCATCTTCGAGCAACTGCCGGATTTCCGGTACACTTGCCGCCACCTTGACTTGTGTCCCCTCAGTGCTGGGGGCAAGCATTAACACCTCTTCTCCCCCGATACTCGGATCGGACAAGAGATCTGCACTATGAGTGCTGAGAATCACTTGGCGGAGAGCTTTCTTCTGTGCCCGTTGCGCTCGATAGATTAGGTTCGGCAAGCGACGCACTACGCCAGTATGCAAAGACAATTCGGGCTCCTCTAGTAGAAGAGGGCCGTCCCCCTCTTGAAGTGCCCATAACAGACCCAGAAGGCGCAAAGTGCCATCTGAGAATTGTTCTTCATTTTGCTTGGCGGCACGCGGCCGCCAATGCTCATAAGCCCCTATCAAATGAGGAACACCGCGCTCATCCTTGACGAGAGATAATTCTTTCAGCTGTGGCACTGCTATCGCTAATGCATCGCGTATACGCCGCAATCGAGCATCACGAGTTTTCTTGCTGGTCTGAGCCACACGCTCAAGGAAATTTCGACCATAGGCATCAGCCAAACTACCATTGCCACCTGGTTCAGCGCCTCGAATGATTTGAGGCACCAAATGAAGGTAAAAAATCTTTTCGAAGAATTGGGCAATCTCGCGGAATTGAACGTTCAGATTGATTTGCTCTAGAGCAGTTTGTGTTAAACGCGGCGTATCCCCACGGTCACTCTCGTCAGGGCGTTTCAAGATCAGAGAGCCGTTCTTGTAAACGGCTTCATGGGTGAGAAGCGGTGAGCGATAACCGCGAGGCTGTTGGTTAAACTTGATTTCATATTGCCACAACGTATCCTTGCTTTCTGCTAAACTTACAGTAATGCCAACCTCTGGATCTTGCCGAGAAGCCAGGCATCGGATTTTGGATACGCCACCACGTTCGACACAGGCGCGTTGCAAGCCTCCACCTGGGATTGCCAAATCGCGCAGGAAACGCAGGGCATCCAGAAAATTAGATTTGCCAGAAGCATTGGGGCCAACGAGAAACACCCGTTCTTGCAAATCGACTTTCACTTGTCGGAAGTTCTTCCAGCTATACAGTTCGATATGACTTATGCGCATATAACCTCGATTACACTGGGGGCCGCTCTGTAAGCGCTCAACTATTTTACTTCACCTACGCCTTCTGGCAACAATGTTGCACCTCTTTGTGACAACATTTCTCTCTACGCCATCCTTGCCCCTATGCCCTCCCCCGCCTCCATCATCCACCGCCGCCGAATGCGCCGTGGGCAAATTGCTCAACGGGGCAGCCGCCTCTTGCGCAGTCTCGCCTCGGTGGCCCTCGCCCTCGCCACGGTGGGACTCGTCGCCCTCACCGGAGTCGGCATCGGCCTCTCGCAGGCCTACACCAATTACGTCGCCGATCTGCCCTCCGCCGACACGCTCGAAGCCGCCTTCTCCTCCTCGAACAACGAATTCTTCCAAACCACCAAACTCTACGACCGCACCGGCACACAGCTGCTCTACGAAGTGATCGATCCCCGCGCGGGCGACCGCCAATGGATGAGCATCGACCGCATCCCCAAACATTTCATCAATGCCACCGTCGCCATCGAAGACAAAACGTTTTACGAAAACCCCGGCTACGATCTCGAAGGCATCGCCCGCGCCTTCGTGTCTAATTTGCGCGGCGGCGCGGTGCAGGGCGGCAGCACCATCACTCAGCAGTTGGTCAAAAACGTGATCATCCCGCCCGATCAACGCGCCGAAAAATCGTACGACCGCAAACTCAAAGAGCTCTTCATCGCCGCCGAAGTGACGAAGCGATACAGCAAAGATCAGATTCTGGAGTGGTATCTCAACACCAACTTCTACGGCAACCTTGCCTACGGCATTGACGCCGCCGCGCGGGTGTATTTCGGCAAGAGCGCCGCCGAACTCGGCCTCGCCGAGAGCGCGATGCTGGCCGCCATTCCGCAATACCCGGCGCTCAACCCGCTGGCCGCGCCCGACGAGGCCAAGTTCCGCCAAGAGTTGGTGCTCGACGCCATGGCCCGCGAAGGCCACATCACTCGCGCCGAAGCCGCCGCGGCCAAAGCCGAAGACGTGTTGGGCCGCCTGCAATCGTTCAATCAGCGCTTCGACATCCGCGCCCCGCACTTCAGTTTCTACGTCATCAATCAGCTCACCCAAATGCTCGGCCCCGAACTCACCTTTCGCGGCGGTCTCAAAGTGATCACCTCGATTGATCTCAACTTGCAGGATCAGGCCGAATGCGTGGCGCGCACTCAAGTCGTGCGGCTCGGCGGCGCCGATCCGGCCACCGTCATCCCCACCGTCATCGGCGCTCCGTGCGAGGCCGCCGCGTTCCTCCCCGCGCCGCGCGCCTCCGACATCGGAGTCGATCACAAAGTTTCCAATGCCTCGGTGATGATGATCGATCCGGCCAGCGGGCAAATTTTGGTGATGCTCGGCTCGCTCGATTATTGGAACGATGCGATCGATGGGCGCTTCAACGTCGCCGTGGATGGACGCCGCCAACCCGGTTCCTCGTTCAAGCCCTTCACCTACATCACTGCCTTCTCGCAGGGATACACCCCGGCCACGATGGTGCTCGACGTGCGCACGGCGTTCGCCACCGGAACCGGCATCCCCTACGTCCCCGAAAATTATGATCGCCAATTTCACGGTCCGGTGAGTCTGCGCATCGCGCTGGCGCGTTCGTATAACGTCCCCGCCGTCGAAATGATGAGCCGCGTCGGAGTCGAGAACGTCATCCGCACCGCGCACCGCATGGGCATCACCACCCTCGACCGCGAGTCGAACTTCTACGGCCTGGCCCTCACGCTCGGCGGCGGCGAAGTTTCACTGCTCGATATGACGTATGCTTACGGCGTGATGGACAATCGGGGGCAAATGGCCGGGCAGGCCATCCCGCCCGACGCGCGGCGCGGCGGCTACCGCGCCCTCGACCCCGTCGCCATTCTGCGCATCGAAGACTCGAAGGGCAATCTGCTTTTGCGCTGTGGCGACGAGGGTCAATCGCCGTGCGACTTGGCCCAGCCGCAAACACAGCAAGTGCTCAGCGAACAACTCGCTTATCTGATCACGAATGTCCTTTCGGACAATCAGGCCCGCATCGGCGCGTTCGGGAGTCCGAACCCGTTGGAGCTCGACCGCCCCGCCGCGGCGAAGACCGGCACCACCAACGATTTCGTGGATAATTGGACGCTCGGCTTCACGCCGCAGATCGCCGCCGGGGTGTGGGTGGGCAATACCGATTCGACTCCGATGGAAAAGGTGACCGGCCTCACCGGCGCCGCCCCGATCTGGCGCGCGATCATGATTTACGCCACGCAAAGTTTGCCGCCTCTCGGTTGGGATGAGCCGCCGGGCATCACGCACATGACGGTGTGCTATCCCAGCGGCCTTTTGCCGACACGCGATTGCCAAAGTACCGTCAACGAAATTTTCATCCCCGGCACCGAGCCGGTGAATTTCGACAACATCTGGCAGGCGTTTCAAGTGAATCGTGAGACGGGCAAACTGGCGACAGTGTACACGCCGCCCGAACTGATCGAGAATCGTGTGTACGAAATTTTGCCGCCGGAGGCCGCCGACTGGGTGCGGCTGGCCGGCCTGCCTCAGCCACCCATTGAGTACGACACGATCTACACTCCGCCCGAAGCCACGCCGGGCGACATCGTCATCACTTCACTCCAGCCGTTCTCGTATGTGCGCGGCACGGTGCCCATCACCGGCACGGTGAAGAGCGACAACTTCTCGTTCTTTCGCGTGCAGTTCGGGCCGGGACTCAACCCCACGCAATGGACTCAGATCGGCGGCGACCGCGGCGAACAACTTGAGAACGCGGAATTGCAACTATGGGACACCGCCGGTTTGCCCAACGGGCTGTATTCGGTTCAATTGCTGGCAGTGAAAAACGATCAGACGTTTGCCAACTACACGGTGCAAGTGACGGTGGATAACACGCCGCCCGTCGTGAGCCTCATTACGCCGTCGCCCGACGACACCTTCACTCTCGGCGCAGACGAATCGGTCATCGTCCAGCCCGACGCGAAAGACAATCTGTCATTGGCTTTCATCGAAATTTTTGTGGACGGAAAGAAAGCGCAGACGAGCACCGTCGCGCCGTTCACGTATCGTTGGCCGCTCAAAGGCGTGAGCGCGGGCACGCACACCATTCATCTGCGGGCGGTGGACGCGGCGGGCAACGACGCCGAAAGCGAGCCGGTGAGGGTTACGGTGAAGGAGAAGTAGGAGTCAGAACGGCTCGGCCACAATCCGAAATCCCACATCCCTTCTTCGGTTGAACGGATAATACCAATTGCGGTGAGCGCAACGAGCGTGCTTCGCGCTTTTGTCGAATGCGCCGCCGCGCACCACCACCCCCTCGCCGTCTTCCGGGCCGAACGGGTTGCGCGTCGTCTTGGCGCGGCTCTGATATTCGTTCTCGCCGTATCGGTCGGCGCACCACTCCCACACGTTGCCGCTCATGTCGGCGGCGCCGTAGGGGCTGTCGCCGTCGGGCGAGAATTGGCCCACCGGCGTCGTGCCCACTCGCACTTCATCGCAATTGGCTTTGCTCGCGTCCCAAATGTTTCCCCACGGAAAAATGCGGCCATCGGTTCCCCGCGCGGCCTTTTCCCATTCGGCCTCCGTGGGCAAGCGGAAGATCACGCCCGTTTCCTGACTCAGCCACATGCAGAACGCGGTGGCCTCGTCCCACGAAATGTTGACGACGGGGTGAGTCTCTTTGCCCGGCGGGCATTGCCAGCGAGTCGTTTCGCCGAGCTTGCGCGGCTCGGCGGCGTCTTTGAAAATTTGATATTGGTAATGAGTGATTGGGTGCTTGCCAATGAAGTAATCATTGAGATGAACGGTGTGCTGGGGATATTCGTCGGTGCGCGCTTCGGGGTCGCGGGCCGGGTCGCTGCCCATGCGGAAGTCGCCGTCCGGGATTCGAACGAGGGGCAGCCACAGATCGGGAGCGAGCTGTAGAACGAGCTCATCTCCTTTGATTTGCGCACGGGGCAGGTTGGCTTCGGCGGCACGTCGGGCGCGATCTTCGGCCTCGCGCCGTTTTTGCTCTTCGGCGCTGCGGGCCTGCCGCGCCTGATACTGGCTTTCCTCGTAAGCCCTCCGGCGCATTTCTTCGCGAATCCAATCTTCCACTTCCGAGTCGTCGAAGTTGGCGGTGTAGGCATACATCGGCTCGGGGTCGTCGGCGAAACGGGTTTTGCGCTTCTTGCCGCCTTTGGACGGGGCGGCGAGGCTGCCATCGTCGTCGTACTTTGCGCGCTTCAGCGGGTCGCCGAGCACGGCATAGGCCATGTTGATTTTCTTCAGCCGCTCTTCGGCGTATTCGCGCACGGCAGTGTTGACGTGCTGAAGCCGGTCGGGGTGAAAGAGCTGGACGAGGATGCGATACTGCGCTTTGATTTGCTCAGGGGTGGCGCTGCGCGGGATGTCGAGGATGGCGTAGTAGTCCATCGCCGCAAATGATAGCACAAGCGAAAAACAGAGGCGACCCGCCGGGCCGCCTCTGAAGTGTGGCGCTGAATTGGGTTAACCGGCGAGCGAAAGTAGAAGCGGCGGCAGCCAAACGTCGGCGGCAATTTGCAGGAGGCCCATGAGGGTGCACACGACAGCGAACACTAGCCCCACGGCGATGATCGCGTAATCCACCGGGCGGTAATGCAGGTGCCGAGTCCACGTGCGCTTGCCGACGCCGAAGCCGCGCAGTTCCATCGCGTCAATGATCTCTTCGCCATCCACGATGGATTGAATCACCACCGGGACGATGATGGGCGCGAGGCGGCGGATGCGTTCGAAGAGGCCGCCCTTCACTTTATCCAACTCGTAGCCGCGCGCTCGCTGCGCATCGATAGTGATTCCAAAATCGCGGGCCAGCGTGGGCACAAGCCGGAAGGCGAGGTCAATGGAATAGGATGGCTTATCGGGCACGCCGAGTTGGCGGAAGGTTGCGCCGTACAGTTCGGGGTCGAGCGTGTAGGGGATGGGGATGGCCATGAAAGCCATGCCCAAGAATCGCAACAACTGCGAGATCATGAACATGATGCGCGCCGCCGTGATTCGAAATGCCCAATGCCAACTGCCGATGACGATCTCCGGCGATTGCCACACCACCGGCGAAACGTCGGCGCGCACCGAGGGGGGGGCGCCTCTGGCTCCGAGGATGGCGTTGACGATCACCAGAATGATGGCGAAAGCCGAAATGAACAGCACCGCCCGCTTGACATCGCGCCACTCGATTCGCGCCAGCCCAAACAGCGCAAACGACAGCGCCGCCAGCGGCAGCACCACGCGCAGATCCCAGAACACGGTGAAGGCCACCACCATGCAGGCCAGCATGATGATCCGCGTGCGGGGATCGAGCCGCTGGATGAACGTGTCGCGCGGGCGGTATTTCCAGGTGACGAGCATCAGCGCCCCAAACGTCCGGCCACCGAGTTGTAGGCGATCATGAGAATCGGCAGGAGGATGATAATGATCACCGCGTTGCCGAGAAAGGCGGGCGTGAGGTAGCCGACCAATGCAGTGTTCAGATCAATGCCGCTCACCATCATTTCGGTGAGCGAGGCAAAGGCCATGCCCACCAGTGCGCCGCCCAAACTCCAGCCTACGCCAATGCCCATATCACGCGGTTTGTTGTAGGCCGTGATCATGGAGACGGCCAACCCGGGGATCATGCCCATCAGCCCGTTGCCCACACTCCAATTCCAGTAGAGTCCCCAGCCGGTGAGCGCATCGCCGAGTGTGTTGCCCACCAGCCCGGATAGCAAACCCACCCACGGGCCGAAGGCCACGCCGAACAGCGCCAGCACCGCCACCGCCGGGCGGAATGACACATTGCCCGCCGAGGGCAGGGGGAAGATGTTGGTGACCCACGACAGCACGCCGTACAGCGCCGCGCCGATCGCGGCATACACCACTTCGCGCGTTCCGAACTTCCAAATGCTCTTATCCATTGGTGCTCCTCCTCAAAGTAAGATGAATGTGAACGATGTTGCGCCGATACGTCAAAAAAATTGAAGGATTGGATCGTGCGGCCGACTCCCTTTCTCCCCCGCCATTGATTCCACATATAGCAACACCATTCACGGCTAAAAGATGCTCACCCCCTCCCTGCCTCCCGGAGGGTTGGAGTGGGGGTTACCGGACTGCGGCCAACGACTCGGCCCGCTGGAATTTGCCCGTCTGCGGCAGAAGGCGAATGTTTTCTGCCAGCAGAGAAGTCGGCACCACCCGGCACCGCTGGAGCAAAGCGTAATCTTTCAGCACGGTCTCCGGCATCCCGTCGGCGGCAATCGCGCCATCGGCCACCAGAATCACACGCGAGGCGTAGGTGACGGCCAGATCGAGATCGTGAGTGATGAACAGCACCGCATCGAAATTGGACACGACGGGTTTGCCGTCGCTGGCTTTGCCTTCGTTGAGAAGGATGCTGTCCATGAACGACATGTAGTTGCCGAAATCTTGCCCGGCGGTCGGCTCATCGAGGGCGAGAATCTTCGAGCGCATCGCCACCACACAGGCGATGGTCACGCGCTTCTGCTGTCCGAATGAAAGCGAGAGCGGCGGATACGATTCTAATCCGTTGAGGTTGAGGATGCTCACCGACGCCGCCACCGAGTCGTCAATCTCGTTCTGCGGGTAGCCGAGATTGTGCGGGCCGAAGGCCAGTTCTTCGTTCACGGTGGGCGCGAAGAGCATGTGCGTGGGACTCTGAAATGCATAGCCGATGGTGTGCGCCACTTGCGCCACCGAAAGTTCGCGCGTGTCTTTGCCCTCCACCAGCACGCGGCCCCGGCGCGGGTGCAGAAGGCCGATGGCATGTTTGATGAGCGTGCTTTTGCCCGCCCCGTTGGGCCCGAGAATAGCCACCGTTTCGCCGGTGCGGATTTCGAGGCTGACATCTTTGAGAATGTCCGGCCCTTCGCCATAGCCAAACGAAACGCGGTCGAACACGATGACCGGCGCGGCGTGTGTGGCCCGAAGTTGTCGGTCGGGCGGCGGCGCAGAGGGCCGGGACGGTTGGCCGCTCGTTTGCACACGGCGGATGACCTGCGGCGCGGGGAGTTTCACTTCGCGCCAGTCCACTGCGTCGGCCAATCCGTCCGGCTTGCCGAGATATTTCACACAGCCGTCTTTGAGATACATGATCCGATCGGGGTTGGTGGCCAGCGTATCTTCGACGCGGTGCTCGACCAAAAGAATGCTCGCGCCTTCGTCGGCCAGTTTGCGGAACACGGCCAGCGCCTCGCGAGCCGAAGCCGGGTCGAGCGAGGCCAACGGCTCGTCGAGCAGCAAGATGTTGGGACGCATGGCGAGCAACCCGGCCAGCGCGGCCTTTTGCTTTTCGCCGCCGGAAATGGAAAATGTTTCGCGGTCGCGCAAATAGCCGATGCCCAAACGGTCGAGCGCTTCGTTCACTCGCGCGGCAATTTCCTCGCGCGGCAGGCCAAGGTTCTCTGGCCCGAAGGCCACTTCGCTTTTCACTTGCGATCCGAGAATTTGTTTTTCGGGGTCCTGCAGAAGCGTGCCCACCATCTGCGAAAGTTTCGCCAGCGAGAATGTGGAGGCGCCCACGCCGTTGAACAGCATCGTGCCTTCGAGATCGCCTTTGTAACTGCGCGGGATGAGGCCGTTGATGCAGCGGATGAGAGTCGTTTTGCCGCAGCCGCTCGTCCCGGCCACCACCACCAATTCGCCGGGCTTGAGTTCGAGCGACACATCTTGCAGCGCGTACGTTGGGCGGTTGCGATATTTGAACGAAAGGTGTTTGATGACCAGCGGCAATTGACTCATGAGGATGAAGAAACGATCTCGACACGGTCGCCGACTTTGGCGCCGAGGCGTTTGGCGGCGTCTCCGTTGACGACCGCCACCGCCAACTCTCCGGCGCTGTCGATGAGGGCAACTAACTCTCCGGCGGCGCGGTCTCCGAAGGTGCGCGCCACTCCTCCGATCTCGACTCCTCGAATTCTCACGCTCACGTTACCCAGCCCGGATAGATCGGTTTTGAGAATGCTGGTGGCGAGGTTGCCGAAATGATCGATGTGCGTGACTTCGCCGCGCAGGCCGCCGGTTGTGCGCTCCACTGCGGAGAGAGGCAGAAGCACCGGATCGTGGATCCGACTTCCAACGGAATCGATCCGGACGCCGTTGGCTAAATGGGCGGCGACGGGGGCGAAGAGGTCGCGCCCGTGAAAGACGTTGCTGATCTCTGCCAGCCAGTATTGCGGCTGATCGAGATGATAGAACTCCATCGGCCAGCCCTCCTGTTGAGCGCGGGCATGGAGCAAAGTGATGAGGCCGTTATCGGGGCCGACGAAGACTTGCGAGCCGAAGCGCACGGCGAGGGGGCGGCGCGCGGTGCCCACGCCCGGATCGACGACGCAGACGTGAATGGTGTTGGCCGGGAAGTAGGCCACGTCGCGGGCGAGGATGTTGGCCGCCTGGCGCACGTTTTGCGGTGCGATGTCGTGAGTGATGTCGATGAGGGTCGCTTGAGGAGCGATGCCGAGGATGACGCCTTTCATCACAGCGCCATATCCGTCGCGGAGGCCGAAGTCGGTTGTGAGGGTGATGAGGTTTGCCATAGCGCACGCGGTGACGATATTCTAACCCATCCCGCGCCATTCGCAAAATGGCGGCGAGTTGTGGTAATCTACCATTTATGGAAGAACCAAAGAGCGCCGTTCAGATCGCGCATGAGTTTGGCGTAGACATAGACGGACTGCGCAGTATGCTCAAGCGGACACCGACTGAGCGGCTTTTATTGATGCAGTCGATGGCGCACCTGATATTGGTGTCGCGCTCTGCGCTCGAAAAACAAGGGGTAGCCGCAAAGCATGGAAGATCAACCAGACTTCGTCGCCCTATTGCGCCTCCTCGCTGAAGCCCGGGTCAAGATGGTTGTGATCGGCGGGGTGGCAATGACTCTCCGCGCTGGCAGTTACACGACTCTTGATCTCGATATTTGTTTCGATCGCTCACCAGAGACCATCGCCCTCTTGTGCCGAACGCTGGCGCCGTATTGCCCTACAATTCGCGGCGCATTGGCCGATGTGATTTCTTTGCTGGCATCGAGCGAAAAGGGGGAGAAGTTTTCTACAGTCTTCGGCGATATTGATCTGATGGGTGATGTGGCGGGCATCGGCGATTATCAGAGCGTTCTCAGTTATTCGTCTGCTGTGGCGATCCACGATTTCGAGGTTTGGGCACTGACTGTTGACGGATTGATTCGGGCGAAGGAGGCTGTTGGCCGCGAAAAGGATCGTCCCCATCTCATCGCCCTGCGAGCTCTCAAAGAATTGTTGGACGAGCAGGGCGGCGAATGAAATACGTTACCTTTACCACCCCCGACTCTCCTCGCGAGCCGAGGCTCGGCGCGATGTTGGACGATGTGGTGATCGATCTGCGCGCCACGCAGAGTTGGGCGCAGGGTGCGCGCGGCCTGCCGCCGGAGCCGCTGCCGGGTTCGGTGTTCGAGTTGATTCACGCCGGGCAGTCGGCGTGGCGGTATGCGCGGAATCTGTTGAATGTGTTGGACGGCGTGGAGCCAACGACGGCGAAGGGGGCGCACCGGGCACGGGTGGGGTGGCGGCGCCCCGAAGCGACGTTGTATCCGCCTCTGCCGCGCCCGATGAGCCTGCGGGATTTCTATGCCTTCGAACAGCACGTCAAAGCCGCCTATGGCAACCGCGGGCGCGAAGTGCCCGAAGCGTGGTATCAGTTCCCCGCTTTCTATTTCACCAACCCCAATTCAGTGTTCGGACCGGACGAAGCTGTGCCCTATCCAAAGCACACGCAGGCGATGGATTATGAGTTGGAGATCGCTTGCGTGATCGGCCAACATGGGCGCGATATTCCGGCGGCGCGCGCGGAAGAGTTCATCTTCGGCTTCACGATCATGAACGATTGGTCGGCGCGCGATGTTCAGCGCAGAGAGATGAAGATGCTCGGCCCGGCGAAGGCCAAAGATTTTGCCACGTCGCTCGGCCCGTGGCTGGTGACGCTGGATGAGTTGCGCGACCGCGCCACCGGCAGGCCGGGCGTGTTCGATCTGGAAATGGCGGCGCGGGTGAACGGGGAGGAACGTTCGCGCGGCAACTTCCGCGACATCTTCTATTCGTTCGGGCAGATCATCGAGCATGCTTCCGCCGATGCGTTTCTCATGCCCGGCGATGTGATCGGTTCCGGCACGGTGGGCACGGGCTGTCTGCTCGAACTGACGAAGGGCGAAGGCCCGTGGCTGAAGCCGGGCGATGTGGTGGAGTTGGAGATTGAAAGGCTGGGCGTGTTGAGGAATCGGGTAGTGAGGGGGGAGTAGCCACTTCATCACCAATGCGTTGCGAGGCAAGATGCGGAAAGCAAATGTCAAGACACAGTCTGAGATAGAATCCAGGTACTATTTTCGCCCCATACTGGAATTGTTTAGGAAGAAGGTTGACGACATTGGGCCAGTACAAGCCTTGGATTATCTCAACGCGATTATGAATGATGCGGATGATCAGGTAACCGCCCTTATTAGAAAGCGGATCAAGGCCGGAAAAATCAAGGACCTCGCACAAACCCGCAAGAGCGTGGCGGGGAACGGCTTTCAAGGACTGGTGGCGTACTCTTTGATACATCTTCAAGAGGAAGGCCTCCTGCCAGACCACCTCCTTTTTGTATTGAAACCCAAGAAGCACAGCCTCATTGACCAATACGCCACTATTAAGGTCGGGAACGATGTGCAAAAGCCAGATATCGATCTGCTCGTCTATAGTGCGAATGACTCTGTAAGGCAGCCAATCCTGATCTATTCTATGAAAACATCTTTGCGAGAGAGGGCAGGGCAAACTTATCGGTGGAAGCTCCTTATGGATATTGCGACATCCAAGGACGCCACAACCATAAAAGAAAAGTATGGGTTGAGTTCCAAAGCCAGCAACAATTTCAAGGTCGGATTCATCACAACCAACTTTTACAATGAGATCATGAATCCGCAACAGAGAGGTGCATTGAGTTTCTTTGACTTCGTTTATCTCTGCAAACCGGGCGATTGGGATACCCCTGTGAGAAACTTTTCCGCAGTAGCAGGGGATCTCCGTGAGATATACGCGTAAGAGAGTGTTTCTTAAAGCCTCTGCGCCTGTCATTCTGAGGCGCGAAGCGCCGAAGAATCTCCGCTCTGGCATGAAAAGGGCGAGATTCTTCGCTCGCTACGCTCGCTCAGAATGACAAATCGAGGCGGTTAACCATTTTATGAAACAGTCTCTAAGGAGCAAGAAAGTATGGCCCACACAAATCAGGTCAGTCTGTTTTCTGAACTCAACCCGCGCCCGGATTTGCTTGACTGGACTTTCAATGGCGCATCCACGCGAGAATTGACCCACTGCTATCACGATTATCCGGCCAGGATGATCCCGCAAGTTGCGGGAAATCTGTTGGACATGTTTGGCATCAATGCTAAGTTGTTATTCGATCCTTATTGTGGCACCGGGACATCATTGGTTGAGGGCCTGATTCGTGGGATCAATGCTGTAGGCACAGATTTGAATCCATTGGCTCGACTCATTGCTCAAGCAAAAACGTGTACACCTGATGAGCGGGAGATCGACGACCAAATCACCAGGTTTGACAGATGTATTGCGAGCTCGCACGTTAGCCGCTCTGTAAAGCCATCCCTCATTCCGGGTATCAGTCGCATTGATTTTTGGTTCAAGCCCCAGGTTGCTGAAAAGCTATCCCGGCTCAAGATGTTCATTGATGATATTGAGAATGATGCAGTTAGGTTGTTTTTTCAGGTTGCGTTCAGTGAAACCGTGAGGGAGAGTTCCAACACCCGCAACAACGAGTTCAAACTTTACCGTTATGATTCCAAAAGGCTTCACACCTTCAACCCAAATGTGTTTGAGATTATGTCTTCGAAACTCAAACGGAATCGAGCGGGGCTACATAAGTTTCTTGCTATCATGCACAATTTCAGGGAATCGCCTGCAGTGCAAGTGTGTGATTTTAATTCTGTCGTGGGCACTCCATCTGGCACCCTGCTCCCTGCCAGTGTAGATATAGTTGTGACGTCTCCACCATATGGCGACTCACACACAACAGTGGCTTACGGTCAATACTCCCGCCTCTCTGCTGCATGGTTGGGTTTGCCTGAACCAGGCAAGATTGACAACAAACTGATGGGCGGGAAAGCCATTAAGTCACTCCCCAACTTACCTAGCGATGCTTTGAATAAAGCCTTGATCCAGATTAGCAGTGCGGATATTAAACGCGCGCTGGAAGTTGCCTCCTTTTATTCCGATTTACACGACTCGATCTTCCACGTGTCGCAATTGATACGTTTGGGCGGCCACGCGTGTTACGTTGTTGGGAATCGCAAAGTCAAGGGCGTAGTTTTGCCAACTGATATTGCAATCCGAGATTTCTTTGAAGGCTTCGGCTTTGAGCATATTAGCACTTTCCACCGCTCAATTCCGAACAAAAGAATGCCTTTGAGGAACAGCCCTACGAATGCTCCGGGTGCCGTGGACGCAACCATGACGCGGGAATACATTGTTGTCGTGCGCAGAAAGAATACGAAAGCCGTTCATGATCGAAAACTTGGAGCGAATGGTCACGCATTCAAATCACCTGCAAATGGAAAACGGCGCTCACGAGTTAAGGCTATCTCACAAACGACGCGGCGCAAGGCAAAAACCCGCCGCATAAGCGACATTCGGTGAATCTTCCAGCGGAGTTGATTGTCATGAATGACTCATACAAGAATCTACAAAACCTCGGCATCTGCATTCTCATTTTGGCCGCGCTCACGTTGGCGGCGTACTTCTTCGCGCCGGCCATCAAGCCGGTCGAAGAGTCGTTTCTCGACACGAGCGCGACGGCCATCGGCCTCCGCTTCCTCTTCATGGGCATCGGCGCGATTGCCGTGCTGGGCTTGTGCTACGCCACTCGCGAGAGCGGCGCGTGGGACGTGAACGCGCAGAACATCGTCTACATGATCATCGGCTCGGTGATCTACGGCGTGTTTGCGTGGATGTTCAACGGCGTCACCTTCACCCTGCCGGCCCTCAGCCAAGTTTCACTGCGGCCCGCGGTGGCGCTGCCTGTATTCTTCGGCTACACCTTTGGCCCCGTTGTCGGCCTCATGGTGGGCGCGGGCGGCAATCTCATCGGCGATCTGTTCGTGGGCTACGTCTCGCCGCATTGGACTCTGGCCAATGGCCTCATCGGACTCTTCGCCGGACTGCCGATGCTGTTCGACGACAAACGACAATCATGGGACGTGGGCGCCGTCATCACCGGCGCGGCCGGGATCGCGGCGGCGGCCTTCTTCCTCGCCAACCCGAGTCCCGGCTTCAGCCCGCCGCCGGATTTTGTTCGCGTCGATCTTTCTCTTTTCATGGGATTCTCGGTGTTGGTTGGATGCGGTCTGGCCATCGCCGTGCGATTTGCGTTTCCCAACCGGCCCCGTTGGGGCGAGGCCGCCGTGTGGGGCGCGGCGGGCAACGCGGTGGGGCTGGCGCTGGCCTCGCTAGCCGATATTTGGGTGAACGGCTACACCGCCTCCGAAACCATGGTGGGGCAATTCATTCCCGCCGCCGGGCCCAACGCCTTTGCCATTGCCATCATCGTTCCTCTGTTGCTCGCCGTTTACCTTTCGGTTCAGCAATCCGAGTCGCAAACAGCAACCTGAAAAATTTGAGTCCGACAGGATCACAT
>VGOW01000037.1 GCA_016875735.1 Chloroflexota bacterium | reverse complement strand
ACGATGTGCGCTTCCACTTCGAGGCGGAAGCCGTGCATTCCCAACGGCGAGCGCACGCCCTCTTGCCCATCCACCGTGAAGCCGCGCGGGATGACATGAATGACTTCGCGGTTGTGCGGAATGGCAATGGCCTGCGCCGCGTCGAGCGCGCGATCAATGTCCTCCTGATCGATGCCGCGCTGGCCCGAAATGCCGACCACCCCGTGACTGTTGACCGAAGCGATGTGCGATCCGGCCATGCTCACCATCGCCTGCCCGATCTCCAGCCCCGACGTTCGTTCCGCTTTGGCCACCGACTCTCGAATCGCCGCTCCGGCCCCATCCACGTTGACCACCACCCCTTTGCGCATTCCGCGCGCGGCCTCAATGCCCACGCCGATGATCTCGAAATCGGTCTCGCTGGTCATCTCCGCGATCAGCGCGCAAATTTTAGTGGTGCCAACGTCAATAGCGGTCAGTAGTGGAGCGTTCATTTGGCTTATGGCGAATGGCGGGCAGCGAGTCGCAGCGTTTTCTTGCTATCCGTCATAGGCTGTTGGCTATCTGCGATAAACCGGCGCATCCTCATCGATCACGCTCACCGCCGAAGGGTGAATGCCGCGGGCGAGCAAATTTTCAATCAACGTTTCGTACACCACCAGCTTCACATCCATCTCCGCGCCGGTTCCAAAGTAGCCTCGCCAGTTGCGGCCATCCTGATACGAAAGCCCATTCTTGGCGTCGTAGTGTAGCAGTTCTATGTTATTGCGCAACTGCTTCAACTGCAGGGCCCCGGCAATGACCTCCACCGGGATGCGCGAGTCGGGAGTGAGCGGGTAGTTGGCGTCGTCAACCATGATGGGCAGTAACCCCGACAACTGCCCGCGCGCCGGGAACACTCTGCCCTCGGCGTCCACCCACATCGTCTGCCCGCCCTGCGACCACGCCAGCACCGGCACTTGTTCCTCGACGATGACGAAAACTTGATTGGGCCACCGCACTTCCACGTGCGCCTCTTTGATGCCCGGCACGGTTTCCACGTTCCGCTCTATCTGCGCCGGGTCGAGCCACAGGATGTTGAGATGGTGGACGCCCGATGCGTCGTACAGCTCCTCGCCCGGAATGTATTGCGCCCCGGCGAGGTTGATGGACGTGATGAAGTATTGCGACGACGACAGAATGTGAAAGAGCAGCGAGCCGAGCATCATTACCAACGCCGCGCTGGCCATCTTCCAGCTCAATTGAATGTGCGGCAGGGCGTGCGCCAACGATTGGAATGAAGGCAGGCCGCCCACTGCGGGCGCCGCCGCATTCCAACGCCGAGTCGTCCCCGCCGCGCCGCGCCGCTTCCACGAGGGCGAGGTCGGCGTCCGTTCGGGCAGGGCGCGAGTGTGGCTCACGGTGCGCGCCGCTGTCCACGTCTTTTGCGTTTCCTGCTGCTTGCGGCGAGCGCGCACTGCATCGGCGCGCGATACATTGTCACTGCTCGATATGCGTCGCAAGGTCGTCATCGCTTCACCTCGAAACTTCTTTCAGTCCGATCTTTGTCGGCTTGCCTCTCCAATGCCAGCTCGATCAACCGATCAATCAATTCGCTGTAGCTCATTCCGCTGGCTTCCCACAACTTCGGGTACATGCTGATCTGCGTGAAGCCCGGAATGGTGTTGAGTTCGCTCACATACAATTCGCCGCTGTCTCGGTCGAGCAGAAAATCCACTCGCGCCATGCCCGCGCAATCAATCGCCCGGAACGCGGTCACCGAAAGTTCTTGCGCCCGCTTCGTCGTCCGCTCGTCGAGCGGCGCGGGAATGATCAGCCGCGAACTCTCGTCAACATACTTCGCCTCGTAATCATAAAACTCGCGGCCCGGAACAATCTCTCCGGGCACGGACGCAATCGGATCATCGTTGCCCAGCACGCTCACTTCGATCTCGCGGGCGTTGATGCCCTGCTCGATGATCACCCGCCGATCCCACCGCGCCGACTCTTTCAGCGCGGCCTTCATCTCCTCCCGGCCATGCGCCTTCACCACGCCCACCGACGATCCCAAGTTCGCCGGTTTGGTGAACATGGGATACCCGAACTGCGCTTCGGCTCGAGCGATCACGGGGTCGGCGTCCCGTTCGATCTCGGTTCGCAGAGCCAATGTCCACTTGGGCACGGGGATGTTCGCCGCCGCCATCAGCGACTTGAACACGCCTTTGTCCATCCCCGCCGCCGAGCCGACCACTCCCGCGCCGACGTACGGAAGGTTCGCCAATTCGAGCAAACCCTGCACCGTGCCGTCTTCGCCGAACGTGCCGTGCAGAAGCGGGAAGATCACGTCGAGCTCCGCCACCGACGAGAGCGCAACCGCTTTGCCGCCCGGCTGTTCGACGACTTGCATGAGCGCGCGGTATTGCGGCTCGCCCAAGAGCGCAGTCGTCGGAGCCGAGTCGGCGCCCCCTTCGAGCGCCTTCATCGGATTCTCGCCGCCGATCCACTTGCCCTCTTTCGTGATGCCGATCAGCGTCACATCGTATTTATCTTTGTTAATGGCCTTGAGCACCGACCGCGCCGACATCAACGACACTTCGTGCTCGCCGCTCCGCCCTCCAAAAATCAGCCCGACTCTTATCTTCCGCGTCACTTGTTGACTCTGACAAGATGACTTGATGACCGGGTGACAAGATGCTCATCCCAGTCACCTTGTCATCGTGTCATCCTTTCATCTTGTCAGCACTGCCCTCCCCAATCGCCGGCCAACTCGATCTCCAACTCCAACTCCACCCCGAACTTCTCGCGCACTTTGCTCTGCGCCAAGGCAATGAGCGAATACACATCGCGCGTCGTCGCCCCACCGAGGTTCACAAAAAAGTTGGCGTGAATGGGCGAAATCTCCGCCTTGCCGATTCGCATTCCCTTCAATCCCGCCGCCTCGATCAGCCGCCCGGCGTAATCGCCCGGCGGATTCTTGAACATCGAGCCGATGCTCGCTCCCGGCGGCTGAGTGCGCCGCCGGTGCGCCAAAAATGTTTCCACTCGCATTTGCAATTCATCGGGGTCGCCGCGCGTCAGCGCAAACTCCGCCGAGAGCACCACCGCCCGCCCGCCGTTCTTCAGCGCCGACTTGCGGTACGAAAATTTGAGATCGGCATTCGACCACTCGCGTATCTCCCCATTTCCCTGCAAGATCGTTGCCAGACGAAGAGAGGCCGCCGTGTCGGAGCCGTGCGCCCCGGCGTTGCCCACCACCGCCCCGCCCACCGTGCCGGGAACGGTGGCCGCCCACTCCAGCCCACTCGCGCCGCGCAAAACACACTGCCGCGCCAGCGTGGGCAATCCTACCCCCGACTCGGCGCGGGCGATGATCAGCTCGCCGCGATCCTCAAAAGTGATAGCGCCGGCCCGGTTTTTGATCGCCAGCCCGCGCACACCCCGATCCGAAACCAGCACGTTCGATCCGGCGCCCAACACGTAATAGCGCACGCCCTGCCGCATAGCCTCACGCGCGGCGTCGGCCAGCTCGTCCGCCGAGTCCACCGTCACGAAAAAATCTGCTGGGCCGCCCACCCGCGCCGATGTGTGGCGGCTGAGGGGCTCGCCTTCGCGCAGCCGATCGCCGAAAGCCAACCGCAATTGGCTGGCCAGCGTGGGCCGGGCCGACATCACCATAAACGCCACTGTCACAGCCTTTCCACCGCCTCAATCAACCGCTTCACGGTTCGCTTGCTCACGTTGCCCCGTGGCAACGGCTTCCCTGCGGCAGTGCCCACCGTGTTCGCCTCCGGCTTCGACAGAGTCGGCATGGCCGGAGCGTCGAAAGCGAACGGAGCATTATCGTTCGATGGGCGCTTGGGAGTTTGGAGTTTGAGTTTTGATTTTGTCGGTTTCACTTCCTCAATCCCTCCAAAACTTTTTCGCCCACCGTATTGCCGTCTCCGGCTCCGAGCGTGATCAACACATCGCCCGGTTTCACTTCTGTCAGCAGAGTCGCCACCGCGTCCGACAGCGCGGGAACGTATCGCGCATCGGGGTGGCGCATCTGCGACACAATCTGCTTCGCTTTCACCGAGTCGTCCATCGCCTCGCGCGAACGGTAAATGTCGGTCACCAGCACGTGATCGGCGTCGCCGAAACTGGCGGCGAACTCGTTGAGCAAGGCGCGGGTGCGGCTGAAGGTGTGCGGTTGAAACATCGCCCACACCGTCCGCCCGCCGTATCGCCGCCGCACCGCCGCCAGCGTCGCCCGAATCTCGGTGGGGTGATGCGCGTAATCGTCCACCACCGTCACGCCGTTGGCTTCGCCTTTGATTTCGAATCGGCGGTCCACGCCTCCGAACTCGGAGAGAGCGGCGCGCGCCGAATTGAAATCCACACCGAGCGACTCCACCGCCGCCAACGCCGCGAGGCTGTTGGACACGTTGTGCACGCCGGGAAGTCGAATCCGCGCCAGCCCCACCGTGACTCCGTTTCGTGTGACCACAAAATCACTGCCGCCCGCGCCGTTGGCTTGCATATGCTCGGCCCGCCATTCACTGCCGTTCTTCAATCCGTACCACTGCACACGCGCGCCGTTTTGCGCCGCGCCCTCGCCGATCTCTTTCGCGCCCGCGTCGTCGCGGCAGGCAATCAGCACGCCATCGCCCGGCGTGAGCGCGGCAAACTTGGCGAACGCGGCCCGATACTCTTCCGCCGTCGGATAGCAATCCACGTGATCGTGCTCGACGTTGGTGATCACCGAAACTTTCGGGCGCAGGCCGAGAAACATGCCGTCGTATTCGTCGGCTTCGATCACAAACGGCTCGCCGTTTCCGTGCCGCGCGTTCGTGCCCAGCTCGGCGATGACGCCGCCGACGATGAACGACGGATCGCGCCCGGCGCGCAAAAGGATGAAGGCGATGAGCGCGGTGGTCGTCGTTTTGCCGTGCGTGCCGGCCACGCACACGCCCGCGCGCCCGGCCATCAGCCCGCCGAGAAAGTCGGCGCGTTTGAGCACCGGGATTCCGGCGGCGCGCGCGGCAACGGTTTCGGGGTTGTCGGCGGCCACTGCGGAGGAGACGACCACCACTTCGGCTCCGGCCACATTGTCGGCTCGATGCCCAATCGAAACCGCCGCGCCGAGCGCGCGCAGTCGATCAGTCATCTCCGAGCCCTGCGCGTCGGAGCCCGACACGGCCACGCCGCTCTCGAGGAGCAGTGTGGCAATGGCCGAGAGGCCCGACCCGCCGATGCCAACAAAGTGCGCGCGTTTCATAAAAAGACGACCAGCACAAACACAAACGAGGCCACCGTGGCAAAATAGATTTGCGGCACGCCCACCACCTTCGGCGGCATGAAGTTGAGGTAGTTCAGCACCGATGGCTCGGTGGGCGGGATGACGCCCGGAATGGGATACTGCGTTTCGTGCATGTAAAACCACAGCGATCCCACCAGCAAATAACCGTTGATCATTCCCAGCACAAAGCCCAGCAAAATATCTTGCAGCTTTTCGCGCTTGCCCTTGCCGGCCAACGCGCTTGAAATGGCCGGAGACTCGTAGCCGAAAAAGGCCAGCACCATGAAGAACACTGCCCGCACCGAAAACTGAAACAGCGGACTCTGCGCTCGCAGCACCGCGTCCACCTCCGGCATGAATTGCTGAATGAGAGCGTTGATGCACATCGCCAGCACGAGGCTAAACAACACCAGAATCTCTCGCGCCCAGCCGCGGCTCCCGCCAATCGTCCCGGCGATGATGAGCAAAAGCCAGAACACCGACGACAGAGACATCATCGGCGTTGGCCCTCGCGCCGGCTTGCAAGCCGCAAAAGTTCGTCCGCGAGGCGTTTGGCCGCATCGGGCGCGGCCAATGCTCGCGAGGCGGCGCGCATGGCAGCGAGCCGATGCGGATCGCGCAAGAGTTCGCGGATGGTGGCCGAGAGTTTCATTTTCAGTTCTTCGTCATTCAACCGCACCGCCGCGCCGCGCCCGGCCAAATAATCGGCGTTCACTTTTTGATAGCGCCACGCATACGGATACGGCACGAGTATTGCACTCAACCCGAACATGGGAATCTCGCCGAGCGTGCTGGCCCCCGCCCGCGACACCACCAAATCGGCGGCGGCAAAGGCCAAGCCCATGTCGTCGTGCAGATACGGATAAGCATGGTAATGAACACGTTTGTCGTCGGGCAATCGTTTCGCCCGCTCGCTCACTGTCGGCCAATCCAACTCGCCGCTCACGTGGATGATCTGATAATCGTTCAGCAGATCGTCCAACGCATCGAGCAAAGCGAGGTTGATACTGCGCGCCCCGCGGCTGCCGCCAAAGACAAAGATCGTCTGCCGGGACTCGGCCAACCCGAAATGGGCGACGGCCTCCACGCGGGTGGGCGCCGCCATTCGCGCTCGAACCGGGTAGCCGGTCACGATCACATTCTTGTTTGGAAAGTGCCGCCGCGACTCTTCCGCCGTCACGGCTATCACAGTCGCGATCCGTGCCAGCGTTCGCACGGCTGAGCCCGGCTCGATGTCGGGCAAATAAATCATCACCGGCGCCCGCGCCAGCCAACACACGATGGCGACGGGGATGGCCGTGTACCCTCCGGTGACGAGCAGCGCATCGGGTTTCCACTCTCTCACGATGCGCGCCGCCTGCGCCGCGCCCCACCCCAACTTGACGAGGCCGACAACGCCGCGCAACCCAACCCCCACCACCTGCCCCGCCTGAATGGCCTCGAACTCGATCCCCTCACGGGTCACGAGCTCGCGTTCCATTCCCCCCACCGAACCGATCCAGCGCACCGCCGCCGAGGGCGGCAGTTCACTCGCGGCGGCGAGTGCTGGATACACGTGGCCGCCGGTCCCACCGGCTGTAATCAAAAGCCGCACGAGTCTTCCTCGGAATGCTGGCGTCGGGGTCGTGCCTCGAAATACTCAACAGCAACCCCACTCCGGCCAGCGCCACCACCAGCGACGAGCCGCCGTAGCTCACGAACGGCAAAGCGTTTCCGGCAAACGGCAGGGCGGCCACCATCACCCCAATGTTGATGATCGCCTCGAAGGCCAGCCAGGTGGTGATGCCCGCGGCCATGATCGCGCCCAGTTCATCTTTGGCGTTGGCGGCAACCTTCGCGCCGCGCCAGATCAAAAAGGCAAAGAGCGCAATCACCGCGAGACAGCCGATCAAACCCAGCTCTTCGCCGACGACTGCGAACACGCTATCGGTGTGGGGCGTGGGCAGGGCCTGAAATTTTTGGTGGCTCTCGCCGAGCCCGCGCCCGAAGACGCCGCCGTTGATGAAGGCGATGATGGCCTGCTGAACGTGCCACGATGTTTCGGTGATGTTCGAAAGGCCAGCCAGATATTCGGTGATGCGCCCGCGAGCCGTGGTGGACGACATTACGATGGCGTATCCGGCGAGGCCGCTTACCACCGTGGCCAGCGCAATCTGCAAAAGATCGGCTCCGGCCAGAAAGAACATCGTGCCGCCCACCAACACCAGAGTCAGCGTGGCGCTGATGTCGGGCTGAAGAAAAACGAAACCGGCCAGCACGCCCACCACAACCCCGTAAGGGATGAGGCCGTAAGTGATGTCTTTGATTTTGTCGCCTTTCGAGGTGAGCCACACGCCGAGATAGATGATCGTCACCAGTTTGGCGGCTTCGGAAGGCTGATACGATCCGTTGAGCAACCCGCGCTGTGCGCCAAAGGTTTGCGAGCCAATGACCAGCACGGCAATGAGCGCAAGCAGTGTGAAGCCCAGCGCCGGGATCGCCAATATCTTCCACCAGTGATAATCTATGCGCGCCAGCGCCAGCATCACCACCAATCCGAGTCCGAGCGATTTCACTTGCCGAAAGAAAATGGTGGTCGGCGAGTCGAATTCCCGATACGACCAATCGAAAGTCGTCGAATACACCATCATCAGCCCGAAGGCGATGAGTACGCCCACGATGAGCAAAAGGCCCCAGTCGAGATGGAGGGGGTTAGACTTTTTCCGTTCAGGAGGTGGAGCCATCATTGCAGTCATAGCGGTTAGCAATTAGCCATTAGCGATGAGCAGGTAGCGGATAGCGAATGGCAGATGGCTATCCGCAATTCGCTATCAGCCATCCGCTGTTCGTCATTCGTCATTTCACAACTCACTCACCATCTCTCTAAACCTCTGCCCGCGTTCCTCAAAATCTTTGAACTCGTCGAAACTCGTTCCGCCCGGCGAGAGCAACACCACATCTCCCGCTTCGGCGATCTCCGCCGCCTTCTGCACTGCATCAGCCATTCGTCGGCGCTTTACCACCCGGATCAACTTTGGCCGCGCTTTGTATGCGCGCCCTTCCACTTTTTCGTTTTCGACCTCAGCCGCCCGTTCGATCAAATCGGCGGCCTCGCCGAAAGCGATCACCGTTTTCGTCCTCTGCCGCGCGGCGCGGGCAAACTCATCCCACGGCAACTTCTTGTCGCGCCCGCCGGCCAACAGCACAATCGGCTCGGCAAACGAATTGAGCGCGGCCACCACTCGTTCGGGCGCGGTGGCAATCGAGTCGTTGTACCACTTCACGCCGTTCAACTCGCGCACCAATTCGAGCCGGTGCGGCACGCCCGCAAAATTCACAATCGCCTCGCCCATCGCTTCGGGCGCAGCGCCCACCGCCCCGGCCAACGCGCTCGCCGCCAACACATTCAACACATTGTGCGCCCCGCGCAATCGGATGTCGCTCACCGCGCACACCGTTCGCTCTTGTTGCCCATCGCGGAGACACACCGTCCCTTCGCGGATGAACGCGCCGACGCCGACCTCCTCTTTGGCGCTGAACCACCACACCTGTCCGGGGGCAACCGACTCCAACGCGCGGGCGTTGTCATCATCCCGTCCCAACACCGCGATCGCATCGGCGGGCTGATGCCGAAGAATCTGACTCTTGGCCTCGATGTAAACGTCCATCGTCCCGTGTCGGTCGAGATGATTCGGGGTGATGTTCAGCACTCCGGCCACCTGCGGCGATGTGGTCATGATCTCCAACTGGAAACTCGACAACTCCATCACCGCGATGTCGCCCACTGCCATTCGATCCAAATCGGCGATCAGCGGGTTGCCGATGTTGCCGCCAACCCACGTGGCGCGGCCACTCGCGCCGATCATTTTTCCGGTGAGCGTCGTCGTCGTCGTCTTTCCCGCCGAGCCGGTGATGCCCACCACCCTGCACGGCGCGGCGTCGAGAAAAATTTGCGAATCGTTCGACACCGGCACGCCCCGACTGCGGGCCTCCTGTGCTAGCGGCACTCCGGCGGGAACGCCGCCGGAGAGGCACAGGAGGTCCGCGCCGTTGAGCAGAGTCGGCGGATGGCCGCCGAGGGCATATTCAATTGGTAAATTGCTCAACGCCGCGAGCGCATCGGCCAACTGCTCTTCCGATTTCGCGTCGCTCACCGCAACGCGCGCGCCTCTCGACACCAAATACTGTGCAAGTGCCGTGCCTTGCCGCGCCAGGCCAAGAATGACGACCCGCTTCCCCAACCACTCATCCTTCATCCTTCTGCGTTCATCCTTTACAACAACGCCAACCCGATCCCCACCATCGCCGCCAACAAACCGATGAGCCAAAACCTCTGCACGATCTGCGTTTCGCTCCAGCCGCTCAACTCAAGGTGATGATGGAGCGGCGCCATTTTGAATAGCCGTTTGCCGCCTGTGATCTTGAAATATCCAACCTGCAAAATCACCGACACCACTTCGGCCACCGGGATGACGATGATGATGGGCAGGAGCAGCCACTGGCCGGTCATCAACGCCACTACGCCCAGCGTGGAACCTAGCGCCATCGAGCCGGTGTCGCCCATGAACAACTGCGCCGGGTGCACGTTGAACCACAAAAACGCAAATAGCGCGCCGACGAGCGTGTAGCAAAACCTCGCCAAGAAGAACTGCCCCTGCAACACCGCAATCAACCCGTAAGCGGCGAACGCCGTGGCCGAGATCAACCCGGCCAGCCCGTCCAACCCATCGGAAAAATTCACGGCGTTGGCCGCGCTGACAATGATGAACGCCGCAATCGGAATGTACGCCCACCCCAGATCGAACTTGAACGGGTTGCCGGGTAAGGCCAGGCTATGAATGTCGAGAAAATAATACAGCCCGAAGGCGGCTATTCCGGCCAGCGCCCATTGATACAAAAACTTGTAGCGCCCCAACATGCCTTCGCCGGTGGTGGCCCGCTTGCCGCGCAAACCTTCCCAATCGTCCCACGCGCCCAGCGCGGCGAAGGCCACCAAAATGCCCAACGGCAAAAGGATGGAGCGGCCCAGCAGCGGCTTCACCAAACTCACGATGTTGAGCACGGCGGTGATGCCCACCACCGGCACGATGAACAACAGCCCGCCCATCGTCGGCGTGCCCATTTTGGTAAAGTGCGTTTGCGGCCCGTCCACCCGGATCTGCTTGCCGATGCGAAACCGTTTGAGCAGTTCGATGAACGGCCCGCCCCAAATCACGATGAGCAAAAAAGCGGTGACGCCGAGCGTCAGATCGAAAGCGGCTTCTCTCAAGTCACACTCCCGGCGATGTTTGCTCCAGCGCCCCCACCAGCCTATCGAGCCTCATGCCATGCGAGCCTTTCACCAGCACCACATCGCCGCCGCGCAGGTTTTCTTTCAAATAAGCCAGCGCCGAGTCGCGGTCGGCCACTTTCACGATGCGCCGCGCCGAGAGGCCGGAGGCCATGGCTTCGGCGGCAATGGTCTCGGCCAACGCGCCAATGGTGATCAGAAGATCGACGGCGTCGGCGGCGCGACGGCCCACCAACCGGTGTCCCTCCTCTTCTCTCTCGCCTAGTTCGAGCATATCGCCCAGCACCGCCACTCGCCGCTTCGCTTCCATTTCTTCCAAAAGATTCAGGGCCGCAATCACCGACTCGGGCGAGGCGTTGTACGAGTCATCCAAAATTAAACTGCCGCCCGGCCCGGTCACCGCATACAATCGCAACTGCGAGTGCGCCTCCATGCCCTGCAAGCCGCCCACAATCTCTTGCCACGTCAGCCCTTCAGCCAATCCCACCGCCACCGCCCTCAGCGCTGTATGTACCGAGTGCCGCCCCAGCATGGGGAAACGAACATGCAGGGTCTCTCGCGCCTTCGGGTAGTGCAACTGAAAGTGAATGCCTTCGAGTCCGAGCCCCGCCACATCGGAGGCCCATACATCGGCTTGCGAATCGAGGCCATAGGTGATCACCCGCGCCTTTGTGCGCGAGGCCATGCTCATCACCATCGGCTCATCGAAGTTGAGCACCGCCACGCCGTCCGGCGCGGGAGGGAGGGCTTCTACCAATTCGCCTTTTCCCAAAACAATATTCTCAATGCTTCCGGCTCGCGCCAAATGCACTCCATACACGTTATTCACCACGCCAATATGCGGCCTCGCCAGCGAACACAGAAGCGCAATTTCTCCAATTTGGTAGAAGCCCATCTCCAACACCGCGCGCTCGTGCGCCTCGGTGAGGCGCAGAAGCGAAAGCGGCAGACCAATCTCGTTATTCAGATTTCCTTCGCTTTTTAAGGTGCGGAACCGCGTGCCCAGCACCGCGGCGACTATCTCTTTGGTGGTGGTCTTGCCGACACTACCGGTGACGCCGACCACCCGAATATCGAGCCGCCCGCGCCAAAATTTGGCCGCCGTCTGCAATGCCGCCAACGAGTCGGCCACCCGCAGGCACACCGGCAATTTCAATTCGGCGGCGTGGCTGTAAGTGATCGGCTCGCGCAAGTCCAGCGTGTAAAAGTCCGGTAAGTCTTGTTGCACAAGGGCGGCCACTGCGCCTTTGGCAAAGGCCGCGCCCACAAACTGGTGCCCGTCGGTGCGCTCGCCGGGCAGGGCCACAAATAACGAGCCGGGGATGGCCAATCGCGAGTCGATCACCACATCGGTGATGACTTGCCCCGCGCCCGCAAGCGGCGCGCCGGTGAGCGCCTCGAAGATGTGGGAGAGAGCCAGCATCGGAACACAGAACACTCAATACGGAATACTCCAGGCAACTCGAGATCAGTATTCCGCATTCCGTATTGCGAATTCTCTCCTCACTGCCCTGCCGTTTGCGCCGCCAATTGGCGCCGCACGTCATCGGGCGGAATATCCATGAGCACCACCAATCGCTTCACCAATTCGCCGAAGGTGGGCGCGGCGGTGTCGGAGCCCCAAATGGATGCGCTCGGCCGGTCGAATTTGATCAGCACGATGAAGCGCGGATCGTCCACCGGCCCCCAGCCCACAAACGACGCGATCGTTTTCTGGAAATCGTACCCGCCGGGAATCGGAATCTGCGCCGTGCCCGTCTTCCCAGCGATTCGGTAGCCCGGCAGCAACGCGCCATTGGCTTCGCGCTCCACGCTCACGGCCAGCATGTTGTTGAGAGTGGCCGCCACATCCGCCGAGATGGGCCGCCCCAACACCTGCGGCTGGGTGGTGTGAATCACATCGCCATCCACCACGCGCTCGAGCAAATGCGGTTGCATCATTGCGCCGCCGTTGGCAATGGCCGAGATCGCCGTGAGTAATTGAATGGGAGTCGTTGCCACGCCTTGCCCAAACGCATTGGTGCCCAGATCGGATTCGTACCAGTCGGAGTCGCCGGGGCGTTTGAGCCGCCCCGAGGCTTCGCCGCTGAGATCAATGTTGGTCACTTGCCCGATGCCGAAGGCGGTCATGTAATCGTAAAATGTCTTCGGCCCCATTTGAGTAGAAACCCACGCCGTGCCCACGTTGAGCGAATGTTGAAGCAGGCCGGTCATGTCCTGCGTGCCCCATGCCGCCCCGTTCCAGTTTCGGATTCCCACCCCGCCCACCTCGATGTAGCCGGTGTCTTGATACGTCGTCTCCGGAGTGACCACGCCCGATTGCAAGGCGGCGGCCATGGTGAGAACTTTGAACGTGGAGCCGGGTTCGAATTGCGCGCTGACCGCCGGGTTGGGCTCGAAGGCGTTGGGATCGGTGACGTAATTGTTGGGATCGAAGGCGGGGTTGACGGCCAATGCCAGAATGCGCCCGGTCTTCGGCTCCATGATGATGATTTCGCCGCCCTCCGCGCCGTAGCGCTTCACCGCGCCGGCCAGCGTTTGCTCGGCCAACGATTGAATGTCGCGGTCGATAGTGAGATACAAATCAGCGCCGACGTCGGGCGCCGGGTTGAGGGCCACATCGAAGGGCACCACCGGCTTGAAGCCCACCACCGGACGCCCGGCCAAAATATCGTTATAGAAATCTTCGATCCCGGCGTAACCTTGGTTGTCGAGGCCAACGAACCCCACCACGTGCGAGGCCAGCGTGCCGCCGGGATACACCCGCGTTTGCATCGGCTCCACGATGAGGCCGCCGAGGTTGGGGCCAACGGGGTCGCGCTGCATCGCCAGCAGTTTCTCGCCGATCTCCGCCGACACGGGGCGCTGAATGATCACATACTTCTCCGGCGTTTCTTGCTGGATGAGGGCGTGCATATCTTCGAAGGGGCGCCCCAACAGCGAAGAGAGAATCTTCGCCAGCCCTTCAGGGTCGGTGACGAAATCGGGCGAGATGCCGAGCGCGTATTTCACATCGTTGGTGGCGAGCAGTTCGCCGGAGCGGTCGTAGATGCGCCCGCGCGGCGGCGTCACGGTGACGAGGTAGCCGGTCTCCGATTCGTAAATGTCACGAAAGTGCTCCACGTCTTTGCCAAATTGCAGGCTGATCAGTCGGACGACGATCAAGCCGGTGAGCACGGCAAAGACGCCGAGCATAGCTTTGAGGCGAGAGCGAACCGACTCGGTCATGGGTCACTCCCCTCCCGGCCCAAACATATCGGCAAGCGTCCCCACCAGCCAAGTGCCCAGTGTTTCATTGTAATCGGGCAGTTCGGGTTCGGGGGCGGGTGCGACGGCGGCAGGCAAGTGAAGCTGCGGCCCGTAGTAACCCTTCACCACCACAAAATCGATCTGCCCAATTTGCGCCGGAGCGTAACCCAGTTCGCGAGCGCGCATCTCCAAACGCGCCACCGATTTGGCCGAGGCAATTAACGCCAACTGCCGATTGATCGACAGTTCGAGTTCGGCTTTGTCCACTTGCAAACTTTGCACATCGCGCCCGGCCGTGGCGGCGCGCGAAGCTTCGATGAGATACAACCCGCCGAGGGCCACGATCACAATTGCCACAGAGGCCAAAGTCGCAATCACCTGAATCTGCACCCGCCACGGCGCTTGCTTGAATGCGCGGCTAATATCCACATACCGAAGTTGAGCCAGGCTTTGCATGGGGTTCTTTCCTGTGCGGGGGGCGGCGCGGGGGGCCGCGCCCTTCGGCGGGGCGGCGCGATGAACAGCAGTATCGGCAGGGCCGCGCTCTTGCGGCTTGCCCATCCAGCCCATCCAACTGCCCGCCCGCGAATCCGATTTCACTTTCTGCACCAGGAAATGCAAGGTCTGTGCCTG
The DNA here is from genome assembly GCA_016875735.1 of Chloroflexota bacterium. Lineage (GTDB taxonomy): Bacteria > Chloroflexota > Anaerolineae > Anaerolineales > VGOW01 > VGOW01. The sequence goes on along the minus strand of VGOW01000037.1, from coordinate 23,026 downwards.
ATTGAGAGAAAAGAAATTGCCAAACCCAATCTCCACTCTCAAATCTCCAGTTTTTCTGCAATCCTCAACTTCGCGCTCCGACTTCGGGGGTTCTGCGCCTCTTCCTCTTTTGTCGGAACCACCGGCTTTCGAGTCATCTCTTTGACGCTCGCCCGATGGCCGCACACACACAGCGGCTGTTCGGGCGGGCAAATACAATCGCGCGACTCTCGGTGAAAGAACGATTTGACGATCCGATCCTCCAGCGAATGGAAACTGATCACCGCCAGCCGCCCGCCCGATTTCAGCAACCCAACCGCCAACGGCAGTGAAGCCGACACCGACTCCAATTCGCCGTTCACCGCAATTCGCAAGGCCTGAAACGTTCGTGTCGCCGGATGTATCCCGCCGCGCCGGCCGCCCAATGCCGCGCCCACCACTTCGGCCAATCGCTGTGTGCCATCGATGGGCCGCGCCGCCACAATGGCCCGCGCCACCTTTCGCGCCGCGCGCTCCTCTCCAAACTTGAAAAGAACATCGGCCAACTCGTCTTCGGGCATGCCGTTCACCAAATCGCGCGCCGTGATCGGGCTCGACGGATCGAAACGCATATCCAACCGCCCATCGTGTCGAAAGGCAAAGCCGCGTTCGGCGGCGCCCAATTGCAGAGACGACAAACCGAGATCGAGAACGATGCCATCGACGGCGTCCCACCCGAACCCGTTCGCAACGGAAACCATCTCCCGATAACTCGAACGAACGAGTCGAACGCGATCCCCGAACGATTTCAGTCGTTGAGCCGCCGTTTCCAGCGCCGCCGGATCCAAATCCAAACCCAGCAGTTCACCGTCGGGAGACGAGGCTTCGAGAAGGCCGAGAGCGTGTCCCCCCGCCCCCACCGTACCGTCGATGTATCGGCCACCGGCTCGCGGCTGAAGGCCGCCGATCACTTCATTGTAAAGAACGGGGGCGTGCACCGAGCCTTCAACCGCCGTTGGCCGACAGATTCAGCGCGGCGAAACGGCGAGAGTTGGACTCGGGATCGCTCATGCCTTTGAGCTGCTCCTCCCAACCGGCCCGGCTCCAAATTTCAATGTACTGCCCCACGCCGATCACGTACGCTTCGTTTTCGAGATCGGCATACGCGCGCAAAAAGGGCGGGATGAGAATGCGTCCGTTGCGATCGGGCACGGCCTCGCTCGCGCCGGAGAAGATGAGCCGTTGCAGAGCGCGGGCCTCGGGGTCGGTGGGGCTCATCGTCTGCGCTTGCTTGATCAGATTCGCAAAGTCTCCCGACGTGTACACATTGAGATTCTTCTCGAAGCCGCGAGTGACGACGCAACCTTTGGCCAACTCATCCCGAAACTTGGCCGGGATGGTCAGTCGGCTTTTATCGTCGAAGGAGTGCTGATACTCACCTAAAAACATGCGTTCTACGAGGGCATTAAGTAACACCGCCGGGAGAGGATTCTCCCGGCGTGCCACTTTGTCCCACTTTGACCCACAAGCCGCCCTGTTTATAACACACTTCCCCACTTCGGCGCAAGTCGAAGCGGATATTTTAAGCAGTGAGAGGGTGGGTAAAAACTCCTGCCTCCCGCCGGGCGCAACAAAAAAAGCGGCCCCATCGGCATACCACCGATAGGGCCGCTTTCGCGGAGAGGCTGTCTATTTGCCGCCGCCGGTGTCTGCCGGGCTGGAGGTTTGGCCTGTGGACTCTTTGTTGTCTTGCTTCACCAATAGATTCACCACTTGCTCCACAAGTTTGAGGGCGATGTTCTGTTGGAAGCCGACAACCCAGGCGAGGACCCACACGATAAGCCCGGCATTGCTGTTCGTGCCGCCGCCCGCGCTCACGGCGAACAACCCAACCTGCGAAATCAGAATGACGAAGATGCCCAGCACCGCGCCGATGAGCGGGCTGGTGAAATACCACATGCGATGCTGGCTGTCGAAATCCTGTTTGCTCACATGGCTGGCCAGCGAGAACAGCGATTTAGAAACGCCGCCCAACCCACCCGACAGAATGGTGACCCACAGCGTAAACCCAAAAGCCTGATCGAGCACGCCGGTGGAAGAGGCCAATGCTGAAATTCGCGTGGCCGACACGTATCCCAGTGTGAGCAACGCCAGCCACACCAAGTTGTAAAACAGAATGAACATCCCCCACGTATACGACCAGCGGCGCACGCGCCCCACATACAACAGATCGGACTCGACTTCGACCACGTATCTCAGCGCGTCATCGTAATTCTTTCGCCCGCCCAAAAGCAAATTGCGCGCCGCCTTGAGATTCTCGAAGTTTGCGACTCTCTGCGATGGCAGGCTGTTCTCGTCGGCCACGGCCATCTTCTCGGCGGCTTCAATGCGTTGCCACAACTGCTCCACTCGCGCATCAGTGATCAACTTCTCCACCAGCGTATCGTCCTCCGCGACGAGCGGCACGGGATATGCGCCGCTGGTAACTGCTTTCCCTGCCGCCTCATCGGGAGACTCAGACACCACCGGACTCGCAATACCAAACGTCGGCGGCGGCGGGGCTGCCTCGGCAGGCTTCTCTTCCGAAGCCGCAAACGGATTGAGCGGTTTGAACCCAACGGTTGGCGCGGTCGATTCCGCCGGGGCCGATTCGGGCGCGAGCGCGGGCGGAGTCGTTTCGGCAGAGTCGTGCATGGCGGCGGTCTCCGTTTCGGCGGGCGGCGCATCGGCCTTGAGCGAGGCGGCATCGGCCATCATCGTCGCTGGCGAAACATCCTCAACCGGCGCGGAGGGCTGGCCGATGGGCGCGTCGGGATTGAAGGCGGAGAGATCGATGCCGCCGTCGGTCGCCGCCGAGATCGTCGGTCGCGCCGACACGCGCAACGGGGGCGGCGGCGCGGGGGGAGCGGATTCCGGTGGGGGCACGGCCTCATCGGTTGCGCCGGGTACGGCGTTTCGGTCATCGTGATGCGAGGGGAACAGCGCGGCAATGTCCTCCGGGCCGAGGTCCATCGGCGCGGTGGCGGCCTCCCCCACCGGAGTCTCGGCGGCCGCGCCGCCGAATCGCGCGGCGATCTCGGTCGGGCTGAGGTCGCGCGGTTCTTCCGCCGACGACTCTTTTTTGAACGGGTTGCCCTGGGGCGGCAAAAGGATGTCGTGGCCTTTGCCCACGATGGTAGAATCATCGCTCATGGTGGATCACCTCCGCTAACTGCCTGAAGGCGCTGGCCGCCTCGCTGTTGGGCTGGTAAGCCAGCACCGACTTCTTTGACGCCGGGGCTTCGGCCACCGCATCGTCATCGGGGATCAGCATCTCGAACACTTTGTCTTCGAACACGTGGCGCAGCTCGGCAACCACTTGCCGCGAGTGATCGGAATGCTCGCGGTACATCGTTGCCAGCACGCCCAGCAGATCGAGTCTGGGGTTCATGTTTTTGTGGATAAGCCACACGGTTTCGAGCAATGCGCGCACGCCGCGCATCGAAAGGTATTGGCACTGCACGGGGATGAGCAGTTCTTGCGCGGCGACGAGCGCGTTGACGGTGAGAATGGCGAGGCTCGGCGGGGTATCGAACAGAACGTAATCGAGCGGCGCGCGCGAGCGGGCGAAGGCATCGCGCAAACGGAAGGGCGCGTTGGGGGCCGAGGTCAGCATCACCTCGGCGGCGGCCAAATCCACGCTGCCCGGCAGAATGTGCAAATTGCGGGCGACGTTGCGCACGCATGACACCACCGAGACGTTATCACGGGTGAGAATCGAATACGTGGATCGGTTGACGGCGTAGGGGTCGAGGTTGCACGAGGCGGTGAGCGCGCACTGCGGATCGAGATCGACCAACAACACCTGCGCGCCCAACTCGGCCAACGCCGCGCCGAGATTGAGCGCCGTGCTGGTTTTTCCGGCGCCCCCCTTTTGATTGGCGATAGCAATCATGCGAAGGGGCATGAGCGAGGAGTATAGCACGAAGAAGAGGCGAGATGCAACGTGAACGCTATTCACATCATTCGCAATGCTATCGATTATCCACTGCGCCGATTCTTCCATTGGCGGCGGCGCGGCCTGCGCCTCTTCACTGAGCCGAAGGAAGGCCTCTTCAACCCCTTGCCGCCGGAAGACAGATTGCGCGCCGAGCGGCTCGCCAGCCGATTATTGATCGATTACCAGCTCGATTACCTCTACACCCACAGCCGCGCCGACAACTACCGCGAGAACCTCTTCTACCTCGAACTGATCCTCCGCGCCCTCGACGCCGCCGACTCCCCCCTGCCCTCTCCCCTCGCCGCCGCCGACATCGGCCCCTCGCACTGGTTCTACGTTCACGCCCTACACGCCGCCCTCTCCCGCTGGCGCAGTGATCCGCCGCGATCCCTGTGGCTCACCGCCTACGAAGCCGATGCTTACCGAGTCTACGGCGACCTCTATTCCCGATTCGACCACGCCCTCGCCCACATGGCCGGGCTGGAAAATGTCAACTATCTCCCTCACGCCTTCGCCTCCCAGCCGAATCGCTTCAACGTCATCACCCTCTTCTTCCCCTTCGTCTTCGTTCGCGATCATCTCGAATGGGGCCTGCCGCAATCGCACTTCGCGCCCGGCCAACTCTTGCGCGATGCGTGGGCAAGTTTGGAATCGGGCGGCCTGCTCATCATCGTCAATCAAGGCGAAGCCGAACACAACGCGCAGATCGAACTTCTGCGCGCCGCGAGCATCGCGCCTCTCGCCGCCTTCCGGCATGACTCGCTCCTCTATCAATACGATCTCCCGCGCTTCGTCATTACCGCCCGCCGCAATGACTGACTCACTCAGCGCGCGCGCCCTCGATCACATCCGCGCCCTCGCGCGCGACATCGGCCCGCGCCCGGCCGGCAGCGAGCCCGAGCGCCGCGCCTTCGATTACATCGCCGAACAACTGCGCGCCTGCGGTTACGAGCCACAAACCCGGCCTGCGCCGTTCGCGCCCCTTCCGCGCTTCAACCCCCTGCACACCCTCGCCGGCCTGCTCATCATCGTCGGCTGTTGGAGTGTAGCGACGATCCCGATCATCGCTCTCGGACTCCCGCTGATGATCGCCGCGCTTCCGCAGATCGCCCGACTCATGGTTCGCCGACGATCCCGCACCGCCCTCTCTCAAAACCTCGTTGCCTTTGCCCCCGCGCCCAAAGGGAAACCGACTCTCATCTTCTGCGCTCACGCCGACAGCGCGCGCGCCATCGCCTTTCAGCATCGCCGCTGGCGCTGGCTGTACAGCCGCACACTCTTCATCGCCATGCGCGTTTCGATACTTGCCGCCGTCGCCGCAGTCATCGCCCTCATCGGCATCACACTGCCCGGCGCGATCACCATCATCATCGGACTCGCGGGTGCGTTCGCGGGTGGGTGGATGGCATTGGCCGACACCCTCAATCAGATCGCCCACCGCAACCGATATTCGCCGGGCGCGAACGATAACGCTTCGGGCGTCGGCGTTGTGCTGGCGCTGGCCGAACACTTCGCTCATCATCCGCCTTCCGGCATTCGACTCGGATTCTTATTCACTGGCGCGGAGGAAACGGGACTGCACGGCGCAGAGTCGTTCGCCGAAAGCGCCGAGCGTGGAACGATGATTCTGAACTTCGACATGGTCGGCGCGGGGAGCCGACTCCACTTCGTCACCGCCGACGGCACACTCTTCCCCCTGCGCACCGACGAGAAACTGAGCGCCGCGATTCGCCGCGCGTATCCGCAAGCCACCGGCATCCCGTATTCGGTTCGCAGCGGCGACTTCGCGCCGTTTCTGCGGCGGGGACTCGCGGCGGCCTCACTGCAAACCGGCGGCTCCTCCGAAGCCGAGTTGGCCTATCACACATCCTTCGACACCATCGAACTCATCGACTCCTCTGCGCTGGAGATGGCGGCGCAAACCACAGTGCGAGTCGTCGAAATACTTTCAACAAAAAAGCCGCCGGACTCCTCACCCGGCGGCCTCTGACTTCTGACCTCTAACTTCTCATCCCCTACCCCTTCTCCTTATGCTGCCTCACCAGCTCGCGCCGCAAAATTTTGCCCACCGTCGTCTTCGGCAACTCATTGCGAAACTCGATCTCGGTCGGCACTTTGAATTTGGCCAGCTTGTCTTGGCAGAACGCTTTCAACTCGTCCGGCGTCGCCGACTGATCGGGTTTGAGCACCACCCACGCCTTCACCGTTTCGCCGTATGAGGCGTGCGGCACTCCGGCCACGCCCACTTCCATTACCTTCGGGTGCGCGGCCAGCACCTCTTCCACTTCGCGCGGCCACACTTGGAAGCCGCCCGCTTTGATTAACTCCTTCTTCCGATCCACAATGTAGAAGTAGCCATCCTCGTCCACGCTGGCAATATCGCCGGTGAACAGCCACGGGCCGCCGCCGTCGCCCATATCGCGCAGAGTGTTCGTCGTCTCCTGCGGCATGTTGTGATAGCCCCACATGATCTGCGGCCCGCGCATCACAATCTCGCCCACTTCGCCCGGGGCCAATTCAGTCTCGCCGTCGTCGAGGCTCACAATCTTCACTTCCATATCCGGCAGGGGCAGGCCAATGGAGCCTTCTTTGTTTTTGCCCTTGAACGGGTTGCAGTGCGAGGCGGTTGGCGACTCGGAGAGGCCATAGCCCTCGAACACTTTGCCGCCGGAGAGAGATTCGAACTTCTGCTTGATCTCCAGCAGCAACGGCGCCGAGCCAGAGATGCAGGCGCGGATCGATCCGAGTTTGACTTTGCCCGCCTTCACTTCGGGGTGATTATTGATGGCGTTATACAGCGTGGGCACGCCGGGAAAGATGGTGGGTTGGTGCTTGTTGATATTCTCCAGCACGTCTTTGAGATCGCGCGGGTTGGGCACCATCACCATTGTTCCGGCGCTACTCACCGAGAACGACATGCCGGCCACCATTCCGTACACGTGGAAAAGCGGGATGGCCATCAGCGTCACTTCGCCCGCCTCTCTCACATCGGCCAGCCACGATTTGATTTGCAGGGTGTTGACGACGATGTTGCGATGCAGAGCCACCGCCGCCTTGGAGAGGCCGGTAGTGCCGCCGCTGTATTGGAACAGCGCCCGGTCGTCGCCCGTCAGTTCCACTTTCGGGCGGTCGGAGGGTTTGTATTTCGCCAGCAAATCTTTCAGCCACATATCGCCCGGCTGCAGTTCCACACGATGACCGTCTTTCTTTTCTTTGGTCAACGTGAAGAGAAAGCTTAGCACAGGGGGAAGGGCTTCTTTGATATTGGTGACGATCACCGTCTTGAGTTTGGTCTTCGCCCGGACTTCGTTGACTCGGTTGTAGAAATTGCTCATCACGAGCACGATTTCTATTCCAGCGTCGTTGAATTGATGCTCCATTTCGCGCGGCGTGTACAGCGGGTTGGAGGCCACCACTACCCCGCCCGCTTTGAGGATGCCGTAGTAGCACATCACGAACTGCGGCGTGTTGGGCATGAAGATGCCCACCGGCTGGCCCTTCTTCACGCCCATCGCCGACAGCGCCGCCGCCACTTGATCACTCATGTCATTCATTTGCTTGTAAGTGATCGTCGCGCCTTTGAAAATGGTGCAGGGGTGATCGGGGTGTTTGCGGGCGGAGTCTTCGAGGAGTTGAAAGAGGGGAATGTTGGGATAGGGTTTGAGAGTGCGGGGAACGTCGGAGTCGTAGCTCTTGAGCCAAGTGTTTGGATCCATGTTTGCCTCCTCTGTATGCATCGCGAACGCCGCGATTTTATTCTGCGCTCAGTATAGCACCAAAAAACTACAGCGCATCTTCTCTTTCCAAAATTTCTCGCATGGCTTCTTTGCGCGCCGCGCCGCCCAGCAGTTCCAATCGGCGCACGCCCAAGGGGTCTATTTCTTCCCGAAGCAGTCGCAGTTCCTCGGCGGTGGGCGGCTCGGTCTCGCGGCAATCGGGGGCGGCGTCCACCGGGAAACCGGTTTTGGCGCGGATTCGGTCGAGCGTCTCGCCCGGATGGATCGAGGTGATTCGCATCACGCCGTCGGCGAAGTCGAATTGCCCCAAATCGGTGATCAAATATCGCGGCCCCTCGCCGAGCGTTCGTTGGGGGTGATGCCCCATGCCGGAAAGGAAGTCGAGGCGGGGAACGAAGGTGACGCGGGAGTGGCGGGGGACGTAAAGGTAGATTTCGCTGGAGAAGGTGGTCACGTCGGGGATGCCGCCGGTGCCGGGCAGGCGCATTCGCGGGCGGGCGTAGTTTTCGCCGAGGGCGATGTTGTTGAAGTTGCCGCGCCGATCCATTTGCGCCGGGCGGAAGAATTCTTTGGGCGCGAGGCGCGGCAGGACTTCGGTGGCGGCGCGCACGAAGCCGAAGCCGACGATGGCTTTGTCGAGCCACAGCGATTCGATGCGGGCGAGGCCGAGCGGGGCCCAATCTTGGCACAAACTCTGGCCGATGGCCGAGGCGAACATGACATTGGGCGCGTGGGTGCATTTCGCCAAAATGTATCCGGCGGCCACGAGCGGCGTGGCAATGCCCTGCGCCAACACTTCGCCGTCTTCGATCTGGCGCGAGATGCATACGGAGATGAGTTCGTCGGTGGTGAAATCGGTCATACCGCTTTCCTCGCTATATCCGGCGCGTCCGTAATCAACCCGTCCACTCCCTGCCGCGCGAACTCGCGCATGTCGTCGGGGTCGTTGATCGTCCACACGTTGACGCGGTAGCCGCGTTTGTGGAAGAAGGCCACGCCCTTTTGTTTGAGTTGAGCCACGTCGGGGTGGCGGGCTTCGTGCCGGATGAGCGGCGCAAGCCAAGCATCACGAAGATAGATCGGCATTCCAATAGCAGTGAGTTGGGCAACGGGGATTGAAGGATCGAGCCGTTTCACTGCGCGAATGTTGCGCGGCTCGAAAGAGGAAACAAGCACTCGCCGCTGAAGGCTCATTTTTTGGATCAGCCTCACCACCAAAAGCACAAGGCGGTCTCCCCGCGTCTCGTAATTCGTCAATTCAACATTGATCCAGAGTCGGCTCACCACCGATTCGAAGGCTTCGGCCAGCGTGGGCACACGTTCGCCAGCGTACTTCGCGTCCTTTCGCGATCCGGCGTCGAGTGTTTTCAGATCGGCTAATGTGAGATCGGCCACGCGCCCGCGCCCGTCAGTGGTTCGGTCAACGGTGGCGTCGTGCATCACCACCGGCACACCGTCTTTCGAGAGTTTCACATCGAGCTCAACGGCATCCGCGCCGAGATCGGCGGCAAGGCTGAAAGCGGCGAGGGTGTTTTCGGGAGCGGCGGCGCTCGCGCCCCGGTGGCCAATGATGGCCGGGAGGCGAGGGTAGAGATGATCGAGCGAAAGCATGGCAGGGGCGAGTCTCGGACTCGCCTGCACAATCATAGTTCGACGAAGTACGCGCCTGCGGCCATCTCCAATAATTCTTTGGTCATCGCCGGTTCGACGCCGAGATAAGAGGAGATGTCGTGAATCTGATCGCAGATGTCGCGCGGGTGGACGGCGCGAAGTTTGCGGTTGCGTTTGATGTACCACTCTTGCAGGAGATAGGCGAGGCCCTGCTGAGAGTAGCGCACCTTTTTCGCGTCGCACACGCGCTTGAAAATTTCGTTGAACTCTTCGTAACTGGGATCGGTGATTTCAACTTTGTGGCGCAAGCGGCGGAGGAAGGCTTCGTCCACGAGGTCTTTGGGCGGCAGGTTGGTGGAGAACACCACGAGCACATCGAAAGGCACGTCCACTTTGCGGCCCGTGTGCAGGGTGAGGTAATCGATTCGGTTCTCGAGGGGCACGATCCAGCGGTTGAGCAGATCGCGCGGGCGCACTTGCTGGCGGCCAAAGTCGTCGATGAGGAACATGCCGCCGTTCGCTTTCACTTGAAACGGCGCTTCGTAATACTTGTTCACGTCATCGAAGACCAGATCGAGTCCTTCGAGGGTAAGTTCGCCGCCGACGACGATGAACGGGCGCTTGACTTTCACCCAGCGCGGATCGCGTTTGGCGCCCGCCTTCAACGCGCCGGTGCCCGGATCCACATCTTCATCCTTCGCCAGTTGATGATTGACGCTATCGTAAAGTTTGACGACTTGCCCCTCGATGTCAATGGCGTAGGGAATGTACATATCCTCGGAGAGGATGAGGTTGCCCACTGCGCGGGCGACCGTCGTCTTGCCGTTGCCGGGCGGGCCGTACATGAACATGGATGTGCCGGAGTTGACCGCCGGGCCGATGCGGTTAAAAATCCTGTCGGAGATCACCAGTTGATCGAGCAGCTGCCGCAGAGCGCGTTGGCTCACTTTGGGGCGGCCCATGGATTGCTTGCGGATGGAATCGTTGTACACCTGAATGGGCACGGGCGCGGGGCCGGCATATTGACTGCGCTCCAATGCTTCGCGCGCGCGCTGCATTCCGCCGCCGGTGATCGTGTATTGATACGCGCCCTCGCCGAACCCCGCCGAACTGGTGAGCACTTCGATCAATTTGTCGCGCTTGAGCGTGTTGAGCAATCCATCCACGATGCCTACGAACGGCAGGCGGATCGAGTCGGCGATCTGAAAACCGGAGAGGTATCCGCGAAAGTACAGGGACTTTAGAATCAAATCTTGCAACCACAAGCCATTGATGCCAGTGTCTTCCACTTTGTTCACCGGCATCGGAGTGAAGCGTTGCCTCATCTGCGGCGGCGGAGTGAGTTGGCCGGTGCCCGGTTTCACCGGGCCGGTCGTGCGCGGCGGAGAGGGCGGCGCGGCGGGACGTTGTTGCGGTGCGGCGGGCGGGCGATTCATCATAGCAATATGCCTTTGATCAAAAAGATAGACGGAACGCAACGATTATAGCACTTCGGCTTGCGCGGGCAACCGCCGTGATATGATGCGCTGACGATGTGCATCAGACAACGCGCGCGACTCCGTTCCTTCGTCCTTCGTCCTTCATCACCTGCCCCTGTCAAGGGGTTCATCCTTTTGATCACCTTCGCCCTCCGCGCCGCGCCCCTCACCGACAACCGCTTCCATCCCGACGAAGCCCTCTACGCCGCCTTCGCCCGCCTCATCGCCTCTGGCCGCGACCCGCTCCTCTCCACCATTGTCGCGGACAAGCCGCCTCTGCCCTTCTACCTCATGGCCGCCAGCATGACCGTTTTCGGCGGAACGGAATTTGCCGCTCGACTGCCCTCCCTCTTCGCCAGCCTGATCACCGTTGCCATCCTTCATCGCCTCACCCGAACGATCTACAACGGTGACGCCGCCACTTTCTCCGCCCTCACCCTCGCCCTCTCCCCAATGGCGATCCTCTTCGCCATCACCCTCTTCACCGACACCCTGCTCGCGGCCTTCATCTTCTTCAGTCTGCTCTGCGCCGCGCGGCAACAATGGAGTACGGCCGGATGGGCCTTTGGCCTCGCCTTCGCCTGCAAACAAACCGCGCTGTTCTTTCTGCCGCTCATCATTGCCTTCGGGATAACATCGTTTTTTCACCGCAGAGATTTATCGAAAAGATTCTCAGTGACCTCCGTGTTCTCTGTGATGAAATCATTTCTCCTCCCAACCATCCTCTGCGCCGCCGCCATCTTCCTGTGGGACTTTGCCCGCCACGCGCCCATCTCCTTTTGGATACAGGGCTACGCCGACAACAACCCGGGCCGGCTCGTGCGCTCCAATGAAATCTGGCCGCGCCTCTCAGCATGGATCGATCTCCTGCGGCACCTCACCGGCTCCTCCATCATAAACATCGCCCTCCTCATCGGCCTCCCACTTCTCCTCTTCTTCAACCGGCGTTCCATCCCCGCCCTTCACGATTTCATCCTCGCCGGATTCACCCTCGCCTTCCTCGCTGGCTACTGGCTCCTCGCCTTCAACGTGTGGGATCGATACTTGCTCATCCTCACGCCCATCATCGCCCTCCTCACCGGCCGCCTCCTCGACCGCCTCGCCTTCCTCGCTTTACGCTTCACGCCCCACGCCCCACGCTTCACGCTGCTCCTCTCATTCCTCATCCTTCTCCCTTCATCTCTCACTGCCGCTCGCTCCGGCTTCCCCATCGGCGGCGATCACGGCGCATACGATGGCATCGACGAGATCGCCGCAACCCTGCGCGGCGTTCCCCCCGGCTCGGTATTGTATGATCATTGGCTGAGCTGGGAACTAGGTTTCTATCTCTTTGACGGCCCGACCTATTTCGTGTGGATGCCGGGTCCGGGCACGTTAGCCGACGACTTGAAATCGTTCGGCCACACCTCACCCCGCTTCATCGTCTCCCCATCGTGGGAATCATTTGCCGAAGCACAGGCCGCCATCGAATCCGCAGGCTTCACCGCCGAGCCCATTCAGCAAACCCATCGCCGCGACGGCTCGCTTTCATTCACCCTCTACCAAGTCCTGCCTTCAGCAGTCAGCGATCAACCACCCGCGCCATACTGACCACTGACTACTGACTACTGACTACTGACTTCAATGCGCCGCTTCACTCTTCATCCTTCCTCCTTCATCCTTCCCGCGCTGGCCGCCCTCGCCCTCCTCTTCTATCGTCAAGCCGCTTTCACCAACCTCATCTTCGCTCGCGGCGATACCCTGCTCTACTTCTATCCCTATTGGGACTACCGCGCCCAATCCCTGCTCGCCGGTCACTTGCCGTTGTGGAATTCGTATCTCTTCATGGGCGTGCCCTTCCTCGCCAACTCGCAAGCCGGAGTCTTCTATCCTCTCAACTGGCCGCTCATCTTTTTCCCTGCGCCGGTGGCCGTGAAGATCAGCATCATTGCTCACGTCATCATCGCCGCATGGGGAACCTATGCCCTCGCCCGCTGCGCCTTCGATCTCGAACCGATGCCTGCCGCATTCGCCGCCGCCGTCTTCGCCTTCGGCGGCTACCTCACCGCGCAGGTCGAACACGTCAACCAACTGCAAGGCCTCGCTTGGCTTCCATTCGCCCTCCTCTCCACAATCCGCCTCACCCAACTACCCAACCACCCAACCACCCAACCACCTAACCACCCAACCACCCAACCACCTAACCACCCAACCCCCCAACCACCTAACCACCCAGCCACCATTGTTCATTGTTCATTACTTTCATTGTTCATCGCCCTCCAACTCACCGCCGGCCACACCCAAACCGCCTTCATCACCCTCGTCGCCTGCGCCCTCACGGCCCTCATCGCTCTTCTCTCTTCCCTCCACCCTCCACCCTCCACCCTCCACGCTCCACGCTCCACGCTTTTCAAGTTCGGCTTTTGGACATTCGGAGTTATCCTCGCTTTCGCCCTCTCCGCCGTTCAACTCATCCCCACCCTCGAACTCTCGCGCCTCTCCCTTCGCGGCGGCGGTCTCCCGTTGAACGAAGCCGTCTCATTCTCCCTCAACCCCCTCCTGCTTGGCCGCGCCCTCCTTCCCGGCTACAGCCGCGTCATCTTCTCCGAATTCATCGCCCACATCGGAATCCTCCCGCTCCTCCTCGCCACGTTCCCAATTCAGTCTGCGATCGTCAATCGCTATTCGCTAATCGCTAACCGCCAACTGCTATTCGCTATTTCGCTCTCCACCCTCGGCCTCCTCTTCGCCTTCGGCGGCTACAACCCTCTCTACCTTTTGCTCGCCAAACTTCCCGGCTTCAGCTTCTTCCGCGTCCCCGCCCGCTGGCTCGTCCTTTGGTCACTCGGCTCCGCCCTCCTCGCCGGAGTCGGCCTCCAACGAATCAGCGATCAGCCATCAGCCATCAGCCATCGGCAATTCGCATCCCTCAGCCTCCCGCTGATCCTTCTCATCTCCCTTTCCTTCCTCTCCGCCTCCATCACCCCTCCCGGCGAACTCGGCCCCCTCGGCCTCCCCTCCCCTCTCGACCTCGCCCTCTGGCTCACCCCTCTCGTCACCATGTTTATCGCCTCACGCCTCACGTCCCGCGCTTCACGCCCCACGCTTCACGCTCCACGCTCCACGCCCCACGCCTCATGCTTTTCATTTTTTATTTTTGGCTTTGGAATTTTGGAATTATTCATCGCCTCCTCCCCCCTCCCCCCCAATCACCTCACCACCCCCGACACATATTCCTCCATTCGCCCGGCGATGACTCAACTCCTCGCCGCCCCACGCCCCACGCTCTACGCTCCACGCGACCGCTTCCTCTCCCTTTCGCAACTCGAATTCGATCCCGGCGACCTCGCCGAACTGCGCCGCGAATGGGATTCGCAACTCCCGCCCGACGCCGTGTACGATGCCATCATCGCCGCCAAACACAAAGAAGTGCTCTCGCCCAACCTTCCGCTCACATGGCGCATCCCCTCCGTCGATGGCTACGATGGCGGCATCCTTCCCCTCCGCGCCTACGCCGAGTTCGCCAAACAATTCGGCGACGTTCCCCCCAACACCGATGGCCGCCTCCGCCAATTCCTTAGAACCGTCCCCGCCAACGATCTCCTCAGCCTCACCAACACCCGTTGGATCATCACCGACAAAACCGGCGACGCATGGCTCGACAACGTATTTTATGATCTCGGACTCACCGCCACCGTCACCTCACCCTCGCCGCTCACCCTCGCCCGCATTCCCAACTTTCAAGCGACCGCGCTCGGACTCGTTCTCGACGACCTTTCGCAATCGGGAGTCGCGCAAATCACCCTCGACACGGGGGAGACCGTCACCGCGCCCATCACATTCGATCCATCGCAACCTGCCATCCGTCTGCGCTGGAGTGGGCCCGCCGCCGTCGAACAAATCGTCATCCTCACCCCCACCGCCCTCGTCATTCGCGGCGCAAGCCTCATCGACGAACGCACCGACACCTTTCACTCCCTCACCCTCGGCCCCTACCGCCTCGCTCACTCCGGCGATGTGAAAGTGTACGAAAACCTCAACACCCTCCCTCGCGCCTTCGTCGTTTCGTCGCTCGCCGAGCCTCTCTCCCCATTCATCCTTCCTCCTTCATCCTTCATCCTTAAATACGAAACCGAGCATGTCCTCATCCAAACCTCTTCCGACACGCCCGGCTACTTGATTCTCACCGATACCAATTATCCCGGCTGGCTCGCCGCAGTGGACGATCAGCCCGCCCCCATCGAAACCGCCTACGGCCTCTTTCGCGCCGTCGCCCTCCCTGCCGGAACCCACACCGTCGAATTTCGCTTCGACCCCTTCTCCCTCAAACTCGGCGCGATGATTTCCGCCCTCAGCCTGCTCACGACCCTCGTTTTCCTATTCGGCGCCTCAGATCAGCACCCGCAACCGAATGGCAATAGTGTGAGGCGCACATGAGGAGAGACTTTATAGTGTGCTATCATTTCCTCACTCTACGGCGTCCATTGTTGATAGTCTGACTTAACGCTGGTCGTGGCTGGAAGCCTCCCTATGCCCTCTGTTGCAGAGCTCATAAATTGGGCTATCTCCAATCGAAAACTATTACAGGTACAGTATCGGGACCTTCGGGGCGATATCACTGACCGTAAGATTGCGCCTCTCAACTGGGAAACCAACACCAAGTTTCGCGCCTACTGCTATTTGCGTAGCGATGAAAGGCACTTTCATATATCCAGCATTTTGAACTGTGTGCCCCTTCCGGATGACGGTAATATCCCTTCGCCGAAAAACACGCCAAATATCACGGCTCGGAGTGACTCTGATGATTTTAGGGAGCCATTGGATCCACTAGCTCCACAGCCCACCAGCACTCATAGGAATGCAATGAAAGATACTCCGACCGTGCACAGTAGATCCATGTCAAGTACATGGAAGTTCACAGCACCGCCCTCATCAGTAGCCAACCAAGCGCGTGAGCGATTTCTGCAAGTCCAGTCTGCTGACCATTGGGCTCGACTGGCAGGATATTACGCCAAGTGCCTAATTCGGGAAAACCGCCAACAATACATTATTGAGGATCCTTACAGATCTGTTCACTTCTTTCACTTGGAACCGGAGCATGTTCATCGGTTCATGGCAGGAATGACCAATCTGGAATTTGAAGCCGAACATAATGGACAGCCATCGTCACTATCAAAGTTTGTCCGTATTGGCCGCACTCGCAGTGACCAACAATTATGTTTGGGTTACCCCTTACTCGTTGCCGAGCGCGACAAGCTCGCACCGCTGGCAATTGCGACTGTCAACATCGAAAGCACTGGCAAACAGATCCAATTGATCCCTTCGGATTTCGAAATCAGTTATGCCGCACTTAACCACCTACATTTGACTGACGAAGAGATAGAGGCACTTCTCAGGCAGTGTGCCGATATCCAACCAACAAGCAATCAGCCTCTACCGGCAGCGCTCGAGGAATTCCTCGTTCATCGGCTATCAGAGATTTTGGGATGGCCATTCGCCCGTACAATTTGGGAAGGCAATGCTACGGTGTTGCCACCGAAAACGCTTTGCTATTCACCGTGTCTGTTCTGGGTAAAGCCCAGCATTGCAACTGCGAACCTGATTGCCGAACTGCGGGAGTTGGCCTCGCCTCAGAAGTGGGAGAGCGCCCCGAGGGCACTCAAACAACTACTTGCTACGCTCCCCGAGCACAACTATCCTCAGTCTGTGCCTTATATCCAAGATACTCATATCTACGTTACCCCCGCGAACGATCGACAACGTCAAGTCATCTCAGCCGCCGAATCAGAGCCTGTTACGATTGTCACCGGCCCACCTGGCACTGGAAAATCTCAGCTTATTCTAAATTTGATTGCTCAGATGGCGTTACATGGACAGACTGTCCTATTCGCTAGCCGCAACAATAAAGCTGTAGATGTAGTGATGGATCGTTTGTTGGATGAAATCGGTTTCACTGGGGCAGTACGTACAGGCAATCGTGAGATTCGCAAGCTCGCAGTCTCTCGAATGCTGTCGGCCTTGGAACAGGTGACTATCTTTACAAGCAATGTCAGCCCATTAGCTCAACACGAGAAATTCGTTGAGTTGAAGAAAGCACTAGAACGGGCTGATAAACTCCTCCACCAAGTGCGGGAGATGGTCGGCTTGGTTCATTCATACTCCATTGAACGCGACGATCTGCGCAAAATCTTGCCCAAGAAAGTGTCTGAGCTGGCTGAGACCTGTGCGCCACCCTATAATAAGGACGAACTCAATCATCTGCAATCTGCTATCTCGTCTCAGCGCGTGATCGCTCTCGCTCTCCGCGACCAGCAAGACGGCTTGATCGATGAACTGACTCACACCATCAGAGGGAGCACGGTTCACTCGCCAATGTTGATGGGACTCAGACGATTCGAAGACCAGTGGGGATCTCTTGGCAACCAATTCTTGACGGTACCCAACTTCGAGTCGCTGGAGGATCTTACCAAGTACACTGATACATGGATAACGTTGTTATCTGCACTTGACCGTCAAGCAGAAGCAAATCGATTGAGTCTGATGGTGCGCGAGCAAAATACGCTATTTGAGCGAAGCCTTGAATCATTACCAACAAACCTCAAGACAGACACCGATACAATCATTGCCCGAATGAGTCTTGAGCAACTCGAACCACTAGCCTCAAATATCGCTCAACTCCACCAGAAAGCACGGGCTTTTGTCTTGCACCCACCCAATGTGCTCATCAAGATACTGGCCTGGCTCGGTCTTGCAAATCCAGCTCGTGATCTGGTAAGACAGATTGCTGGTTTTCAGCAAGCATCAGGGTTGAATTGGTCTTTACCATCCTCACCCAACCTAGCTGACATCCCCAAACTTGTTGAAATCTGTCGCGATGCCGAACAGACTTTGGAAACCGCCGTGGCCAGTCTGCGCCTGATCCATATGCGGCAAGGCCTCGAGGCAGCGCGCACAACATTGGCTACAACACTCGCACATCTCCCTGACTCGATCCAGCAAGATGTAGGCAAGATCGAAGTCGGTATCGGAGACACTGACTCAATTCGGCCATTATTTGAGGGTTATCGGAGTCGTCTGACGGACATGATGGCTCAGCGCGACCATTTGATCAAACGCATCAACGCAAGAATTGATGGCAATGTTGACGGGCTTGGTGTCTTAGCGGTATTCAAGTCAATAGCGGCAAGTGAACAAAAGCGCCTATGGGTATTGAAGGAAATGGCCAGTGTGCCAGCTATCATTGGGCATCTCACCAAGTGGCTCAATATCATTGCATTGTGGACAGCGACAGCTGGTCTTACACGCCTTAAGAACGAGATCGAACAGCTCCCCACCCAACAAGAGTTGGCGCAACAAACCAGAGAGATCAATGCTGAACTATATCGTGTCGGCGCGGAGATTGTTCGACAAAGTTGGATCGAATCTGTAAAAGCATTAGGAACCGAGACACTCCAGAGAACTTCGCGTTACATTTCTGCTGTCAAACAGTTGACCGAACTGTCAGGCGAGGAGACCTTCGATCGTCTTCAGTATAGTAATCTCAAAGCCTCCGAAGAAGAGAACCTCTCGCATGCCCTGAAAGTATTCCCAGTCTGGGCCACGACAAACCTTGCCGCCAAAAGCAATCTCCCGCTAACTCCCGATCTGTTCGATGTCGTCATTCTGGACGAGGCTTCCCAGAGTGATATACCATCCGCTTTGCCATTACTATACCGCGCCAAGCGAGTCGTAATTGTTGGCGATCCAAATCAACTGCGTCATGTAGCCACACTCTACCCGGAAGCTGATCGCGAAGCAGTAGCCAAGTTTGAAATCGCCCCTGAAGTATTTTCGTATCGCGAGGTGTCGTTGTTCGATCTGGCGCAACGGAGCGCAGGCAATCGTCCCGGCACTCTGCTTCTCAAAGAGCATTACCGCTCCGATCCTCGCATTGTCAATTTCTCGAACGATGAGTTCTATGCTCGCGAGCTAATCATTCGCACGGACATGCAACGCATTGGTATTCCAAATGAATTCTTGGAAAAAGGGAGCGGCATGTTCTGGTTGAAGATCGGTGGAGCGGTGGAGTACCCAGCTGGCGGTAGCTTGTGCAATCGGGCGGAACTCGCCATCATTCAAACTCTCGTTCCACGCCTGCTTGAAGCTCTTGACCATTATGACATGTCCAGCGCCAGCCTCGGCATCGTCACCCCCTACCGTGAGCAAGAGAGGCTGTTACGATCCTGGCTAATGGACAATAGTTATGGAGGGATGCGTTTGACTGACAGAATAATGGCTGGAACTGCCCACAAATTCCAGGGCGACGAAAAACATCTCATGATTTTCTCGCCGGTCCTGTCGAAGGGGATGACAGATGGCAGCTTGAAATGGCTAAACGGTACGCAAAATCTCCTCAATGTTGCTATAACTCGTGCACGGGCGACCCTCATAATTGTCGGCGACTATGAATACTGCCGTAGTTTGCCGCCGTCCAGCATATACCGCCGGCTGGCCGATTATGTCAGTGCCGGAGAGGGCCATGTCGTACAGACCATGGAGGAACTTCCTCTGATAGGAACTGGCCAGCCTGAGAAATTCGATGTGGTGGGTACGTTGCTAGATCGTCACGACCGAAACTACAATCGCATCACGCTTCGCAAGTTACTCACCTCGTGCAAAGACTTCATCTGGTGGATGGATCCTTATATGACCGATCACGTCTGTGAGCTCTTGCTCGAGGTGAGCCAACAGCCTGAAATTTATGCGCGTGACATTCGGGTATTGACAACGACGGAGAAAGTGCAGCCCCTCGAAGGCAGACCGCCCGAACTCACCTCCGAGCGGGTGCGCCTGGCCCAAAATGAACTGAAACGGCGTGGCATTAGCCTTCAAGTGGCGGTGTTGTCAAAGAAAGATCTACCGCACGATCGATACCTGTATAGCCGGAATTACTCACTGAATATGCCGCCTTTTAGCGGGGCTTATGGCGATCATAAGATGGTGAGTGAGTACACTGAGTCAAAGACCGCACCTGAGTTTTTTGAAGCATTCTGGAGTCAGGCAACGAGTCTTTAGTCCGAGTGATTTGTTCCTATCCTGCTCCAGTGCCCCGCCAACAATTACCAATTACCAATTACGAATTACGCAATACGCAACACGCCTCACGCAATACTCCTCCGCATATCCTTCACATTCATCTGCACTCGGCTTTTCCCCTGCCACTCATCGATCCCCAACGTAAACACCACATCGACACGCTTGGGCATGTCTTTCAACCAGTACGCCTGCTTGAATGCTACAGCATTCACCGAACGTTCCCCATCGCTGAACGCCAACCGCAGGTGTGTGCCATCTGCGCCAATGGGTTTGGGATTTTTCGGCTCGACACCGTACACCGCGAACACAGGTGTCAGATTCCCATAGCCGCACGGTTCAAACTGCTTCAGAATCTGTGCAAACTCAGGTATGTCCTTGAGTTCAATTTTCGCATCGATCTTCAAATCACGCTTCAGCTCTTTCCCAGCCAGTTTCTCCGCCACGTACTGATGCAATCGGTAAGCCAATTCTTCAGTATGTCCATTCGCAAGGGTGAATCCAGCCGCCATCGCATGGCCACCATATCGTTCAAATAAGTCCTTGCACTCTGTCAGCGCATCAATCATGATAAGGTCACCGATGCTTCGCGCCGAACCTCTAGTCTTATCCTTACCTACGATTGCTACAACCGCAGGTCGATAAAACTCCTCAACTAACCGCGCTGCCGCTAGACCGACAACTCCCTCAAAGTTTGCCTCACTTTCCGCAACTGTAAGTGCCGCAAACAATAATGGCGGCGGGTCCGCTTCATTTGGCACGGCTTTCTGGCGCGCCTTTACGACAATTTCTTTCGTCCGCTTCTGTCGCTCTTGGTTCCACCCTTCGAGTTGCCCGGCCAACTCGTTTGCTTTGGAGGCGTCGGCGGCGATCAGCAACTCATAGGCCGCCAACCCCAACTTGAGCCGCCCTGCGGCGTTGAGCCTCGGCCCCAGCGAAAAGCCGATGTTGCCCGCATCAATCGCGCCCGGTTTGAGTCGAGAGGTTTGGATCAGCGCCTTGAGCCCCTCGCGCTTGGCTTTATTGATCACCGCCAGCCCCTTGCGCACGAAGAATCGATTCTCTCCGGTGAGCGGCGCGAGATCGGACACCGTGCCCAGCGCCACAAGATCGAGTACATCACTGCGGTTCATCGGTTGGGGTTCGCGCTTCCGCATGAGCGCCTGCGCGATTTTGTAAGCCAACCCCACTCCGGCTAAGTCGCGGTATGGGTATGAATCGTCGGCGCGTTTGGGGTTGATGACAGCCAGCGCGCGCGGCAGATCATCGCCCACCGTGTGATGATCGCTGATGATCAGATCGAGTCCGATCCCCCGCGCATGATCGGCTTCCATCGGAGATCGGATGCCACAGTCCACCGTGATCACCAACCCGACTCCGCCGTCTTTGAGTTGAGTCAGCGCATCGTTGTTGAGTCCGTATCCTTCATCGAAACGGTTGGGGATATAGGGCCGAACATCGGCGCCCAGCGCGGAGAGCACTTGCACCATGAGCGCGGTGGCCGTGACGCCGTCGGTGTCGTAGTCGCCATAAATGGCAATCGGCTCGCATTGGGCAATGGCCCGCTCGATACGCTCCACCGCCTCGCCCATCCCGGCCAACTGCATGGGGTCGTCATCGTCCGGCGGCTCTGCGTTGAGGTACTTTTGCGCGTCAGCCGCATTGTCGATGTTTCGATTGAACAGGAGTTGCCGAATGACGGGATGATGCGCTGACAGCGCGCGATCCGCTTCGGGCGTGATCGGCGGCGCAGGCAACCATCGTTTGGCGGGGCGGTCGGGGAAGGTCATGCGGCGGATTATAACCCCGCCCTCTCAGCATGATCGGGGCGCTGAATCAAAACGGGCCTCCTCCTCGAAGGCCCGTCTGATTACTGACTACTGATTACTGATCACTGACCTACGCCCACCCCTGATTCTTCACAAAGTCGGTGACCACCGGGATGGTGATCAGTTCGCCCTGATAGGCTTTGTAGGCCCAGAACCACATGATGAGGTACACAATCGCGCCGATGCCGCACGTGGGGGCGGCGACAACCGAGGCGATTAAGGTCATGGCGATGCCTGCCGCCAGCGCCTGCGCGGCGTGCGCTCTGATGAACGGCCTATTTTTCTTGTCCTCCATCAACAGCGCCAAAATGGCAAACAGCCAAAAGAAATACGACAGCCCTGCCCACAGTTTGTCATCGCTGGTTACATCGCTCATTTGTTGGCTCATGAAATTTTCCTCCTGAAAGGGTATCAACTTAGGCTATCTCTAAACCTGCCAGAAGATGACTGTCACCTGTAGGGTACGCCTGATTCGATTGTACGCTGGTCAGGTGACAGTCATCTGGAAAGGTTTAGAGATAAGTTCTTAAACGATACGGCAGCCTCAGCATTGCGCTTTTGGCTACCGTATAGAACACCGTTGTTGCGCCGGAGTGACGGCGAACTTCAGGCGTTAGCCTGCCAGAAGAATTCCATATCGCCCACCGACTTGCCGCTCTTCAATTTGGTGCCGATCACGTAGGCATCGTACGCTCCGACGAACGGGATCACAAACCCAACGCCCACGCACGACAACACTACGGTCGCCACGATCAAAATAATGCCCTTCTTGGTTTGGCCCAAATACATTTGCCCAACCCCGCCCAGCAACAATACACTGAGAACGGCGGCAATGACCGGGTCTTTCGGTGGATCCGATGGCGGAATTTGAGTTGTAGATTGCATGATTTATTCTCCTGAGAAGTGAAAGTGGTTGCCTATGATTGTATGCCATTTGGTCATCGGCGCAAGTAGCAAATCGGTATGCTAAAATCCGACCCATGCCCCAAACCCGCATCGTCTTCATGGGCTCGCCCGAATTCGCCGTGCCCAGCCTCCGCGCCGCCGCCGACCTCTTTTCCGTTGTGGGCGTCGTCACCCAGCCCGATAAACCCGCCGGTCGCGGCAAACAGCTCACCCCGTGCGCGGTGAAAACCGCCGCCCTCCAACTCGGCCGGCCGATCATTCAGCCCGACAAGATGCGCGAAGCAATGGATCAACTGCGAGCGTGGCAGCCCGATCTCATTATCGTCGCCGCCTTCGGCAAACTCCTCCGCGCCGAGGTGCTCACCCTGCCCCCGTTCGGCTGCCTCAACATTCACGCCTCACTCCTCCCCCGCCATCGCGGCGCGGCGCCCATTCCCGCCGCCATCCTCTCCGGCGATTCCGAAACGGGCGTGACTC
>VGOW01000036.1 GCA_016875735.1 Chloroflexota bacterium | reverse complement strand
GCAGCAGCGGCTTGAGCAATTCCCATTCGCGGTCAGTCAAATCAGAAGGGTAGGGTTTGCGTTTTTTGAACATTCGCCAATCTTACCTCAGCTCAACTGGCAGAGTTTTCTTTAAGAAATAGGCTCTCAGAGTTTTTCAAGTGGTTGTATCAGGTGAGGTCATGGAGCGGCCTTCAGGAAATCTTCGAGTGCTTCGTCCCATGGCCTCAGCGTGATGCCGATGGCCGCGCCGCATTGGTTGGCGAGGGGAGTGAACTTGGGCGGGGTGGAGGGGCGGGGGTGGTCGGCGAGGGTGATCGGCTGCACCGGGATGTGGCGGCGCCCCGTGAGTTCGAGGATACGTTTGGCGTAGTCGTACCGCGAACAGTATCCATCGTTCACGAAATGATAGATGCCGTATTGCGCAATGGCGATCAGTTTGAGAATCGCTTCGCAGAGATCGGGCACGAAGGTGGGCGAGGCCACTTCGTCGGTGACGACGCGGAGAGCGCCGCGCTCGTCGGCCAGTTGCTGAATGCGGTGGACGAAGTTACGCCCGCCCGCGCCGGTGAGCCACGAGGTGCGCACGATATAAAAGCGCGAGAGAAGATGCGAGACAAACCACTCGCCCGCGAGTTTGGAATGGGCGTAGGGGTTGAGGGGGTTGGCGCTATCGAACTCTCGATATGGCTCCGCTTTCGCGCCGTCGAAGACTTCGTTGGTGCTCACGTAAAGCATGGCCGCGCCCGTTTCGGCGCAGGCGAGGGCGACGTTCTGTGCGCCGAGTCCGTTGACGCGGTAGGCGAGATCGGGTTGGCGGGCGGCGGCGTCCACATCGGTGAAGGCCGCGCAGTGGAGCACAACGTCGGGCCGGGCAGAGGCGAAGGCGGTTCGCACTTGCGCCGGATCGGTGATGTCGAAGTCGGGCAAGTCGCCGCCGGAGATTTGATGCGATGGCGATGCCCGGCGGGCGAGGTCGGAGCCGAGTTGTCCTTTGATGCCGGTGATGAAGAGTCGCACGCGCGGGATTCGAGTCAGGGCCGGGAGTTAATGTAGATCACAAAAGCGGCGAGGCCGCCGAGCACGCAGATGTTGAGCAGGGCGAGGCCGAGAATGATGAGCCATTGCTGGGTGGACATGCCCATGAAGGTGGTGGGCGCGGGCGCTTGCGCGGGGGCGGGCGCCGACTCGGTGAAGAAAGGCCGCAGTGTTTCGGCAACCATATCCACGTCAGTGGCGCTCATCACTGAGTCGAGTTCGCGTATGTCGAGGACGACGAACTGCTGAATATCGGCGGGGCGCAGGGTGAGGATGAGCAGGGGGTTGACCCACGGCACGGGCAAATCTTTGGAGTGCAAGTAGTCGTAAATGGCGTTGGCGCGGGCGATGAGGATGGGATTGGGCTCGGCGGCGATGTACTCCAATGTGTTGTTGTTGTAACTGAGCCAATCGTCGCCGCTGGCCTTGAATAGCCCTTTGCCGTGCACGAACTCCACCACCCACATGCCGGTGGGGCCGATGAGAAGCATATCGGTGTCGGGGCCGTCTTCGAGCAGGTTGCCGTTGCAGATGAGTTGATATTCGTCGTCGAGGTTGTCGCCCAGGTTTTCTATGATGGCGTCTTCTGCTTTGAGGTAGTCTTTCCAGCGGGAGCCGAGGGCTTTGGCCGCCTCTCGTCTGTTGTCGGATCGAGGGCTGCCAGCGGCGTCGCGGAAAGGGGAGCAGTGAGTGACTCGCATGATGTCAGCGGCGCGCGGGGCCGAGATACTCGGCGATGACTTCGAGGGTGCGGTCGAGCCCGCGCTGGCGGAAGGTGTTCAGCGACGAGAAGGGCAATCGGCGGAAGATGTTTTCTTGCATGGCCGCAGGGGATTGTAGCAAAGATTCAAATTCTGCGGGCGCGACTCTCATGCGCGCGGCGAACACTTCGATGGTTTGTGACTCGCCGCCGTCGGCCAGTTGATCGGCCACAAAATCGCGCCAGCGGCTCAGGGCGTCGTCGGCGAGAAAGGGCAGCCAATCGCGGGGCCGGGCCTCTCGCAACGCGCCGCCGGTTCCGTTTTGCAGCTTGGGCAGATCGAGTCTATCGAGATAAACGCGCAGGACGTTGTGCAGAAAGAGCCGGCGGCGAAAGGAGTCCCATCCGGCGTGTTCGCCGAAGACGGGGTCGAAGATGTCGGCGATCCACACTTGATCGAGGGCGAGATGGCAGAGGTATCCGGCGACGAAGGCGGCGTGCGCGGGGGATAGAGGGGCCGGGTCGGCGAGGCGGGGAAACCGATGGAACATGACGTGCCACGCGGGGGTGAGGTCGGTCATGGGCACGTCGAAGAAATGAGTGGCGGCGCGCGTCTGCCCGGAGATGTTTTGGGCGTCGGGGGCAATGTTGCCGAGGCAGAAGGCGGGCCATTCATCGCCCAAAAGCGGCGGGAGCTGCCCGGCGACGAGCAGATCACGAACGAGGCTGAGATGATAAAATGGGGTGGGCATGGGCGCGCCCCGAAGTATAAACGGGCAAGCGGCATGGCACAAATGGGTGGGTTGCGCTTCGGCCACAGTTGAATATACTCATGGTATTACCTTCAGGAGATCACTCATGGCAAACTCTTTCCGCTTGACGATGCAGCGCGGCCCCAATGTGGGGAAAACTTTCGAATTGGTAAAAGATGTGGTCACGATGGGGCGCGATATGTCCAACGACATCGTGATCAACGACGCCGAGTCGTCGCGGCATCATGCGCGGCTCTCGAAGCAGGGCGACTCGTATGTGATCGAGGATCTGGGCAGCACCAACGGGACGTTTGTGAACTCGGCCCGCGTTTCGAGTCCGCGCGCGCTCAACAACGGCGATGTGGTTGGGGTGGGCGAAACGGTGACGCTTCACTACGAGGTGGCGGTTGCCGCGCCGGAGATCGGCGGGGCCACGGTGATCGGCGGGGTGGATGCGACGGTGGTGGCCTCCGGCGATATGTCGGCAAAACAGATTCAGGAGATGGCCGCCGCCAGCGCTCCGCCGCCGATGCCCGAGCCGCCCACCGCGCCCATGCCTCAGGCGTTCGATCTGCCGCCCGCCCAGCCAGCCATGAGCGCTCCCGATCCAAGCCCGCTTTCCTCCAAACCTGCCGGAGGCGACAGCAAACGGAATATGTACATTGGCATTGGCGTGGGCGCTTTCGTTTTGCTGTGCTGTTGTTGCCCGGCGCTCATTGCGGGTTTCTACTATTTATTCACCAGCGGCCTCTTCGGCGGATAGCACTTCGCTGGCAAAATAGAAAGGCCCTCCGTTGCGAGGGCCTTTTGGTTTAACTCACTCACCTTACGCACCCTCATCCCCAACCCTTCCCCCGAAGGGGGAAGAGAGTCCCCTCTCCCGCAGGGAGAGGGTGAGGGAACATGGGTGTTCTTTGCAAACTGCGTAAGGTGAGTAACTCACTCCCTCACCGCCTCAATGATCTCGGCGGCGATATTGTATTTGCCGAACGGCGGCATGAGATACACCCCCTGCGTCACATTGAGTTGACGCAGTTCCGTCAGCAATTCTTCGGCGATGCTCATCCCTTCGGCCATCGCCTCCGGCGAATCGCCCGCTCTGTGCATTCGCCCGCGAATCGATTCTGGAATGAAGATGCCCGGCACCTCGTTGTGAAAAAAGTTGGTGTGGCGGGCGTTGTGCAGGGGCATGAGCCCGGCCAAAAACGGAATCGGCGGCGGCCCGTGCGAGTCGGTGTAGCGGCGGATGAAGTCGCGCGCCCGGCCCGTCTCGAAGATCGGCTGGGTCAGCGCAAAATCCGCGCCGCCGGCGATCTTCTTTCGCAGAGCCTTGATCTCTTTCTCAACGTCCAGCGCGCAGAGGTTCACCGCGCATCCCACAAAAAACGAAGTGGGCTGACCGATGGCCTGCCCGGCATGATCCACCCCGGCATTGAAACCCTGCTTGATTAATTGGATCATGCCGGAGGGCACGAGATCGTAATTGTCGTTCGCCTTCGGGTAATCGCCGACCGCCGTCGGGTCGCCCATCACCACAAAAATGTTGCGGATGCCGAGCGCATGCGCCGCGAGCAGATCGCCCTGCAAGCGCAGCAGGTTGCGCCCGCGTGTGGGAAAGTGCAGAACGGTTTCGACGTTGAGCTGCGATTGGATCAAATGGCAGGCCGCCCACGCGCTCATGCGCATCCGCGCCATCGGCGCATCGGCCACGTTGATCACATCGGCTCCGGCCTCGGCCAGCAAACTCGCTCCGGCGATCAATTTGTGAGTCGAGAGTCCTTTGGGCGGATGCACTTCGACTCCGATGATGAATTTGCCCGCGGCGAACTTCTGCGCCAAAAGTGTGGGGGCTTCCGTCGATTCCGGCTCCTCGCCTTTCTCCGCGATGGCAACCGTCGCGGCGATGGGTCGCCGACTCCCCATCGCATCAAGCGCGGCGCGCATCGAGGCGATGTGGCCGGGCGTGGCGCCGCAGCACCCGCCGACGATTGACGCGCCCGCTTCGACAAACATGGCCGTATAGTTGCCGAAATAATCGGGCGTGGCCGGATACATGAGCCGCCCGCCCGCGCGCTCCGGCCACCCGGCATTGGGCATGGCCGAAAATTTTGCGCCGGGCGCGGCGGCCTTCATCATTTGGAGAAGGCGCAGCACTTGCGCCGGGCCGCTGGAGCAGTTGACTCCGATCACATCCGCGCCGAGCGCGGCGAGCTGCGCGGCGGCGCGCGCCGGGGTGTCGCCGAGCAAAGTCACATCGTCGCGAGTGAAGGTGATGCTGGCGATGACCAGCAGTTTGCTCACCGCCTTCGCCGCGCGCAGGGCTTCGGCGGCTTCCTGCAGATCGGTCATGGTCTCGATGAGGATCAGATCGACTCCGCTGGCGACGAGCGCGGCGATCTGATCGTGAAACGCGGCGAAGGCTTGCTCCGGCTTCACCCGGCCAAACGGCGCCAGACGGACTCCGAGCGGCCCGACCGACCCGGCCACAAAAATATCCCGCCCCGATTCGGCAGTGGCCTGCCGGGCAATGGCCGCCGCCGCTGAGTTGATTTGCCGAACTTTGGTTTCGAGTCCGTGGCGGGCCAGTTTGAATCGGTTCGCGCCGAAGGTGTTGGTTTCGATAATATCAGCGCCCGTTTCGATATACGCGCGGTGAATTTGCGCCACCGCTTCCGGCCGTGTGAGATTCAATTCGTCGAAGCACTCGTCGAGGCCCGCGCCGCGCGCATGAAGCATCGTGCCCATCGCGCCGTCGGCGAGGAGAGGGGATGAGGCAAGTTTGTCGAGGAGGGAAAGGGCGGTTGGCATCACCGCGTTGCCAAAACGATCTGCAATGCGCGTTCGATCACCGGGTCGTTGTCCGGCTCTACTTCGTCCCAGTCGGCGTCTACGCGCACGTCGGGCGCCACCCCCGATTCGCCGAGGTCGTTCCCCGTTTCGGTTCGAAACGAGGAGACGGCCAGCGTGAGCCGCGAGCCGTCGGGCAGGGGCATGGTTTCGTAACCGAAAATGCGGCCCGGGGTGGGCAGGCCAATGACGGTGGCCCGTCCCGAATCTTGCAGGGCGGCGGCGAACACTTCCACCGAGCCTTCGGTGTCGGGTCCGACAATGAGGGTCAACGGCAGGGTTTGCGATCCGCCCACATCTACGCCGTTCACCGTGAGTGGTTGAGAGCCCTCGCGCGAGTAGTATTCGCCCAACCGGCCATCGCCGAACATAGCCAGCATTTCGGCCAGCGGCCAGCCGCCGCCGGAGCGAGCCACGCGCAGATCGAGGATGATGCCGTGCAGTTCCGCGCGCTGGCTGAATTGGGCCAGCGCCCCGCCGAGCTGATCGATCATCGTCGCATCGGGCGTGACCGGCAGGCGCACGAACACCACGCCGCTGTCGGTGAAGAGGCCGCCTTTCAACGTGTCGGCGGCGGTAAGCTTGGCGCGGGTCACTTCCACCGTGCGGCGGAATCCGGTGGGGGTTTGCACGTCCAGCCTCACCGCCGTGCCCTCTTCCCCTCGCACTCGTTGCACCACATCCAGACCCTCTTCGGCGGTCACCGGCTGCCCGTCCACGCTGTAGATCGAATCATGCGCTTGCAACCCGGCGGCTTCGGCGGGCGAGCCTTCGATGATGGACATGATGACGATGTGCGGCTTCGGCTCGGCGCGCACGGTGATGTATGCGCCAATGCCGGAGTACAGCGCGGTGTTTTCCAACTCAAGCGCGATGCGCTCGGAGCGCGTTTGATACACAACGCTGTCATCGGGCAGGGCGCTCACCATCGAGGACATGGCTTCTTCGAATTGAGCGGCGGTGAGGCCGCCTTCGATCTTGGTTTGATATTCGCCGCGCAGCGATTCCCAATCCGCGCCGCCGAAATCGGGATAGAGGTATTGATCGTTGACCGTCGCCCACAGAGTATCGAGCACGCGCGTCTGCCGATCCACCGGGCTGATGGTGGGCAGTGGTGTGGCGAGCGGCCCGGCTTGCCGGGCGCAAGCCGAGGCGATGAGACTCAAAAGAATGAAAGGAAAGATGGATCGTTTCATGGCCGCCTCCGGCATCCGCGTTTTACCACAGAGCACACGGAGAACACGGAGAGAATCATAGAGTAATCTCAGTGGACTCCGTGATCTCAGTGGTGAATGATCACGAACTGCGCAACATCAGTAACTCACCTTACGCACTGTCACTCCGAGCGCAGCGAGGAGTCTCGTCTTTCATGCGAGGAGACCGCTTCACTTCGTTCGCGGTGACGGGCGCAGAGTGTAATCATCTGCGTAAGGTGAGATCAGCAATTCAATTATAGCGACAACGGCGCTCACGAATGTTTAGAAGCTGGGGAGTGAAGGGGCGCCGACTCTTGAGGGCGTTGCCGCGCGGCCAGCCACCCGCCCACCAATCCCGAAAGCAGAATCAACGTCATGGGCGCTACCCAACTTTCGGGCGGCAACAGCGGCACCTGTGACGGCCACCACTGCCGCGCCGAAAGGCCCCACAGGGCAGAGGCCAACCCCACGGCTGGCTCGTATCGTCCGGCGAGCCGCGCCGCAAGCGCGCCCACAATCACTGGCGGAGTGGCAAAGGCAATGGCGGTGAGGCTGATGAGCCACAGCATCTTGCCAAACGGCACTGCATCTCCCACAGAGCGCCACCACTGCGGCGAGGCCCACGCCGCCAGCCGAAAGAGCGCGCAGCCGACGAGGTTGCCAAGGATGATGGCGAAAGCGATTCGCGCCATGGGAGCCATCCGCTATCGGCTCAGCCGCGCCAACAGCCACAACACCGCCCACGTGATGAGAGTGATGACCAGCGCAGTGACGAGATAAGGCTTGTAGATTTCGTTGGGGCCGAGCAGCCATATGTAGAAACCCCGCAGTGCGCCTTTCACTCCGGCCCACAACTCGGGGAAACGATCTCCCGCGCGTTGAACGATCACTGCGCCAATAATGGCGAAAGCAAAAACAGCAACGATGATCTTGAGTCCCGCGCCGACAGCCCCGGCGGAATTTTGCGGCTTAAGTTTACTGTCGAACGGCTGGCCGCACCGTTCGCATTCGGCAACATCGTCGCTCGAAATCCATAGGCAGGCGGGGCACGTTTGCGGCATGAGGAAATGATAGCATGGAGATGGTATCATGGCCGAGGCAATGGGAACGCGGATGAACGCTGATACCTTGATCCAAATTTCTCTGTGTTCTCCGTGTGCTCTGTGGTGAACCATCTCCTATGGCCTCCGCCGATCTGACTCTCGACCGCTTGCGACTCGATCCGCAGTTCATGAGGAACGTGGCGGCGTGGGAAAAGATTCCGCCGCGCCCGGCGCGCACCGCTCCCTTCCCCGCCACGCTCGACTCTCGACTCACGGAGGCTTTGCGCCGCCGGGGGATCGATTCGCTGTATACCCACCAAACGCAATCGGTGGAGGCCGCCCTGCACGGAGAAAACGTGGCCGTCGTCACCGGAACGGCCTCCGGCAAGACACTGTGTTACAACTTGCCCGTTCTGCACACGATGTTGAACAACCCGGAGTGCCGCGCCCTCTACCTCTTTCCCACCAAAGCCCTCGCTCAAGATCAGGCGGCGGAACTGGCCGAGCTTGCGGCGACGATAGAGGGAAACTCCAAATCTCAAATCTCAAACTCCAAAGACTCGTTCCGCATCCGCATTTACGACGGCGACACGCCGCAAAGCCAACGCGCCGCTATTCGCAAAGAGGCGCGTCTCCTCATCTCCAACCCCGACATGCTGCACACCGGGATTTTGCCGCATCACACCAAATGGGCGGCGCTGTTCGCCAACTTGCGCTGGGTGGTGCTCGACGAGTTACATACCTATCGCGGCGTGTTCGGCTCGCATGTGGCGAACGTGATCCGGCGGCTGAGGCGCATTTGCAAATTCTACGGAAGCCATCCGCAGTTCATTTGCTCATCGGCCACGATTGCCAACCCCAAAGAATTGGCCGAGCGACTCATCGAAGCGCCGGTGACTCTGGTGGACGACGACGGCTCGCCGCGCGCCGAGAAGCATTTCATCATTTACAACCCGCCAGTGGTCGATCCGGCGTTGGGTTTGCGCCGCGCATACACGCTGGAAGCGAAAGAGATCGCCGCGCAGTTCATCGGCGACGGCGCGCAGACGATCCTGTTCGGCCGGGCGCGAGCGACAGTGGAAGTATTGTTGGGATACGCGCGCGACGCGGCGGAAAAGTTTGGGGTCGAGTCGCCGTCGGTGCGAGGCTACCGAGGCGGCTACCTGCCAAACGAAAGGCGCGAGATCGAACGAGGGTTGAGGGACGGATCGGTGCGCGGCGTGGTGGCGACGAACGCGCTGGAGCTGGGCGTGGACATCGGCCAACTCGGCGCGGCGGTGATTGCGGGGTATCCGGGCAGTGTGGCCAGCGTGTGGCAACAAGCGGGCCGGGCGGGGCGGCGGGCGGAGTCATCGGCAGTGGTGTTCGTGGCGTCGGCGGCGCCGTTGGATCAGTACATCGCTCTGCATCCAAAATACATCTTCGAGTCGTCGCCGGAGCACGCGCTCATCAACCCGGACAATTTGGCGATACTGCTCAATCACGTGCGCTGTGCAGTGTTCGAGCTGCCGTTCGAGGAGGGCGAAAGATTTGGCGAGATTGGCGATCAGCTGTTGGAGATTTTGGAGGAGCAAGGCGAGGCGCATCGGTCGGGCGGAGCGGCGCGATGGGTGGGGCAAACGTATCCGGCGGAGGGGATGAGTTTGCGGACGAGCGGTGATGATCGAGTCGTGATTCAAGACGCGGGCGCCGGCAAGCCAGTGGTGATCGGGGAAGTGGACGCGACGCGCGCGCCGTCGAGCGTGCACACGGGCGCAGTGTATTTGCACGAGGGGCGGCAATACTTAGTGACCGAGTTGAATTGGGAAGAGCGCATCGCCATCGTATCCGCCGCCGACGGCTTGGACTATTACACGCACGCCTCGGAGTCGGCAACGCTCGATGTCATCGAAGTGACGGACGCCGACGAGCACGGCCCGGCGCGAAAGGCGCACGGCTCGGTGCTGGTGACGGCGCAAACGACCGGCTTCCGAAAGATCAAGCGCTACACGCACGAGACGTTGGGCTTCGGGTTGATCGATCTGCCGCCGCGCGAATTTCAGACGACGGCGTACTGGCTGTGGATCGCGCCGGAAGCGGCGAAGGCGTTGATGGATGAGGGCGTGTTATCGAGGCCGAACGATTACGGGCCGAACTGGGAAGCGCAGAGGAATGCGGCGCGGGCGCGGGATGAATTTCGGTGCCGCGAGTGCGGGGCGGCGGAACCCCCACCCCGGCCCTCCCCCATCGAAGATTCACCGATGGGGGAGGGGGCGGGAGGGGGTCGTCAACACCACGTTCATCACATCCGCCCGTTCCGCGAGTTTGGATACGCGCGCGGGCAGAACGAAAATTACAAACCGGCGAATGAACTCGACAATTTGATCACGCTCTGCCCATCGTGCCACCGGCGAGTGGAAACCGCGCAACGCGCCGTCTCCGCGCTCGGCGGCTTGGCTCATGCGCTGGGCAACATTGCCCCGCTCTACCTCATGTGCGATCCGCGCGACATTGGGCAATTGGCCGAGTCGAAATCAAAAGAGACGGGCGGGCCGACGATCACGTTCTACGATCAAACGCCCGAGGGTATCGGCCTCAGCGGGCGGCTGTACGAATTGCACGACGAACTTCTGCGCGGCGCACTCGATCTCGCGCGCCATTGCCCGTGCGCCGAGGGTTGCCCGGCGTGCATCGGGCCGGTGGGAAGCGACGGCGGAGAGGTGAAAGGGTTGGTGGTGAAGTTGGGGGAGGCGTTAATCGAAAAAGCGTGACGCAGAATTTATCAGCGCCACGCTTTGCGAATCGCTAACAGCCCATTGCCAACGACTCTCTCACGGCGTCGCCGTCGGCGCGGGAGTGATCACTTCGGGAGTCGGCGTCACCGTGGGCAACTGGAACAGATAGGGGCTGTTCGCCGGGACGAGCATCACTTGCACATCGTCGCCCAATTTCTGCACGTAAGTGTACTGAAGCAGATCGGGGTTGTCTTTCAACGCGGCGGCGATCAACTCCAACGCCTTCGCTTCAGCGTTAGCCTGAATCAATCGCGCTTCGGCGTCGCCTTTGGCCGCAATCACCGCCGCATCGGCCTGCCCTTGCGCCACCTGCCGCGCCTGCTCGGCCTCCTGCTTTCTCTGCTCCACCACGAACTTCGCCTGCTGGGCCTGCTGTTCGGCGATCTGCTTCTGCTCCACCGCATTCGCGTATTCCTCGCTGAAGGTGATGTTGCGCAGCAAAAAGTCGCTCAACATCAAATTTTGCTCGGCCAGTGTTTTGGCGATCTCATCCGTGATGGCTTGCTCCAATTCGGCGCGTTTGCTGCTGACGATTTCTTCCACGCCGTACTGCGACACCGCATCGCGAATGGCGGCGCGCGCCACTGGCCGCACCACGCTGTCTTCGTAGCGATTCTGCCAGGTAATGTGCAGGTTGATGATCTTCGCCGGATCAATGGCATAAATCAGCGACGCATCAATTTGCACCTGCTGGCCGTCTTTGGTGCGCGCCGGGATCGAGTCGTCGCCGATCACTTGCCCCTCGATCTGCGCCGACGACATCGTGTAGGTTTGCCGCGAGATCGGGTACGTGCGCGTCGTCTCGAAAAACGGAACGACCCACCGCAGGCCCGGCTCGAGCGCCGCTTCGCGATACCCTTTCGGCTGCAACGCGCTGATCACCACTGCGCGCTCCTGCGGCTCGATGAACACCAACCCCGCCGCGGTCACGTTCAACGCAATCGCCAGCGCCACCGCGCCGATCACCAACGGCACCACCCGGGCCACGTTCCCGCGCCGGGCGGCCATCGCCCCGGCAAAAGCAACCGCGCCGATCACCAGCATCCACGACAGACCGGCCAACACTTGCACCACACTCGCTACATTCATTGCCAATCTCCTTTCCGACAAAACGATTATAGCACTCGCCCAATTCTTTTGTGTTATCATCGCCGCGTGCGACAGGCCGCCGCCCACTGCCAACGACTCGAACTCATCGGCGAGCGCGTGCGCGCGCATTTCGATTCCGATCTCGTCCCCGCGCCGGGCCAATTCCTCCTCGCCCGCCTCACGCCCGCGTTCGATCCGTATTTGCGCCGGCCGCTATTTCCTACGCTCATTGCCGATTCCGGTTTCGCCGCCGATTTCGATCCTGCCGATTCAGCATTGATCGCGCCCGGCGTATGGATCGACGTAATCGGCCCCGTCGGCTCCGCTGTTCCCGACATTCCATCCCGCGCCCGAGTCCTGCTCATCGCCGATTCCGATCCGGCAGTATTGCTTCCCCTCGCATCCCAAGCCATCGCTCGCGGGGGAGCGGCCACCCTGATCATCTCGGCCCGCTACCCGCTCGAGTCCCTCGATCCTGAAATCGAAGTTCGAGTCGGCGGCCTGCCCGCCCTCACCGCCGAATTTGCCGCCGCCGCCGATCTCATATTCATTCACTGCCATCATTCACTGCATCGCCCGATTCATCACAGCATCATTCAATCTCGCGGCCTCGCTCCGCGCGATTATGCTTTTGCGCTCAGCCGCTCGCCCATGCCCTGCGGCGTGGGCGCGTGCGGCGCGTGCGCGGTGAAAACCACACGCGGCTGGAAACTCGCCTGCGTGGACGGGCCGTTCTTCTATTCGACCGATATCGATTGACCGCCGAGCGCGCGGAGAACGCAGAGAGCGAATTGAAAGACTCGGCGCGCTCCGCGAACTCTGCGGCGAATGAAACCAGCGGATGAACATCCTTTGCGTCATCGCTCACCCCGACGACGAAACCATTCTCTGCGGCGGCACATTGGCGTTGCTGGCCTCGCGCGGCGCGGCAGTTCACGTGGCCTGCCTCACGCGCGGCGAGGGCGGCGAACTCGGCGAGCCGCCTCTCGCCGACCGCGAGCATCTCGGCGAAGTGCGCGAGCAGGAAATGGTATGCGCCGTCGGCAAACTCGGCGGCAAAAGCCTCACCTTTCTCGGCTACGTCGATCCGGTCATCGGCCCCGACAACCAGCTCTTCGCGCCCGAGCACAACCCCACGATGCTGGCCGGGCAAATCGTCAACGCCATCAGACAGTTCGAGATCGACGCAGTGCTGACGCACGGCTCCAACGGCGAATACGGCCATCCCGCGCACGTGCTCGTCCACCAAACGACTCTGGCCGCCGTCACCGCCCTTCGACAAGAATACACCACCCAACCACCCAACCACCCAGCCACCCAACCACCCAGCCACCGAACCATCCAACCACCCAACCACTGTTGCTTTACACCATCTGCGCCAACTTCCCCGAACACCCCTACCCCCGCCTCGCCAACAAAGATGACAGCGCCGATATCGTGATTGACGTCTCGGCCATGCTCGACAAAAAAGAGGCCGCCGCGCTGTGCCACCGAACGCAGAACGCGCTCTTCATCCGTCGCCGCTCCGAAGCGATGGGGCGGCCCGTCACCGCGCGCGAGGCCATGCTCACGGTGGAGAGTCTGCATCGGGTTTTCGGATCGCCGGACGACGCTTTGACAGCCATGCTGAACACGGAACGATGAATGACGAACACTGGCTTTCCCCATTCATCATTCCGCATTCATCGTTCATCATTTGATTGAACTCGCTCCCTCTCACAAGATCGGCCTCGCGCTCAACTCGCCGTTGATCGCGGGCGGCGGGGCCTTTGGCTTCGCCGACGAATATGCGCCGCTGGTGGATTTCTCGCGCTTCGGCGCGTTCATCACCAACCCGATCACCCTGCGCCCGCGCTCGCCCGCCGACGGCCCGCGCGTGATTCCGTTTCCCGGCGGGGCGCTGATTCACACCGGCTTGCCCAACGCCGGTTTATCGGCGGTGGTGCGCGACTGCGAACGGAAGTGGGCGAAGATGGGTTGTCCGGTTGTGATTCACGTGGCGGCCACCACTCCGGAAGAGGCGGCGGCGTGCGCCGAACGGTTGGATCGAGTGGAGGCGGTGGCGGGGATCGAGGTCGGTTTTCGAGACGATGAATCGTTGAGTGATGCCGAGTCGATGCTGAGGGAAATGATTCAGCGCGCGCGCCAGCCGATCATTGTGAGTTTGCCGCATGCGCGCGCCGCTGCTTTTGCGCGAATGGCGGAGCGAGCTGGAGCGCAAGCGCTCACAGTCACTGCGCCGCCGCGCGGAACACTGCGGCGCGGCAGTGATTGGGTGAGCGGGCGGTTGTACGGGCCGTCGCTGTTGCCGTCGGCATTGAGCGTTGTGCGCGAGATCAAAAAGCAAACCGCCCTGCCGATGATCGGCGCGGGCGGCGCGCACACAAAAGCAGACGTTGAAGCGATGCTGGAGGCGGGCGCGTCGGCGGTGATGGTGGACAGCGCGGTGTGGGTGGATGCAGTTGGGGTTTCGCGTTTGAGCGCGACACAGACTCCAACTCCAGACTCCGCATCATTTCTCTAACCAAATCGTCACCGGCCCGTCGTTGTGAATCTCGACGAGCATCACGGCGCGGAAGACTCCGGTTTGGGTGGGCACGCCGTAGAACTGCAGTCGTTTGGCGAAAAAGGTGACGAGCGGCTCGGCCTCTTCGGGCGGGGCGGCCTCGATGAACGAGGGGCGGCGGCCCTTTTCGGCGTTGGCATACAGGGTGAACTGCGAAACGACCAGCGCGCTCCCACCCGATTCCAGCACCGAGCGATTCATCTTTCCCTGATCGTCTTCGAAGATGCGAAGGTTGGCCGTCTTCTCGGCCAGCCAGTCGGCCTGCTCTTGCGTGTCGCCGCGCCCCACGCCGACGAGGATGACCAACCCCGCGCCGATCTCGGACACGCGCTCGTTGTTGACGGCGACGGAGCCGCGAGCGACTCGCTGGAGGAGAAGGCGCATGGGGCGAACTCCAAACTTCAAATTCCAAACTTCAAACTGTTTGAGATTGGGAGTTTGAAGTTTGAGATTTGAGATTCACGGCAATCCCACTGCGTCTTTCACTTCGGCCAGCGTGCGCTCGGCGATGGCGGTGGCCCGCTTCGCCCCGTCGCGCAGAACATTCCACACCTGTTGATGGTCGCTGGCGATCTCGGCGCGTTTGGCGCGGAACGGCTCGAGATGGGCGTTGATGTTTTTCGCCAGCAGCTTTTTGCAATCCACGCAGCCGATGCCCGCCGAACGGCACTGCGAGTCAATCATTGCCACGTCGTTCGGCGAAAAAGTTTTGTGCAGGCTGAAGACGTTGCACACTTCGGGGCGGCCGGGGTCGGTGCGGCGCTGGCGCTGGGGATCGGTCACCATCGTCATCACTTTGGCCTGAGTCTCGGCGGGGGTGGCGGCCAACTCGATGTGATTGTTGAGGCTCTTGCCCATCTTCTGCGCGCCGTCGGTGCCGAGCACTTTGGGGTACTCGGTGTTCTTCATCTGCGGCTCGATGAGCGCTTGCCGTTTGGTGCGGAAGTTGAACGTGCGCACGATCTCGCGGGTGAACTCGATGTGCGAAGCCTGATCCACGCCCACCGGCACGACATCGGTTTTGTAGAGGACGATGTCGGCGGCCATGAGCACGGGGTAGCCGACGAGGCCGTAGTTGACGTTGTGCGGCGATTGGGCCACTTTCTCTTTGAACGTGGGCAGGTCGGTAAGTTTGCCCAGCGGGGTGAACATCGAGAGGATGGTGTGCAGTTCAGTCACCTGCGGCACATGACTCTGCACGAACATGATCGTCTCGGCGGGGCGGATTCCGGCGGCCAGCCAATCGAGAGCCATCTCGGCAGTGTTCTGCCGCAAATCCTCGAACTCGTCCATCGTGGTGAGGGCGTGCAAATCCACGATGCAATACACGCAATCGTAATCGTCTTGCAGGGCCACGTAGTTTTTGATCGCGCCCAGATAGTTGCCCAAATGCTGGCGGCCCGTAGGCCGCGCGCCGGAAAAGACTCGACCTTTTTTCATTGGTCAGCGGTCAGCGGTCAGCGATCAGCCGTCAGCCTGTGGCTAACCGCTGAATGCTGATCGCTACGCTTTCTTGATTCTCTCTCCCACCAACTTGGCCACTTCGCCCGGTTCGGCATGGCGGCCCGTGGTCAGTTTGGAATAGATCAGTTCCCCATCGAAGACGATCTCGAACCGGCCTCCCTTCGAGGGAATCACCCGCAGTGACTCGATTTCGAATTCGTATTTCGTCAGCAGTTCGCCCACCAAACTGGCGGCGCGCGCGGTGTAGTGTCATTCAGCGCAGTAAGTGAGTTCAATGGTATGCATGGGGCAAAGTATAGCACAGGCAGTTTATAATTCCCCCATGCCTTCCATCGAACTTGCTCACGCTCTTTCCACTGCCGCCGCCATTGCTCGCGGCGCAGGCGCGATACTGCAAGAGGCCGGAAGCGATCGCGCCGCCGACTTCAAACTCAACGAAATCGATCTGGTCACCGAATACGACCGCCGCTCCGAAGCCTTCATCGTTGCGGCCCTGCGCGAGGCGTTTCCCGATCATGCCCTGCGCGCCGAAGAAGGCTCGCGGGCCAACAGCGGCGCAGAGTACGAATGGGTTGTCGATCCTCTCGACGGCACGACCAACTTCGCTCACCACCTTCCGATTTACAGCGTGGTGCTGGCTCTGCTCCACCGCGGCGATCCACTCATCGGCGTCATCTTCGACCCCACCCGCGATGAAATGTTCACCGCCGCCAAAGACGAGGGCGCCTTCCTGAATGGTAAGCCACTGCGAGTCTCGGCCACGCGGCCCCTCAGCCGCGCTCTGCTCGTCACCGGCTTTCCTTACAACATCCGCACCAACCCCGACAACAACATTGCCCGCTTCAATCACTTCGCCCTGCGCGCCCGCGCCGTGCGCCGGCTCGGCTCGGCCGCGCTCGATCTGGCTTACGTGGCGGCGGGCAGACTCGACGGCTACTGGGAGAGTTGGCTCAGTCCGTGGGACGTGGCCGCCGGGACGCTCATGGTTCGCGAAGCGGGCGGCCGCGTCACCAATTTCGACGATGTTCCCGTCCCGGTTCCGAACATCGGCCTCGTCGCCTCGAACGGCCTCATCCATTCTGAAATGCTCACCGTGATCCGCGAGGGTGAGAACGCGCCGAAACCGTAGCCTGTCGCATATTCGTATTCCGCCTTACAATTACGCCTCAAATCTGCAATCCAAAATCCGCAATCCCTCCGCCATGCCCGACTACAAAACCCTCCTCTACTCCCTCGATAACGGCGTCGCCGAGATCACCCTCAACCGACCCGACTCGCTCAACGCCTTCGACGACGCGATGGCCGCCGAAATGCAAGAGGCGCTCAAGAACGCCGAGCGCGACTCTTCGGCGCGGGCCATCATCCTCACGGGCGCGGGCAAAGGCTTTTGCGCCGGGCAAGATTTGGAGGCCGTGCACGGGCGCGGCGAAGGCCACTCCTTCCGCGCGCACTTGCTCAAAACTTATAACCCCATCGTCGAGAAACTTTCGGCGCTCGAAAAGCCCACCCTCGCCGCCATCAACGGCGCGGCGGTGGGCGCGGGCTTTGGCATCGCCCTCGCCTGCGACATCCGTTACGCCTCGGAGTCGGCCAAATTCCGAATGGCTTTCATCGGCATCAGCCTCGCTCCCGATTCGGGCACGAGTTATTTTCTTCCGCGACTGATCGGCATGGGGCGCGCGCTCGAACTGGCCTACACCAACGATCTCATCGACGCCGCCACTGCGCTTCAACTCGGACTCGTCAACAGACTCTTTCCCCCCGCCGATCTGCTTTCGCAAACTCGCGCGCTCGCCGCGCGGCTGGCCGTTGGCCCCACCAAAGGCTACGGCCTCACCAAACGGGCTATGCTCCACGCGGCCAGCGCCACACTGGCCGAAGCGCTCGATTACGAAGCGCATTTGCAGGACATCGCCGGGCGCACCGCCGATCACAAAGAAGGCGTGGCGGCCTTCCTCGAAAAACGCAAACCCAACTTCTCGGGAAAGTAACCCCTCCCCTAACTCCTCCCCCATTTGTGACTTCGCAAAGGGGGGAGGGGAAGGGGTGGGGGTAAAACCATGGCAACCATCGCAGTCATCGGCGGCGGCACCATGGGGGGCGGCATCGCGCAGATCAACGCCATGCGCGGCTTCGACACGATTCTGTACGACGTTGACGACGAAACCGTCAACCGATCCCTGCAAAAGATTCAGGCCACGATCCGCAAAGGCGTCGAACTCGGAAAGACTCAACCCGCCGACGCCGACTCCGCCCTCGCCCGCTTGCGCGGCGCGGCCCGCCTCGCCGACCTCGCCCCCGCCGATCTGTCCATCGAGGCCGTCCCCGAAAAACTCGACCTCAAGCGCGATCTCTTCGCCCAACTCGATACGATTCTCAAACCGCACGCGCTCCTCGCCACCAACACCTCCTCGCTGTCCGTCACCGCCCTCGCCGCCGCCACCCGCCGCCCCGAAAAAGTTCTCGGCCTGCATTTCTTCAACCCGCCTCATCTCATGGCTCTCGTCGAAGTCGTGCGCGGCGACTCGACCTCACAGGCCACGATGGATGCCGGAGTGGCTTACACGCGCGCCATCGGCAAAACGCCCGTCGTCTGCAAAGACACGCCCGCGTTCATCGTCAATCGAGTCGCCCGCCCCTTTTACGGCGAAGCCCTGCGCCTGCTCGGCGAGAACGCCGCCGATGTTCCGACCATCGACTCGCTGGTGAAGACTCTCGGCTTCCGCATGGGCCCGTTCGAGCTCATTGACCTCATCGGCCTCGACGTGAACTTCGCCGTCACTCAATCCACCTACAACGCTTTCTTCCACGAGCCCAAATATCGGCCGCACCCCATCCAGCAAAAAATGGTGGAGGCCGGACTGCTGGGCCGCAAAACAAAAAAGGGCTTCTACGAATACCCGTAGATGAAACAGAACTTCGTGTTCTCTGCGGCACGACTCATCCTTCATCACCGGCCCTCGTCAGGGGGTTCATCCTTCATCCTTCTCTTCCATCTTCTCGCTCTCGCTCTTACCGCCCGCCTCGCCCATTGGCCCTTGCCTCTCGTCCTTCTCACCCTCGTTGCTGCCACCTTGCCCTTCGCCGCATACAATCGCATCACTTCTCACCTCTCGCCTCTTCCGAGTCGAAAGTTTGACCTTTGGAGTTTGAGGTTTGATTTTTGGAATTTAAAACTCGATCTTTGGAGTCTTTTTCCTCTTTACGCCGTCACTGCCCTCCGCCTCCTCATCGCCCTCATCGCCCGCGCCCTCTGCTCATCGTGCTACTCAGGCCTCATCGTCCCCGAACCGTTCGCCTCTCTCCTCTCCTTTCAGTGGGCGGCCATCTTTTCGCTCACCGCATTCGTCATTCATCGTTCGTCATTCGCCATTCCGCCCCCCTATCACCCTCGCCTCGCCACCTTTGCGCTCGCCGCCCTCAGCGCCATTTGGGTTGCCATCCTCTTCCCGCGCCTCATCCCTGCCGCAGTCACCGGCGCCGATCCGTTCGCTTACGCGCAAATGGGAATCGACCTCGCCACTCGCGGCACGCCCATGCATTCTTTTCCCCTTGCCGATCTCGCCCACCAACTCAACATCCCCATCTACCCCACACTCTTCGTCGGATACACCATCCCTCGCGGCATCGACTCCGCCACCGTTTGGCCGCCCGGATTCTCCGCCCTGCTTGCCATCGCCTTCACCGTTTTCGGCGAGCGCGGACTTTATCTTCTCAATCCGATTCTCGGACTTCTCTGCGCCGCCGCGACATACCTCCTCGCCCGGCGCGTTTTCGATCTCCCACCGTTCTTCTCCGCGCTCGCCGCCGTATTGCTCCTCACCTCCTTCGAACAAACCATCCGCCTCAGCACCCCCCTCGCCGACCTCGCCGCGCAGCTCTTCACCACCCTCGCCATCATCCTCGCCCTCGCCGACAAGGGTTTAGAGTTTGAGTTTCGGAATTTGACATTCGTCATTCGTCATTTGTCATTAGGCCTCTTCGCCGCCCTCGCCTTCGTCACCCGCTACACCCAACTCCTTCTCATCCCCGGCCTCCTCCTCGCCGCCCTCCACCCTCCACCCTCCACCCTCCACGTCTCACGCTCCACACCTCACGCCCCACGCCCCACGCCCATTGTTCATTGTTCATTGCTCATTCTCTCATTCTTCATTGCCTCATTGCCCGACACCTTCTACCGTGCCTCCGCCTTCGGCTCTCCCTTGGCCTTCGCCGCCGGAGAACTCGCCCAATTCTCCGCCGCCGACATCCTGCCCGTCGCCCTCCGCCTCCTCGCCGAACTCCTCGCCGACTTCGGCATCGCTGTCCCCTTCATCCTCATCGGCCTCATTCACCTCATCAAACAGCATCGCCCGCTCGCCCTCAACCTCGCCCTGATTCTCGGCCCGGCCCTCCTCTTCCATCTCCCCTATCACTACCTCAAACTCCGCGACCTGCTTTTCATCTTCCCTGCCCTCTGCGCCCTCGCCGCAATGGGCGCATGGCAACTCACCGCCAGCGTTTGGCGACGTTTCTCAACCTCCAATCTCCAATTCCCACTTGCTCATTGTTCATTGTTCATTCTTCATTGCTCATTGTTCATTCTTCTCGCCCCTCGCCTCAACGCCCAACTCCCTCTCCTCGATGGCTTCTACACCTACGGCTTCCTCAACGCCGAACAGCGCGCGCGCGTCGAGTCGATTACAGATCTCACTCCGCCTAACGCCGTCATCGCCGCCTCGCTCAACTCCGGCGCCGTCAGTCTTTACGCCCGACGCGACACCGTGCGCCCCGGCCGCCTCCTCCAGCCCGGGCGCACGTGGACTGACGACGAGATCATCACTTTCGCCAACGCGCTCCACAAACAGAATCGCCCACTCTACCTCCTCATGGACAGCGAAGAGATGATCGAACCCGCCGCCGCACTCGGCGGCTGTTGCCGACTCATCCCCATTGCCGAACTTTATCTTCCGTATTACTATCGTGACGGCTCGGCCATACACGAACTCATCCCCCTCTATCGCGTGGACTTTCAATGAACATCTTTGCCTCCGGACAACCCGCCCTCGTCGAAGACATTCACAACATCTGCAACGAAGCCGGATACATCCACAACCCCGATCTGCCGGTGGACGCCGTCTTCGACTTTCACCTTGCCGACCTCCCGGCCAAACGGCAATTCCTCGAAAGCGTCGCCGCCGATCTCATCTTCACCGCCGCCGTGCCGTGCTCGGCCACCGAAGCCGCCTCATGGTCGGTGAACCCCTCGCGAGTCATCGGCATCTCGCCTGTCATCGGCAAAACCATCGAATTTGCTCCGGCCTTGCAAACCGCGCCCGATGTTCTCGCTCACGGCGAATCGCTCCTCCGCGAACTCGGACTCCAAATCGTGCCGGTGGCCGATGGCCCCGGGCTCGTGCGTTTGCGTATCCTCAGCTGCATCATCAACGAAGCCATTGCCACTGCCGCCGACGGCGTCGCTTCAATCCAAGATATTGATGCGGCCATGAAACTTGGCGCGAACTACCCGCTCGGCCCCCTCGAATGGGCCGATACCCTCACCCCCGAAGTGGTGCTGGCCGTGATGCGCGCTCTGCAATACGAATACGGCGAAGACCGTTACCGCCCCACGCCTCTGCTCGTGCGCAAAGTGCAGGCGAAGCAAAACCTCCTCGCGCCATAGAATCAAAAACGCCGCCGGGTTCATCCGACGGCGTTTCGACTTTCGAACTCACTCCTCTTTCAGGAACTCGCCCAGCCCTCGCACATCGGGCATGGTGCGCAAACGCGAAAGCGCGCGCTGGCTGATCTGCCGCACCCCCTCGGGGCTCATTTGCCATGCGGCGGCGATAGCCCGTAATGGCCGCGCCTCGCCTCCGCCCAACCCAAAACGCAGTCGCAAAATTTCGGCTTCGCGTTCGTCGAGCATCGCCAACGACTTCTCGATGATCTGCTTCAGGC
Organism: Chloroflexota bacterium; assembly: GCA_016875735.1. GTDB lineage: Bacteria > Chloroflexota > Anaerolineae > Anaerolineales > VGOW01 > VGOW01. The sequence goes on along the minus strand of VGOW01000036.1, from coordinate 16,229 downwards.
TGTTTTCGCTCACCGCGTTTTCGGGGTCGATAGCCATTCGGTCGGCCATGCGCTCCACGGCCTCGCGATCATCGGCCTCCAATGGCGCGTCGAGCGACAGCACATCCTGCGCGTCCTGCAACAGCGACGCCGCCACTTGCGAGGTCACTCCCGCCGAGTCGGCCAAGTCGTCGAGCAGAGGCTCATTGCCCATGTGTTGAGCCATTTGCGAAGCAATGCGCCGCAGTTGGCTGATCTTGTGCACGCGGTTCACCGGCAGGCGCACCGTGCGCCCCAAGTTGGCAATGGCCCGGCCAATGCTCTGCCGGATCCACCACACGGCAAAAGTGGCGAAGCGCGTGCCGCGTTTGGGATCGTATCGTTCGGCGGCTTTGAGCAGGCCGAAGATTCCCTCTTGCACCAGATCGTCGTAAGTGAGCGACTCGTTGCGGAAGCGCCCGGCCAAATTCAGCACCAGCCGCAGGTTGTGCAGAATGAGCGCTTCGCGAGCCGCGTCGCCGTCGGCCACTTGATGCTTCAGCGCGCGGCGGCGTTTCGGCGTCAACGTGGATGAACGGCCTTTGCGAGTCAACTGTTCCGCCGCCGAGTGTCCAATCGCCACACGGCGAGCCAGCGCCATTTCCTCCGCATGAGTCAACAACGGCGGGGGAGCTTGTTCACCGAGCATTCGCTGAAGAGGTCTTGTTGAGGTCACCATGGGTTACCTCCTGTAATAAAAATGATAATTATCATCTGAATTATACAGTATGATGGCAAATTTCGCACCCGGAGTCAAAGGCGCTGTATAATGCGCGGCGGAACGGTTCGGGCACAAAAATGGAGATTCGGCGCACCGCGCGCCCATTCCAGCCGGAATGGGCGCTGTTCTTTCTTGCCATTGCCGTCGGCGCAGGGCTGCGATTTTGTGGGTTGGGCGATCTGCCGCGCGGCATTTACCACGACGAGGCCTTTTACGGCCTCGACGCGGTGAGCGTTATCGAAGGCGCGCGGCCCATTTTTTTCCCGGCTAACAATGGGCGCGAGCCGCTGTTCGTTTACGTTTTGAGTCTGAGCATTGCCGCGTTTGGCCGCACCCCGCTCGGCTTGCGATTCGCCTCGGCGGTCATCGGCACACTCACAATCCCGGCCACTTATCTTTTGGGGCGGGCGCTGTTCAACCGCCGGGTGGGGCTATTGGCAATGGCCGTCTGCGCCGCCGCGTTTTGGCCGGTGGCTCTCAGCCGCGTGAGTTTCCGCGCCGGGTCCCTGCCGTTGTTTCTCGGCCTCGCCATCGCGCTGGGCTGGATCGGCTGGCGGCGGCGAAACCTGTGGCTTGCGATCCTCGGCGGCGCGGCCTACGGGCTGGCTTTCAACACATACACCGCCTCGCGCGCCACGCCGCTGGCATTGATTCTGTTTGGCCTCATCGCTTTTTTTCACCGCAGAGAAAATAAGAATGACTCTGCGTTCTCTGCGGCGAAGCCCGTTTTGGCATTCGTCATCGCCGCCGCCGTTGTCGTTGCGCCGCTGGCCGCGTATGCCGTTGCCAACCCTCAGCAAGTTTTCGCGCGCGAGGCGCAAGTTTCCATTTTCGATTCCGAAAGCAGTGCGATTGCCGCCGCGCTCAAACACACCGCGCTCGCGCTCGGCATGTTCGGTTGGGGCGGCGACACCATCGCCCGGCACAATTTGCCCGGCCGCCCCGTGTTCGATCTGTGGACGTTTGTGTTTTTCGTTATCGGGCTGATCGTGATGATCATGCGCGCGCGGGATTCCGAATCGCACACGCTCGCCATCGTGTGGTTGGCCGCCACCCTCCTCCCCACCGTGTTCGCCGACGACACCCCGCACTTCCTCCGCGCCATCGGCATGTTGCCTGCGCTGTGGCTCGCGCCCGCCATCGGCTTCGACTCGTTCTTGAGTCGGTTCCCCCGCGCGTGGGCGTTTGGGATAGTGGCGATGTTGCTCACCGCCTCGGCGGCCTCCACTGCCTTCGATTATTTTGCTCGATACGCCCAATCCCCGATCACTGATTACTATTTCGAATCTGCCGCCACCGATTTGGCGAACGAGATCATCGCCCGGCCCGATTTCGCGGCGCGCATCGACCACCGATTGTGGGATAATTTTGCCTCGCTGAGATTTTTGATCGCCGACCCCGACGGCGCGGACTCTGCCGACCACGTTTTGCTGGCCGTGTGGCCGTACGAGCCGGATGAGATTCGCGATGCAGTGGCGGCGCTCCCGCCCGGCTCACAGATCAGCGCGCGGCGCGGCGCATTGGCTCGCGGCGATCTCGAAAGCGAGCCGTATTCGCTGTACACGTTGTACTTCGCAGAGCCGGCGGCTGACGAATTGGTGATGGCGCGTTTCGGAGAGTCGGTCGAACTCAGAGGCGCGGCGGTGATCGAAGAGTCGGATCGGATTCGAATGCGGTTGGGGTGGGCGGTGTCGAAGCCGGTCGAGGCGGATTATCATGTGTTTGTTCACGTCATCAGCGGCGGTGGCATTGTGGCGCAGAGCGATGGCGAGCCGCTGGGCGGACTGTATCATTTTTCGTGGCTGAAGCCCGGAGACGTATTGAACGACGAATACGATCTGCCGCGCGGCGAGTCGGTTCGGGTGGGGTTGTATGCGCCCGATGGCACGCCGTTGGGCGAGCCGGTCATTCTGAAATGATGAGAGCGTTATTGAGGCTGTGCTTCGTGTGCGTCGCGCTTGCGCCCGCCGTGTTGAGCGCGCGCGCGGAGCACAGCGCGCAGCAAAACCTGCTGGAGAACCCCGGCTTCGAGGGCAACTATGTTCAACAGTGTTGCCACACCGAGCAGGGGTTCACGCCCGGCACGCCGTACGCCGAGATTCAAGTGGCCCCCGGCTGGCGAGCGTGGTGGGTCGATCCCGATTCCAGCCCTGCGTTTCCGAGTTACTGCGATTACAACATCGCCCCCATCACGTGCCAGCCGTATCATCGCCCCGAATACGCCGCGCTGTTCGTCGATCCGGCGCGCGTGCGCAGCGGCAGCAACGCGCAAAAGTATTTTTCGTTTTACTCCACTCATCTCGCCGGGCTGTATCAGCAAGTGACGGGCGCTCTCCCCGGCCAAACGTACCGCTTCACGGTATTCATGGAAGCGTGGTCAACCGATAGTAGCGAACCGGGCGCGCCCTCGTCAACGCAAACTTCGATGGGCTTGCAGGTGGGCATCGACCCCGGCGGCGGCACCGATCCATTCAGCGCGAACATTGTGTGGGGTCAACGGCAAGAGGCGTTCGATCAGTGGGCGCAGTTCGGGGTGGACGCCGTCGCCAAAAGCTCAACCGTCACGGTGGTCACGCGCTCGTGGCCTTCGCTGGCTCTGCGCCACAACGATGTGTATGTTGACGATGCCAGCCTCATAGCCATTGGCGCGGGGGCCGAGTCCCTGCCCACCAGCCCGCCGCTGGCAACCGCCTCCGGCCCCGCCGCCGAGATCACCGTCGTTCCGCCCACGCCGCCGTGGCCGCCCACCAGCACGCCCCTGCCCAACGGCGAAGTGTGGTACACGGTGCGCTCCGGCGACACGCTGGCTGTGATCGCCTATTATCATGAAACAACTGTCGATGAGATCAAGCGCCTCAACTCACTGGCCTCGAGCGCGATCTTTCCGAATCAAAAATTGTTGATCAAAATTCTCGCGCCGCCGCCCACCGCCACCGAGCCGCCGCTTCCCGCGTTCACGCCGTCGCTCACGCCTCCGCTCGTTCAACTCCCCACCGGAACGACTCCGCCTCTCGCCCTCTCGCCCGATTACGGCCAATTGTGCGTAGTCGCGTATAATGACGCCAACAGAAACGCTGTCAACGACAACGAGCCTTCGCTGGCCGATGTGCGCGTGACGTTGAGCGCGGGCACGACCCCGCTCGACGGCTACCTGACTACCGGCGCAGAAACCTCACACTGCTTTCCGCAGCTGCCGCCGGGGAGTTACACCGTATCGGTGGCCGCGCCCGCCGGGTATACCACCACCACCTCGAGCGAAGCCGCCGTGCAGTTGCAGTCGGGCAATCTGGTCACGCTGGCGTTCGGCCTCACCGCAGTGATGGAAACCGCCCCGGCTTTGCCGCCGCCTTCGGGCGCGTCGGGCGCAACCCTGCTGTTGATCGGAGGCGGTGTGGCCACCGCAATCATGATCGCCAGCGGCGTGGCCGTGTTTCTGTTGGCAAAAAAGAAATGAAAGGAAGTTACCCAATGCGTTCAATTCGACTCGTAAGTTTTCTCGCGGTCATCGGCCTCCTTGCCGTCAGCCTGCCGCTCACAGTGACCGCTGCGCCGCAAGCGCAAACCAGCTTGCTCAAAAATGCCTCCTTCGAAGACGGCTTCACCAACGGCGTCGCCAACAACTGGTCAAACTGGTCTCTGCCGGGAAGCGGTTGTGATCGCGCTACCCCGATCTATCGAGAAGCCAACACCACCATCGATGCTCGCCGGGTGAAAGATGGTTCGCGCGCACAGCAAGTGCTTGTGGATGCAAACCTCACTTACTACGGCGGCTTGCAACAAACGGTGAGCGGCCTCACGGCGGGCAAGACCTATCGCTTCACCATTTGGGCGCAGGCCTGGTCGAGCAGCAGCGACAACCCTGCCGTCTCTGAAGGCACGAACTCGATCAATTTCCAAATCGGAATTGGGCAGGGCGCAACGTACGCCGCCGATCCCAGTATCAAATGGTCGAGCGCCAATAACACGAAGGACTCTTACGTCCAATTGACCGTCGAAGCGGTCGCCTCGGGCAACACCATCACCGTGTTCACTTCGGCCAACCCCGCCGCGTGCATCAAACACAACGAAACTTTTTGGGATGCGGCCTCGCTCACCGAAGTGAGCAGCGCTCCGGCCAATACCGCCGCGCCCACCGCGCCGCCCCAGCCCACCCTGCGCACCGTGCCCACTAAATTCCCCACGCCCACGCCCAACACGCAAGGGCAAATTGTGTACACGGTCAAAGCGGGCGACGACCTCATCAGCATTTGTGGCGTTGTCGGTCGCGGCGCAGACCCTACGTGCATAGACGATATTCAGAAATGGAACGGGTTGAGCAATCCACGGCTGATTGTGCCCGGCCAGCAGTTGATCATCGCTCAACCGGGAACCAGCGCGGTGCAACCCACCGCCACCACGCCGCCCGCCGTGGCGGCCACTGAAACGCCCGCCTCTGCCGTTCAACCCACCACCGATCCCAATGCGCAGCCCACCTCGGCCCAACCCACTGCTGCCATCGAGCAACCCACCGAAGTTCCGGCGGGGCAAGCCTCCATTTGCGTCACGCTCTACAACGACGCCAACGGCAACGGCGTGCTCGACGCGGGCGAAGGCTTGGTGGCGGGCGGCGGCTTCAGCCTGCTCGATATGACCAACAGCAACACCGTCGCCGCCTACACCACCGACGGCGCAAGCGAGCCGCACTGCTTCGACAACTTGCCCAGCGGCAACTACCGCATCACGTCCACCGCGCCCGAAGGCTTCAAAGCCACCACCCGCTCCGATTGGGATCTGACTCTGGCGGCGGGCAGCACGGCCAACCTCGAATTCGGCGCGCAGTCCACGGGCCAAGCGCCGGCCACCAACGGCGCGGGCGGAGACGAGGCGAGCGACAACTCGCCCCTCGTGCGCGCCTTGCTCGCCGCCGCGGGCGTCGTGCTTCTGCTCATCGCCGCAGGCGTGGCCGGCTTCCTCGTCCTCACCCGCAGGCGGTAAGAGATTGCAGATCTGTGGTTGCTGATTGTTGATTTTCCAGTCAGCAATCAGCAATCAGCAATCAGCAATCAGCAATAAATGCAACGGCGGCTGGCGCCGATCGCGCTCATCATCGTATCGGCGCTGGCCGCTTCTCCCCTCTTCCTCAACCCCGGCTTCCTCAACACGCGCGGGGGCGGCGACAGCCCCTTCCTCCTCTTCCGCCTTCACCAACTTTATTCGGCGCTCACGCAGGGCGTCTTCCCCGCCCGCTGGATGCCCGACGCCGCCTTCGGACTCGGCTACCCCTTCTTCAACTATTACGCCGCACTGCCGCTCTACCTCGCCGCCGCATTCAAACTGCTCGGCGCATCGTACGTCCTCGCCCTCAAACTGACTCATCTCACCGGCTTCATCTTCGCCGCCATTGGCATGTACGGTTGGATGCGTTCCATCGGAACGACCCGCCTCGCCGCGTGGACTGCCGCCGCCGCTTACACCTTCGCCCCTTTCCACCTCATCAACGTTTACGTGCGCGGCGACTCGCTCAACGAGTTTTTCGCCTTCGCCCTTTACCCCATCTGCCTGTGGGCCGCCCGCCGCCTCGCCGATCAGCCGTCGCTCCCACGCGGCCTGCCGCTCACTTTCGCTTACGCCGCGCTCATCCTCACTCACAACGTCTCCGCCCTCATCTTCTCCCCCTTTCTCGGCCTCTACATTTTGGCTATCAGCGTTCAGCGTTCAGCAATCAATCACAACTCGCTCCGCGCCATTGTTCATTGTTCATTGTTCATTGCTCATTGCTCATTGTCCATCGCCCTCGGCCTCGCCCTCTCCTCCTTCTTTTGGCTCCCCGCTCTGCGCGAAACCGGCTTCGCCCAACTCGGCGCGCAAACCACCGGCTACTTCCATTACTCCAACCACTTTCGTGGATGGGATCTCGTTCAGCCCTCTCTCCTTTTCAACTTCGATGTGGGCAGTGACGCCGCCACCCCGTTCGCCATGGGACTCGCCCAAGCCCTCCTCGCCGCCATAGGGCTGTTGGCCGTTAGCCTTCAACTCCTCGCCGCCCTCCGCAGAAAAGATCCATCCTTCATCACCTGCCCTCGTCAGGGGGTTCATCCTTCATCCTTCGCCATCGCCGGCCTCATCATTTCAACCTTCATGATCACCCGCTTCAGCGAACCGTTGTGGGCAAACCTCCCTCTCCTCCCCTTCGTCCAATTCCCGTGGCGGTTCCTCTCCGCGCAGAGCCTCTTCGCCAGCGCCCTCATCGGCCTCGCTCTTAGCAATCAGCAATCAGCGATCAGCGGTCAGCGATCAGTAATCAGCAATCACGCCCCACGCCCCACGCTCATCGCCCCACTTGCCATCACAATCTCTGCCCTCTGCATTTTGCCCACCCTCCTCCCTCTCCGCCCCGACTTCATCCCCCTCGCCGACTCCGACATCACCGCCGAGCGACTGCAAACCTACGAATACTTCACCGGCAACATCGGCGCCACAATCCGATACGAGTATTTGCCGAAATGGACTCAGCCCCGGCCGTACTCATCGGAGGAATACATCTTCGGCGCGGCCACACTCAAAGCGTTGAACGGCGAAGCCGAGGGCGAGCGACTCGACAAACGCGCCCACTCGCAAACGTGGCGCATCACTGTCCATTCCGGCTCGGCCTCGGTGGCGGCGCCCCTTCTGTATTGGCCCGGCTGGCAGGCCCGCGCCGACGGCCAACCCCTCGACATCCGCCCCGCCGACGGACTCGGCTGGATCGCCTTCGATCTCCCTCGCGGCGATCACACCGTCGAACTTCAACTCGGCGACACACCCATTCGCCGCGCCGGAAACATCGTTTCACTCATTGCCCTCCTCGCCACTGCCATCGTCGCTCAGCCCCATCATCTTCTCAAAAGCATCTCCGCGCTCTCGGCGTCTCTGCGGTTGAAATACGCTGCCCTCTCAATCGCCGTCGCCGCCGCACTCATTGCTATCTCAATCATCGCTCGAGCCCTCAACGCTCGCGCTCAACCCTCCGGCGCGGCCACAATGGATTTCGATCAGCAGGGCTATCTCCACTCCGATGCCGCCCCCTTCAGCAATGGCGATATTCTGCAAGGCTACAACTATTCCGCCGAATCTCTTCGCCCCGGCGATCTTTTCGGCATCGCTCTGCAATGGCAGGGCGCGGGCAACGCAACCTTCACCGTCGATCTCGTCTCGCCCGCCGGGCATCTCCTCGATCTTCCGCGCACGTTCGCCAGCGCGGGCGGCGCCGCGCGCGGCCTCGCCGGAGTCTCATTCCGCATTCCCGACGACATCGCCACCGGCGTCTATCTCCTCCGCCTCACCCTCACTCAAAACGATCTCCCCGCTCCGGCGCTCACCTTCAATCATCAACCGCGCGGCCCTCTCTACCTCCGCCCCATCCGCATCCTCCAACCACCCAACCACCCAACCACCCAACCACCTAACCACCTCACCCCCTCCATCGCCCTCCTCAGCGCCGCCGCCTCTCAAACCGACTCGGCCTCCGTTGCCATCGCCCTCCATTGGCAAGCCACCGCGCCCGTCCCGGCAAACTACGTGCTCGCCCTTCGCTTGCGCGACGGCACGGGCTTCGAACTCGCCGCGCTCGATATTCAACCCACTGGCGGCGTTTATCCCGCCAGCGCGTGGCGCGTCGGCGAAATCGTTCCCGACATTTATCATTTCGATCTCCCTCTCGGACTCCCGCCGGGCGATTATCCGCTCACCCTCACGTTGTACGACGCGGCCACCGCCGCCGCGGCGGGAGCCGTCACCGTGCCCGTGCGTCTCGGCCAATGGACTCCGCCGCCGGGCACCGAACCTCTCCACCGCTTCACCGACGCGCTCGCCTTGCACGACGTGTCCCTTCCCGGCTCGGCTCGCGCCGGAGATCAGTTCACCCTCACGGCGCAATGGACGTCGCTCGCCGCGCTCTCGCAAAATTTCATCGCGCGCTGGAGCGCCGTGAGTCCCAACGGCGAAGTGAGCGCCGTCGCCGATCACCCGTTGGCCGTCATTCCAACTTCGCAATGGGCGGCGGGGGCGTTGGTGATGGGCCGCCCGTCACTCGCTCTGCCCATCACCGCGCCCGCTGGCGAATACACCCTCAACGTGCAATTGCTCGATCCTTCGGGCGAACTGCTCTCGCCGCCCGTCGCGGTGGGCAAAGTCGCCGTCACCCCATCGGACCGAACGACGACTCTGCCGCCGATGCAATTCGAGTCCGGCGATTCTTTCGGCTCACCCCCGGCCATCACCCTCGCCGGGTACGACGCCGCGATCAGCGGCGACACGCTCAACCTGACTCTGTACTGGCAACAATCGAGCGCGATGACCGCCGACTACAAATACTTCATCCACCTCTTCCACCCCGCCGACGAATTCATCGCCGCTCAAGCCGACGGCTTCCCGATCATTCCGACTTCGCAATGGCAAAAGAATGAGGTGGTGATCGTGTCGGCTTCCCTACCGCTGGCCGATCTGGAATCGAAAACGGTGTATAACATCGGAGTCGGTTGGTACGATCCGAACACCGGCGCTCGATTGGGCCAGCGAGTCATTTTGAGTCAGGGCGTTGCCAAGCCGTAGGTTGTTGCGCCCTGCTCGAGATGAATAATGTTTGACAGGGAAAGACGGCGCGGCTAAACTACCTGCGTGGTTCGATGCTGATGAGTAACGGCATCGGGTCACAATAGACCCCTTCCATGTTAGGGGGCCATTTGGCACAGTTTAGCGAGCGCGCTACCCGGAAACAACTGATCGACCGCGCCCTCACCGATGCCGGTTGGCGTGTGGTGCCGCTTGCTCGCTGGCAGGGCGGTGACCGCGCCAACGCCGATGCGGTCGAAGAATATCCCACCGACAGCGGCCCGGCCGATTATCTCCTCTTCCTCGACGGCAGGCCCGTCGCCGATGTCGAAGCCAAGAAACTGGAAGTCGGTCCGCAGAACGTGGTCGAGCAGGCCAAACGCTACGCCCGCGCTCTGGCCGGCAGTCCTTTTCACTTCGGCCCGCAAGGGTATCGCATCCCCTTCATCTACTCCACCAACGGCAAACTGATCTACTCCTGCGACCTGCGCGACCCGCTCGCGCGCACGCACAAGATTGCGCGCTTCCACACGCCCGGCGCGCTCCGCGAATTTCTGGCGCGCGATCTGGCCGCCGCCGATTTGTGGCTGCGCTCCAACGCCATCGCCGATCCCGACCGCTATTACCAGCGCGAGGCGATTGCCGCCATCGAGAACAACATCCGCAATGGCAAACGGCAGATGCTGGCCGCGATGGCAACCGGAACCGGCAAAACGCGGATGACGATTGCCGCCATCTACCGGCTGATGAAGTCCGGGTATGCAAAGCGGGTGCTGTTTCTGGTTGATCGGCGGGCGCTGGCGGCGCAGGCGGTGGGCGCACTGGCGGCCTACGAGCCGGCGCCGGGGCTGAAGTTCGACAAGATTTACGAAGTATACAGCCAGCGCTTCAGGCGCGAAGATTTGGAAGACGGCGAGTTCAAGTTCGACCCGAAGGTGCTGCCGGAGACGTATCTCACCGAGCCGGGCGGCCGCCATGCCTTCGTTTACGTCTGCACCATCCAGCGGATGCGAATCAATCTATTTGGGCCGCCGGAAGATGCCGGATGGAGTGAACGAGACGACGAGTCAGACGCCTCCCCATTGCCGATCCCGATTCATGCTTTCGATGTGATCGTTGCCGACGAATGTCATCGGGGGTACACATCTTCCGAAGACAGCAAATGGCGCGAGGCGCTCGATCACTTCGACGGAATCAAGATCGGGTTGACGGCCACCCCGGCGGCGCACACCAGCGCCTACTTCGGCAAGCCCATCTACGAGTACGGCATCCAACGCGCGGTCGCCGACGGCTTTCTGGTGGATTACGACCCGGTGCTCATCCATTCCGACATCACCCTGCGCGGCTACTTCCTGCGCGAGGGCGAAGAAGTGGGCCTGCGCGATACGCAGACCGGCCAACTCCGGCTGGACTTTGTGGAGGACGAACGCGATCTGCCGCCTGAAACGCTGGAGCAAGATTGGACTGCGCCCGACCGCGACCGCAAGATTGTGAGCGAGCTGGCGAAGTATCTGCGCGAGCACGAAGAGCAAACGGGCCGCTTCCCCAAGACGCTCGTTTTCGCCGAAAACGACCTGCCGCACCGCTCGCACGCCGATCAACTGGTGAACTTTCTGCGCGACGAGTTCGGGCGCGGCGACGACTTCGTGCAGAAGATTACCGGCTCGCCGAGCGTAGACCGGCCCCTGCAAAAGATTCGCCAGTTCCGCAACCGGCCCGAACCGGGCATCGTGGTCACGGTGGATTTGCTCTCCACCGGCGTGGACATCCCCGCGCTCGAAGCGATTGTGTTTCTCCGCCCCGTCAAATCACGCATCCTCTTCGAGCAGATGCTGGGACGCGGGACGCGATTGCATCCGCCCATCAACAAGACACACTTCATCGTCTTCGACGCGGTCGGCGTGCTCGAATACTTCCGCCAGGCCAGCGAGTTCACGGTCGAGCCGCCGGCCAAACCGACTCGCCCCAACCGGGAAATTGTCGAGGCGATCTACAACAACGAAGACCGCGAATACAATGTTCGGGTTCTGGTGAAACGGTTGCAGCGGGTGGCGAAGACCGTTTCGGCGGAAGGGCGCGAGATGGCAAAGCAATTCGTTCCCGACGGCGACATCGGCGCGTTTGCCGCCTCGCTCGCCCGGCGGCTCGATTCCGAATGGGCGCCGACGATGGCGGTTCTCCGCGACCCGAACTTCCTCGCCTTTCTCGAAAAGTACCCGCGCCCAAAGCGCACGTTCATCGAAGCGCTGGAAGCAGTGGACAGCGTAACTTCGGAAATTGTGTTTCGCACGGCGGATGGGCGGGCGTTGAAGCCGGGCGACTACCTCACAGCCTTCAGCCAATTCGTGCGCGAGAACCCGGCGCAGATCGAAGCCATCCGCATTCTGCTCGACCGGCCCCGCGACTGGAGCACGAACGCGCTGGCCGAACTGCGCCAGAAGTTGCAGACACAGCCGGAGCGGTTCACCGAAGAGAACCTGCGCCGCGCCTATCAGCACGAACTGGCCGACATTATTTCCATCGTGCACCACGCCGCGGAGGGCGACCCGCTCATGTCGGCGGAACAGCGCGTGGATCGGGCGATGGCGCGGGTGGGAGATGGCCGCGCCCCGCGCGAACTGACGCCGCCGCAGCTGAAGTGGTTCGAGTTGATCCGCCGGCATCTCATCGCCAACCTGACGATTGAGCGGGACGATTTCGAGTTGATCGAGTTTCAGAACGCGGGCGCGACGTGGAACCGGGTGAACAGCGATTTTGGCGGGGCGCTGGAAGAAATCATACTGAGGCTGAACGAAGCCATTGCGGCGTGAGAATCGGCGTGGCTACATATGATATAATGTAGCCACATTTTATTTCAGGAGGCCGAACATGGCAGAGCTGACGGTTGGCGTGCGTGAACTCAAGTCACAATTGAGCAAATATCTGCGGCAGGTGAAAGCCGGGCGGACGGTCGTGATCACTGAACACGGAAAGGCGGTGGCGCAGCTCAGCCCGGCCGAACAAACGGTGGAAGAAAAACTGGAAGCCATGCGGCGGGCCGGGCTGATCCGTTGGAACGGCAAAAAGCTCAAGCCGATGAAGCCTGTGGCGAAGGTCAAAGAGGGCTATTCGGTGGCCCAACTCATTATTGAGGATCGCCGATGATCGTCTATTTTGACTCGAGCGCGCTCGTCAAACGCTATCTTAGCGAGGCTGAGTCCGCTCGGGTTAATTCACTCATCGCTCAAGCGAGCGTGATGGGCACCAGCCTAATCAGCCGAGCAGAAGTCTCGGCGGCCATTGCCAAAGCGGGGCGCATGAACTGGTTAACGCGCGAGGCGGCGCTCCTGGCCCGTCAGTCATTCCGATCAGAATGGCCCAGTTTGGTCGGCGTGGAGGTGTCCGAGTCTATTGTTATCCAGGCTGATGATTTGGCCTGGGAACACGGCTTGCGCGGCTACGACGCCGTTCATTTGGCCTGCGCCCTGTCATGGCAAGAGAGGTTGGCCGAGACGGTGACGATGGCGACCTTTGACCGTGACCTGTGGCAGGCGGCGGGGCGCGACGGCATGAACGTCTGGCCGGAGACGCTGGAATAGGCCATGACCGACGTCGTCCAAAAGCTCTGGGGCTTTTGCAACACACTCCGCCACGATGGGATCAACTACGGCGATTACATCGAGCAGTTGACCTACCTGCTCTTCTTGAAGCTGGCCGACGAGAAGGGCGCGGCGGTACCCAAAGGGTTCGGCTGGGCGGGTTTGCTCGACCGGTCGGGCACGGATCTGACCGATCACTATCAGGCCACGCTCAACAAACTCGGCAAGGAGAAAGATCTGCTCGGCGATATTTTCGCCGGGTCACTGTCCAAATTCCGCGAGCCGGTCAATCTCAAGAAATTGATCCTGCTCATCAACGAAACTGAGTGGGCCGAACTCGACGTGGACTTGAAGGCCGAGGCCTACGAGGGCCTGCTGCAAAAGTACGCCGCCGAGCAGAAAGGCGCCGGCCAATACTTCACCCCGCGCGAGGCCATTCGCGCCATCGTGCGCTGCGTGCGGCCCGACCTCGGCGGGAGCCCCGACTACACCATCCACGACCCGGCCTGCGGAACGGGCGGCTTTCTGATCGGGGCCGCCGAATGGAATCTGCATCAGCGGGGCAAGGCGCTGGCGCGCGAGGAGCAGAAGCGGCTGAGGCGCGGGACACTTTCGGGCGGCGAGATCGTGCTGGAGACGCGGCGGCTGGCGCTGATGAATTTGTACCTGCACGGGATCGAGGGCGACATTCATTACGGCGACTCGATTGCCGAGGGCGCGGGTGGCCGCCTTTACAACTGCATCCTCACCAACCCGCCCTTTGGGACGAAGGGCGGCGGCGACGTGCCCAACCGCGACGACTTCACCGTGGCGACGAGCAACAAGCAATTGAATTTCATCCAGCACGTGCTGACGATCCTCAAACCGGGCGGGCGCGCGGCGATGGTCCTGCCCGACAACGTGCTGTTCGAAGACCACGCCGGGCGCGACGTGCGCCAATTGCTCATGGAAGATTGCCGCCTGCATACGATTCTGCGCCTGCCGGTCGGCACCTTTACTCCTTACTCGGCCGGCGTCAAGGCCAACGTGCTTTTCTTCGACAAAGGCTGGAAGACTGACTCGGTTTGGATTTACGACCTGCGGACGAACGTCGAGAAGGTGACGAAGCGCAACGGGCTGACGGCGAAGTATTTTGAGGACTTTGAGAGATGTTATTTTGGCCTCACCCCCGCCTTCGGCTCCCCCTCTCCTGACGCGCATCCTGAGCGGAGTGAAACGCAGTCGAAGGAGAGCGTCGGGAGAGGGGGCCGGGGGGTGAGGGCCGAGACCGACCGCTGGAAATGCTTCTCCCGCAAGGACATCGCCGACCGTGACGACAACCTCGACATCTTCTGGTTGAAAGACGAAAGCCTCGAAGACCCCGACGACCTGCCGGAGCCGGAAGATTTGGTGGGCGAGGCGGTGACGCATTTGGAGACGGCGCTGGATGCGCTGAATGAGTTGGCGGCGGCCCTCACCCCCGGCCCCTCTCCCGACGACAAAAAACAAATGCGTCGTCGGGAGAGGGGAGAAGGGGGTGAGGGATGAAAAAGAAAGGCCCGGCTTTCGCCAAAACGATTGCTAAAGCGCGGAGCCTGCGCCGCGAAATGACTCCGGCCGAGGAAAGGTTGTGGGCCGCTCTCCGCGACCGGCAGTTGGGTGGCCTCAAGTTTCGGCGGCAACATCCATATGCCCAATTTGTGCTGGACTTTTTCTGCGCCGAACGATTGCTGGCGGTTGAACTCGATGGGGGGATTCATGCCGCCCCCGCTGTTGCCGCGCACGACGCCGCTCGAGCCGAATTTCTGACCCAACGCGGTGTCCAGGTTTTGCGCTTCACAAATGCGGAAGTTGAGAACAACCTGCCACACGTTCTGCGCCGCATCCTCGCCGCCGCACCCTCCCCCCTCTCCCGATGCGCTTCTCCGTCGGGAGAGGGGGCAGGGGGTGAGGGGTGAACGACGACTTGCAAGAGTGGGGGGAGTTGCCGGACGGGTGGGCGATGGTAACTCTCAAGTCTGTTTTGGAAAGCCACCGTGGTGGAGTGTGGGGGCCGGAAGTCGAAAACGGGAAAGGATATCCCGTTTTACGCTCAACCAATATGCGAGGCAGCAAATTGGATTTTTCTGAAGTCGCGCGTTGCGAGATTTCAGATGAAGTGGCGAGGTCAGCTGCCTTGCAACCAGGAGACATCATTGTTAGCAAGTCGAGCGGCAGCCCTCACCTAGTCGGCTTGCCTGCTCTCTTTGAAGGAAGCCCCGATGGACAAACCTATCTTTGCTCAAACTTTACGATGCGCCTACGGCCAGACAGTGAGCGTATTCAGCCTAAATATCTCTTTCACTTTCTAGCGGGAGCAAAAGCCGAGGCTGACCGCCGTAGTATGGCGCAAGATACAGCCGGGTTACGAAATCTCAAAACCAGTGAATATCTCTCACAAGAATTACCCCTTCCTCCACTCCCCGAACAACACCGCCTCGTCGAAAAAATCGAACGCCTGCTTTCCGAGAGCCGCACGGCGCGCGAGGCGCTGGATAAAGTGCCTGCCCTGCTCAAACGCTTCCGGCAGTCGGTGCTGGCCAAGGCCTTTCGCGGCGAACTGACCGGGCGCGATCCAGGCGATGAGCCGGCGTCGGTGCTGTTGGAACGGATACGGGAGGAACGGCGGGAAATAAGGAATAATGGAGTAAAGAGTAAAAAGTATGTGGAGCCGGGTCCGCCGAGCACGAGCGGGTTGCCGGAGTTGCCGGAGGGGTGGTGTTGGGCTACCCTTGAAGAGCTTACCAGCGCAGTCCGAGTAATCTGTTATGGGATCCTTATGCCCAAGGAGAACGTTCCTGACGGGGTGCTCTACGTAAAGGTGAAAGACATCAAAGACGACAGGATCAATATCTCATCCTTGCACCGAACATCAAAAGAGATCGCCGCTCAATATGCGCGAGCATCGTTAACTCCCGGCGACCTTCTGCTTGCAATACGAGGCACCTATGGCCGAGTAGCAGAAGTTCCACCTGAACTTGAAGGAGCGAATATCACTCAAGATACAGCGAGACTTGCGGTAAGTGAATTGATGGACAGACGGTACGTTGCCATGCATGTGCGTTCAACTCTTACCCAAAATTACTTCAAGGCCGTGGCGCGAGGCGTAGCTGTAAAAGGAGTAAATATTGCGGACGTGAGATTGTGTCCGATAGCAGTCGCCCCATTTGCCGAGCAAATTCGCATCGTCGCCAAAATCGAGGGTCTGTTTGCGCAGGCGGAGGCGATTGAGCGGGCGGTGGAGGCGGCGCGGCGGCGGGCGGAGAAAGTGGATCAGGCGGTGCTGGCGAGGGCGTTTAGAGGGGAGTTGTAATTACTCCTTACTC
>VGOW01000035.1 GCA_016875735.1 Chloroflexota bacterium | reverse complement strand
ACAGCCTTGCCCGCCAACAAGTTGTGGCCGATCTTCTCCGCGAACAACGGATCACAGGACAACGGATCAACGTATTGGCGTGGCCCACCCTCAACCCTATCTTTTACTCCAATTGGGGCGAGCGCCACGGCATCGTCGAGCGCCTTCTCGATTCGCCCGAACAGCAAGCGCACATCATCCCGTGGCTCCTCAGCGGCGATTCGATTTACGTGATTCAGGATTTGCCCATCTACCCTTTCCCATCTGATACCCCCGACGGTTTGGTATTAGAACTCGTCCGCACGTACAACACCCGCCTCGATTTGACTCGTTCCGAAGTGTTCGACGGGGCGCCGATTCTCAACTTGTGGCGCGTCGTCAACACCTCCAGCGCCCTCACGGCGCGCATTGCCCATGATGTCTTCGGCGACCCAGCGGCGTTCGCAGGAGATTATGCCGCTCTCGCCTCGCAATTGCAGACGACGCCCGGCGCGGCGGTGTGGCTCTATCCGCCGAATCAGTTTGAGATTTTGCGCGCGCAGAATGGAATGAGCGCAATGAGTCTGCATCCGATTGCCAACGGCTGGCCGGTGGATTTTGATCGAGTCGAAACCGAAATGAGCCAACGGATAGCGGAAGCCGGCGAAGTGTGGGTGGTGCTGTGGAACGCCGAGAAAGGAGATCCGAGCCGCCGAATCGAATCGTGGGCCAGCGCGAACATGTTTCGCGCCGAAGAGCGATGGTTCGGGCCGATTCGCGCGCTTCACTTTTTTACGGGCGCAGAATCTGGCCGCCCCACATCGGCCAACGTGATTTTTGGGGATATGGCCGAATTATCCCGCGTGCGCTTGGTCGAATCGGATCTGCGATCCGGCGGCGTGTTGCGAGTCGCGCTCACATGGCGATGCCTGCGCGCGATGGGCAAATCACTCAGCATATTCGCGCACGTTTTCGACGGCGATGGCGCACTCGTTGCCCAGCACGATGGCATCCCGCAGGCCGGGCTCGCGCCGACGGATTCGTGGGTGGCGGGACAAGAGATCGATGACTTATTCGCCATCGTGTTGCCGCGTGACTTGCCGCCGGGCGATTACCGCATCGAAGTGGGGATGTACGATCCGGCGACGAGCGAGCGGCTCAATTCGGCGGACGGCCTCAACTCGGTTGAAGCCGCTCACTTCACCGTTCGCCCTTAACTCTCGATGCGACATCTATCTGTTATTGTTGCCGCCTTTGCTGTGCTGGGTGTGATCTATTCTGTCGCCATCCCCATCTTCGAGACCCCCGACGAACTTCAGCATTACTCGGTTGTCAATTACATTTCCCGCTACGGGTGGTTCCCTCCACTGGGTGAACCGGGCGAACACCTTTGGGATCAGGAAGCGTTGCAAGCGCCGCTGTTTTATTGGGCGGCCGCCGTCTCATCATTTTGGGTGGACACATCCGACTTGAGCCGCCAAGCCGTTCTTCAACCCAAAGCCAATATCGGCGATGCGACACTGCCGGGAAAGAAGAACGCCTTTCTTCACGGGCCAGATCAAACCTTTCCGTATCGCGGCGCAACGCTGGCCGTGCGTCTCTGCCGTTGGCTTTCGGTGTTGCTCGGCGCAGGCACGGTGGCGGCGACATTTTTCATCGCGCGCTCCGTGACTGACGCTCAATCGGGGTGGGCGCTGTTTCTCCCCTCCGCCATCATTGCCTTCATCCCACAATTCATTTTCATCAACGCCTCGTGCAGTAACGACTCGGCCATTACCCTCACTTCCACTCTGACTCTGGCATTGTTGCTGTGGATTGCCCGCAGCGGCTCGACTCGCCGCCGGGCGGCGCTGCTCGGAGCGGCGATGGGGCTGATGGCCTTGTCGAAACTGATCGGCACAGCACTGGCGTTATTGGCGTTGGGGCTGATCTTCCTCATCACCCGCCGACTCTCCGATACGGCCACTGCCGCCGCCGTGTTCATGGCGGTTGCCGGGTGGTGGTATGCGCGCAATCAATTCGTGTATGGCGATCCGCTGGCGTTGAATGCGTTCCTCCAATTCGTAGGCGGCAGCGCCGATACGCCGTCCGCTCCGTCGCTCTCGTTTCTGTGGGACCAATTCCGTCTCTTGCGCCTTTCAACGTGGGGATTGTTCGGCCACATCAGCGTCCCCATCACGCCCTATGGGATTTACGCATTCTTCGATATCGGCGCGGCGATGGCCGTGATCGCATTCTCGGTTTCCGCGTTTGGCTCGCTGGCAGATATTCTTCGGCGCAACGACCTGCTTCGCGGAATTGGAGAATACATTGCTTGCCATCGGGCAAGGTTGATTGCGCTTGTTTGGGTTGGCGCAGTGCTGGCATTGGGCGCGCGGTGGTTTTTTGCCGCCGGGATTCAGGGGCGGTTGATCTTCCCCGCTTTGCCCGCCGGATCGGCGCTGGCCGTGTGGGGGCTGAGAAGCTTCAGCGCGCGCTGCTCACCGGTCGCCGTCCGCCGAGTCGCCCTCGCCGTTTCGCTTGCGATGCTCGCCTTCACTGTTGCCGTCGTCCCTCTCTATCTTCTCCCCGCATATTCGCCGCCGCCGTTGGTGGACAGAATCCCGACCGCCGCGACTCAAACCGACATCCGATTTGGCGATGAAATTGCCCTTCGTGGTTATACTGTCGCCCGCCGCCATAACCAATTACTAATTACTTTTTACTGGCAGACTCTTATCACCCCCTCCACCGATTACACCGTCGCCGTCCGCCTCGTCCGCCCCGACGGATCCTTCTGGCTCGACTACGTGAATTATCCCGGCATGGGAACGACCCTGCCAACAACATGGCTGCCCGGCGAATTGCGGCGGGACGATTACGTCTTTGACACCGATCGCCTTCCTTCCGCGACATCGCCTCTGCGATTGATCGTGGGATACTTCGACCCGCATGCGAAAACCATGCTTCCGATTCAGAACTGGAGTGATGTCCGCGAAGCCGGATGGGCGACTCTGGCCGAAGTGGAATTAACCGACTCCCAATGACCAACCCACAATCTGCATTCCTCGATTCGCAATCGCGCCACGTCGTCATCATCGGCGCGGGGCCAGCGGGCCTCACTGCCGCGTGGGAGTTGATTCGGCGCGGGGTGAAAGTGACGGTGCTGGAAAAGTATCATCTCGTCGGCGGCATCGCCCGCACCGAGCAATACAATGGCTATTACTTCGACATCGGCGGCCATCGCTTCTTCACCAAAGTGGAGGCGGTGAATGCGCTGTGGAATGAGTGGATGGGCGGCGAGTTCATGCTCCGCCCGCGCATCTCGCGCATTTATTACGACGGCAAATTTTACGATTATCCTCTTCGGGCTTTCAACGCGCTCTTCAACATGGGCCTCTGGCGCAGCGCCCTGATCATGCTGTCGTATCTTCGATACAAACTTTTCCCCTATCCGCAGGAAGAGACTTTCGAGCAGTGGGTGACGAACCGTTTTGGCAAGCGGCTGTTCGAGATTTTTTTCAAGACGTACACCGAAAAAGTGTGGGGCATTCCCACCAGCGAAATCCGCGCCGAGTGGGCCGCGCAGCGAATCAAAGGCCTGTCATTGTTCGAGGCCGTTCGCAATGCGCTGTTCAAGCCACGCAATCAAGACATCAAGACCCTCATTGAAGAATTCCATTACCCGAAGCGCGGGCCCGGCATGATGTGGGAGCGGGTAGTTGAACTGATTCGGCAACGGGGCGGCGAGGTGATTATGAATGCCGATGCGGTGAAAGTGGTTCGGGAGGGAAATAAAGTGACGGGCGTGGAAGCGGTCATCGGCGGCGCCCCCCGATTCATCGGGGCGACCGACGTGATCAATTCCGCGCCGCTCACCGAGCTCATCGCCAAACTCGATCCTCCGCCGCCGCTCGAAATTCTGTCTTCGATCCGGCATCTTTCATACCGTGATTTTCTGACGGTGGTGCTGATCGTGGACAAGCCCGATCTCTTCCCTGACAACTGGATTTATATTCACAGCCCGGACGTGAAGGTGGGGCGCATTCAGAATTTTGGAAACTGGAGTCCGTTCATGGTCGCCGATTCGGCCACCTCGAGTTTGGGGCTGGAGTATTTTTGCGCCGAGGGCGATGCGCTGTGGACGATGAGCGACGCTGAATTGCTCGAACTGGGCAAGCGAGAGATGGAAAAGATCGGGCTGACGAAAGGCGCGAAGGTGATCGATGGGACGGTGGTGCGGCAGTTGAAAGCGTATCCGGTGTACGACTCGGTGTATGCCGAGCATTTGGAGACGATCAAAAAGTATTTGGCCGGCTTCAGCAATTTGCAGACGATTGGGCGCAACGGATTGCATAAGTACAACAATCAGGATCACTCAATGCTCACAGCGATTTATGCGGTGGAAAACATGCTGGGGCTGGGCGCTCATGATTTGTGGGAAGTGAATACGGAGCGGTCGTACCACGAAGAGGTGCGGGTGAGCAAGGATCGAGTGCAGGTGGAAGATAAGCCGGTCGATGTGCTGGACGTGAACTGACATCATCTGTCGTGAAGGTTTTGGCGGCGAGAGGTATCGAATCGGCAGGGTGAAGAAAATGGGAAAGCGGGCGCTATGAGTGTGGCCCCACTTCTTTCGGCGGCGAAGGAACACATCAGGGCAGGGCAAATTGCCGAGGCCCGGCAATTACTGCATGAGGCGGCAAGTTTGGATGAAGGCAATGCCGAGGCGCTCCTTGTGCTGGCCGCCATATCGCCGCCGGATGATTCCCTCCTTTATGCTCGAAGAGCGCTGAACTTTGATCCTGACAATGCGGTGGCGCAGGAGGCTGTGCGCTGGGCAGAGCGGCGGCTCGAGGGTGATCGACTTGCTCTTGAGATTCCTGCCTCGCCTGCGGTGACGAGACACGCTGGCGCGCGCCCTGTTTCCCCACAGCGAACGTTGGCGGCCAAACCGCCTCCTCTGGTGGCGGCGCCCCTCCCGGCCACTCCATCTCGAACCGCCCCGCCAGCCACATCCGCCCCATTGCCCGCCATCCCCAAAACGAGTCGCTTCAGTGTCTTAGGGCTCATCGGGTGAGTCGCTATCATTCCCGTTGCGCTATTGCTGGCGAATTTTGCGGGCTTCTCATACGCTCATTTCGCTCGCAACATTCAGATGCAGCGCAACCCGTTCTTCGCGCCATTGGAGCGGCCCGCGCCGCTCTTGCCGACTTACGCGGTTTATTTGCAGAACGCCGCCGGACTCGATTTTGGCTCACTGCCCCTCGGCGCGGGGATGCCTGTGGGCGAGGCGGTGCTGAAAGCGGCGGGCGCGAGTGTAAGCCTGTTGGCTGTGGCCTTTGCGTTCAGTGTCGTTGCGGGTGTGTTGTTGGGGGTGATCGCTGCGCGCGCCAATCCGCCGCGAGTGTCGTTGTGGCTTGCGCCGCTCTCGACCGTTGGGCTGGCGATGCCGAGTTTTTATCTTGGCACGCTGTTCGTCGTCGGGGCGGTTGCAATGGCGGGACGCTTTGGCGCCGATACGTTGAATATCCCTGTGGCGGGATACGGTTTGGACGCGCATCTTATCTTGCCGGTGATTGCGCTGATGCTCAGGCCGACGGTGCAGATCGCGCAGATGGCGGCGCATTTGCTGGCCGATGAATTGGGCAAGCGTTACGTAGTTACGGCGTGGGCGGTGGGCAACTCATGGGGGCGCATTCGCTGGCGTCATGCATTTCGCAACGTGCTTGCGCCGATCATTCTCACGATGGCCGGATCGTTCCGGCTGTTGATGGGCGAGATGATCGTCGTCGAGCGGCTTTTCTCGTGGCCCGGCATTGGCCGACTGTTGGCGTTGATTCTGATCCCGTCGCAGGGTTCGCATGTCGAAGAGTCGTTGTATTTTCTGCACCCGTCGGCGTTGGCGGCAACACTCACTGCGTTCGCCTTCTTTTTTCTCATCGCCGACTTGACCGCCTCGGGATTGGTGCGCGCGCTGGCGCCCCATCTTCGCCGCGCGGAGGAGAGTCAATGAGCGCGCTGGGCCGCCGCGTCAATTGGCCTCTTATCTTCGGCGGGATAATCGTGCTGGCGGTGACTTCCATCGCCCTCTTCGGCAAACAACTTGCGCCCCGCGATCCCACGGCGGGCGTTTTCATTTTGCAGGATGCGAACGGAACGTGGGTGAAGCCGCCGTTCCCGGCTATTGGCTCGGCTCCGATGCCCAGGGGCGCGATCTGCTCAGCCAATTGTTGCGGGCGGTGAGACCGACGATGGCGATGGTAGTGACGGTGGCCGCGCTCCGATTGTTTGTGGGCACGCTGGTTGGCGTAGCGGCGGGCTGGTCGGTGGGGCGGGCAAACGGGATCTGGCTAACGCTCATTTCGGCGTCGCTCGCGGTTCCAGTGCTCATTGTCGCGCTCGGAGTCATTGCTATCGTCGGCATCGAGTCCGGCGTCACGGCATTCACCCTCGGCCTCTCGCTCACTGGCTGGGCGGAGACCGCCCGGCTCGTGCGCCAACAGACCGGCGAGATCAAAGGCCAACAATATATCGAAGCCGCCCGCGCATTAGGGCAGCCCGATTCGCAAATTGTGCTCGTCCACGTGTTGCGGCAGATCGCGCCGATGCTGTGGATGCTGTTCGCCGTGGAGATCAGCAACACGCTGCTGGTGACGGCGATGCTGGGCTTTCTCGGCTACTATCTCGGCGGCGGGGTGTGGTTTCAAATTGAAGACTTTGCCATGCAGCGAATCAGCGGCACGCCCGAACTCGGGCAGATGCTGGCGATTGCCGCCGAGAACCGTGAACGACCCGAAGCCATGATCTTTGCCGGGACGGTGGTCTTCTTCACCATCATGTTATGCGGGGTACACCGAGGCACAGGCGGTGAGTGTTTGTCGTACGCCATCGGCGCAGACGAACCGCGATGGGTGGCATCGTTTGGCATCTCCCAATACCCGGCGGGCGGCGCGCTCGTGCCGGGCCGGCTCTACGTGACGACGGTGCAGGGCTCGTTGTTTTCGATAGGGGAATGAGGGGAGTGCGTCGAGTATAATTCCCGCTCGCACTGAGGTGACTCTATCGTGAAAATCAATTGGCGGCTTGTGGTTGGCGTCGTGTTCAGCGCGGCGGCGCTGGCTCTCATTCTCAAAGATGTCAGCATCTCCGATCTGGCCGGGCAACTGACGAAAGCAAACTATCTTTGGCTCATCCCCACCGGGGCCATCATGCTCGTTTCGATGTGGGCGCGGGCGCGGCGCTGGCGCGCACTGCTCGATGATCGCATTTCGGTGTCGCGCTCCTTCCACATTTCCAATGCCGGAAACTTGCTCAACAATGTTCTGCCTCTGCGGCTCGGCGAACTGGGTCGCGCCTACCTTGCCAGCCGCAACAGCACGGTGACGACGATGCAGGGACTCTCGACCGTGCTCATCGAAAGATTGCTCGACGTGCTCTTCGTGTTTGCCATGCTCATCATGGTGTTGCCGTTGGCGCCAAGCGAGGGATTCTTTGCGCGCGCCGGGTTGGTGACGGCGGCGATTGCCCTTGTGGGCGTGGTGAGTCTGTTCGTGGCCGCCGCCTTTCGCGAACGAGCCGTTGCGCTGGCCCGATCGTTCACCGGCTGGCTTAAGCCCTCACTGCGCGATGGCCTTCTCTCGTGGGGCGACGACTTCCTGCGCGGAGTGAGCGCCGCCGGAGGCAAACGGCTGGCGGCAGCCATCGGCTGGTCGGCGGTGGTGTGGATCGGATGGGGCATGACAGCCTATGTCACTTTATTGGCTTTCGTTCCGGGTTCGCCGTGGTACGTGGGCATCTTCGTCAACTGCGCGCTGGCGCTCGGCCTCACCATCCCCTCTGCGCCGTCGGGCGCGGGGCTGTACGAAGCGGCGGCGGTGGCGAGCCTCGCCGTCTTCGGCGTGCCCGGTGATGTGGCGTTGGCGTATGCTATCGTTCTTCACGTTTTCGGCTTTCTCGTCATCGCCGTATTCGGCACCATCGGCCTCGACCGCGAAGGCGAAAGTTTCAAGCATCTCACCACTGCGGCGCAAGGCTTGCTTGCCACGACACACACCCCGCCGACTCACGCTGAATGAAAATCCTTGTCGCGCTGACATACTATCGCCCGCACGTGTCGGGGCTGACGATCTATGTCGAGCGATTGTCGCGCGCGCTGGCGAGGCGCGGCCACGATGTGACCGTGCTCACTTCGCATTACGAGCCGAGCCTGCCCTACGAGGAAATGATGGACGGCGTGCGTGTGATTCGCGCGCCGGTGATTGCCCGCGTGAGTCGGGGCGTGATCATGCCCACGCTTTCGTTTCTCGCCACCAAGTTCGTGTGGCAAAACGATGTGCTCAGCTTGCATTTGCCGCAGTTGGATGCCAGCGGCATCGCCACCCGCGCCAGACTGTTCGGCAAGCCGAGCATCCTCACCTATCACTCTGATCTGCTTCTGCCGCCGACTCTGATCAACAACCTTGCCAGCGCGGCCCTCTCGCTCAGCAATCACACCGCCGCGCGGTTGTGCGACGTCGTCTGCGCTTACACCGACGACTTCGCCCGGCACTCGCCGTATCTTTCGCAGTATCTGCATAAAGTCAGAATCATTCCGCCGCCGGTCGAGATTCCGATTCCTGATGAAGACGATGTGCAAGTGTTCCGCGAGATGCACGGCATCGCCGGCAAGACTGCCATCGGACTCGGCGTGCGGCTGGCCGAAGAGAAAGGCGTGGAGTATTTGCTGGAAGCCCTGCCGCGACTCATGGAACGGTATCCCGACGCGGTGATCGTGCACGCCGGGCCATTCGAGGCCATCGGGCATTCGGCCTATGTTCGGCGCATCGAGCCACTGCTCGAAAAATATAAGCGGCATTACGTGCATGTGGGCACGCTCACCCCCAAAGAAATGGCGACCTTCTTCCGCGCTTGCCACGCCACTGTTTTGCCCAGCATCAACAGCACCGAAACGTTCGGCCTCGTGCAGATCGAATCGATGCTGTGCGGCACGCCGGTCGTCGCCAGCGATCTGCCGGGTGTCCGCCAACCGACGGCGATGACCGGCATGGGGCGCATCGTGCCCATCCGCGATTCGGCGGCGCTGGCCGAGGCCCTCATTGACGTGCTCGACAACCGCGAGAAGTACATTCGCCCGCGCGATGAAATCGCCGCCCGCTTCTCCCCCGATGCAGTGGCCGAGCAGTACGAGGTGGTGTATGAGGAATTGAAACGCAGGTAGCAAATGGCAAGTAGCAGGTAGCAAGTGGCAAATAGCTGTTCATCATTCGTCATTCATCATTCGCCGTTCGCTCTCCATGCCCAACCCTCTCCAATTCCGCCATCCCTTCCGCAAATACCAGAAGATGATTCTCGATCTGGTGAAATCGAAGGGCGAGACGGATCGCAAGTTTCACATTGTCGCGCCGCCCGGCGCAGGCAAAACCATCGTCGGCATCGAACTCATTCTCACTTTCGGCCAGCCCGCCGTCGTCTTCGCGCCCACCTCTACCATTCAATCGCAGTGGCAGGAAAAGGTTGGCCTCTTTCTCCAAGACCCGTCGCAAATCTCCGAATGGGCGAGCCTCGACCCGCGCGAACTCAAACCGATCAACGCTTTCACTTACCAACTTCTGTCCACGCCCGGAGAGAATCTCGACTTCCTCCGTGAACTGGCCGAAGTCGATTGGATCGATGCGCTCGTGCGCGAAAGCAAAGCCGACGACGAGGCCGCCGCTCGACTCCGCATCGAGACTCTCAAAGCGAACAACCCCGCCGCTTACGATTCCGAAATCCGCAAACGATACGCGCGCCGCAAACGCGAAGCCCTGCGCGATCCCAAGTTCAACGGCGCGCAATTCATCCATGCCAACGCCCGCGCGCTCATTGATCGGCTTGTCGGTTTCGGAGTCAAAACCGTCGTGCTCGATGAGTGCCATCACCTCCTCGACTATTGGGCGCTGATCATCAAAGAACTCATCCGTCGCATCCCCGATGCGCGCATCGTCGGCCTCACCGCCACCCTGCCCGGCCTCGACACCGACGACGAATACGAAAACTACGTCGGCCTTCTCGGCGAAGTGGACTTCGAAGTGCCCACGCCCGCTGTGGTCAAAGAGGGCAACCTCGCGCCGTATCGCGACCTCGTGCTCTTCTGCGAGCCGACGCCGCGCGAGACCGACTACCTCAGCGACATTCAATCCGCGTTCGAACGCGCCCTCCACGCCATCACCGACTCCGACCGTTTCTCCCGTTGGGTGGCCGCCACCCTTCTGTTCCAATCGCCCGACGTGTGGCTGAACTTCATCAACGAAAAGCCGTTGCTTGCCATCGCCGGAATCAAATACCTGCGCTTGCGCCAACAGCCCATTCCCGAAGGCCTGCCATTGCTCGATGAGATGGACGAGCCGATGACGCTCGATGATTGGGCAAACCTGCTTGAGCCGTTCGGGCTGAATGTGTTAAAGACGAGCGACGACCGCGCCGATCACAAACTCTTTTCGGATCTCGAAAAAGCGCTGGCCCCCTTCGGCCTCTCGCTCACCGAACGCGGCTTGCGGCAGGGCCGCGCCCCCGGCGATCTCGTCCTCGCCCTCTCCGAGTCGAAGGATGCGGCCACGATCAAAATTTTGCGAGCCGAGCAAAAAGCATTGGGCGCGCAGATGCGGGCGGTGGTGATCACCGATTACGAAAAGGTGAGCGCGCGCGCCCGCAAACTGAAAGACGTTCTCGACCCCGATGCCGGAAGCGCCGTTCGGCTCTTTCGCGCGTTGGTGGCCGACTCCGAGCTCAATGCCCTCGACGCAATCCTCGTCACCGGCAACGTTGTCCTGCTCGATTCTGATCACGGCGAAGAAATGCTGGGCGTGATGCGCGAGTGGCTGTCGGCTCGGAATCTGGAAACGACGATTGAATACGGCGAAACCGACGACGAAAAGATCATGTCGCTCATCGGAACGGGAAAGGATTGGACATCGCGCACGTACGTTCAATTGATCACGGCGATGTTCGAGCAGGGCTTTACTCGTTGTCTCGTCGGCACGCGCGGAATCTTCGGCGAGGGGTGGGATGCGTTGGGGTTGAACACGCTGGTCGATCTCACGGCGGTGACGACATCCACCGGAGTCAATCAACTGCGCGGGCGCACCCTCCGCCTCGATCCGTCGTGGGATCGCAAAGTGGCCCACAACTGGGATGTGGTGTGCGTGGCGCGCAAGTTCGAGCGCGGCAACGCCGACCTGCTTCGATTTGCTCGCAAGCACGCGCAGTATTGGGGGGTGGTGAACAACGGCGAGTGGCAGCAGATGCTGGCCGATGCATCGGCGGTGGCGCAAGCGCAGATGTTGGTCGGGCGCGAACACGGTCAAATCGCCAAAGGCGTTGTCCACGTGGATCGTGATCTGGCGTTCGATTTGTGCGCCCGCGATTTCCGCCAGATCAACTACGACAAATACAATCGCCGGATGCTGGCCCGCGCCACTGCCGAGTCGCGAGTGGACTCGTATAAGTTGTGGGGCATCGGCGAGGAATACAGCAACTTCACGTACACGGCTACTCAGCTGGGCGCCGCCGAGATCAAATTCCTCACCGCACACCGCGTGACCGACACGTTGAAAAGACTCCTGCGCGAGTTCATCGCCACGCTGCTCGCAAGTCTCATGTTGGCGCTCTATATTTGTTTGCAGGCGGCGCGTGTTGCGGTGGGCGTGGGCGGCCTCGATGGGTTGCTGTGCGCGTTCGGCGCGGTGTCGTTCATCGTGCCTGCCGTCGTCTTTGCATACAATGCGCGGAGCGCCTATCGCCTCTTCCGCAAGGCGCTGGTGGATGACGTCCCTCCCGACGGTGTGCTGCTCGACGTTGCCAAAGCCGTGCTGGCCGGGCTGCGCGATGCAGGATTGATCGGCCGCAACTTGAGCGACGATTTCGTGCGCGTGCGCCAAACCGACGCCGACGGTTACGAAGTGTTCATTGATTACGCCTCGCCTGAAGACTCCGACACCTTTGCCCGCGCCTATCAGCAAACCTTTGCCGCCCTTCGCGAGCCGCGCTATCTCATCACCCGCGACGTTTCGACTCTGCCCCAATCCGTATGGCAACCTCTGTGGATTTTCTTGCGGGGGTTAGTGCGGCAGGACAAGGTGGATATGGTGTATCATCCTGTGCCTGATGTGCTGGCGGCCAACAAACAGCGGGCCGAATCGTTCGCCGAACACTGGCGGCGTTACGTGGGCGGCGGCGAGTTGATTTACACGAAGAGCGAAGCCGGGCGCAAGGCGCTTCTGCGGGCGCGCGCCCAGCGCCGGCCCAAAGTGAAGCAGATGGCCTTCGAGGTTTGGCGGTAAGCCGGCGGCATTGCCGTCGGTGGCGCCCCCAACCGAGGTTTGGAGATAGGCTCCAAGAGAAATCAACGCAATGGCGCAAATAATGCGATCTCCTTCACACAACTTTGCGCCCTTCGCGTCTTTACGGCGAATCGTTTCATGACCGATGATCTTCTCTGGCGGCAGATCAAAGCCATGCCCGCCTTTCGCGGATTGCTTCGCGCTGTTGAGGCAAAATTCTACGACGACTTGCCTCTGCCCGAACCGACTCTCGATCTCGGTTGCGGCGACGGCCACTTTGCATCGGAGACGTTTGGCCGCCCATTGAGCGCGGGCGCCGATCCGTGGTGGCGGCCACTGAAGGAAGCGCGTGATCGGCGCGCGTATCTCGTGTCCGCGCAGGCCGATGGCGCTCGCCTTCCGTTTCCCACCGGCTACTTTGCCTGCGCGGTGAGCAATTCGGTGCTCGAACACATTCCCGATGTGGAGTCGGTGCTGGTCGATCTCAATCGTGTTCTTCAGCCGGGCGCAAGGTTCATCTTCTGCTCGCCCTCCGAACACTTTCTTGAGTTCCTTTCCATCTCACGTTTCCTTCGGCGCGTGGGTTTGCGCCCGCTGGCCGAAACCTATGAGCGGTTCTTCAACCGCATCTCGCGCCACCATCACTGCGATTCGCCGCAGGTGTGGCGCGAGCGTTTGGGCCGCGCCGGGTTCGATGTGGAGCGATGCTGGTATTATTTCTCTCCGGGCGCGCACCGCGCATTGGAGTGGGGGCATTATTTGGGCCTGCCTTCCGCAATCTGCAAAGCCCTCTTCGGGCGGTGGATACTTTGGCCCTCTCGCGCCAACCTTTGGCTCACCGAAAAACTTCTGCGCCGCTATTACGAAGAGGGGGAGCAGGAGAAGGGCGCATACGTCTTCTTTGTGACTCGCAAGGTTTCATGATTCATCCTTCATCGCTCACCCTTCATCCTTCCCCATGACTCTCTGGGACGCTTATCTCCTCCTCCTTCACCGACTCGGATTCGGGCCTTTGCCTGCCGTGTTGGCCGACGACGAATCCGCGCGACTCCCTTCCATCCAGTGGTTTCCCGCTGTCGAAACCGCGCGCGTCGATCTGTGGGTGTGGGCCGGTGTGCCGTTGGCAATGATCATTGCGCTCATCGGGCAATACAGCCTCACGCCCCTCCGTCAGCCGTGGATCGGACTCTCCGCGCTCGCCGTCGGGGCCGCGATTCTGATCGTCGAAGCGTGGCGGCTCCATCTCGATTGGTTGCCGGCTCTCGTCAGCGATCCGTTTCCCCGCGCCGTGCCGTTGCCCGGCATCATCCCTCCGTCTGTTGAGGATGTTGGGATCCGATGGCGCGCAGTCGGAGTCGGCGTCATTGCCACCGCGCTCACGTTTCTATTCTCGGCCAATAATGATTTCAATGTCTTCGCCCGCTTCACTTGGACAGCCAGCCTCGCCCTGTGGCTGATCGCCTTTTGGGAAGGGCCGTTGCTGCGAGCGAAGCGAGCGGAATGGGCTGAACGAGTCGCGCAGTGGGCGCGCGGCGGGGCCGCTATTCGGCTTTCGCGCACGCTCATTCTGTTTGCCGCCGCGCTGACCGTCTCGGCGTGGCTTCGCTTTTCGCAACTCGACGCAGTGCCAGTGGCCATGACCAGCGATCACGTCGAGAAGATCAAAGATGTGAACGATATTCTCAACAACGGCAAACGCCCCATCTTCGAGCCAACCAACGGCGGGCGTGAGCCGCTCATGTTTTATCTGGCCGCCTTCACCGCAGAGTTTGCCGGAACCGGCCTCACCCCCCTCACGCTGAAGATCGTCGCCGCCACGGCCGGATTCCTCACCCTGCCTTTCATCTTCCTCCTCGCCCGCGAGTTCTCCGGCGACGCCGCCGGATTGCTGGCAATGCTCGCCGCCGGAATCGGCTGGTGGCCCAACGTCATCAGCCGCAACGGACTGCGCTTTCCGTTCGCTATGTTGTTCTCGGCCATCGCGCTGTGGCTCATCGTTCGCGCCCTCAAATACGAGCGGCGCAACTTTGCGTTGGTGGGCGCGGCGGCGCTGGGCATTGGGTTGTATGGCTATACGCCCATTCGCATTGTGCCGCTTGCCATCGGAGTTGCCTTTGCGTTGTATGCATTGCATCGCCGGAGCAAAGCCATTGCGCTCAGGCTTGGGGTGTGGCTTCTCATGCTGGCTCTCATTCTCCTCGCCGCCTTCATGCCCATGATTCGCTACGCGGTGGACGAGCCGGAGAACTTTTGGCGGCGCACCTCCACGCGCATCACTGGCGAGCCGGGATTGGAAACCGCGCCGCCCACGTGGCAAGTGCTCCTCCAAAACGAATGGAACTCACTGCGCATGTTTTCGTGGACATCGGACTCGGCCTGGCTGATCAGCCCCGCCGAGCAACCCGCGCTCGATTGGGTGATGGGGGCGCTGTTGTTTCTCGGCGCGGCCTTCACCCTCTACCGATACATCCGTTACCGCCACTGGCTCGATCTCTTTTTGCTTCTTTCCGTTCCCATACTTCTTTTGCCTTCCACTCTCGTCCTCGCCTTTCCGGTCGAGAACCCGTCACTGCATCGCT
The DNA here is from genome assembly GCA_016875735.1 of Chloroflexota bacterium. Lineage (GTDB taxonomy): Bacteria > Chloroflexota > Anaerolineae > Anaerolineales > VGOW01 > VGOW01. Next base: position 24,152 of record VGOW01000035.1, on the reverse strand, counting down.
CCGGCGCGGCGGCGCCCATCGTGTTCGTCCTCGTCGCCATCCCCTTGTGCCTTCTTCTCGAATATGGCCGCAAAGCGATCCCCGGTCGGTTGGGGGCAATGCTCGGAATGACATTCGTCGCCGCGCTATTTTTAATCTCCGCCCAATCAAACTGGTATATCCTTTTCGTGCGCTACGCTAATCAATACCAAACATCGGTGCAGAACGCGCCAGAGATCGGCAAGGTAGTTCGGGCATGGGCCGACTCGGTGGGCGATTGGGACACAGTGATGGTGAAGTCGTATCCGTATTGGGTGGATACGCGCGCCGTCGGCATCTATGCCGGAAGGTATGGCTGGGACAATGCGGCGTTGACGCTGGAGGCGCTGGATGATCTGAAAAACGATCCGCGCCCCAAGCTGTTCATCCTTCACCGCGACGACGCCGAAGCCATCGACTTTTTGCGCCGCGCGTACCCCGACGGCACACTGTCCTTTCACGTTTCGGAATTTTTCGAGAAGCACTACCTCACATATTTTGTGCCGGGCACATTGGATTTTGACGAGCGACTCTTGGAACAGCCATAACGAGCATGACTGAAACGATCGCGACAGACGCCGCCGAGCAACCCTCGCCCGACCTCTCGCCTGACCTGCCCTCCACTCCGTCGGACGCCGCCGTTCGACCTCGGCCAGCCGTTCGAACCCTCGCGGATGTGCTGGGCTTTGCATTCGATCTTCTGCTCATCGGCCTCATCGTTGTAGGCATCTACTTCCGCCTCAACTGGGTGAATTGGAATCAGGGCACTGACCTCCACCCCGACGAATACGGCCTCACCAGCACACTCACCCGCCTTTCCATCCCCAAAACGCTCGGCGACTATTTCAACACGCGCCTCTCCTCCATCAGCCCCTACCAAAAATACGATGAGGCCGGCTCGCTCGCCGCGCCCGGCCCCGATAACCGGATGCGCTGGGGGCAGTGGCCCATCATCCTCATCCGTATCACCGCCGAACTCACCGACAACACCGCCTACGGCGATCTGCGACTCATGGGGCGCACACTCTCCGCGTTGTGCGATGTATTGGCATTGTTTGTGACCTACCTCATCGGCGCGCGGCTGTACAGTCATCGCGTGGGCCTGCTGGCCTCGGCCCTCAGCGCGCTGGCCGTGATGCAGATTCAGCAATCGCATTTCATGACCTCCGACAACTTTGCCGTGCTGTTCGTGATGCTGGCAATGTATTGCGCGGTGAGGGTTGTATTGCCCCCCCCGCGAAGCGGGGGGGGACGGGGGGGGGCGGTGTGGTACGCCCTCTTCGGCCTCTTCTTCGGCATGGCTGTCGCCTCGCGCATCAATCTCGTTCCATTGGCGGGCATGATCGTCGTGGCCGCCTTCATCGCCAACACCGACACCCTCCTGCGCGAAAGCAGTGACTCGAAATCTGCGGCTGGCATCGGCAAAGTGTTCACGCTGTTGGCGCTGGCCGGAGTCGTGTCGCTCATCACGTTTCGAGTCACACAGCCCATGTCGTTCCGCGCCACGACGGGCGACACAACGATCTTCACCGTCACCCCCAACCCCGAATGGCTGACGAGCATGGCGGTGGCGCAAGCCGAATCGAGCGGCGTGGGCGGCGGGCCGCCCGGCGAACAGTGGACGAATCGCCCGGCCATCATCTTCCCGCTCACCAACATCGTGCTGTGGGGCATGGGCTTGCCGCTCGGCGCCGCCGCGTGGGGCGGTTTCCTGTGGGCCATGCGCCGCGCCTTTCAGAAAAACGAATGGCAGAAGCATCTGCTTCCCCTCTTGTGGACGGGCGGCTTCTTTCTTTTCACCGGCACGCGCTGGGTCAAATCCATGCGCTACTTCTTGCCCATCTATCCTTTCCTTGCCCTCTTCGCCGCATGGGCGCTGTGCGAGTTGTGGAATCTCGGAGTGAAGAGGAAGGACGAACGACGGATGACGAACACTGCCAATCGTCGAATGCCCTTTGTTTTTCGTCTTTCGTCCATCGCCCTCGGCGCGATTATCTTGATCGGTAGCCTTGCGTGGGCATGGGGCTTCACCTCGATCTATCGGACGGACAACACGCGCATTCAGGCCTCGCGCTGGATTTACGGCAACGTGCCCGCGCCGATCAATCTTCGGATGGACACCGCCACCGGCGCCCACACCGAGCCGGTGCCCGTTCCCTTCGGCATGCAAGTCGGCGCCGACTTTCCCATCCCCGTGCCCTTCTCTCCGCGCATCGATGGCGTGATCAATGAATTTTCGGTGGGCTATGCGGGCGACGGATTCTCGAACGCACCGCACACCATTCACGTTGTGCTCGCCGCCGATCCGGGCGGGCTGCAACCATTGGCCTCTGCCGATTTGACGACCACTCCGAAAATCGGAGACGAACGCGGCGGCGGCGGATCAATTTCGTTCGGCCCGGCGGCGGTGACTAAAGGCGTGCCGTACTATTTGCTTCTCAGCGCGCCGCGCGGCAACCCGGTGCAGTTGTGGGGCTCGATCATCGCCAACGAGAATTGGGATGAGGGCTTGCCTTTGCGCCTCGACGGGCGCGACGGCTTCGGCGGGTTGTATCAAGGCATGACGATGGAGGTGCGCTGGAACGACGACGAAAACAAACGGCTCATGTTCCGCACCAACCTCGCCCAAGTGGATTACATCATCCTGCCCAGCCAGCGCGGAATCTGGAGCACCTCGCGTTTGCCCGCCGCGTATCCGATGACGATGGAATACTATCGGGCCCTGTTCGACGGGCGGCTCGAATTCGATCTGGCGGCGACCTTCACTTCGCCGATCACGATTGGGCCGTTGAAAATTTCGGATGTGAGCGGATCGTGGGCGTGGAACGCGACGCCGACTCCGCCTCTGTTCAACGACAACCCGCTCGCCGCCGAAGAAGCCTTCAGCGTGTACGATCATGCGCCCGTTTGGGTTTTCAAGAAACGCGCCGACTTCGACATCGAGAAAGCGATGGCTGTGCTCGAGGCGATTGACTTGAATACGGTGGTGGCGCAGGGGCCGCGCGAAGCCACCGCCGCGCCCACCATGCTCATGCTGCCCGATGATCGCCTCGCCGAGCAAAGGGCAGGGGGCACGTGGGCCGAGCTGTTCAATCGAGAATCGCCGCTCAACAAATACCAACCATTGGGCGTCGCCGTGTGGTGGCTTGCGTGCGTGTTGCTCGGCCTCATCGCTTTCCCCATCGCCTTCGTCGCGCTGCGCGGCCTGCCCGATCGCGGCTATGCCCTCTCGCGCAATTTGGCGCTGTTGTTCATTGCGTGGGTATCGTGGTTTCTCGCCAGCTTCCGCATCCTTCCTTTCACCCAATGGGCATTGTGGATCATTGCCGGAGTGATGGCGGTGGCGGCGTCCCTGATTCTGTGGCGGCGTTTTGCGGAGATCAAAGCGTGGGTTGCAGTGAACTGGCGCTACGCCCTCGCCGTCGAATTGTTGTCGCTGTTGTGGTTCGTTTTCTTTTTGCTCATCCGTTGGGGCAACGGCGATCTGTGGCACCCGGCCTACGGCGGCGAGAAGCCGATGGATTTTTCGTATTTCAACGCTGTGCTCAAAAGCACGTCGTTCCCGCCATACGATCCGTGGTACGCGGGCGGCTATCTCAACTATTACTATTTCGGTTTTGTAGTGGTGGGCGCGCTGACAAAGATGCTCGGCATCGTGCCCGCCTTTGCCTACAACTTAATTCTGCCGATGTTGTTTTCGCTGGCGGGCATGGGCGCGTTCGGCGTGGCTTTCAATCTTGTGGCGGCCGGCCAGCGAATGGCGAGCAGTTCATTGCCCACGCCGCACAGCGTACAGCGCATCGTAGCCAATCCATATTTGGCGGGCGTGTTCGCCGCGCTGTTATTTGTGGCGCTGGGCAACTTGGGGCAGACGCAGACGATCATGAAGGCGCTCACTCGCGCCGCGCTCGATGTTCCGGCAACGACGCCGATTCAATTCATCACCGATTGGCAGAGGGCGGCGGTGGGCATCTGGCGAATCTATGTTCAGCATACGCCGGTGATGATCGGCACGGGCGAATGGTATTGGAACGCCACGCGAGTCATTCCGGATCAGCAGACTATCCCAATCACCGAGTTTCCCTTTTTCACCTTTTTGTACGCTGACTTGCACGCGCACATGATCGTGCTGACGATCACGGTGATTGCGCTGGGCTGGGCGCTCTCGGCGGTGATGTCAGCGGCCGACGGCGAACGGCGTTGGCTCGAAACGGCGGCGCTGTGGATCGTGGGCGGCGTTGTGTTCGGATCGATTCAGCCATCTAACCTTTCCGATTATCAAACTTATTGGGCGCTGGGGTGTGTTGCCATCGCTTACGGCCAACTGCGCCAGCATGGCAAGATCGATTTGCGGTACGCCATCGAAACTGCATGGCGTTGTGCTTTGCTCATCCTGCTGTCGCTGGCATTCTTTTGGCCCTATTCGCACTGGCGCGGCGAGGGCTACGGCTCGGTGCAATTGTGGCGCGGCGACAAAACGCCCCTCGATTCGTATCTCACCGTTCACGGCCTGTTTCTATTCGTCATCTTCGTTTTTCTGCTCACCGAAACCCGGCGATGGATGCAGAAGATTCCATTCGACGAAGTGAAAGATTTGCTCGGCCCGGCGCTGTTTGCGTTTGTGGCTTTCATGCTGATGGTCTTCGGCATGTGGTGGCTCGGATACGATGTGGCTCTCCTCGCCGTGCCGCTCATTGCCTGGACGGGCCTGCTGATGATCCGCAGGGAGGCCGAACCCGAACGGCGGGCGGCTCTGGGGTTGATCGGGCTCGGATTGACGCTGACGGTGATGGTGGAAGTCGTCGTTGCCAAAGGCGACATTGGCCGGATGAACACCGTGTTCAAGTTTTACCTGCAAGTGTGGACGTTGTTCAGCGTCGCATCGGGCGCGGCCATTGCTTGGGTTTGGGCGCAGATGCCGGAGTGGAAACCATTGAGCCGCAATGTGTGGCAGTTCGGCCTCACGGCGTTGGTCACGGCGGCGGCGTTGTATACAGTGTTGGCAACATCGGCCAAAGTTCAGGATCGGATCGCGCCCGCCGCGCCGCGCGCGCTCGACGGCATGTTGTACATGAGTTATGCTCGCTATGCTGATCAGGGGCAGTCGTTCGATCTCAAATATGACGCCGACGCGATTCGTTGGATGCAGGAAAACGTGAAAGGCTCACCGGTGATCGTAGAAGTGAACGCGCCCGAATACCGCTGGGGATCGCGATACACGATCAACACCGGCCTGCCCGGTGTGCTGGGCTGGAACTGGCATCAGCGCCAACAGCGAGTGCTCCTGCCCGATCGGCTCGTGTGGCAGCGGTCGAATGACATCAACGCTTTCTACATGGGGGTCGATTACCAGCAGGCGATGGACTTCTTGCAAAAATACGGCGTGCGATATATTGTCGTGGGTGAGTATGAGCGAGTCTATTTCCCGGCGCCGTCACTGGCGAAGTTCGAGAGCATGGCTGAAAAGGGGTTGCTCAAGATAGCCTACCAAAATGAGGGCACAGTGATTTACGAAGTTTTGCAAAATCACTAGCTGGCACTACAATTCGCGGCATGGCGAACCTATTCGAAACCTACCTTCAGCGGATCGAGAGCGATTTGCAGAGTGGCAAAGCCACCGAGCACACTTACCGCTCCTCGTTGGAGTGGTTGCTGGAATCGCTGGCTTCCGGCGTTGACGCCTCCAACGACCCCAAGCACATTGAGTGCGGCGCGCCCGATTTCATTGTGGAGCGCCGCCGTGTTCCTCTCGGTTACGTCGAGACAAAGGATGTTGGCGTTGATCTCGACAAAGTCGAAAAGTCGGATCAACTCAAGCGTTATAGACAGTCGCTCAATAATTTGATATTGACCGACTATCTTGAATTTCGCTGGTACGTCAATGGGCAGCGCAAACTCACGGCATGCCTTGCTTCGATTGGCAAGCATAAAAAGTTGACGCCCGACCCGGAAGGTATCGCCACCGCCGAGCAGTTATTCAATGAGTTTTATCAGACCGAAATTCCCATCGTCGGCACGCCTCGCGATTTGGCCGAGCGCATGGCGCAGTTGGCAAAACTCATCCGCGATTTGACCTTCAACGCGCTTCAAGCCGAAGAGGAGATCAGCGGGGCGCTCCACAAGCAATACAAGGCATTTCAAGAATACCTGCTTCCCAACCTCAAACCCGGTGAGTTTGCCGACATCTACGCGCAGACGATGGCCTATGGGTTGTTCGCCGCTCGCGTGAGCGCCCTCACCCCTGCCGCCTCTCCCGCCGGGAGAGGCGATGGGGGCGAGGGGTTCAGCCGTTCCTCTGCGTATCAGCATCTTTCGGCTAATCGCTTTCTCCGCAAGTTGTTTTTGGATGTGGGCGAAGAATTGGAGAATACGCTGATTGCGCCGTTTCTGGATGACATTGCCTCGCTGTTGGCCCGCGCCGACTTAAGCGCTATTCTCAAAGACTTTGGCAAGCGCACGCGGACGGAAGACCCCGTGGTGCATTTCTATGAAACCTTCCTTGCCGCATATGATCCAAAACTCCGCGAGAGTCGCGGCGTGTATTACACGCCGGAGCCAGCCGTTCAATTCATCGTCAACTCGGTTGATTCGCTATTGAGAGATCGCTTTGATCGCCCGCTCGGGTTGGCCGCCAAAGACGTTAATCTGCTCGACCCCGCCACTGGCACAAGCACATTCCTGTATTTCGCCGTCCGAGTCATTCACGAAACGTTGATGAGCAAACGGCAGGGCGGCGCGTGGCAGGAGTACGTTCATCAGAATCTCTTGCCGCGCCTGTTCGGCTTTGAACTGCTGGTTGCGCCGTATGTCATCGCCCATCTGAAACTCGGCCTCCTGCTTCGAGACCTGAATTACATATGGGGCAAAGAGGATCGCCTCCGCATCTATTTGACCAATGCGCTCGACGAGGGGGTGACTCGTTCTGAGACGCTGGGAGATTTGGGCTGGTACATCTCGCAGGAAGCCAGCGAAGCCGCGCAGGTGAAGAAGAACGCGCCGATTATGGTCATCGTCGGCAATCCGCCGTATTCCGGCCACTCAGCCAATAAAGGCAAATGGATTGGCGAATTAGTCCGCGACTATTACTCGGTGGATGGGCGGCCTTTGGGTGAACGCAACCCGAAATGGCTCCAAGATGATTATGTGAAATTCATTCGCTTCGCGCAGTGGCGCATTGAGCAAACAGGGCAGGGCATAGTTGCCTTCATCACCAATCACGGCTACCTCGACAACCCTACTTTTCGCGGGATGCGACAGCATTTATTGAAGTCCTTTGATGAACTCTATGTGTTGGACTTGCACGGCAATAGTAAGAAGAAAGAACGTGCGCCGGATGGTGGCCCCGACGAAAATATTTTTGACATTCAACAAGGGGTGGCGATCATCTTGGCAATAAAGCTGCCGCCTCAACACCTTGCGCGCATCCAAAAGCGGGACGGTTTAGCAATAGCGCGTCACGCCCAGCTTTGGGGAGCGCGAGCCAGAAAGTATGCATTCTTGGAGCGCAACGATGTTCGTTCATTGAAATGGAGGAATGCACGCCCTGTTAAACCTGCTTATCTTCTGTCTCCGCAAGCGGGGAGAATCCGCGCCGAATATGAGCCAGGCTGGAAATTGACGGAGATCATGCCGGTGCATTCGGCGGGCATCGTGACTGCGCGAGACGATTTGACAATTGGTTGGACAGAGAAAGAAATCTTGAGTCGAGTGCAAGATTTCGTCTCTCTGCCGCCGGAAATGGCGCGCATGAAATTTGATTTGGGCGAAGATGTCCGCGATTGGAAAGTCGCTCTGGCTCAAGCCGACATTCGGAAGCATGGGGTTCACAAGTCAAAACTTGCGCGCTTCCTTTATCGGCCGTTTGACATCAGGCATACGTACTACACTGGCCAGACACGGGGGTTCATGTGCATGCCTCGCGCCGAAGTCATGCAGCATATGTTGTCGGGGGAAAACATCGGCCTGATCGCTACACGGCAAACCCGAGATGCGTGGGGGGCGCTAGCCACTGAACACGTTTGCGGCCACAAATCGTGCGCCGCCTATGACATCAATTCGTTTTTCCCCCTCTACCTCTATCCCAATGGTGATTACCCTGCCACGCTCTTCGATCACGAAAATGGGCGTCGGCCAAACTTATCCGACAAGTTCATTGCGGACTGCTCTCAAAAACTGGGCTTGACGTTTGCTGCCGACGGCACGGGCGATTTGAAGAAGACCTTTGGTCCGGAAGATGTTTTCCATTACGCCTATGCCATCTTCCATTCGCCCGTCTACCGTGAGCGTTACGCCGAATTTCTCAAAATAGATTTCCCGCGCCTGCCGCTCACTTCTGACAAAAAACTGTTCGCCAAACTTGCGGCCAAAGGCGCAGAACTCGTCGGCCTGCATTTGCTCAAATCGCCCGCGCTCGATAACTTCATCACGTCTTACTCTGTTGCGGGCAGTAACGCCGTTGAAAAGGTGAAGCACGAGAAAAGAAAAGTCTGGATCAACGACTCGCAATACTTCGGCGGCGTGCCGGAGGCGGTGTGGGAGTTCCGCGTCGGCGGCTATCAAGTTTGCGACAAATGGCTGAAAGACCGCAAGGGGCGGACGTTGAGCAATGACGACATCGCGCATTATCAGCGGGTGGTTGTTGCCCTGAAAGAAACGATGCGCCTCATGGCAGAGATTGACAAAGCCATACCGCGCTGGCCTATCGAGTGAAGACTCTTGGCCCGCACAACGGATTTCTACCAGTGACCGTGTATAACAGTAATGAACGCTTGACCGATTGGCTGGCCGCCGCTGGCAATGGCGATGAAGCCGCCGCAGAGGCCATCTATCGGCGATTCGCTCCGGCGGTGTTCCGTTTGGCGGCTGGTTTGCTCAACGACGCCGACGACGCTGACGAGGTGACGCAGGACACGTTTGTGTACGCCCTGCGAAACCTGCGCCGATACGATCCGTCGAAGTCGGCGTTTCAGACTTGGCTCTTTACGATTGCCATCAGCCGCTACCGCAACAAGCGCCGCCGCAAATGGCTGGCTTCCATCCCGCTGTTGTGGTTCGCCAGAGAAGAGTCGGCGGAGGCTCACAAACACGCGCCCGCTCGCCCGCTCGAAGATTGGCTGGCCGCGCGCGGCGTTCGCCGCGAACTGTGGGCCGAAGTGCAGAGCCTCTCGCCCAAACTTCGCGAGGCGATCGTTCTTCGTTTCGTCGGCGCGATGGGCTACGCCCAAATTGGCGAAGCGGCGGGTTGCGGCGCAAAGGCCGCCGAGTCGCGAGTGCGCGCGGCCATCGCCGCCCTGCGACGGCGATTGATTGTTGAAGGTAACGCGGGGCGCGAATGGTTGGAAGCTTTGGAGAGCAGTCAACAATGATCTCTGCGAATCACGTTGGCGAAGAATTGCTGGCCTTCATTGAGCGGCGGCTTGCCGCCGACGAGGCGGCGCGCATCGAATCGCATTTGCGCGGCTGTGATGCCTGCCGCGCCGAATTGGCCGCGCTGCGCGAAACATATTCGGCGGTGGCCGACTCCGCGCGGGCGCTTACTCATCTCCCCGTGAACACCGTTCGCGGGTGGGAGGCCGTCCGCCGACGATGGCAAACGCCGCTGCCCATCGGCTTGCCGGGCGCATCGCGCGCGCGCAATCGGTCGTGGCAAGTGTCGGCGAGCATGGCAGTGGCGGCGATGGTTTTTGTGTCCGGCGTATCGTTGGGCGCGGCGCGGGCCTCTGCGCCCAGCGTGCCGTACATCCAAACGCCCGCCGCTGTCGTTATCCGCAGTGATACGCCCACGCTGTCGGCCACACACCCGGCAATGGCCTCTCACACACCCACGCTCACCCCCGCGCCCATCCAAACTTATTGATGCCCGCATACCCCGCCCTCATTCCCTGCCCCTTCAATTCGAGAGTTGAATGACTGACGCGCAGAGTTTTGCCTCGTGGTGGCTCATCGTGGCCATCTTTGGAATCGTTGCCTGGCCGATCCTTTTTCGCCTCTTCCGTTTCCTTCCCGATCGCGGATACTCGCTGAGTAAAACCGGCGGGCTGTTGGCTGTCGGCTACACGGGCTGGCTTCTCGGCAACTTCGGCTTCACGCAAGTGAGCCCGGGCGGCGTGATGGCCGCGCTCATGATCGTCGGCGCGGCATCGCTGGCCTGTCTGCGCGGCGAAACCTCGAGCGAGATTCGGCAGTGGCTCAAAACCAATTGGGGATCGGTGTTGGCAGTCGAAGTGATTTTTCTGATCGCCTTCGGCTTCTGGGCTTATGCTCGCTCCCTTAACCCCACCATCACCGCCACCGAGAAGCCGATGGAGTTCGCCTTTCTCAATTCGGTATTGCGAACCGGCGCCCAGCCGCCCGGCGACCCATGGCTCTCCGGTTACGCCATCAGCTACTATCACTTCGGATATGTGATCGTCGGAATGCTCACCGCGCTCTCCGGCGTGATGCCGGGCGTGGCCTTCAATCTCGCCATCGCTTTGCTCTTCGGGCTGACAGCAACGGGCGCGTTTGGCGTTGTGCTCAACATGATCGCGGCGGCGGGCAAGCAATCGCTCGTTCGCGCAATTGCGCCCGCATTGTTGGGGCCGCTGTTCATTCTTCTCGGCAATTTCAACGGCGGGCTGGAAGTGGCGCACAAACTCGGTTGGTTGGCGGCAGAGCCGTCGCAAACTGAAGCCTGCATCCAATGCTCCGCCGATAATCGTTACTGCGTCATTTGCCAGCCCGAAGCCGAAGCCGCGTGCGCCGGATGCGATTACAAATCAAACTTTTGGGGCTGGGTGGACATCAAGTGGACGAACAACCCGCCCGTTGCCTCTGCGCCCGGCGAAGGGATGCCGTCGTTCGCGCCCGATCGTTTTCTGTGGTGGTGGCAGTCATCGCGAGTGATTCACGACCGCGATCTCTTTGGCGCAGAAGTTGAAGTGATCGACGAGTTCCCCTTCTTTTCGTTTTTGCTCGGCGACATGCACCCGCACGTGCTCGGACTGCCGTTCGTGTTTTTGGGGATCGCTTTCGCCCTCAACTTGTTTTTGGGCCAGACCGACGCGGCCTCCAAGACCGCGTCGGTCTCTGCGGCATGGCGGCCTCTGCCGTGGCTCGACCTTTTCGCGGGGGCGATCATTCTCGGCGGGTTGTCATTCCTCAACACATGGGATTTTCCGATCTACGTTTTTGTGTGCGTTGCCGCGCACGCCGTTGCTCGCGTGCGGCGCGATGGATGGACAGACATCGTGTGGCGCGATGGATTGGTTCTCGGCGCAAGCCTCGCGGCCTTGGGGGTTGTGTTGTATTTGCCGTTTTACATTGGCTTCCGCTCGCAGCTCGGCGGCATTTTGCCCAACGTGGTTTTTGGCGCGCGCATCCAGCAATTCATCGTCATGTTCGGCCCGTTGCTGTTCGTCGTCGTTCCGTGGCTGGGCTGGGCGGCGGCGAGCAACTTCAACCGGGCCAATTGGCGGAGCGGCGTGGCGAGCGGGCTGGCAACGCTGGCCGGCCTCATCCTCATTTGCGCCGCGCTCACGATGGTGATTTTGTTGAGCGGCCGCCCCGAAGTGCAGAGCGCCATCGATTCGCTCATCGGCAGCGCGCCACTGCCAAGCGCCCCCGCGCTTATTTTGCGGCGGCGATTGGAGATCGAACGAGCGCTCACGCCAATTCTGATCACGGCCATTTTGGCGGTGGCGGCGTCACTCGTGTTCGGGCCGCGCCGCGCGAACGATGGCGGCGCCCCGCCGGATTCAAATTTCCCATCCACCGCCGTGTTCGCCGCCGTGCTGACCGCCACCGGCGCGCTACTCACACTCGGCCCGGAGTTCGTCTATCTGCGCGATCTGTTCAGCACGCGCATGAATACGATCTTCAAGTTTTATTATCAGGCTTGGGTGTTGTGGTCGGTGGCTGGAGCGTTCGGAGTGTGGATGGTGTTGCGAATGGCGAGGCCGCTGGGGCAGACTCTGTTCGGGGCCGTGGCGGCGGCGGCGGTGGTGATCGGTCTGATCTATCCGACGCTGGCGACGACGACGATCACCGAAAACTGGCAGGGCACGACGCGCGATGCGGACGGCGATCGGGTTGCCACGCTCGACGGCATGGCGTATATGGCTTTCAGCCGCGCCGCCGATTACAGGGCGATTCAATTTCTCAATGCCACAGTGAAGGGCAGGCCGGTGATTGCCGAAGCGGTGGGCGGAAGTTACACCGAGTTTGCGCGCGTGTCGGCGCACACCGGATTGCCCACTGTGTTGGGTTGGCCGTTTCATGAGTTGCAGTGGCGCGGCACAGCCGAATCCTTTGCCGGGCGCGAAGAGGATGTGAGAATTCTGTACACGGCGCGAGATTGGGAAGCGGCCTTGCCCATTCTGCAAAAATACAACATTCGATACGTGTACGTTGGCCCGGCGGAGAGAAGCCAATACGGCGACGACGGGCTGACGAAGTTCGACCGCAATATGAACGCGATCTATCAATCCGATGGAGTGACGATTTACGAAATGGCAGGCGGGCAATGACGATGGCTGTGGCGCAAAAAGATGAGGCGGCCGCGCAATTGAAGTGGGCCGCCGCCCTCAATGTGGAATCTGGATTGTATTTGCTCATCGGCGCGTTGGCGTTGGCGTTGCGGCTTTTTAGTTTGGGCGATGCGCCGCTCTCGCTGGCCGAAGCGCGCGAAGCGCTGGCCGCGTGGCGTTTTGTTTCGGCTTCGGCCATTGCCCCGGTTCAGCCGACGAGCGCGGCACTGCACACACTCACGTCACTTTCGTTTTTGCTGTTCGGGGCTAGCGAGTTTTGGGCGCGTTTCCTTTCGGCGCTCGCCGGAACAGCGGTGGCTTTCGCGCCGATGATCTTCCGCCGTGAGATGGGGCGCGGCGCGGCGCTCATGGCCTGCGCGCTGTCGGCGATCTCGCCGGTGATGTTGGCCGCCTCGCGCGCCGCCGATGGCACAACCCTCGCCGCGCTCAGTCTGCTGATCGTCATCGCCGCGATTCGCCGCGCAGACCGCGCCCCTCTGCTGGCCGGAATCGGACTCGGGTTGGGATTGGCCAGCGGGCCGCGTTTTGTATCGGCGGCGGCGGCGTCACTGTTGGGACTCACGATGGTCGTGCTCAATCAGCCGCAGATCGCGCGCTCGATCCGCGAAGGCATCCCCACTTTCCGATCACAATTTTGGAAAATGCTTGCGGCGGCGGCAGTGACGTTCGCGCTGTTTTCGACAGCGGGCTTGCTCAACCCGGCGGGGCTGTCGGCGGCGGGCGCGGCGCTCCCGCGCTGGCTGGCCGGGTGGATGCTCGGCGGCGCGGCGCGCGCGCCTTGGCTTGCGCCGCAAATGATATTCGCGTATGAGCCGCTGCTCGCCGTGATGGGCGCGGGCGGGTTGTACGTCGCCTTTCTTTCGGAATACTGGCATGCATTGATTGAGCGAGTGCGACAAATTTTTTCTGCCCGCGACCCGGCTCTTGAAGATACGTTTGCGGGCCGGGGAGCCGCCAGCTTGATCTGGCGGGAAGCCGCCTCCGCGATGGGCGCGATGGCCGTCGGCGCGATGGCCTTTGCGATTCTGTACCCGGGCCGCGAAGCGGGTGATGCGGTGTGGGTTGTTGTGCCGCTGGCAATGCTGGCGGGCAAAGCGCTGGCCGAAACGTTTTCCGGCGAGTGGCTCGAGGGCGAACGGGATACGGTGATCTCGCAAGCGGGCGCGCTATTTGTGATGGTGGTGTTTGTATATTTCAATCTGGCCGCGTACGCGCGCGGGGCGACGACGATCCTCAACGCGCCGCCCGATCTGAATCTGTATCTTGCGCTCGCTGTGACCGCGCTCGGAGTCGTCGTCACGATTCTGTTTGCCGCCGGGTGGAGCGCGCAATCGGCGGTGCGCGGCGCGGCCATCGCTTTGGGCCTCGCCACGACGATTGGCACGCTGGGCGCGGGGCTGGCGCTCACTCAGTGGCGGACGGGCAACCCCGGCGAACTTTGGACTCCGACGGCGACTCAGCGCGACATCCGGCTGATGGTGAGCGAGATTCGCCATACATCGCTTCGGGCAACGGGCAAAGCCGAAGATGTGGAGATCGCAGTGGTGAGCAGCTCGCCCACCGATGTTCGCGATGGTTTGTTGGGTTGGGAACTGCGAGACTTCACCCGTGCCCGATATGTCGATTCGTTGGCGGGCGCGGCGAACAGCCCGGTGGTGATCACGACGGACGGAGTCTCCGATCCCGCGCTGGGTGCGGCCTACGTCGGCGACCGTTTCCCCGCGCAATCCCGCCCGTTGCAAGCAGATGTCACCGCCCGATCCTTTGTGAATTGGTGGCTGCACCGCAACTGGCCGGCCGAGTTCTCGCGCGCGTTCGATTTGTGGGTTCGCGCGGACATTCACGCCCTCGCGGCCAACGCGGTCAAATAGCCATTGGCTATAGCGATCAGCCATTGGCTATTAGCCATTAGCCATCGGCTATTAGCATATTGAGGTGTTGTTATGGTTGAAGCATCATTGCCCCGTCAATCTTCCTTCTCGAATCTTCTGGATCGGCCTTTGTGGTCGGCGTTGGCTTTGGATTGGGAGAAGGCGTTGTATGCCGTGCTGATCGCGTTGGCAATTGTCACCCGCTTCTACAATTTGGGCGAGCGCGTGATCAGCCACGACGAGAGTCTGCACACATACTATTCATGGGAACTCTCGAAGGGCAAAGGCTTCGTGCACACGCCGTTGATGCACGGGCCGCTGCAGTTTCACGCGCTGGCTCTTTCGTACACGCTGTTCGGGGCCAGCGATTTCACCGCCCGCATTCCGGCGGCGGTGTGCGGCGTGATCGCCGTCGGCCTCATGTATTTCTTCCGCCGTTGGTTGGGGCGGGCGGGGGCGTTGCTGGCCGCGCTGTTCTTCCTCATCTCGCCCTATCTCCTCTATTACACTCGATACTCCCGCGAAGACCCGTACACGCTGGTGTGGCAGCTGCTCATGGCTTTGTCCCTCTTCTATTACATGGACACGAAGGAGGACAAATATCTCTACCTCATGGCGGCAACGACCTCTTTGCTGTATGCCACAAAAGAAATTTCGTTTTTCAACGTTGCCATCTGGCTCTTGTTTTTGGGCTTCATCTACCTGCGCGATATGTTCACGGCGCAGTGGCCCGAGGGGCGGCAAAAGTGGTGGTTCGGCGTCACGCTCGCCGGCGCGGCAGTGGCGGCGGTCTTGTCCGGCTTCTTCTTCTGGTATGGGCGGCACAGCGCGTGGGCAATAGAAAACGCGCCCATCGTCGTGTCCGGCGATATAGCCACGAGTTCGGCATCCAATCCATATCTCACGGCGATGGGCATTGCGCTGGGCGTGGTCATCGTCTTCCTCATTGTGGCCACGCTGATCTCGGTGGCCGTCTTTCGCGAGAAGATGCGCGATTATGCGTCGGTGAACATGATGATCGTGCTGATCACCTTCGCCCTGCCGCAGTTGACCGCCGTGCCGGTCAAACTCCTCCTCAAAGCCGACCCACTCGATTATTCGTACGGCGGCTTGCTCAAAACCGCAACGGTGTTCGTGCCATTGTTCGTGCTGTCGGCGGGCATCGGCTTGTTTTGGGATTGGAAGAAATGGCTAATTGCGTCTGGCGTGTTCTACGGCATCTACGTGCCGCTGTTCACCACCATGTTCACCAACGGCGGCGGCTTCGCCACCGGCATGGTGGGGTCGCTGGGCTATTGGCTCGATCAGCAAGATGTTCAACGCGGGAGCCAGCCGTGGTATTTCTATCTTCTCCTGCAAGTGCCGGTGTATGAATTCCTCCCGGCCATCGGATCGATGTTGGCCGCCGGGCTGGGGATTTGGCGATGGGTGATGGTGGATGCGGACAGCGACGACGACTCCGCCGGGACACCGACACCGACTCCGGCCAAGTTCCCGGCGCTGGTGTTCATCGGCTATTGGATACTGTTGGCATTCTCGATGTATTCGTACGCAGGCGAAAAGATGCCATGGCTCACCGTGCACATGACTTTGCCGATGGGTTTGCTGGCCGCCTGGGCCTTCGGGCAAATTGTGGAAGCGGTGGATTGGCAGAACTTCCGCGCCAATAGCGGGTGGATTGCATTGCTCGTCGCGCCGCTCACGATCTACGGCGTGCTGTTCGCCATCTTCAAGTGGCTCGGCGCGACGCCGCCGTTTCAAGGCAACGAACTGAATCAGCTGCAGGCGACGATGTCGTTTTTGATGGCGATGGCCGTGTCCATCGGCGGTGGAGTGGGCATGTATTTTGTTGGGCGAAGTCTGGGTTGGAAGCAGTTGGGGGTGATCACGGCCATGCTGGCCGGAGTCGGCCTCGTCTTCCTCACCGCGCGCGCGGCCTTTTACGCCAACTACATCAACTTCGACAATCAAACCGAGTTCATCAATTACGCTTCGGGTGCGCCGGGCGTAAAAGTGGTGATGGCGCAGGTGGAAGAAATCTCGAAGCGCACCACCGACGGCATGGGCATTCGCGTGGCCTACGACGACGATGTGTCGTGGCCGGTGACGTGGTACATGCGCGACTTCACCGGGCAGGTGTTTTACGGCGATCAGCCGACGCGCGAGGCGTTTCAGGATACGCCGCTGATCATTGCCGGAGACAACAACTGGTCGAAGGTGGAGCCCCTGCTCGGCAACCGCTACTATTCGTTCGAGTACATTCGCATGTGGTGGCCGATGCAAGAATACTTCGGCCTCGACAAAGAAAACGGCGGCGAGCGTTTGCTGAACGCGATCAAAGACCCGCAGTATCGCGAAGCCATCTTTCGCGTTTGGTTCTTCCGTGATTACACGAAGTATGGCGAACTGACGAGTGTGGATTACAGCCTCTCGCGTTGGCCGGTGGCCGACCGAATGCGCTTTTACATTCGCAAAGATGTGGCCGCGCAGTTGTGGCCGTTGGGCATCGGGCCGGAGGCGGTGAAAGACCCGTACGCCGAGAGCAAACTTCTGCTCACTGCGGACGTGATTTGGGGACTGCCGGGAACGGGTGAGGGCGAGTTCACCGCTCCGCGCGCGGTGGCGGCCGCCCCCGATGGATCGGTGTACGTGGCCGACACAGGCGGCCATCGAATCGAAAAGTTTTCCGCCGACGGCCAGTTCATCACTGCATGGGGCTCTTTCGGAAGCATCGAATCGAACACGGCGATGGGCGGCACGTTCAACGAAATTTGGGGATTGGCAGTGGACAGCGATGGATTCGTGTATGCGGCGGACACGTGGAATCATCGCATCCAAAAGTTCACGCCCGATGGCGAGTTCGTGACGACGTGGGGCGTGTTCGGGTTGACCGATGCCGGATTGAACGCGATGTGGGGGCCGCGAGGGATCGCGGTGGATGGCGGCGGCAACGTGTATGTGGCCGACACCGGCAACAAACGGATTCTGGTGTTCGACCGCGAGGGCAACCCACTGCGGCAGATCGGGTCGGGCGGGGCGCTCGACGGCGAGCTCGATGAGCCGGTGGGTGTGGCTGTGTCGAACGATGGCCGACTGTTCGTGGCCGATACGTGGAATCAGCGCGTGCAGGTGTTCACCACCGACGGCGCATTTCTCGGCAAGTGGGATGTGTCGGGCTGGGAGGGGCAGTCGCTCGACAACAAACCGTACATCGCTATCGACAATCAAAACCGTGTGTACATCACCGATCCCAAAGGCTACCGGGTGATCGTGTTCGCCGACAATGGATTGTTCCAACACACCTTCGGCGATTTTGGCGGCGACAGCACGACGTTCGATCTGCCTTCGGGCTTGGCTGTGGGAGACGGATGGCTGTATGTGGCGGACACGAACAACAGCCGGGTGATGCGCTTTGCGGTGGAGGCCGACGGCCCCTCCGTCCCGTAGCGCCGATTCTGCGGATGGTATAATCGCTCCAACTCCAACTCTCAACTCCATTCTTTCCGGAGGCCCTTTTGAAACTTCACGAATATCAGTCAAAGCAACTGTTTGCCCAGCGAGGCATTCCGATTCTCAAAGGCAAAGTCGCGTCCACTGCCGCCGAGGCGCGTGACATTGCGGTGGAACTCGGCGGGCGGGCGGTGATCAAAGCCCAAGTGCTGGTGGGCGGACGCGGCAAGGCCGGCGGCGTGAAAGTGGCCAAAGATGCGCAGCAGGCCGAAGAATACGCGGCGCAGATTTTGGCGATGAACATCAAAGGCCTGCCGGTGCGAAAAGTGCTGGTGGATCAGGCCGCCGAGATCAAAACCGAAATTTATCTCGGCATCACCAACGACCGCGCCGCCAAATGCCCGGTGGTGATCGCCTCGATGGCCGGAGGCGTCGAGATCGAGCAAGTCGCCAAGGAGTCTCCCGAAAAAGTCATTCGCGAACACGTCAACCCGTTTCTCAGATTGCGCGATTATCAAGTGCGAAATGTGGCGGCGGGCATTGGCTTGCCTCACGAACATTGGAAAGCCTTTGGGGAAATCGCCGCCGCGCTCTACCAAACCTATTGGGACACCGACGCCACGCTGGCCGAAATCAACCCGCTGGTGATCAACGGCGCCAATCAGTTGCTCGCGCTCGACGGCAAAATCGTGCTCGACGACAATGCGCTGTTCGAGCATCCCGATCTGGCCGAGATGCGCGATCTCGACGAAGAGGCCGCCGCCGAAACCGAAGCGCGAAAGTACGGGCTCTCGTACGTGAAACTAGATGGCGAGATCGGTTGTATGGTGAACGGCGCGGGGCTGGCGATGGCGACGATGGACATCATCAGCCACTTCGGCGGAACCCCGGCCAATTTCCTCGATGTGGGCGGCGGAGCCAGTTCGGAGAAAGTGGCGGCGGCCCTGAGAATCATCCTCTCGGATAAAAACGTCAAAGCGGTGCTGTTCAATATCTTCGGCGGCATCACTCGTTGCGACGAAGTGGCGCGAGGCATTCTGAAGGCGCTCGATGAGGTGCCGACCGGCGTGCCCATGGTGGTGCGGTTGGTGGGCACCAACGAAGCCGAAGGCCGCAAACTGTTGGCCGAGGCCAAGATGATCACGGCGACTTCATTGGCCGACGCGGCGCAAAAAGCAGTGGCGGCGGCAAAAAACAAATAGAAACTCCAGACTTCAGACTCCAAATTTCAAATCCGCCGATTTGAGGTTTGGAGTTTGAGATTTGAGATTTGGAATTGCTCATGAGCATTCTTGTAAACAAAGACACTCGCGTAATGGTGCAGGGCATCACGGGCCGCGAAGGCACGTTCCATGCCACGCAGATGCTGGCCTATGGCACGAAGGTTGTGGCCGGAATGACTCCGGGCAAAGGCGGCGAGTGGGCGTGCGAAGGCAAAGTGCCAGTGTTCGACACCTGCAAATCGGCGGTCGATTCCACTGGCGCGAACTGCGCGCTCATTTACGTTCCGGCGCGATTCGCCGCCGATGCCATGTTCGAGGCCGCCGATGCCGGAGTCCCGCTCATTGTGTGCATCACCGAAGGCGTTCCGGTGCAGGACATGATGCGCGTGAGAAATTATCTCGATCAAAAGGGCGCGAAGTTGATCGGCCCCAACTGCCCCGGACTGCTCACGCCGGACGAAGCTAAAGTGGGAATCATCCCCGGTTACATTGCCCGGCCGGGCAGTGTGGGCATTGTGGCTCGCAGCGGCACGCTCACGTACGAAGTGATCTATGCGCTCACCCAAAGCGGCATGGGGCAATCCACATGCGTGGGCATCGGCGGCGACCCGGTGAAGGGGCTCAACTTCATCGACGTGCTGGCGATGTTCGAGGAAGACCCGCAGACCGATCGCATTGTGATGATCGGTGAGATCGGCGGCAACGACGAAGAGAAGGCGGCCGAGTTCATTGCCGATCATCTCACCAAGCCGGTGGTGGCTTTCATCGCCGGGCAGACGGCCCCGCCCGGCAAGCGAATGGGGCACGCCGGAGCGATTGTGGAGGGCGGATCGGGCCTGGCCTCCGACAAAGTCAAAGCCCTCGAGCAGGCCCGAGTCAAAGTCGCCCAATACCCCGAACAGATTCCGGGCCTGCTGGCATAGGCCACACGCCGCATTTGCGATTCCAATCAAGCCGGAAGTTCCCTGAGAACGACGGGGGCTTCTGGCTTGACTCTTGTTATCACGATGTCTTTCCTTCGACGCTATTCTGATCCGGGTTTGCTGGTCGCGGCGCTGATCGCCGCGCTGGGCGCGTGGCCCCTGCTCACGCGCCCCAGTATGCCCACCATGACCGACGCGGAGATGCACATCTATCGCGTCGCCGAAATCGCTTCGTCAATTCGGCAGGGCGTGCTCTATCCCCGTTGGGCGCCCGATTTCTATTTTGGCTACGGTTACCCCGTCTTCAATTTCTATTCGCCGTTGGCCTATCATGTGGCGGCGTACTATGGCCTGCTTACCGACACGGGGCCGGTGGCCGGAACAAAATTCGCGCTGGTGCTGGCGGCCGGCATCGGTTCGGTTGGCATGTATCTCTTTGGCCGCGACCGATGGGGCGCAGTGCCGGGCATCGTCTCGGCGGCGGCGTTCGTTTTTTCGCCTTACGTTTTGTATATCGATCCGCACGCCCGAGGCGATGTGCCCCAGTCGCTGGCGCTCTCGCTTGCGCCGCTCATCCTGTGGACGTTCGACCGACTCCGGCGCACCGGCTCATTGCTTCATTTAGCCTTCTCCGGCCTCACACTCGCCGCGCTGATTCTTTCGCACCCCCTCATGGCGCTGGTAGTGTATGCCTTGCTGTTGGCTTTCGTGGGATGGGAAACACTGATCTCGCCGTTGGCGCCGCAAACCTATCTCGGCCCCGATCCGCGGCGGCACGTTCCGCATCTCGCGGCGGCCATTGGGCTCGGACTCGGGCTGGCGGCCTTCTACTGGCTCCCGGCCGGCATCGATCGGAGCGCCGTGCAGCTGCACAACGTCGCCGGGCCGGGCTACTTCGATTTCCACAACTACTTCGTCACCCTGCGCGAACTGTTCTCCCCAACACGCTACCTCGATCTCGGCGCGACCGCGCCTCTCGTTCAATTCAACATCGGCCTCGTTCAATGGATACTCGCGCTGGCCGGAGCGCTCACCGTCTTCTCGCGCCGCCTCCGCCGCACCGACACATTTTTCTTCGTCTTCGCCGCCGTCGGCTTCATCTATCTCATCACCCAAGCCTCGGTCAACTTTTGGGAAGCGATTCCCATCATGTCGTTCTTTCAGTTCCCTACGCGCTTCCTCGCGCCTGCGGCGCTGGCCTTCGCCGCGCTGGCCGGGCTTTCGGTGCGATGGGTGGAGCGATTCGACAAAACTGGAATGAAAGTCGCCGCCGCAACCGGACTCGTTTTGGTAGCCGCCACCATTGTGGCCGCCATGCCCTTGCTTTACCCGCCGGAGTGGGGCGAGTTCGGCAAAGTGGATGCCCTGCGCATGATCAGCGTCGAACAGCAGGGGCGCGCGCTCGGCACAACGTCGGCCAACGACTTTCTGCCAGTGGGCGTGACCGTTCTGCCCGGGTCCCAGCAGAGCCTCCTCGACTCGTACAAAGCCGGCGGCTCGATTGACCGGCTGAATCGCGCCACCCTGCCCGACGGCGCTTATGTGCTTCGATGGGAACAGCGCCCCTTCGCCGACAAATACGAAATCTCATCCGACACTGATTTCGTCTTTCGCGTTTTTCTTTTCTATTTTCCCGGTTGGACTGCTCGTGTGGATGGGCAAGAGGTTCCCATTGAAGTGGCTCAGCCCGATGGCTTCATCACCTTTCCGGTTCCGGCCGGCGAGCACACGGTGGAAGTGATCTTCGAGGACACATTGCCGCGCCGACTCGCGTGGGGCATTTCATTGCTGGCGTTGTTCGGATGGATCGCCGCCACCGCGTTGGCGGTCGCCCGGCCGATGAGCGGCGAAGAGACGATCGCGTTGCCAATGAAGCCGGCGATCGCCATCGGAGTCGTGGTGTTGTTGGGCTTCGGCCTCAAATTGAATGCTGATCGTGCCGGATGGTTTCGCTGCAATTCCAGCGGCACGACAGTGGCGGTGGCCCAACGCCCATACTTTGTTCAAATGGAGCGCGGCCTTCAACTGCTCGCCTACGATCTCAGCGCCGATACGATCCGGAGCGGCGAACCGTTGACGACAACGCTGTATTGGAAGACGCAGGCCCCCGTGCCGATGAACTTTCAAGTGTATGCTCACCTCATCGGCGCCGACGATCAACTCTATGCCCAATCCGACAAGCTGAACCCGGCCGACTTTCCGACCACGCGCTGGCCCACCACTCGCTACGTTCGCGACGATCACAAATTGGTGTTTCAATCCGGCGCTCTGCCGCCCGGCGAATACCGGGTGGTCGTGGGGTTGTGGAACGCCGGAACGGGTGAGAGGCTTCGACCCCTGGTCCCTGTGGAGATGTTTGCCGACGGGATCGTTCTGCCGGCTCGCGTCACTGTTCAGCCATAGTTTCGGAGCGAAACGCAAGCATGATAGAGCCTCAACGTGTCGTCGTCACTGGCATGGGTGTTCTCGCCCGTGGGACTCACCGTGCCCGAAGCATGGCGCAATGTGGCGAGTGGATGCTCGGGTATCCGCCGCATTACGTTGTTCGACGCGAGCGATGAGGCGTGGAAGGTAAAGATTGCCGGCGAGGCATGGGGATTCGACCCGCTCAACTATATGTCGGCAAAAGAGGCTCGCCGCGCCGACCGAACCGCGCAATTCTCGCTGGCCGCCGCCGTTGAGGCCGTTGCCCATGCCCAACTCGACATCACACCCGCCATTGCCGATGATGTGGGTGTGATCATCGGTTGCGGCTCCGGCGGAATCTGGACATACGCGGCTCAGCACGAGATCATGCTGACCAAAGGGGCGCAACGCATGAATCCGCTCCTCGTTCCGATGGAAGTGGTGGATACGTCGGGCGTGCAGGTTGGGATTCGCTTCGGCGCGCATGGCCCGAACTTCGGCATCGCCTCGGCCTGCGCTACGGGCGCCGACTCCATTGGCATGGCAGTTGAGACTATCAAGCGTGGGGATGCCCGGGTGATGATCGCCGGCGGCACTGAAGCGGCGGTGCATCCGTTGGGTATTGCCGGGTTCGACAACCTTGGCGCGCTTTCGCGCAGGAACGATTCTCCGATGGAAGCCAGCCGCCCCTTCGACGCCGACCGCGACGGATTCGTAGTGAGCGAGGGCGCGGCGATTCTGATTCTAGAGTCGCTTGACTTTGCGCTGGCGCGCGGAGCGGAGCCACTGGTGGAGATTCTGTCGTATGCGGGCACGTCGGATGGGCTGCACTTCACCGCCCCGGACGAGTCGGCCACACAATCGGCGCGGGCGATGAGGCACGCGCTGGCGAAGGCGGGCGTCCGGCCCGAAGAAGTGGATTACGCCAATGCCCATGCCGCCGGCACGCCGGTTGGCGACCCGCTCGAGGTGCGGGCGTATCGGCAGATGTTTGGTGCGCGCCTCCCGCCGACGATCAACTATCACACTCCCGATCCGAACTGCGCGATGGATTGTGTGCCCAACGCGGCGCGGCCTGCCGAAGTGAATGTGGCGCTGTCGGCCGCGTTTGGGTTTGGCGGGCACAATACGGTATTAGTTTTTAGAAAATACGATAGGCTTCTTCGGGAATTGTAATTTTACGGCGCAGGCGGCGGCAACGCCGCCGCCTGCTCGTTTACGACACCCTCTTCAGCCTATCGTAACCTCGCTGCCAACTTCGATCTCGACTCTTTGGCTTCGGCCAATTTCCCTCGCTCCTTCTCCACCACCGCCGCGGGCGCCTTGTTGGCAAAGTCCGAGCCGAGCAGCGCTTCGAGTTTGGCGATCTGCTTGTCGAGCGCCCGCAGTTCATTCGTCAGTCGCTCGCGTTCGGCGTCGGCGTCCACCATTCCGGCCATCGGCAAATACACTTCGGTTGAGCCGATCACCAGCGTTACCGCCTCCTTCGGTTTCTCGGCGAGGCGGGCTGAGATGTGGAACTGCGCCGGGTCGATATTTGCCAACCGCTCGATCACTGCCCGTTGACTGCCGATCAACTCCTCTTTCTCTCCGGCCACAATCACCGCCGCGATCTTTTTGCCCAATTCAACTTTGTTTTCGGCGCGGGCGTTGCGCACGGCGCGAACGATGTCCATGATGTGCGCGAAGCCGCCGCCTTCGCTTGTTTGAGAAGTTGTTCCATCGGGGGCAGGG
>VGOW01000034.1 GCA_016875735.1 Chloroflexota bacterium | reverse complement strand
GGGTGAGGCCGCGCCCCAGCCCGATCAACGGGGCGGCGCGTTCTGCGGCTTGCGCCCATTGGCGATTCCGAATCGACTCGCGCAGACGGAGGAGGATCGACAGGGCCGGATCCGGTGGGGGCGCCGACTCGTCGAGGAGCGGCAGGATGAGGCCGCCGAAGCCACCTGCGCCTTTGACGGCGATGATCTCTTGCGCGAGGCTTTGCGCGATCTCGCGCTGGAGGGTCGCGGGCAAGATGGGTTGAGTGAGCGGCGCGGGTTGCCAAACGGTGTCGGCGTCCACACGGATGGCGAAGTCGCGGAGGGCAATCCGATCGGGAGAGAGATCAGCAGTCGCGCCGCGATCTATCGAAAGGGGATCGCCGAGGTTGATGGTGAGCGGGCCGCGATGAGTCTCGAAGGAGAGGAAGAGGATGCGCGCGGTGGGCGTGGCGAGGAAGATGCCGCGCGAGGTGAGGCCGCTGACGGCGGCGCGCGTTTCGGCGCGCAGGGTTTGCAGGGCGGCGCGGCCAATGCCGGCGGCGCGGAGGCTCTGCGAAGGGCGAGGGGGCAGTGACGGACTCACGCGATCACAGTGTATTCGCGGCGGGGTGATTTGGCAACGCAGGCGCGGGACGACTCTCGCAATTGGAGCGCCATTGGCGATATTGCCGCCTTGTACGGATGAGCCGTTCACTGCCGCCGGCCACGGTGATGGCGCAGAGCGGTTGGCGCGCAACTTCTTCCCGCGTTGAGAGTTGATCATTATTGCGAAGCGTGCGGTTTCTGCGAATGCCGAAGATGACATCTGGCGCGCGATTCGCGGCCACATGACATGAGACAGCTTCGCAGTGGCTGTACTACGATACGCTTGCTATCCCTGTCTGGCAAGGCGCTCCGGCTTGCGGTCGTCGGAGCGCGAGGCGTTTATGCGCCTGCCCAAAGTCCGCTTTGTGGATGAAGGAGGTGATACTGGCGACAAATTCGATTCGCGCTGGCGTTTACACTTGTTGATCCACCAACCCCAAAATATAGGAGCACAAAAAACCAATGGCAACTTCCGCTGTAGAAAAGAAAGTGTTCGGTTATTTGCCGCAAGACGTTCCCCCGTGGGGGGCGATGATCAGTCTCGGCATTCAGCAGGTGCTCACCATGTTCCCGGCGACGGTATTGGTCGCCATCCTCACCAAGTTCGATGTGGGCGTCACCCTGCTTGCCAGCGGGCTGGGCACCATCATCGCCCTGCTCGTCTCGAACCGCAAGATTCCAATGTATTACGGCTCGTCGTTCAGTTACATCTCGGTGGTCATCACCACCATGAGTCTGTATGCCAACGACTGCTTCGCCGACCCGGCCACCTTCTATTGCCCGGAGGGAGTGAAGATCGTGCAAGTGGGCATCATGGGCACGGCGATTGTCGAGATTCTGGTTGGCTTGTTGATCATGCGCATCGGCAAAGCGGCGCTCGACAAAGTGCTGCCGCCGGTGATCACCGGCAGTGTGGCAATGGTGATCGGCATTGCGTTGGCCGGCGCGGCGCTGGGCATGGCTGGCGCGCACTGGGGCGTTGCCCTCATCACCCTGATCGTCACCGTCGCCTTCTCGGTTTATCTTCAGGGCAAAGGGCTGCTCGGCATGTTGCCGATTCTGTTGGGGGCGATTGTGGGTTACATTGTGGCGATCCCGTTCGGCCTGGTCAACTTCCAGTTGGTGGCCGACGCGGCATGGGTGCGCGTGCCGGCCATCACCCTTCCGGCTTTCGCCGATCCCCGGGCGTGGGGCGCGGTGGTGAGCATTTCGCTGATCGCCATCGCCACCATTCCGGAGAGCACGGCACATCTGTATCAGATGAGTCTGTACATTGACGCGCTGGCGAAAGAGCTGGGCAAAGCGCCGCTGGAGATCAAGAAACTGATCGGCCTCAACCTCATCGCCGATGGCGCCGATGATCTCATCGTCGGTTTCTTCGGCGGGTGCGCCGGAACGAATTATGGCGAGAACAACAGCCTCATGGCCATCACGCGCAACTACTCGGTGCCGGTGCTCATGGCGGCGGGCGTCATCGCCATACTGCTCGGCTTCATCGGCAAACTGGCCGCGTTGGTCAACACGGTGCCGGTGGCGGTCACCGGCGGGCTGGCTATCTATCTGTTCGGCGTGATCGGTATGCAAGGCGTTGCGCTCATTCAGTCCGAGAAAGTGAATCTGTTCGAGCCGCGCCAGCTGGCAGTGGGCGCAACGATCCTCGTCTGCGGCATCGGCGGCAACTTGGCGCTGAAGGATGGCTTGTTCCCGTTCCCCATCCCGGGAATCTTCCCGAACGGCATCCCGGCCATCGTGTTCTCGGCCATCGTCGGCATCCTCATGAATCTGTTGTTCCTCCTCCTCCCGCCCAAACTCTTCGGCGTGGAAGAGCGCGAGAACCTCAACCTGTAGTGTCCAAGAGGAGAATGTCTCGGATGGTGATATGATCTTCCGAGACATTCTTGATCATAGAAAAGGAGAGAGCGCCGTGCTCACAGCGCACCCCGGACTCCCCGAATTCGATTACATCAAGCCAAAGACGTTGGCCGAAGCCAGCGCCTTTTTGGCCGAGCACTCGAAAGACGCGCGCATCTTCGTGGGCGGCACCGATGTCTTCGTCCGAATGCGCGACGGTTTTTGGAAAGAAAAATATCTGGTGGACGTGAAAGGGTTGGAGGGAATGAAGTCGGTTTCCTTCGATCCGCGGGCCGGCCTCACCATCGGCGCGGCGGTGAACATGAATCAAATCGCCGAGTCGGCGGAAGTGAAAGCGCACTATCCCTTGTTGGCCGAAGCCGCGCACTCCGTCGCCAGTTTTCAACTGCGAAGCCGCGCCACCATCGCCGGTAACATCTGCAACGCCTCTCCGGCGGGCGACACCATTGGCGCGGGCATGGTCTTCGGCGGCTCGCTCAGCGTGCACGGAGTCGGCGGCTTCCGCCGCGAACCGTTGGACGGGTTCTTCCTCGGACCGGGGCGCACCCAACTTCAAGCGGGCGATGTCGTCACCGCCGTTCATCTGCCCCTGCCCCCCAAAGGCGCGGCGGGCAAATACATCAAACTGGGCCGCAACAACATTGGTGATCTGGCAATCATCGGCGTCACCGCGCTGGGCTGGCGCGATGGCGAGACTCCGTCGGGATACCGATTCCGGATCGCGCTGGCCTCGGTGGCGCCCGTGCCGCTCGTGCCCGTTGCCGCCGAAAAGATTCTGGCCGAAAAGCCGATCACCGACGCCGTCATTGCCGAAGCGGCTAACGCGGCGATGGAGGCCGCCACCCCAATTGACGATGTGCGTGGAAGCGCGCGCTATCGGAAACTGATGGTGAGGAATTTGACCAAGCAAGCAGTGGCGGAAGTGTGGGGGAGGATTCAGTAGATAAAAGTCAGATGTCAGAAATCAGAAGAAGGCTGCTGACTACTGACTACTGATCACTGACTACTGATGTTGCGTATGGCCTATCATCGAATCACAACAACCATCAACGGCGCAACGGATGTGGTGGACGTGCCGTCGAATATGACTCTGTTGCAAATGCTGCGCGACAAACTGGCGCTCACCGGAACGAAGAACGGTTGCGCGGCAGGAGAGTGCGGAGCGTGTACCGTGCTGTTCAATGGCGAGGCAGTGAACAGCTGCATGGTTCTCGCCGTCGAAGCCGACGGCGCGGACATTGTCACGGTGGAAGGGCTGGCGCACGACAGCCAACTCGATCCACTGCAGGAATTGTTCGTGTCCGAAGGGGCGGTGCAATGCGGTTTCTGCATTCCGGGCATGTTGATCTCGGCGCGGGCATTGCTGGATCGCCGCCCCAACCCCGCCGATCACGACATCCGCGATGCGCTGTCGGGCAACTTGTGCCGCTGCACGGGCTACGTGCGAATCATCAAAGCAGTCAAAGAAGCGGCCAAGCGCGGCCACGCCGAACCGGCATAGGGCAGGAGGCAATATGGCTGACAACAAACAAAGCGCGAACGACGGTGGCCGTATCCCCGACGTGATCGGCGAAAGCGTCATCCGACTCGACGCGCGCGAAAAAGCAATCGGCGCAACGCAGTTCGCCGACGATTTTCAATTCGGGCCGGGATTGCTGTACGCCCGCATTTTGCGCAGTCCGCACCCGCACGCGCTGATCAAAAAGATCGATGTGAGCAAAGCCAAAGCCTTGCCCGGCGTGAAAGCCATCGTCACCGGAGATGAGACTCCCGGTTTCATTGGACTCTATTTGCAGGATCGGCACATCTTCTGCCGCGACCGCGCGCGTTACGTGGGCGACCCGGTGGCCGGGGTGGCCGCTGTAGATGAAGAGACGGCGGAGAAAGCGTTGGAGTTGATCGAAGTCGAATACGAACCACTGCCGGGCGTATTCGATCCGGAGTTCGGCGTCGGCCCCGATGCGCCGCTGTTGCACCCCGATCTCGGCCAATACGAAGTGGTGAACTTTGTCTTCCCCAAACCGGGAACGAACATTTCGAATCATTTCAAGATTCGGCGCGGGGATGCCGACTTGGCGTGGGCGCAGTGCGCGGCTATCGTCGAGAAGAAGTATCGCGTGCCGCACATTCAACACGTGCCCATCGAGCCGCACGTGGCGGTCGCCAAATGGGATGAGGGCGACAACATCACCCTGTGGGGCAGTTCGCAATCGCCGTTCGCTCAGCGCAATCTCATCGCCAAAGCGTTGGGACTCTCGCAGAGCAAAATTCAAGTGATCGCTCCGGTGGTGGGCGGCGGCTTCGGATCGAAAGCGGGTGTGAGCATGGAGGCGCTGGCGGTGGTGATTGCCAAAGCGGTGAAAGGCCGCCCGGTGAAACTGCGCCTCACCCGCGAAGAGGAATTTTTCACCACCTTCGTGCGGCAGGGACTCGTGGCGCATTTCAAGATGGGCTGTGACAAAGAAGGCCGACTGCTGGCGATGGAGAACACATACTATTGGGACGCGGGCGCGTATACCGAATACGGCGTGAACATGACTCGCGCCGGAGGCTACAGCGGCACCGGCCCTTATGACGTGCCCAACGTCAAAGTGGATTCGATATGTGTGTACACCAATCATCCGGTGGGCGGCCCCATGCGCGGATTCGGGATGCCCGAACTGCATTCGGGACTCGAGCAATGCGTGGACGATCTGGCGCATCACATTGGTATCGATCCGGTGGAGTTCCGCCAGCTCAACTGCATTCGCGGCGGCGACACCGTTGCCACCGGAATGACGATGCACCCCATTGGCTTGCCGGAGTGCATCGACCGAGTTGCCAAAGACATCGGCTGGGGAAAGAAGAGCCAGCCGAGCGCTCCCAACAAACGGCGCGGCAAAGGCATTGCCATGATGTGGAAGGCTCCGGCTATGCCGCCCAACGCCGGGTCGAGCGCGCAGATCACGTTGAGCGAGGATGGCACGGTGACGGTGGCCCTCGGCGGGCAAGAGATCGGGCAGGGCACGTTTACGGTGATGGCGCAAATGGCCGCCGCCGCGCTCGGCGTCCCCTACGATTGGGTGAAAGTGGCCACGCCGGTGGACACGAAGTACAGCCCGTATGAATGGCAAACGGTCGCCAGCCGGCTCACGTGGAGTATGGGCAACGCGGTGGTGGCCGCCGCCAAAGACGCCCGCCAACAGATTCTCGATCTGGCCGCCGAAGCGTGGGATGAAGATCCCGACAACCTCGACATCGTCAACGGCAACGTGATCTCGTACAAGACCGAAGAGTCGATGCCGCTGAAGAATATGGTGATCTACGGGTTGCCGAATCCGAAGGGCGATGGATGGATCGGGAAGCCGGTGCTGGGGCGCGGCAGTTTCATGCCCACCTACGTTACCGGGTTAGACGCGGAAACCGGGCAGGGGCCGCGCGCCGTTGTTCATTACACCACCGGCGCGCAAGCAGTGGAAGTGGAAGTGGACATGGACACCGGCCGGGTGGAAGTGCTGCGCGCCGCCGCCGCCTTCGACATGGGCAAGGCCATCAACCCGGAAATGGTGAAGGCGCAAATGGAAGGCGGACTCGTGCAGGGCATCAGCACGGCGCTGTTCGAAGCGCTCAAACTGAAGAACGGGGTGGTGACCAATCCATCGTTCGTGGATTATCGCATTGCCACCACCGCCGATGTGCCGCACGAACTCTTCTCGGAGATCGTGGAAGTGCCGCAGGACGATGGCCCGTGGGGCGCGCGCGGCATTGGCGAGCACTCGATGGTGCCCACCATCCCGGCGGTGGCCAACGCCATCTTCGACGCGGTCGGCATCCGAATGGAGTCGCCGCCATATTCATCGGAGAAGGTGTATCTGGCGATGATGGACGCCGGGATCGTGAAGTAGGCAGACAGGCGATGAGCTATGAACGGCGGACGATGGCAACATCGCCCGTCGTTTTTGTTGGTGTTCGCTCTCACATGGCATATAATTGAGCGCACAACCGAAGGAGGCAAGCCAATGGATGAATTCATGCGGGCGGCAATCGACGAGGCCAAAAAAGGTTTGAGTGAAGGCGGCATCCCCATCGGCTCGGTGATTGCGCACAACGGCAAGATTCTGGGGCGGGGCCACAATCAACGCGTCCAGCGCGGAAGCGTCATCCATCACGGCGAGATGAACGCGCTGGAGAACGCCGGCCGCCAAAAAGCAAAGGTCTATTACGAATCAACGCTGTACACCACCCTCTCGCCGTGCCCCATGTGCAGCGGCGCTATCGTGCTCTACGGAATCAAAAAGGTGATCGTCGGCGAGAACGCCACCTTCATGGGCGACGAGGATCACTTGCGCTCGCGCGGCGTGGAGGTGACGGTGTTGCAGAACGAAGAGTGCATCCAGTTGATGCGCGAGTTCATCAAGAACAACCCCGAATTGTGGAACGAGGATATTGGCGAAGATTAGAAAAACCTCGCGGGTCTCAAAGACCTGTGAAGTTTGAGCAACAAAGGAGGTGATCACTCGCAAGCGATGACTTCTCACGGATCACGAGCGACATAGATTAACTCATAGGCCCAACAGAGAATCGAGGAGGAAAACTCATGTCCAAAAAAGCATTGTGGTCGTTGCTGGCGCTCGGCATTCTGCTCGTCGGCCTCGCGGCCGGGTGCGCCACGCCGACGCCGGAGAAAGTTGTTGAAACGGTGGTGGTCACCCAGCAAGTGCAAGTCGAAGTGACCAAACAAGTTGAGGTGCAAGTCACCGTCATTCCCACCGAAGCCCCTGCCGCAAAACTGAAAGTGTTCGGCGCGTTCGCCACGCCCATCGAAGAGCCGTGGGACGGCGTGATCCACTCCGCTCTGCTGGCGGCGCAGGACGAGGGCAAGATCGAATACACCTACACCGACGACATCGGTTACGCCGGAGATATGGAGCGCGTGCTGCGCGAAGTCTCCGAGCAACAGCAACCGAACATCATCTTCGGCGACGCCTTCGGCAACGAAGAGGCCGTGCGCCGCGTGGCCGCCGATTACCCCGACATTGCCTTCGTCTTCGGCTCGGGCCTCGGGCCGTCGGAGCCGAACGTGTCGGTGTTCGACAATTGGATTCATGAACCGGCCTACCTGTGCGGCATGTTGGCCGGAGGCCTCACCCAAAGCAATACCATCGGCGTGGTGGGCGGCCACCCGGTGCCCGAAGTGAACCGGCTGGTCAACGCCTTCGTCGCCGGGGCCAAATCGGTGAACCCCGAAGCCAAAGTGCTGGTGACGTTCATCAACTCGTGGTTCGATCCGGCGGCGGCCAAAGAAGCCGCGCTGGCCCAGATCGATTCCGGCGCGGATGTGTTGTACGCCGAGCGCTTCGGCGTGATCGAGGCGGCGCAGGAGAACAGCCTGTTCGCCTTCGGCAATATGAGCGATCAGAGCGATCTCGCGCCCGACTTCGTGGTGAGCAGCCCGGTGTGGAACATGAACCCCACCGTGGATTACATCATCAATCAAGTGGCGAGCGGCGCCTACACCGCGCAAGACTTGAAAGACTTCAGCATGGTGGCCAAAGGCGGCGCGAGCCTCGCCCCCTTCCACGCCACCGAAAGCAAGATACCGGCTGACCTTGCGGCAATGGTCAAAGAAAGAGAAGAGCAGATCAAGAGCGGCCTCTTCCGCGTGGACATCGACGAGCAACAGCCACAGCCCGTCAACTAAAGTTCTCCCGCCCTCACCCCCAACCCCTCTCTCACAGGGAGAGGGGTTGGGGTGATGATCCCCCTTATGCACGCCATCGAAATGCGGAGCGTCACCAAACGGTTCGGCGCTCTGTTAGCCAACGACAACGTCAACTTCGATCTCGCGCCCGGCGAGATTCATGCCCTGCTCGGCGAGAACGGCGCGGGCAAAACCACGCTCATGCGCATCCTCTACGGCCTCTATCGCGCCGACTCGGGCGAGATAGTCGTCGGCGGCCAACCGGCGCACATCGCCTCGCCCAAAGACGCCATCGGACTCGGCATCGGCATGGTCACGCAGCACTTCACCCTCGTGCCCACCCTCACCGTCACCGAGAACGTGTCGCTCGGACAGGCTGGCGGCCTCGCCTTCGATCCAAAAGCCGCTCGCCAAAAGGTGGCCGACTCCGCCGCCCGATTCGGAATCGAGATCAACCCCGATGCATTGGTTCGCCATCTCTCGGTCGGCGAGCGGCAGAGGGTCGAAATCTTCAAAGCCCTCTATCGCAACGCCCGCGTGCTCATCCTCGACGAGCCGACGGCGGTGCTCGTGCCGCAGGAAGTGGACGTGCTGTTCGAGACTCTGAGGCGGTTGCAGAGTGAGGGGCTGTCGGTCATTTTCATTTCGCACAAACTCAACGAAGTGATGGCCGTGTGCCAGCGCATCACCGTTCTGCGCGGCGGGCGCGCGGCGGGCACGGTGAATAAAAGCGCGACGACGCAAAAAGAATTGGCGCGGATGATGGTGGGGCGCGAAACGTTCGGCGTGACGAAAGAGGGCGCGCGCGCGCAGGGCGAGCCGCTGCTGCGCGTGGATGGTTTGCTCGTCCTCGACAAAAAAGGTTGGCCGGCCCTCAAAGGCCTGTCGTTTGACGTGCGCGCTGGAGAAGTGTTGGGGATCGCCGGCGTGTCGGGCAACGGGCAAACCGAACTGACGCAAGCGCT
Organism: Chloroflexota bacterium; assembly: GCA_016875735.1. Lineage (GTDB taxonomy): Bacteria > Chloroflexota > Anaerolineae > Anaerolineales > VGOW01 > VGOW01. The sequence continues at coordinate 30,440 of VGOW01000034.1, read as the reverse complement.
GGCCGGGACGTTGAAGCCGAAGGCCGGCAACCTTCGCGTGGGGGGCCGGAACCTCACCCACGCTTCCCCCTCACAACTGGCCGCCGCCGGAGTTGGCCGCATCCCCGAAGATCGGCACGAGGGAGTCGTCGGCGAGTTAACGGTGGCGGAGAATCTCGCGCTCGAAAATTTGCAAGACTTCACCGCCAACGGGATGCTCGATCATCGCCGCATCCGCGAGAACGCCGAAAAACTGATCGCCGAATATCAAATCAAAGCCGCGCCGACGACTCGCATCCGCGCGCTTTCCGGCGGCAACATGCAAAAAGCGATTCTGGCGCGGGCGCTCTCGCGCAAGCCGCAAGTCGTCATCGCCGCTCAGCCCACGCGCGGCCTCGACGTGGGCGCGACCGATTACGTGCGCGGCAAACTGCTCGAACAGCGCGACCGCGGCGCGGCGGTTCTGCTCATCTCGGAAGACCTCGATGAGATTCTCGCCCTCTCCGATCGCATCGCCGTGATTTACGAGGGGCGCATCGTGGGCATTTTGCGCGCGGGGGAGGCCGACGCCGAACTGTTGGGGCTGTTGATGTCGGGTGCGAAGGAGATGGCCGATGGGATTAAAGATTGAGCGCGTCCCCGCGCCGGTGTGGGTGCGGCCACTGATCCCGATCATCGCCGTCGTCGTCACCTTCATTCTCACCGCCGTGTTGGTGGTGTGGGCCGGAGCCAATCCGCTCGAAGCGTACTATCATTTCTTGATCGCCCCGCTTTCGAGCCGGATGAGCGTGCTGGAGATTCTGGTGAAAGCCACGCCACTGTTGCTCACCGGCGCGGCGGTGACGTTTGCGTTTTCGTCGGGATACTGGAACATCGGCGCGGAGGGACAATTGTATGCTGGAGCGGTCGCCGCCGCGTGGCTGGGCACACTGCTCGGCGGACTGCCATCGTTCGCCGCCATCCCATTGATGATCGTTGGCGGATTCGCTGCCGGGATGTTGTGGGCGCTCACGCCCGCGCTTCTGCGGGTGAAGCTTTCGGTGGACGAAGTGGTGACGACTCTTCTGCTCAACACTGTGGTTCTGTTCGTCATCAGTTTTCTGCTCAACGGCCCGTGGCGCGATCCGGTGTCGGGCTGGCCGCAGTCGCCGCAGATCGCCGAGAGCACGGTGTTCTTCAAACTCATTCCGCGCTCGCGCGTGCACGTCGGATTGATCGTCGCCGCCATCACGTTGATCGTCGTGTGGTTCATCATGTCGCGCGCGGCGCTGGGCCTGCGCATGAGGGCGGCCGGGTTGGGGCAGAACGCCGCCCGCTTCGCCGGAGTGAACGTGGAGCGCACGATGTTGGCCGCCGCGCTCATCAGTGGCGGCATTGCCGGGATAGCCGGAGTGGGCGAAGTGGCCGGAATCCATTTCCATTTGATCGAAGGAATTTCGCCGGGATACGGATACACCGGAATCATCATCGCCACGTTGAGCGGACTCGATCCGTTGGGCGTTGCGCTGGCGGCGCTGTTCATCGGCCTCATCGACACCGGCGCACAAACAGTGAGCCGCGCGCTGGGCGTGCCCGCGTATTTGGGCGACGTGGTGCAGGCCGCGCTGTTGCTCACGACGCTGGGCATGTTTGTGTTGCAGAACTACCGGGTCACGCTCGTGAGAGGAGAGAAGCGAGCCTGAGATGGACATCTTCCTCATCGGCCTCATCGCCGCCACCCTCCGAGTCGCCACTCCGCTCATTCTCGGCACGCTGGGCGAACTGTTCTGCGAGCGCGCGGGCATTTTGAATCTCGGCATCGAGGGCATCATGTTCTTCGGCGCGTTCGTGGGGTTTGTCGTCGCCGGAGCCAGCGGCTCGCTGTGGCTCGGCGTGTTAGCGGCCATCCTCGCCGGAGCGCTTGCCGGATTGCTGATGGCTTTCCTCGCCGTGCAATTGGGCGTGAATCAACACGTGTCGGGGTTGGGCATTACGCTTCTGCTCACCGGCTTCTCGCTCTTCAGCTTTCGGCTCGTCTTCGGCGAGCCGCGCGTGCCGCCCTCCATCGATCCGTTTTCTCGACTCTCGCCGCTCGGCGAGACTCCGATCCTCGGTCCCATCTTCGAGCAGTACGCGCTCACGTATATTGCCCTCGCCATTGTGCCGCTGGTGTGGTGGGCGCTGTATCGCACTTCGTTCGGGTTACAGATTCGGGCAGTGGGCGAGAACCCGGAGGCGGCCGACGCGGCGGGAGTCAGCGTGTATCGGGTGCGGTATGCCGCGCTGATGATCGGCAGTGGGTTGATGGGCGCGGCGGGCGCGTTCCTCTCGCTGGCGCAGTTGGGCGCATTCACCTATGGCATCATCGCCGGGCGCGGCTGGGTGTGCATCGCGCTCATCATCTTCGGCAATTGGGAGCCGATCAAAGTGTTGTGGGGCGCATTGCTATTCGGCGGCGTGTTCGCCCTGCAGCTGCGTTTGCAAACCAGCGGCCTGCAATTGCCCTACGAAGTTTTCCTCGCTCTTCCCTACCTCGTCACCATTGCTGCGCTTACCGTCGCCGGACGCAACGCCAGTTACCCGGCGGCTCTGCTCAAACCCTACAAGCGCGAGTAGTCTCTGCGAATTGACCGGACACGCGCCCTCGCCTGCCTGACAAAAAGCAGCGGCTTTCGTGGCAATTGATACTCGCCGCTTGCTCCAATTCAATTTATGCTGACCCGTGCTGACACTCCTCAGGAGAAGACTGAATGACTCGACCCGCAAACGCGAAACCGCCCAACGGTGACGCCGCCTCTCACGCCGATCTCATCGCCCGACTCGCTGAACAGCGCAAACAGACTCAACTCGGCGGCGGGCCATCGCGCATCGAAGCCCAGCATGCCAAAGGCAAACTCACCGCGCGCGAGCGCATCCATCGTTTGCTCGACGAAGGCACGTTCAACGAAATTGATTCCTACATCACTCACCGCCATTCCGATTTCGGCATGGCCGATCAGCGATATGCGGGCGACAGCGTGGTGGTGGGCTTCGGCAAAATCGGCGGGCGGCGGGTGTGCGTGGCCGCGCAGGATTTCACCGTGCTCGGCGGATCGTTCTCCGAAGCGCAGGGGCAGAAGGCGGCAAAGATCATGGATCTCGCCCTCGAAGCGGGCGTGCCGATGATCAATCTCAACGACTCGGTGGGCGCCCGAATCCAAGAGGGCGTGTACAGCCTCGCCGGATACTCCGAACTCTTCTGGCGCAACACGCAGGCCAGCGGCGTCATCCCGCAGATCAGCGTCATGCTCGGCCCGTGCGCCGGCGGCTCGGTCTATTCGCCCGGCCTCACCGATTTCGTGATCATGACCAAAGGCACGAGCCACATGTTCATCACCGGGCCGGAAGTGATCAAAACGGTGACGAGCGAAGAGATCGATCTCGAAACATTGGGCGGGGCAATGACTCACAACACGGTGAGCGGCGTGGCTCACTTCGCCGCCGAAGGCGAAGACGACGCCCTGCGCCTCACCCGCGAACTTCTGAGTTACCTGCCGTCGAACAACGCCGAGCCGCCCCCCTCCGTTTCGCCCACCGACGACCCGCGCCGGATGGACGCCGACCTCAACACCCTCGTCCCCACAGATCCGGCGATGCCCTACGACATGAAAGAAGCCATCGCCCGAATCTTCGACCATGAGTCTTTCTTCGAGGTGCACGAATACTTTGCCGCCAACGCCATCGTCGGCTTCGCCCGATTGCACGGGCAAGTGGTGGGCCTCGTGGCCCAACAGCCGCTCAACCTCGCCGGAGTGATCGACATTGACGCCTCCGACAAAATCGCCCGCTTCATTCGCTTCGCCGACGCCTTCAACATTCCGCTCATCACCTTTGTGGATTGCCCCGGCTTCATGCCCGGCTCGATGCAAGAGCACGGCGGCATCATCCGGCACGGCGCAAAGATCGTGTACGCCTATTCCGAAGCCACCGTGCCCAAACTTGCCGTCATCACCCGCAAGGCCTACGGCGGCGCATACATCGTGATGAGCAGCAAATACATTCGCGCCGATCTCGTGTACGCCTGGCCCACCGCCGAGATCGCGGTGATGGGCGCGGAGGGCGCGGTGAACATTCTCTACGGCAAAGAGTTGAAGCAAATGAAAGAAAACGCGGATGCCGAGCGCGAACGATTGGTGACCGAATTCCGTGACAAGTTTGCCGGGCCGTACCGATCCGCCGCCAGCGGCCACGTGGACGACATCCTCATTCCCGCCGAGACGCGGCCTCGCCTCATCGCCGCGCTCGAACTTCTGCGCGACAAACAAGCCTCGCTCCCCGCGAAGAAACACGGGACAATGCCGCTATGAAATTCGCCGGGCGAGAAGATCTCACCACAGAGTCCACAGAGATGCTTGAGTTGTTTCTCGGTGTTCTCCATGCCCTCAGCGGTGAAAGAAAAAGGTTGCGGCGGGAGGCCGCGCTATGAATGAGATCGCACAAGGGGCTATCGTGAGCGCGCTCGGCTTGAGCATCACCTTTGCCGCCCTCACCTTCATCATCGCCGTCATCAGCCTGCTCACGCGGCTCTTTCAGCCGAAGCCGGAAGCAGAGGCGAGCGCGGAGGCCGAGCCGATTGCCGCGACGATCGAGGAGGCGAGCGTGAGCGAAGAAGAGGAAGTGGCCGCCGCCATCGCCGTCGCGTTGCGCCTGATTCGATCCGCGAATGATCGCCAACAGTTGGGCGCGGCGCTGGAGTCCGGGCGCGGCGCGTGGTGGCAATCGAATCGCGCGCGCCCCGTCATTCGGAGAAAATCGTAGGGGCGAGACTTGCCCTCGCCCACACCGCGAGGCTTGCCCTCGCCCTGCGCTTGGAGAGTATTGTGACGCATCGCCTGAAAGTCATCGTTAACGATAAGCCTTACATTGTAGAGATCGAAGACCCGGCGGCCTCGCCGCTCACTGTGATCGTGAACGGAACACCGCACACCGTCGCCATCGAATCGGCGGAGGCCGAATCGGTGGCCGCCGTGTCGGCGCCCCAGCCCAAGCCCGCCGCCCCGCCGAGCAAAGTTCCCGGCGGCAAATCGTCCGCACCCATCGGCCAGTCCTCGAAGCAAATCAAAGCGCCCATGCCCGGAGCGATCCTCGACATCAATATCAAACCGGGCGATAGAGTTTCAATCGGCCAGCAATTGTGCGCGCTGGAAGCGATGAAGATGAAGAGCGCCATTCGCTCGCCGCGCGAGGGCGTGGTTGCGACGGTGGAAGTGGGCGAGGGGCAGGGCGTGGCTTACGGCGACACATTGATCACCTTCGAGTGAGGCGGCATGGATCTCAGTTCACTGCTCATTCTTTTGCAAGCGCCGCTCAACCTCACCTGGCAGGGCGTGGTGATGATGGCCGCAGGCGGCGTGCTGATCTATCTTGCCATTGCCAAAGATTATGAGCCGACTCTGCTCATCCCCATCGGCTTCGGCGCGATCTGGACGAACCTGCCGCTCACCGGCATCGCCAGCCCCGAAGGATTGCTGGGCATCCTTTACAACGCCGGGGTGCGCACCGAAATTTTTCCTCTGCTCATTTTCATCGGCGTGGGGGCAATGACCGACTTCGGCCCTCTGCTCGAAAACCCGAAGATGGCTCTGCTCGGCGCGGCGGGGCAATTTGGAATCTTCGGCACGCTGATGCTGGCCCTGCTTCTCGGATTCGATCTGAAGGAGGCTGGTTCGATTGGGATCATTGGCGCGATTGACGGGCCGACCGCCATTTATGTTTCGACGAAACTCGCGCCGCATTTGCTGGGGGCCATTGCCGTCACCGCGTACAGTTACATGTCGCTTGTGCCCATCATCCAGCCGCCGGTGATGCGCCTGCTCACCACCGACGCCGAGCGCAAAGTGCGGATGCCGTACACACAGCGGCCCGTGCCTCGCGTCGTCCGCGTTCTCTTTCCCATCGTCGTCACCGTCATCGTTTCGCTCATGGCCCCGGTGGCCTCGCCGCTCATCGCCACACTCATGTTCGGCAACCTTCTGCGCGAGTCGGGCGCGGTGGAGCGGTTGAGCAAGGCCGCGCAGAACGAGATCGCCAACACGGCCACCGTGTTTTTGGGATTGGTCATCGGCTCCACGATGGCCGGCGAGAAATTTCTGCAACTCGACACGCTGTTGATTCTGGGCATCGGCTTGCTGGCCTTCGTGCTCGACACAGCGGGCGGCGTGCTGTTCGGCAAACTGATGTACGTCCTCTCCGGCAAAAAGTTCAACCCGCTCATCGGCGCGGCGGGCATCAGCGCCTTCCCCATGTCGGCGCGCATCGTTCAGCAGCTGGGGCAGGAATACGACTTCGAGAATTTTTTGCTCATGCACGCTATGGGCGCAAACGCCGCCGGGCAGTTGAGCAGTGTGGTGGCCGGCGGCGTGGTGCTGGCTTTGTTAGCGGGTACACTGTAGCCCGTCAAAATGTTTCGCCGCAGAGAACGCAAAGGGCCAGAGACAAAAACAAATTGAGACTCGGCGAACTCCGCGTTCTCTGCGGTAAAACAAAAAGGAGACTCCCATGAAACTGATCGACCTGACCATCCCTCTGGGCATAGGGACTCCTGCATGGCCCACTTATGAGCCACTGCAGGTCAAATACTTCAAGCGCCTCACGCCCAACGGCGCGAACGGGCAAGTCGTCACCCACTCCAACCATCTCGGCACGCACCTCGACGGCGAAATTCACTTTTACACGCCCGGCAAAGACATCGCCTCGCTAAGCTTGGACTTCCTCACCCATGAGGGCGTGATCGTGGATTTGAGCGACGCCTGCGGCGATTACGATGTGTATTCCAGCAAAATGATCGAGGATCGGGTGGAAGTGAAAGAGGGCGACATCCTCATCATCCACACCGGCTACCATCACTTCGGCTGGGATCAACCGGGCGCCGACGAGATTCGCTACATGGTGAAGCACCCCGGCCCCGACCGCGAATTTGCCGAGTGGTGCAAAAAGAAGAAACTGCGCTGGCTGGCGGTGGACTGCGGCAGCGCCGACCACCCGATGAACACCATCATCCGCGACTGGCATCCGCGGCAGGCGCGGCAAGCCAAGAAAGTGTTCGAGAAGAAATACGGCAAACCGCTCGAAGAATTTTTCGACGACACGAAGTACCAGTTGATGCATATCGAACTGTTCCCCTATGGGATCATTCACGCCGAGTGCATCGGCGGCGACATCGATCTATTGCTCAACAAACGGGCTACCATCGGCTTCTTCCCCTGGCGCTTCGTGGATGGCGAGTCGAGCATTGGCCGGTGCGTGGCTTTTGTAGACGACAAAGAATATGACGAGCTGATGAGGAAGAAGGCGGCGATGCCGAAGACGAAATTCGGCGACTGCTACGACCCGGCGCACGTCGAGCAAATCGAAAAGTTCACCAAAGCCAACATGGGCTGAGACGCTGCCCGGTGAAGTTTTTCCACTGAGAGCACAGAGCCCATAGAGTTATTCTCCGTGTTCTCTGTGTGCTCAGTGGTGAATGTTTGTTGGGTTACGTAAGGCGAGGCTACAGATGACTCCGGCCAGTTCTCCTGCCCCGCCACTGCCGCTCGAACGCCAATCGCTCGAAGCGATCTTCGCGCCGAAAACCGTCGCCGTCATCGGCGCAACCGAAGAGCCGGGCAGTGTGGGCCGCGCCCTCCTCCACAACCTCATCGGCAGTTCGTTCGGGGGAATGGTCTTCCCCGTGAATCCAAAACGCCCCAGTGTGCTCGGCGTCAAAGCCTACCCGCGCATCGCCGATGCGCCCGACCCGGTCGACCTCGCCGTTATCGCCACGCCCGCGCCCACTGTTCCGGCCATCGTCGGCGAGTGCGCGCAAGCCGGAGTGAAAGGCGGCCTCATCACCTCCACCGGCTTCCGCGAGCGCGGCGCAGCGGGCGCAGAATTAGAAAAGCAAGTGAAGGCGCAGGCCGGAGCGATGCGTATTGTGGGGCCGGGTTCGTTGGGCATCATGCGCCCGCCCATCGGCCTCAACGCCACTTTTGCCCGCCCATCGCCGCGCCCCGGCAGTATCGCCCTCGTCAGCCAGAGCGCGACGCTCGGCGCATCCATCCTCGATTGGGGCCAGCGCGAGCAAGTGGGCTTCAGCGCTTTCATCTCCACTGGCGGGATGCTCGACGCCGATTGGAGCGACTTCATCGAACTGCTCGACGAAGACGCGCACACCCAAAGCATCCTCATTTACATGGAGTCGATTCCCAATCCGCGCGCGTTCATCTCGGCGGCGCGGAAGGCGGCTTACAACAAACCGATCATCGCGCTGAAAGCCGGGCGGCTGGCCGGGAGCGATGCCGCGCTCGACGCCGCCTTTCGGCGTTGCGGCGTTCTGCGAGTCGATCAATTGGCCGATCTGTTTTCGATGGCCGAAGTGCTCACCAAACAACCGCGCCCCAAAGGATCGAGGCTGACCATTGTGACCAACGCTGGCGGGCCGGGAGTGGTGGCCGCCGATGCGCTGTTAGCCGGAGGCGGCGAGTTGGCCGATCTCTCGTCGGACACGATCACTGCGCTCAATGAATCATTGGCCGGGCAATGGAGTCAGGGCAACCCGGTGGACATTCGCAACGACGCCACACCGGAGCGATACGCGAAAGCGGCCGAGATTCTTTCGAAGGACAATAACAGCGACGGCCTGCTCGTGATTTTGACTCCGTTGGATGTCACCGAGCCGACTCGAGCCGCAGAACTGATCGCGCCGTTCGCGCGCGTTCCCGGCAAACCCATCCTCGCCGCGTGGATGGGCGGCGACGAAGTGGCGGCGGGAATCGCGCTTCTCAACGGCGCCGGAGTTCCCACGTTCGTGTATCCCGATATTGCCGCGCGCGCTTTCAACAATATGCGGCGTCACAGCGACACCATCCGCGGAATCTACGAGACCCCCGCGGCGCTCGACGATGAAGCAACGAGCGCGCAGTCGGCCAGCGCCATCATTCAATCGGCGCACGAAGCGGGGCGCACTGCGCTCGATCCGGCGGAGACGGCGCAACTCCTCGCTGCGTACAACATCCCGATGGCCGCAGGCGACAGTGGAATCTCTCAATCGGGCGGATTCGAGTTGGCCGTCGCCAGCGCAATCGATGAAGTGTTCGGGCCGGCGATTCTGTTCGGCGCGGGCGGGCGGCATGTCGAGGCCATCGGCGGCACGGCGCTGGGCATCCCGCCGCTCAACACCACGTTGGCACGGCGGTTGATGGAGCAGACTCGACTCTATGGCCCTCGCCGACGATCAACTTCCCTCGCCCGTGATCCGCCCCTACCCCACGCGATACGTGACGCAGAGCGCGCTGCGCGACGAAACGCCGATCACCATTCGCCCCATCCGCCCCGAAGACGAACTGTGATGGACTTCTATTTTGCGCCCACCCGCTCGCGCAACGCGTTGATCGCCACCCTCTCACCCGACTCGTCGTCGATGTAATACCAATGCTCCCAGCCGTTGCACGGAGCATTCTGAATCTCCCGGCCCACTTGGTGGATCGAGCCGGTGGAGCCGTTGTGCTTGATCGCGCCGTTGGCCAGCACCCTCGCCGTCACGTTGCCCGTCTTGCCAAAATACAATTTCTGGCCGGGCCGGAGCAACCCGTTTTCCAGCAACGCGCCAAAGGGAATGCGCGGGCGGTCGCGCTTGCCCGGAAACGCGTACACGTCGTCGGACAGCATATCGGGCTGGACGGCGTCGATGCGCGCCTGCGCCACTTTGATGTAGCCTTTGTCTCTTTCGATACCGATCCAATGGCGCTTGAGTTTTTTAGCCACCGCGCCGGTTGTGCCCGTGCCGAAGAACGGATCGAGCACCACATCGCCGGGGTGGGTGCTCGAAAGGATGACTCGATAGAGCAGGGCTTCGGGCTTTTGGGTGGTGTGCGCTTTGGCCCCGTTCACTTTGAGGCGCTCTTTGCCGGTGCAGAGCGGAATCTCCCAATCGCTCCGCATCTGCAAATCGTCGTTCAGCGATTTCATGGCGTGATGGTTGAAAGTGTACTTCGCGCCCTTCACCTTCTGCGCCCACAGCAGAGTCTCGTGGGCGTTGGTGAACCGCACGCCTCTGAAGTTGGGCATGGGATTCGTTTTTAGCCAGACGACATCGTTGAGAATCCAATAGCCCAAGTCCATCAAAACGCTTCCGACCCGGTAGATGTTGTGATACGAGCCGATGACCCAGATCGCGCCGGTGTCTTTGAGCACGCGGCGGCAGGCTGTCAGCCATTCGTGGGTGAATCGGTCGTACTCGGCGAAGCCGCCGAACTTGTCCCACTCGTCATCGACGGCGTCCACCTTCGTCATGTTGGGCCGCCACAACTCTTGCGAGAGTTGCAGGTTGTACGGCGGATCGGCAAAGATCAAGTCCACCGATTTTTCCGGAAGGGTATTGAGTATCCGAACGCAGTCCCCCCAAAGAATCCGGTCGAGGGGCAGTTCGTTGCGGCTCGTCGTCTTCGCTATCATCCGAATCAAATCTGCTCGAACTTTGCGGTGTTGAGCACGAAGAGAGTGGCGCGGTGCGAACCGTCGGTGGGGGCCGGGCCGCACGCGCCTTTGATGGTTTCGATGGCCGCCTCCACTCGCTCGGCTTCCACGCCAATGATCAGAGTCGTGTTGCCCTGTCGAAAGAATGCGCCGGTGGTGGCAATGCGCGTGGCGCGGAAGTTTCCGGCAACCAGCGCGTCGAGCACGGCGCCGGAGTCGCTGTCGCGAATGATGGCGATGATCAATTTAAACATGGTTTGCTCCATTCAAATCTGCTCGAATCGTTCCACGTCGCAAATGAACACGGTCGCGCCGCCCACTTCGACCTCGACCGGAAAGGCCGAGGCCAATTGCGCCACTTCGAGCTGGGCGGGCACGTAGGTGGTGCGCCGCTGGCAAGTCTCGCGCAGGGCGCTCATCACCGGCCCCAATTTGCCGGGCGGCACGGCGATCCACAGCGCGGTGTTGCCCTGCCGCAGAAACCCGCCCGACGAGGCGACGCGCGACAGGCTGGGCAGGCCCAGCGGCTTCAGCCGGTCGAGCGCGGCTTCGGCATCTTCGGATTGCACAATGGCAAGCATGGCTTGCATGTTGGCCTCACTTTCGTCGTTCGTCCCTCGTCACTTTATCTTCGGTTGTAACCCCCACACCCGGCCCACCGGCACGGTGAAGAGGATGCCGGTGTCGATGTCGCTAAACGATCCGGTGATGGCTTCGGTGGCGGCCGCCAGCCGGTCGATGTCGAAATCGTCGGTCACCACCGAGAAGATCGTTCGGTTGTTCTCGTGGCGTCCCTGCAAAATATCGCTCAACGACGGCATCAACGGCAAATCGTCGGGCGATTCGCTGGGGGCAAAGTGTCCGGTGCCGAGGCTGTCGAAAATCGTTGCGCCGGCGATTCCGAGTTCCAGCCAGGCGTTTAATATATCCTCAAACTTGTTCGGGTCATCCATGACCATCACGATGAGTTGTGACATTTTCGCTTTCCTTTTCGCGGAACGCAAGCCGCAGAAGCGGCGGGGTGATGATCGTGCTGAACAGCACCATCACAATCACCGCAGTGAAAACGTTGTCGCCGATCAATCCAGCGCTCACGCCCACTCCGGCAACGATCAGCCCCACTTCGCCGCGCGAGATCATGCCCAGCCCCACTCGCAGAGATTGAGGCCAGGTCATGCGGCCCAACTTGGCTCCCACTCCACTGCCCAGCACTTTGGACACGACGGCCACGAGGCAGAGCATCACCGCCAGTCCGTAATCGGCGGCAGAGAGTTGGCGGACATTGGCCGAGAGGCCGATGTTGACGAGGAAGATGGGCACGAAGAAAGAGTAAGCCAGCGTGCGCATCCCGGCTGAGATTTGGCGATGAAGATGGCTGCGCGCCAAAGATACTCCGGCCACAAACGCGCCGGTGATGGCGGCGACTCCGCCGACCACTTCGGAGGCCCACGCAAATAACAAAGCGATGATGATCGCCATCGCCAGTCCGCCCTCGCTCACGGGAAGTTGATCGCTCCATGCCGCCGCGCGGGGCAGGAGGCGGCCCAGCAGAGAAGCGCCGACGAAAAAGGCCGCCATCCGAATCAGAATCCAAACGAGGCCGATCCCGCCTTGGGCGCTGCCCGCAACGGCCACAAACACCGAGAGCACGATGATCGCCAGCACGTCGTCCACCACTGCCGCGCCGAGCAAAACGATGCCTTCGGGCGAGCGCAGGCGTTTGAGTTCCATGAGCGTTTGCGCGGAGATGCTGACGGAGGTGGCGGCGAGCACGATGCCGATGAAGAGGCCGTGGGTGAGATCGTAGCCAAAGGGCAATGCGGCCAAGGGGCCTAAGGCTACCGGGACGATCACCCCGATCGTTCCGGCCAACGCCGCTGGCCGCCCGGCTTTGAGAAAGTCTTCGAGATCAACTTCGAGGCCGGCGCTGAACATGAGGAAGATCACACCCAGTTGGCCCAGGATTTCCAATGTTTCATGGATTCCGGCGCTGGAAAAATAAGCGGCGTCGAACAGCCCCAGCGCCGACGGCCCCAACACGAGGCCGATGAGCAGTTCGCCCATCACTGCCGGTTGGCCGAATCGATTGGCCAGCGACCCCGACAGTTTCGCGGCGGCGATGACGATGGCTAACCCGGCCAGCAGAGGGAGGGTGTGCGACATAGGCGCGAGTATTATAGTAGAATAAATGATGAAGGACGAATGACAAGTGGCAGGTGGCAAATGGCGATTGACGAACGGCCCGCTCACTGACTTCTGACTTTTGACTTCCGACCTCTGACTACTGATCACCGATCACCAATTACCAATCACCACCCCCCACGCATGACCGACCTCCTCCTCATCCGGCACGGCGAAAACGAATATACGCGCAAAGGCAAACTGGCTGGATGGACTCCCGACGTGCACCTCAACGAAACAGGGCAGGCGCAGGCCAATGCGGTGGCCGAGCGGCTGGCCGCCGCGCCCATCAAAGCCATTTACAGCAGTCCGCTGGAGCGGGCGATGGAAACCGCCCTGCCGTTGGCGAAGGCAAAAAAGATCGAAATACAACCGTGCGATGATGTGGGCGAAGTGCGCTACGGCGATTGGACGGGCAAAAGCGTCAAAGCCCTCTCGCGCACCAAGCTTTGGGCAGTGGTGCAAAAGAATCCCTCCTCGATGGAATTTCCCGGCGGCGAAACACTGCGCGCCGTGCAGTCGCGCGCGGTAGATGCGATGGAAGCCATCGCCCGCCAATATCCCAAACGCGCCGTCGCCGTCTTTTCGCACGGCGACGTGATCAAATTGATTCTGGCGCATTATCTCGGCGCGCCGCTCGACATGTTTCAGCGAATCCTGATCGGCACCGGATCGATCTCTCACCTTCGGCTGGGCAGTATGCCGATGGTGCTGAAGATGAACGAACAGCCGTTATCGGGCCGCGACACGCCGCCAACAAGAAAACGCAAAGGCTGACTATGGGCCGCGTCATCGAACTCAACCCCGTCACTCGCATCACTACCGGAGCAGTGGGGCAACCGGGCAAGCGCGTGTTTTATTTGCAGGCCGAAAGCGGAGGCCGCTCCACCACCGTGCTGTGCGAGAAACAGCAAGTGCAGGCGCTGGGCATCGGCGTCGAACAATTTTTGCAAGAACTGCAACAGCGTTTTCCCGGCCTGCTCTCGCCGGGCGGCAGTTTCCTTCAAGCCGATATGGAACTGCGCGAGCCATTGGAGCCCCTCTTCCGCGTGGGGCAGTTTGGGTTGGGATACGACGAAGATACCGATCGCGTGATCCTCGTGGCGCAGGAAGCGCAAGAGGAAGAGGCCAACCCCGACGACGCGGCTTCGGTGCGTTTCTGGGCCACGCGCTCGCAAATGCTGGCTATGGCCCAATACGGTCTGCAGATCGTCGGGCAGGGGCGGCCCATTTGCGGCAACTGCCTCCAGCCCATCGATCCCGAAGGCCACTTTTGCCCGAGGAGGAATGGGCATAGGTATTGATGGACTCCCACCCTGTCACCGCCACCCGCGTGCTCACCGCCCTCGGTCAAGGCGAGATGGAAATGAAAGGCCTCTTGCCGTGGGGGTCCAACTACACCTTCCTCGTGTACATCAACTACGAAGAACTACGACTGCCCGCTGTTTACAAACCCATGCGCGGCGAACGGCCCCTGTGGGACTTTCCCGAAGGCACGCTGTACAAAAGGGAAACCGCCGCCTACGTGGTAAGCGAGGCGTTGGGCTGGGGCTTTGTGCCGCCCACTGTTGCCCGCGACGGCGACGAAGGACCCGGCTCGGTTCAATTCTTCGTGGATGTTGATCCCGAAAGCCATTACTTCAACTTCAAAGAAGACGACAAAGAAATCCTCAAGCCCATCGTCCTCTTCGACATTCTGGCCAACAACGCCGACCGCAAAGGCGGCCACATTTTGCGCGACCGCCGCGGCGAGGTGTGGGCCATCGATCACGGCCTGTGCTTTCACGCCGAGCCCAAACTTCGCACCGTCGTGTGGGATTTTGCCGGAGAAGAGATCGCCGACGACGCTCTCCAATCGCTCAACAAATTTCGAGCCATGCTCAACCCGCCCTCCGATCTGCTCACGCTGTTGACTCAACTCCTCGCCCCCGACGAGATCACCGCCCTGCGCCGCCGCGCCGATCGTTTGCTGAGGACGGGCTGCTTCCCCGAACCCGGCCCCGGCCGCAACTACCCCTGGCCGCCCCTCTAGCAGATAGCGAATAGCAATTGGCTCATAGCCGCCCACCATCAACCATCCGCTATCTGCTATCAGCCATCGGCTATCCACCACTCGCTAATGACTATTCACGCCCTCCTCTTCGACGTTGGCGGCGTACTCCTACGCACCGAAGACCTCAGCGGCCGGCGCAAATGGGAAGCGCGATTCGGGCTCGGCGATTGGGAGCTGGCCGACACCGTGTTCAACAACCCTGTATCCAATGCCGCCGCCATCGGGCAAGCCACCGAGATCGACGCGTGGGAATGGGTGCGCCGCCACTTCGATCTGACGGCAGAAGAACTGACAGCGCTTCAACAAGATTTTTGGTCGGGCGATCGATTCGACTTCCCTTTGATTCAATGGGTGGCCGAGAAGCGCGGCCGGTATCGCACCGGCATCCTCAGCAATGCCTGGGGCGGCGCGCGCAAATTCCTCACCAGCCATCCTCCCATCGTTGCCGCCTTCGAAGAATTGGTGATCTCGGCTGAAGAGGGCCTGCGCAAACCCGATCCCGAAATCTACGAGCGGGCGCTGCGGCGGCTGGGTGTGTCCGCCGCCGAAGCGGTGTTCGTGGACGACGTGCAGGAAAACGTGGAAGCCGCTCGCCGAGTTGGGATGACGGCCATCCACTTTCATCCCGCGTTGGATGTGCCGCGCGAAATGGCGCGTTTGGGTGTAGCCTGACTCTCTATACGGCCCGTTTCCGGAATAGGCGCTGAAGCCTTTTTGTACACGGATGAACACAGATAAACACGGATTCTGATCTGTGTCCATCTGTGTGAATCTGTGTGCAGAATTTCCGGCTTGGATGCGCGAAACCCCACGACACTTCAATGTTTCTTCGTGCAACTTCGTGGATAAAAAGGTTGCATCGCCCCATTGCGTAGAGTACAATTCCCGCACTACCGCCTTGGGGGCGGGTTATGGACAAAGTCATCCTCGCTTGCGATCATTACAACTTCGACGAATGTTTGGAGCTGGCCAACGAACGCGGGCTCGGCCTCGAAATCCAAACCTTCGCCTACCCCGATGCGCTCGACAACCACCCCGAATGGATAACCGTTTACGAGCATAAACTGCGGAACTTCGAGGGCGAGCGCTCGATGCACGGCGCATTCATGGACATGACCAGCGCCAGCCTCGACCCGAAAATCGTGGCCGTCACCCGCGACCGCTACCTCCAGAATCTCGACATCGCCGCCCGGCTCGGCGCGCGCGCCATCGTCTTCCACGCCAACTATCTCACCACCATCCGCAACGCGCCCTTCCGCCGCGCGTGGACGGATCGGCAGGCGCAGTTTTGGGGGCGCATGGCCGAAACCGCCGAAGCGATGGAGATTCGGTTGGCGTTGGAAAATATGTGGGAATACGATCCGGCGCTCATCGGCGACGTGCTTCGGCAAGTGAATTCGCCGTGGCTCATCGCCTGCCTCGACGTGGGGCATGTTCACCTTTTCTCCGAAGTGCCGTTCAAGGAATGGCTGGCTGATCTGGGCAGTTTCATTCAATACAGCCACCTCAACAACAACGGCGGGCGGGTGGATGAGCATCGCGGCTTCGACGATGGCGTGCTCGACTACAAAACCATTCTGCCCATGCTGCGCGGCCTGCCCACCCCGCCCCTCATGTCGCTCGAAATCGAGAGCGCGGCGGCCATGCGCCGCAGTCTGCCCTATCTCGATCTCGTTCCTGCCTCCAAATAAAAGCAGGCGACCATAGCCGCCTGCGGTGAATCAGAGAAAGCCCACGCCCACTTTGGACTCGGAGGAGCGCTTGACTGCCGCTAGAGCCAAACGATGAGGCTGAACGGATCCGGCATGTCCTGCGATCTGCCTATTGGCCGGTCGGTCTTGTTAGCCCAAGAGGGCAACCCGTATTCGCTGGTGAGAGCGAAAGGGATGTGTGACCGGAGTGCGCAGATAGTGTTACTGCCGGAGAGCCAGCCCGGCCACCCCCGAAAGCGGGTGAGGCTTTCCTGTTGATCGCAATGTACGCCTCAATGCAGAGGCGAGTCAATCCCCCGCGCCTTAAAAAAGGTCACAAAATTTCAGATCAAACTTTGTTTTCTTTTTCGGCTTCGGCGAACTCGGGGAAATAGAACGACTCGCCGCGTCGGAGGAACGCGCCGAGCCGATACCACACGATCTTCTCATCTTCGATTTGATCGGGGCGCTTGAGGCCGAACTTCGCCAGCACCGCATCGCGGTTGTAATCGAAATAGTTCTGCATGGATGCGCCCATGCTCTGCGCGGCGTTCACTGCCCCGCGATAGGCGGCGTATCCCACAACGAGCGCCAGCACGGCGCACCCGAACAAAATTGCCAATGGCTGGGATTCCGGCTTCACCGGCGCGCGCCCAATGGCCACGACGATGCCGACGATGATCGACTCGACGGCGGCGAGGTAGGCCAGCAGTGAAAAATTGAGCATTCCGTCCACCACGCCTTTGGCCGAATCGAGGGGGAGCAGTTCTTCGGGTTTGAGTTCACTGCGCAGGCGGGGCCAAAACAACACCGAGTCGATGCCGTAGCGGGTGACGGGATACTCTTCGGCGACAGCAAGCATGTTGCCCAGCGCCGTCGGCGTCACGCGGTGCAATTCGCTGGGGAGGGCGGTCGGCTTCCCTGCGGCTTTCGATTCGAGATCGTCGTGCATCTTCTGAATATCGCGGCGCAGGTCGGCCAGCTTCTGGCGCACTTCGGGCAGTTTGGAGTCGTCGGCGGCCAATCGCTTTTCGGTTCGCCACAGGGTAAGGTATGCGAGTCGTTTCTTCGGCAGGTCGCCGTAGAGTTTTTTGCTTTCGGCAGTGTTGCGCGCTTTGAGCGGTTTGAGCAGAACGGAGACGGGCCAGGCGTAGCCTTCGTAGAGGCGGGTGATTTGGAAGGCGATGGCGTTGAGGCCGATAGCGGCGACGAAAGGCAGGATGATGAAGTAGAGCATATCCACGCCGAGGAAGTTGATGAGCAGTGCGGTGAAATGGGTTGAGGGATCGAGGCTGGAGTCGGGCAGGGTGGGGGCCGAGGAAGGTTCGCCTTCGGGCGCGGAGTCGGCGGGCTGGGAGAGGGCGGGGCTGGCGGCGGCGTAAGCGAGGAGGTTCGGCGGCTGGATGTCGAAGGCGGTGGGGAGGACGACGAATCGCTGAAAGAGGATGAAGGCTAAGGCCGGGAGGAAATACCAATAGAAGAACAATCGGTTGAACGGATTCTTGACCCAATTGCCGATGACACCGCCCACTTGGTTTGCGAGGCTGCTGACAACATCGGGAAACATAGGCGCTCCTTTGGGTGATACGAGTTACACTTGAGAAGAAGGCAACCACAGATTTCACTGACGAGTAGTTCCGTGCAAACCGTGAAATCAGTGGTTCCTATCGGGTTGAATAGCGCAAGACTTAATCGAGCAGTAGATCGCCGAGCTGGGTGAGGTCAACGTTCTGCCCGGCGAGTTGATCGAGTTTGGCGGTGGGCAGTTCTCCGCCGCTGCGCTTGATTCCTTTGCCGAGCGTGCCCATGAATTTGCCATCAGCGTCGGCGATGACGATCAGCTTCATGCCTTTGAGTCCGCTCACGCGGTCGCGGGCGGCGTCGGTGCCCATCGAATTGATCTCGACGGAGTCGACGGGCGAGAGGCCGGGCAAATTTTCGGCGAGCGTGTCGGGGGGGAGGTCGCCGCTGTTGAGGATGGCTTCGAAAGAGACGGCGGCGTACGAGCCGTCGGCTTTGCGGACGACGAGCGGCCAGGTGGGGTTGCCGCCTTTTTGTTTGAGCGCGGCGGCGGCCATGGCCCATGTGGCATTGCCTTTGACGGCGACGTGCACTTTCTCGGAGGGTTCGAGATGATCGAGGCGGATGGGCATGGGGATGATCTCCTTCGGCGCAAATGATGGGCGGGTATCGGCAGGGGCAGCCGCAAGGGCTGCCGCAAGGGCTGCCCCCCACACCACATGGCGATGATGATAGCATGAGTTCATCGCAATCGTTTGAGGAAGAGTTTGTGCGTGTAATCTGTGGCGACGGCGTCGGGGGGATGAGTGTCGGCGCGAGTGAAGCAACGCAGGCCGGTGAAGCCGAAGAGGGCAGCCAAGTCGCGGATGGCGGGGAGGAAGTCGGTGGTGGAGTGAGCCGGGGTGAAGAGGAAGGCGTTGGCGACGCCGGGCGCGGAGGGCGATTCTTCGAGGATGAGCGCGGCGCGGTGGCGGCTCACCGTGATCCAGTGGCGTTCGAGTCTCAGTCCGCGCCATTCGACGAAGTCGGGCACTGCGCCGGGCCGCGTGCGTTCCCAATCGTGGAGCGCGTTTTGGTAGCGGCCAATGGGCATGGCCCAGCCGCGCACGAGATCGTATGGCGCATCGGGCAGGGGCTCGGCGCTGTATTTGATTTTGCCGCCGCCCACCGGCAGGCGATAACGCACCCATTGCGATTCTTTGCGCAGGCCGTGGCGGGCGTAAAAGTTTGGCGCTTCGGCGTGCGCAACGGTGAAGGTGTGGCATTGGTGCGCTTCGGCGAGGGCGAGGGCGTGCCGCATGAGCGCGGTGCCGAGTCCGTGCCCGTGATGGTTGCGGTGAACGTACAGCACGGCGAGGTTCATGTTGCGGCCATAGGGCGGCGGCTCCTCGGCGACGTGCAGTTCGACTTCGGCCAGCACGCGCCCGCGCCGCTCGGCGACGAGGGCGATGCCGCCGGCGGCGAACAGCCGTTGGAGGTGATGGGCGCACGAGTCGGCGTCCATCCACGGGCCGCCGTTCAGCCAGCGCTGGTAGGGGCCGAGGTCGGCATATCGCGCCGGGCGCGCGCCGCCGTCGGCTTCCCATCGCCGCCACTGTTTCACGTTGGAGCAATGCACGGCGCCGATGGCCGGAGCATCGCCGACGACCGCCGGGCGGATGATGAAGGGCGTGGCGCTCATGATGTTTGACACCTCTCGGCGCACTGGGGCGAGACTATAATGCGTGTATGGAGGCGTCTATGAGTGAACATACAACCGTTGTTGCTGAACCGGCAATTTCTGATCTCGACTTGCGCAACCTCGTCGAAGAAACGCTGTGGGCGCTGGATTCGATTCGTGTGTCGAAGCCCGCGCTGGAATTGAAAGTGGCCGAAGGGCAAGCCGCGCTGAGCGGCATTGTGGCCTCGCCGATGATGCGCGATCAGATTGCAGAGGCATTGGCCGGACTGCCGGTGATTCTCGATTTGATGGACGATGCCGCGATCCAACACGCGGCGGCCTACGCGCTGGCGACCGATTCTCGCACGGCCTCCATTCCGCCGGGGTACCGACTCACGGTGCACAATGGGCACATTCATCTCAAAGGGGCGCTCACACCGGAGCAAAAGCAGGCGGCGCTGGATGTGCTGGGCATGGTGAAAGGGGCGAAGGGCGCGAGCCTGTAGCTGCCCTCATCGCCGCAGGGTTGCCACGAGCCGAGTCGGAAAATCGAACAGAGCCAGCGCCTCGCGCGCGCTATGGCTGAACACATCCGCCGCCATCAGCGCTTCCACTGCCAGCCCCTCCTCCCCCATCACCGCAATGCCGATGGCGGCCTCCTTCAGCATCAGCGCATCGTTGGCCCCGTTGCCCATCGCCACAACGGTCTCCGCGCCGAGCGACCGAACGTACGCGGCTTTTTGCTCGGCCTGATTCCCCGCCGCGAGCCGCACCGAATTGAGGGCCAGCGCCGCGTCGATGCTGTCTTGTCTGCCGTGCGTGTCGGCGGTGATGAGGTGAATCGTCAGCCGATCTTTCAACGCCATCAATGGCTGGGCGATCTCGTCGAGCAAACAGCCATCTTTGGCAATTGTGCCATTCACATCCGTCACCAAATGCTCCAACCGAATCAGCCCGCGGCCCGGAATATCAATCTCGATCATGCGCGCTCCTTTGGCCAGTGATTCTATTCGTTTGAGGCCGAGGCCGCAATGCTATAATCGCCTGTGGGTTCTCATAGAAACCACAGATTTCACGGATTACACGAATTTTGCTTGCCCCCCATCGGTGAAATCTGTGGTTGCTTCATGGTTCATCTGCGCAACTCGCAAAACGGTTCGTAGATGAACGCAGATTGACTCGCCCTCGCCCATCCGTGCGCCGCCTATTTTCCTCCATCATCGAGTCGTTCACTCATAGCAACGGGCCCGAGTATCTTCTCCTGATCGGGATTCTCATTTTGCGCCTGCGCCATTTGACATTGATGCCGTTGTTCTTTGACGAGATATTTCACGTCGAAGAAATTCGGCGGCTGATCATGTATGGCGAATACTTTCACGGTATCACTGGCGCCACTCACCGCAGTGCCGCGGCGAGTTCGATCCCGCGCAAAGCCTGCAACTGATCGGACTCAACCTGCGGCTGTATGCCGAAACGATTCCGTCGTTCTTCACCTACCCCATTTGGCTGATGACCGCCGCCTCTCTCCCTCTGGCCGGGCGACTCCGCACACGGCGGATTGTGTTTCTCCTCGCCCCAGCCTTCGGCCTCGCCGCGCCCTATATTTTGGTCGCCGACTACTTTCCCACTCGCTATCTCACAGTGACGCTCGCTTCGATGAGCGTGCTGGCCGCCGTGACGGCGACAACCGCGTGGCGTTGAGCATCGTCGGCGCCCCTTCTGAGTCGGCATCCGATCGTTGGGCGAGTCGGTTGGACCGGCGTGGCCGCTCAAAGCATTGTGGCCGATCTGCTCGAAGAGCAGCGGGCAACGAAGCGGCGCATCAATGTTTTGGCGACTGGCCTGCGTTGGGAACTCTACGGAGGTTGGGGCGAAGCGAACGGATTGGTGTTCGACTTCGGCGACTCGCCCGAACAACGAACGGAGATTGCGCCGTGGTTGGCCAGCGGCGACCCGCTCTATTTCGTCGAACTTCTGCCGCGCGCCCCCCTGCCCGATCATCCGCACGGCGCGGTGTTGGAATTGGCTCGCACATACGATTTGCCCGGCAGCGCCGATTGGCCGCATCTGTATGTCGGCCCCAGTGTCGCCAACCTGTGGCGTGTGGCGGGAACGACGGGCGAACTCTCGAAACAGATCGCCGACTTCGTGTTCGGCAATCCGACAAAACTGGCCGCCGAGTACAACTCGGTTGCCGGTTACCTCAACCGCGCACCCGACCTGCCGATTGTGTTGTATCCGCCCAATCAACTTTACGCGCTCGAGGCCGCCGATTTGGACGCCAGCCGCCTGCGTCCCATCGCCAACAGTTGGCCGGTCAACTTCGAGGGCGCGCAGGCAGAGATAGGGCAAGCGGCGCAAAGCGCGAGCCAACTGTGGGTGGTGATGGTGTTCGAGGGCAGAGGCGATCCCCAACGCCAGATCGAATCTTGGTTGAACACTCATCTCTATCGAATGAGCGAACAGTGGTTTGGGCCGGTGCGTGTCTTGCGTTATGCGACTATGCCCGATGCGACTCCGACGCTGCGAACAGTGGGCGCGGTGTTCGGCGAACAAATCGAATTGTCATCGGCAGTGGTTGCGGACACGGCGACTTCCTCCGGCGGCGCGATCCGAATGGCTCTCAACTGGCGATACGTTGCGGCGACCACTGTCTCATACAAATTTTTCACCCACATCTTCGACGCCGACGGGCAATTGATTGCGCAGTATGATGGAATACCGCAAGGCGGTCTCGCCCCCACCGACTCGTGGACGCCCGGCCAATCCCTCAATGATTTGTTCGCCGTTACCCTCCCGCCCGATCTGCCGAGCGGCGTTTACACAATCCGAGTCGGCATGTACGATCCGGCCAGCGGCCAACGATTGCTCATCACTCAAGGCGCATCGCCGGGAATCGACTCGCTGGAAGTCGAACAGTTCGCCGTCAAATAGTGGATAGGAGTCACTCGATGTACGATAAAGTCAAACTCGCCGCTCTGCGCGACTCAACCGAACAGTGGGAAGAGACGACTCTGCGCAAGACTCTGGCGAAGATGCCGGAACGCAGAGGCGCTTTCATCACCACCTCTTCCGAGCCGGTGAACCGACTCTACACGCCGCTGGATGTCGCCGATCTCGATTACGAGCGCGATCTCGGCTTTCCCGGCGAGTACCCTTTCACGCGCGGCGTGCATCCCTCACTGCATCGCGGGCGGCTGTGGACGATGCGCATGTTTGCCGGGTTCGGCTCCGCCGAGGAGACGAATGCGCGATTCAAATATCTGCTCGATCAAGGGCAGACCGGCCTCTCGATTGCCTTCGATTTGGCGACGCTGATGGGTTACGACACCGACGCGCCCGAAGCGCTGGGCGAGTTCGGCAAATGCGGGGTGGGGGTGAGTTCGCTGAAAGATATGGAGATCGTCCTCGACGGCATCCCGCTCGACAAAGTATCCACCTCGATGACGATCAACTCGCCCGCCGCGATCCTGTGGGCCATGTACGTCGCCGCCGCCGAGAAGCAGGGCGTCCGCGCCGATCAGTTGCGCGGCACAACTCAGAACGACATTCTCAAAGAATACATCGCCCAAAAGGAATATATCTTCCCGCCCGAGCCTTCGATGCGATTGGTGGTGGACACGATTGAATACGGCGCGGCACATCTCCCGCAGTGGAACCCGGTTTCCATCTCGGGCTACCACATCCGCGAGGCCGGAAGCACCGCCGCGCAGGAGCTGGCCTTCACGCTGGCCGACGGACTCGAATATGTGCGTTGGTCGCTGGCGCGCGGATTGGACATTGACGACTTCGCTCCGCGCCTTTCGTTTTTCTTCAACGCGCACAACGATTTCTTCGAGGAGATCGCCAAGTATCGCGCCGCCCGCCGCATTTGGGCGCGCGAGATGCGCGAAACCTTCGGCGCGAAAGACCCGCGCTCGTGGCTCATGCGTTTTCACACGCAGACCGCCGGGGCGAGCCTCACCGCGCAACAGCCGGAGAACAACATCGTGCGCGTGGCCATTCAGGCGTTGGCCGCCGTGTTGGGTGGCACGCAAAGTCTGCACACGAACTCGATGGATGAGGCGCTGGCCCTGCCTTCGCAACACGCCGTCACCGTTGCTCTGCGCACGCAACAGATCATCGCCGAAGAGTCGGGAGTGACCAACACCGTCGATCCGCTCGGCGGCTCGTTCTTCGTGGAAGCGATGACGAACGAAATGGAAGCGCAAGCGCGGGCCTACTTCAAGCGCATCGAAGACCTCGGCGGCGTCCTCCCGGCAATCGACAAAGGCTTCTTCCAAAAAGAAATCTCCGACGCGGCCTATCGCTATCAACGCGAGATCGACGATCACACGCGCACCGTCGTTGGGGTGAATGATTACGCCGACAACAAACCGCTCACCATCCCGATTCTGGCGATGGACCCGAATGGCTACGACCGGCAAGTGAAGCGATTACAGGCTTTGCGAAAAGAGCGCGACAATGGCCGCGTGGGGCAGGCCCTCGACCGTTTGCGACTCGCTTGCAACGGAACTGAAAACACCATGCCGCATATTTTAGATTGCGTGCGCGCCTATGCCACGCTGAGTGAAATTGTGGGGGTGATGCGAGAGTCGTTCGGCAAGTACGCCGAGCCGACGTGGGTGTAGTGTTGGCCAAAGCAAATTCGCAAGCATTACATCCTCATCGGGTTTTTCTCCCGTTTCCATACTGTATCAGTCCAAACGATTCTGAAACTCATCCGTATCTTCTGCCCGGCTTCTGCGGTTTTACGGAGTAGCAATCGCATCGGAGGTCGCATGAAATACCGGATTCTCGCAGTCTCTCTCATTTTGGCATTGGCGCTCGGCTCAATCAGCATGGCCTGGGCCTCCGGGGGCCGCCTCGATCTCACCCCGACTCCGTGTCCCACCCTCACTCCTTCGGCCAGCGCATCGGTCACCGTCACATCAACCGCAACCGACACGAGCGGCAAATCGGCGGCCGTGCCCGCGCTGAGAATCGCCAAAGCATATTGCGTCACCGCCGCTGACGTGGAAGAGTGGCACTCGCAGGGCTTGGGCTATGGCGAGATCGGAAAAGCCTACGCGCTGGCGGCGGTCAGCGGGCTGACGGTTGACGAACTTCTCGCCCGCCATCAGGCCGGAGAAGGTTGGGGGCAGATCGCGCACGATCTCGGATTCAAAGTGATGGGCGGCGGCGCGAATGCGCGTGTGGTGGAATGGAAGAACGCGGAAACGACGCCGACGCCGGAAGTCGCCGCGGCGAATGATTCAATTCAAGGCAACAACAATGGGAACGGGGGCGGCAACAGTCACGGGAATGGCGGGGGCAACGGAAATGGAAACGAGGGTGGGAACGGAAACGGCCATGGGAACGGCGGTAATGGGAATGGCGGCGGCAACGGAAATGGACACGGGGGCGGCAACGGCGGAGGCAAGGGCAACAAGCCGTAATTCGGAAGCCATTCTGCAAAATGGTTTGTGAATCAACAGGCCGGGAAAGTATCCCGGCCTGTCGATTCCTATCGCTATGCTTGCTTATCTGGCGAGCATTTTCGCCATTTTGTAATACTCCAAATTTGCGCCGCGCTGTCGCGCCGTCACTTCGCTCAACGGCGCCAGCGCAATCTCGCGCCCGCCCAATGCCGTCATGGTGCCGTGCTGGCCATTCAACAGCGCGTCCACCGCGCGCACCCCGAACCGCGCCGCCAGCAAACGGTCGAAGGCCGTGGGCCGCCCGCCGCGCTGAATGTGCCCGAGGATCGTCACCCGCGTCTGCATCGAGGGCGCGTGCTCGGCCAAGTATTGCGCCAACTGCGAGGCGTTGTATTTTGCGCCTTCGGACACCATGACGATGGCGTGAGTCTTGCCTCGCGCATAAGCCTGCGCTATGGTGTCCATCACCTCTTCCACCGGCGTTTCCACTTCGGGGATCAACACCATTTCGGCGCCGCCGATCACCGCGCTCATCAGAGCCAAATAGCCGCAGCGGCGGCCCATCGTCTCCACCAGAAACGCGCGCTTGTGCGAGGAGGCGGTGTCCCGCAGTTTGTCGAGCGCTTCCACAATCGTGTTCAGCGCCGTGTCCACCCCAATCGCCATGTTCGTGCCCCAAATATCGTTGTCGATGCTGGCCGGAATGCCCACCACCGGCAGGCCGCGCTGATGCAGAGCCATCGCCGCGCGCATCGAACCGTCGCCGCCGATCACAATCAGCCCGTCGATGCCGCCGTAATGCAAATTCTTCAACCCCTGCTCCTGCCCCTCCGGCGTGTAAAACTCTTTGCACCGCGCCGTCTGCAAAATCGTTCCGCCCTTCTGAATGATGCCGCCCACATCGCGCGCCCGCAATTCCTGAAAGGCGCACTTCATCACCCCGTCGAAACCTTGCAGCACCGCCTTCACCTGCAAGTTGTGGCTCATCGCCGTGCGCACAATCGCGCGCACGCAAGCGTTCATGCCCGGCGCGTCGCCGCCGCTGGTCAGTATCCCTATGCAATTCATGATCGTGCCTCGGAAAACGATTTCAGGTGAGGGGCTGCACTTCGATCACATCTGCCGAAACAAAACGGCCAAGCCGCGCCAACAGCTCATTGCAGTAATGAGTCGTCGAGTCGTTGTAAAAATCAATCGCAAACTGCTGCCCGTCGGCTTCGGTAACAACCAGCGTAAAGTGGTCGTTGCCCGGATGGCTGATCAGCGTCTCATACACGCGCCTCAGCAAATACTTGTCTTTCGCCGCGTCACCTGTCGAGGGCAATGTTATCACAATCCGTTTCGGCGGCTCGTCGGCCATATTGACCGATTCGACATCCGCATTGTTCGTCTCTTCGATGAAACTCGCCCACTTTCCATTGCGGCCATGGGGCTGAAGAGAACCGCCCGCCTCTGCCTGCGAGCCGTTGCCGCCGCCATTGCCATTCGTCGGCCCGGCAACCGATTCGGGCCGCGCAACATTGATCTCGGCCCGCGCCGTCTCGCCAGTGGCCGCCGCCAACCCATTCCCGCCCCGCGCCGTCTCGCCAGTGGCCGCCGCCAACCCATTCCCGCCCCCGCCATTCTCTCCCGGCGCCGGCCTCGCTCCTCCAGCCTGCCCCACCCCATTCCTCTTCTCCGTCACGCGATCCTCGAACGGATCAAACACCTCTCCCGCAAACGGATCGAACTCATCATCCGCGTGCCGCGAGTCGAGCGCAATGTAATCTCCTCTCCCTTCGGCCACATTGGGTTGTTGGCGGTTTGCGGCTGGAGTTTGGAGTTTGGAGTTTGAAGTTTGAAGTTTATCTGTCGCCTTTCGTCTTTCGCCATTCGTCGCGCCAGCCGCCTTCACCACCTTCACCTCCCGGCTCAGCGCGTCCACCAAAATCTTCACCTTGCCGCCCTGCGCATCCACCTTGCCAGTGATGATCACGATCTGCTCCGCCGCCAGCCAATCTTTCACATCCTTCCACAGGCTGGAGAAGATCACCAGATCGAGCGCGCCTTGCAAATCCTCCGCCGTCACGAAACCCATCTCTTTGTTGCTCTTGGCCGAAATGTGTTTGCGCACGTGAGTGACCTGCCCGGCCAACACTACCGACTTGCCGTTGAGCGTTTCGTCGAGATCGCCGCTGTAGTGAGTCACCACCGATTGAATCTCGTCAATGCGCGCCATCAGCGGGTGGTCGGACACGTACACACCCATCAACTCTTTTTCGCTGGCGCGCATCTCTTTGAGCGGAAGGTCGGCCACATTCTTGGGCAGAGAAACGGTCGCCACCGGGCTGCTCCCGCCCATCACGCTGAACAGATCGAACTGGCCCACGTCGTCGGCCTTGTGCGCCGAAATGCTGGCGGCCACAATCGACTCCAGCCCGGCCAACAGCGGCGCGCGCTTGCCCAGCGAATCGAGCGCGCCCACTTTGATCATGCACTCCAGCGCGCGTTTGCCCACCAACCGCAGATCCACGCGGCGGCAAAAATCGTCGATGGACTGGAACGCGCCGCCCGCGCTCCGCGCGCGCATAATTTCATTCGCCGGCCCCTCGCCCACATTTTTGATGGCGCCCATGCCGAATCGGATGGCCGGCTTCGCGCCGTTCGCAACGCCGCTGTCGTCAATGGTGAAATCGAGTCCGCTGTAATTCACATCCGGCGGCTTCACCTCGATGCCCATGCGCCGGGCATCGGCCACGTACAGCGCCACTTTATCGGTGTCGCCCTTGTCTGCTGTAAGCAGGGCGGCCATGTATTCCACCGGATACTTGGCTTTGAGGTAGGCCGTCTGCGCGCAGATCACGGCGTAATCGGCGGCGTGACTCTTGTTGAACCCGTATCGCGCAAACGTTTCCCAGTCATCGAAGATCAGGTTGGCCGCCTCTTCGGAGATGCCGTGCTGCACCGCGCCGGCCACAAACTTCTGGCGCTGTTTGATCATCTCCTCGCCCTTCTTCTTCGCCACCACTTTGCGGAAAGAGTCGGCTTCGGCGGCGGTGTATCCGGCAAGGTTCATCACCGCGCGCATGATCTGTTCTTGATACACGGTGATGCCGTAGGTGCTGCTGAGGATCGGCTCGAGCATCGGGTGGCGATACTCGACCTTCTCCTCGCCGTGCATCCGGCGAATATACGTGGAAATGAAGTCAATGGGGCCGGGGCGATAGAGAGCCACCATGGCGATGATGTGATCGAGGCGCGTCGGCTTCATATCGACGAGAAAGCGCCTCATGCCCGCGCCTTCCACTTGGAACACGCCGGCCACGTCGCCGCGGCCAATGAGCTGATAGATGGCCGGATCGTCGGTGGGGATGTTGCTCAGATCAAACTGCACGCCGTGCCGCTGGCGAATGTATTCGCAGGCGCGGGCCATGATGGTGAGGGTGCGCAGGCCGAGAAAATCCACTTTGAGCAAGCCGAGGCTTTCGAGAATTTCCATCTCGAATTGGGTGACGGCGCTGATGGGTGAATCTTCGCCCGCGCCTTTGGTGGGGCGGTGAAGCGGGATGTATTCGGTGATGGGTTTGTCGGTAATGACGACGCCCGCCGCGTGGGTGCCGGCGTTGCGCACCGTGCCCTCCAGCCCGCGGGCAATGTCGATCATGTTTTTGATCTCGTCATCCGACTCGTACTTCTCTCTGAGCTCCGGCACTTCTTCCAACGCCTGATCGATGGGCACGTCTTTGCCGGGGATGGCCGGGACGAGTTTGGCGACCGGATCGACTTTTTGATTCAGATCAACGTTGAGCACGCGGCCCACGTCGCGAATGGCGGCGCGGGCTTTGAGGGTGCCGAAGGTGATGATCTGCGCGACTTTGTCTTCGCCGTATTTGCGCGAGGTGTATTGCAGAAGTTCGTGCCGCCGGTCGTCTTGAAAGTCGAGGTCGATGTCGGGCATCGAGATGCGGCTGGGGTTGAGGAAGCGCTCGAAGATGAGATCGTGTTCGAGCGGCTCGACGAGGGTGATGTCGAGGCAAAAGGCCACTAATGAGCCGGCGGCTGACCCGCGCGCGTTGTACCAAATTCCGTTGTCGTGCGCGAAGCGGCACAAATCCCATACGATGAGAAAGTAAGTGTCGAAGCCCATCGTGTGAATGACGCCGAGTTCGTAATCGAGGCGCTCGCGCACGATGGGGGCGTCGGCGCGCGAGCCGTAGCGGCGGCGCAGGCCGGCCTCGCACAATTCGCGCAGATAGGTTTCGGGCGTGCGGCCTTCGGGCACAGGAAAGATGGGCAGATGATATTGCTTGAAACCGAGATCGACGTTGCACCGCTCGGCGATGGCGAGGGTGTTCTCGATTGCGCCCGGCGCGTCGGCGAACAACCGCCGCATTTCGTCGGGCGAGCGGAGATGATAAGAGGGGTCGGTCATCCGCATCCGGTTTTTGTCGGCGACGAGGGCGCTGGTTTGGATGCACAGGAGAATATCCTGCAGGGTGTGGTCTTCAGGGCGGATGTAGTGAACGTCGTTGGTGGCAACGAACTGCGCGTTGTAGCGCGGCGCGAGATCGTACAGCGCTTTGTTCAACTGCCGCAGTTCAGCGATGTCGTGATCTTGCAGTTCGAAGAAGAAGCGATCTTTGCCGAAGACTTGATAATGCCAATCGATCCATTTGCGGGCATCGGCTTCGCGGCCCTCGACGATGGCTTTGGGGATTTCGGCGTTGAGGCAGCCGGTGGTGCAGATCAATCCGTCGGCGTGCGCGGCGAGGAAATCATGATCGATGCGCGGGTTATAGTAGAAGCCTTCGAGTTGTCCGGCGGTGGCGATCTGAAGGAGGTTGCGGTAGCCGGTTTCGTTTTCGGCCAAGAGGAGGAGATGATAGGCCTTGCGATCTTTTTGCGGATCGCGGTCGCCCATGCCGCGCGGAGCCAGATAAGCTTCCACGCCGATGATAGGTTTGATCTCGCTCGCCTTGCAGGCATTGAAGAACTCGACGACCCCGAACATCGTGCCGTGATCGGTGATGGCGAGGGCGGGCATACCCAGCTCTTTGGCGCGGGCCGCCATCTTCTTGATCTTGCCCTGCCCGTCAAGGAGCGAGTATTCGGTGTGCGCGTGCAAATGGACGAAGGACATGGGTGTTCGTCAACGGATGCAGTGGGTTGTGGGCAACGAATTAATGAAGATTGCGCGCTCAACTGAGCGGGGAGATATACAGAATGATTATAGTCTCAGAAAAGAAATCCGCCACTTAAAAATCCGGGCGCAGATTGCTCTGCGTCCTTTGCCCCACATAGGCCTTTGTGATGGCTTTGTTGCACAAAGGAAACGTTGCGGACACGGAAATCGGTTATGCTTAATGTGTGACCAAAAAGAAACCGACCTGCCGCGTCCGCAACTGGAGCAGGTATAACAAATCGCTGGTGCAACGGGGCAGTCTGACCGTGTGGGTCAGCCCGGAGGCTGGACGGCGGTGCCCGCT